>JAVHYA010000003.1:95031-105625 GCA_031119395.1 Pseudomonadota bacterium
CAATTCGACGTCATCGTCATCGGCGGCGGCCCCGGCGGCTACATCGCCGCCATCCGCGCTGCGCAACTGGGCTTCAACGTCGCCTGCATCGACGAGTGGAAGAACAAGGACGGCAAGCCCGCCCCGGGCGGCACCTGCACCAACGTGGGCTGCATCCCGTCGAAGGCACTGCTGCAGTCCTCGGAGCACTACGAGCACGCGGGCAAGCACTTTGCGGAGCACGGCATCGAGGTCAAGGGCCTCGGGCTGGACGTGGGCAAGATGCTGGCGCGCAAGGACGCGGTCGTGAAGCAGAACAACGACGGCATCCTGTACCTGTTCAAGAAGAACAAGATCACCTTCTTCCACGGCCGCGGCGCCTTCGTGAAGGCGTCCGATGCGGGCTACGAGATCAAGGTGACCGGTGCGGCCGAGGAGTCCATCGTCGGCAAGCAGATCATCGTGGCCACGGGCTCCAACGCGCGTGCCCTGCCGGGTGCGCCCTTCGACGAGGAGAACATCCTGTCGAACGACGGCGCGCTGCGCATCGGCGCCGTGCCCAAGAAGCTGGCGCTCATCGGCTCCGGCGTCATCGGCCTGGAGATGGGCTCGGTCTGGCGTCGCCTCGGTGCCGAGGTGACGGTGCTCGAGGCGCTGCCGACCTTCCTGGGTGCCGTCGACGAGCAGATCGCCAAGGAAGCGAAGAAGGCCTTCGACAAGCAGGGCCTGAAGATCGAGCTCGGCGTGAAGGTGGGCGAGATCAACTCGGGCAAGAAGGGCGTGTCGATCGCCTGGACCAACGCCAAGGGCGAGGCGCAGACGCTGGAGGTCGACAAGCTGATCGTCTCCATCGGCCGCGTGCCCAACACCATCGGGCTCGATGCCGAGGCGGTGGGCCTGAAGCTCGACGACCGCGGTGCGATCGTGGTCGACGACGAGTGCAAGACCAACCTGCCGGGCGTCTGGGCGATCGGCGACGTCGTGCGCGGCCCCATGCTGGCGCACAAGGCCGAGGAAGAGGGCGTGGCCGTGGCCGAGCGCATCGCCGGCCAGCACGGGCACGTCAACTTCAACACCATCCCCTGGGTCATCTACACCAGCCCCGAGATCGCATGGGTCGGCCAGACCGAGCAGCAGCTCAAGGCCAGCGGCCGCGCCTACAAGGCCGGCACCTTCCCGTTCCTGGCCAACGGCCGCGCACGCGCGCTGGGCGACACGACGGGCATGGTCAAGTTCCTGGCCGATGCGGCGACGGATGAGATCCTCGGCGTGCACATGGTCGGCCCGCAGGTCAGCGAGCTGATCTCGGAAGCCGTGGTGGCGATGGAGTTCAAGGCGAGCAGCGAGGACATCGCGCGCATCTGCCATGCGCACCCCTCGCTCTCGGAAGCGACCAAGGAAGCGGCCCTGGCCGTGGACAAGCGCACGCTGAACTTCTGATCGGCCGTTGGCCGGGATTCTGATGAAATCGGGCTGCAGCGCCCGCCCAGCGGGCGCGAGCAGCTATGAATTTCATAGCAATTCCGCCGCGCCACCATCCTGGTGATCTCCGTCAAGCAAGCCTACGAGGCCGAGCTCAAGCAGCGCGGCTTCCAGAGCGATCCCGCGCAGCTGCGCGCCGTGGAGGCGCTCGATCGTTGCGCCCGCGAATGGGCCGAGTACAAGACGCAGCGCTCCAACGCGTTCAAGAAGCTGATCCACCGGCCGGAGATCCCGCGCGGGGTCTACATGTACGGTGGGGTCGGCCGCGGCAAGAGCTTCCTGATGGACTGCTTCTTCAACGCGGTGCCGCTGAACCGCAAGACGCGCCTGCACTTCCACGAGTTCATGCGCGAGGTGCACCGAGAGCTGGCGGACCTGCAGGGCATCCAGAATCCGCTCGACGAGCTCGGCAAGCGCATCGCCAAGCGCTTCAAGCTGATCTGCTTCGACGAGTTCCACGTCGCGGACATCACCGACGCGATGATCCTGCACCGCCTGCTGGTGGCGCTGTTCGACAACGGGGTGGGCTTCGTCACCACCTCCAACTTCAAGCCCGACGACCTGTACCCGGGCGGCCTGCACCGCGACCGCATCCTGCCGGCCATCGAGCTGCTCAACCGCAAGCTGGAGGTCATCAACGTCGACAACGGCACCGACTACCGGCGCCGCACGCTGGAGCAGGCGCGCCTGTACCTGACGCCGAACGATGCGGCGGCCGAGAAGGAGTTGCGCCACCTGTTCGACAAGCTGGCCGAGAAGGGCGACGACAGCCCGATCCTGCACATCGAGCAGCGCGAGATCCGCGCCCGCCGGCGCGCCGGTGGCGTGGTGTGGTTCGATTTCAAGACCTTGTGCGGCGGCCCGCGCTCGATGAACGACTACCTCGAGATCGCCAGCCAGTTCCACACCGTGCTGCTGTCCGACGTGCCCCACATGCCGGTGCGCATGGCCTCCGAAGCGCGCCGTTTCACCTGGCTGGTGGACGTGTTCTACGATCGGCGGGTGAAGCTCATCATGTCGGCCGCGGTTCCACCCGAGGCGTTGTACACCGAAGGTCCGCTGGCCCACGAGTTCCCGCGCACCGTGTCGCGCCTCAACGAGATGCAGTCGACCGAATTCCTGGCGCTGGAGCGCCGCACCGTCGATACCCGCCTCACATGACCCTGCGTTATTCCCTGGCCGTCGTCCTGACGCTCGCGTTCGGCGCAGGTGCGGCCTTCGCCCAATCGGCGCCCGCCGGCGCGCAGGGGGCATCGGCGGCGCAGAAGAACTACCAGCCCGAACGCGACCGCATCGCGGCCGAGCGCAAGGCCATCGAGGCGCGCTTCCAGCAGGAAGAGGCCGCCTGCTACCAGCGCTTCGCCGTCGACAACTGCCTGCGGGACAGCCGTGCCCGGCGCCGCGCCCAGACCGATGATCTGAAGCGCCAGGAAGCGGCCATCAACGACATCGAGCGCAAGCGCCGCGGCGCCGAGCAGCTCAGGCGGCTGGACCAGAAGGAGGCCACGCCGCGTCTGCAGGACCGGCCCGAGCAGCAGGAGCAGGCGCGCCAGGCCCAGCGCGACCGCGAGCAACGTGCAGCCGACCATGCCCAGAGCCGCGCCAACGCCGCGGCGCAGGCGCAGCAGCGCGAGCAGGCCTTCGACAACAAGCAGCAGCGCCATGATCAGGACGAGGCCAGGGCCGCCGGCCGGGCCGCCCAGGCGCCGGTGCAGCTCGACCGCTACCAGCGCAAGCAGGCCGCAGCGGAGCGCCGCCGCGCCGAGCGCGAGCGCCGCAACGCGAGCCAGACCAAGCCGCCTGCCGCGCCGCTGCCGGCTGCGCCCTGAATCGGATCAGGCGGCGGCGCTGGGCAGCGCCTCGAGCTTGAGCAGGGCCAGCGACAGGTTGTCGCCGGTGCCGTGCGCACGCTGGCGCGCCTCGGACACCAGCAGGGCCACCGCCTCGCGCGGCGACTGCTCGGCAATCACCGCACCCAGTTCCTCGGGTGTGAAGTAGTGCCACAGGCCATCGCTGCAAGCCAGCAGCGCGTCGCCGGTGCCAAGGCGCTCCATCTCATGCACATCGATCGGGGGCGGCGTGGCGCGCATGCCCAGGCAGCCGACCAGGATGTTGGCCTGGGGATGGCGCATGGCTTCGTCCTCGGTCAGCTCACCGCGCTCGATCAGCACCTCGACATAGGAATGGTCGCGCGTGCGCTGCACCAGCCGGCCCTTGCGGAACAGGTAGACGCGGGAGTCGCCGGCATGCACCCACGCGCCGTCGCCTTGCGGATTGAGCAGGAAGGCGGCCACCGTGCTGTGCGGCTCCTGCTCGCTCGAGATCGCCGTGAGCTTGATGACCGTGTGCGCGTCCTCCACCGTCTGGCGCAGCAGGGCCGATGCCGGCTGCACGTCGGGTGCGTAACGCTCGAAGAGCTGGCGCGCGGTGAGCAGCACCTGGTCCGAGGCCTTGCGCCCGCCGCTGCGTCCGCCCATGCCATCGGCCACGACCGCCAGGACGCAGCCGGCCACGCGCGGATGCGCGATCAGCATGACCTGGTCCTGCTGGTAGGGCCGGTCGCCTTGATGAAGGCCGGTGGCCGCGGTGAGTCGGAAGCCTCGGGGCATCGGGGAGGAGGGCGGTGAGGATGGCGCAGCCGGATGCGCACGGGCGGGGGAGGACAAGAAGGAGCGCGTATTATCCGACGAACATCGGTGGTCTTTTTTCACGCCGATGGCCCCTTTGGATTCCGATCTTCATTCCCTGTCGCGCCGCCTGATCGAGTTGCGCATCGAGCATGCCGACCTCGATGCCAGCATCGATCGCCTGGGTGAAAGCCGGCCGCAGGACGAGCTGCTGTTGCGTCGGCTGAAGAAGCGCCGCCTCGCCCTGCGCGACGAGATCCAGAAGACCCAGCAACTGCTCGTGCCCCCCGAGCCCGCCTGATGCCGCTGCGCGACGAGGTCGAGGGCGCTTTTGCCGAGGACGGCGTGCTGTCGCATGCGGCCGAGCACTTCCGCGTGCGCAGCGGCCAGACGCAGATGGCGCTGGCGGTGGCCGACACCATCGACCGCGGCGGCGTGCTGGTGGCCGAAGCCGGCACCGGCGTCGGCAAGACCTTTTCCTACCTCGTGCCGGCGCTGCTTAGCGGCGAACGCGTGCTGCTGTCCACGGCCACCAAGGCCTTGCAGGACCAGCTCTTCGGCCGCGACCTGCCGCGCCTCGTCGAGGCGCTGGGCCTGCCGCTCAAGACCGCGCTGCTCAAGGGACGTGCGAGCTACCTGTGCCTGCACCGCCTCGGGCTGGCCCGGCATGACGCCGGCGTGGAGCGGGGCATGGCGCGCACGCTGGGCAAGATCGAGCAGTGGTCGCTGGGCACGCGCACCGGTGACCTCGCCGAGCTGCCGGGCCTCGACGAGCGCTCGCCCGTGATCCCGCTGGTGACCTCCACGCGCGACAACTGCCTGGGCGCGCAGTGCCCGCAGTTCAAGGCCTGTCATGTGAATCTCGCGCGCCGCGAGGCGCTGGCCGCCGACGTGGTGGTCATCAACCACCACCTGTTCTTCGCCGACCTCGCCGTGCGCGAGTCGGGCATGGCCGAGCTGCTGCCCAGCGTGCGCGTGGTGGTGTTCGACGAGGCGCACCAGCTCAACGAGACCGGCGTCCAGTTCCTCGGGCTTCAGCTGGGCACGGGACAGGTCCTGGATTTCGCACGCGACGTGCTGGCCGCGGGGCTGCAGCAGGCGCGCGGCCTGGCCGACTGGCAGCAGGTGGTGGCCGACCTGGACCGGGCTGCGCGCGAGCTGCGCCTGTCGGTCGGCAAGTCCTGGCCGGGTGCCAAGTTGCGCTGGGCCGGGCCCGCACCCGAAGGCGTCGCCGAGACGCCGTGGCAGGAAAGCCTGGAGGCAGTGCGCCGCAGCATTCATGACGCGATGGAGGCCTTGGACACGGTCAGCGAGATCGCCCCGGATTTCGTCCGCCTGCATGAGCGTGCCGCCCAGATGCTCGAGCGCGCGGAGCGGCTCGCCCAGCCCTGCGCGCCCGAGGCGGTGCGCTGGGTGGACGTGGGCACGCAGCTGCGCCTGGTCGAATCGCCGCTGGACATCGCGGAAGCGGTGCGCAAGCGGGTGCTCAAGACCGACCGCGCGCCGCAGGACAGCGATGCGTCTGCCGACGGCCGGGCCTGGATCTTCACGTCCGCCACCCTGGGCGACGACCCGCGCCTGCGCTGGTTCACCGAGCCCTGCGGTTTGAGCGATGCGCAGATCCTGCGCGTGAGCAGCCCCTTCGATTACGGGGAGCAGGCCGCGCTCTACGTGCCGCGCAGCTTTCCGAAGCCGAACGATCCCTCGCACAGTGCCGAGGTGGCCCGCCTCGCGGCGCACGGGGCCGAACGGCTCGGCGGCCGCACCCTCGTGCTGACGACCACCTTGCGCGCGCTGCGCACCATCGGCGACCTGTTGCGCCAGCGGGCGCAGGCCGGCGGTGCCGACCTCGACGTGCTGGTGCAGGGCGAGCTGCCCAAGCGGGTACTGATGGAGCGCTTCCGCGAGGGCGCCTCGGCCGGCCGCAAGGGCTGCATGCTGGTGGCCTCGGCCTCGTTCTGGGAGGGCTTCGATGCACCGGGCGATGCGCTGCAGTTCGTGGTGATCGACAAGCTGCCCTTTCCGCCGCCCAATGACCCGTTGGTCGAGGCGCGCTCGCGGCGGCTGGAGTCGCAGGGCCGCAGCGGATTCAACGACTACTTCGTGCCCGAGGCTGCCGTCGCTCTCAAGCAGGGCGCGGGGCGCCTCATTCGGCGCGAGAGCGACCGCGGGGTGCTGGCCGTGTGCGACACGCGGCTCACTACCATGGGCTACGGCCGCCGGCTGCTGCAGGCCCTGCCGCCGATGCGGCGCCTGGACGATGCCCAGGCGCTCGACGCGGCGTTCGACGACCTGCTCGCATCGGCCCCCTGAAAGCACGACGGCCGCACAGGGCGGCCGTCGGATCAGGCTGAGCGCCGGGAAGGCGCGCTCACCAGAGCTTCCACCACGGATCGTCCTTGCGCTTGAAGCCGCTCACCAGATACTCGCTGTTCGGGTAGTTGGTCGTCAGCACGCGCTTGGCATCGTCGCGCAACTGGGTCATGCCCAGCGCGTCGTAGGACTGCACCATGATGTAGAGCGCTTCCTCGAGGGCCGGCACCTCGCGATAGTCGGCCAGCGCGATCTGCGCGCGGTTGATGGCCGCCAGGTACGCGCCGCGCGAGTAGTAGTAGCGTGCGACGTGCACTTCGTACTGCGCCAGCGAGTTGACGATGTAGCGCATGCGGTCTCGCGCGTCCTTCGCGTAGCGCGAATCGGGGAAGCGCTCGACCAGTTCCTTGAAGGCCTGAAACGATTCCTTGGCCGCCTTCTGGTCGCGCTCCGACAGGTCCTGGCGGGTGAGCCACGAGAACATGCCCAGGTCGTCGTTGAAGTTCACCACGCCCTTGAGGTACAGCGCGTAGTCCAGCGCAGGGCTGGCCGGGTGCAGCTTCATGAAGCGGTCGAGCGTGGCGATCGCCTGGGTTCGGTCGCCGCCCTTGTACTGGGCGTAGGCCTTGTCCAACTGCGCCTGCTGGGCCAGCGGCGTGCCGGCGGCGCGGCCTTCGAGCTTCTCGTACAGCGGCACGGCCTTGTCGTACGAGCCGCCGTCGGCTTCTTCCTTCGCCTCGGCGTAGATCCGGTTGGGGCTCCAGTTCGCCGTCCGGTCTTCCTTGGTCGACGAGCACCCGGCCGTCAGGGCGACCCCTGCTGCGAGGGCGAGCCACACGGGGACGGCCGATAATTGGGTGCGAAACATCTGAGGCAGCTTTCTTGAAACAGGTCCTTCCAATTATATCGACGCCCCCTGCGGACCCCGAGGGCGCGGCGGTGGAAGGAGACGAGGGTGCCGACGTCGCGGAAGGCAGCGAAATCCGCCCCTTTGCCATCGCCGCGGCATTGCACGGCCAGCGGCTGGACCGGGCCCTGGCGCTGCTGGTGCCCGAGTTCTCGCGCAGCTACCTGCAGCAGCTCATCGAGGACGGGGCCGTGCTGCTGCAGGGCCGGGTTGCACGCAAGCCCTCCGTTGCGGTGCGCGTCGGCGACGCCGGCCAGGTCGAGCTGCGTCCGACGCCGCAGAGCCAGGCCTTTCGGCCCGAGCCGATGCCGCTGGTGGTGGTGCACGAGGACGAGCACCTGTGCGTGATCGACAAGCCCGCCGGGCTCGTGGTGCACCCGGCCCCTGGCCACTGGAGCGGCACGCTGCTCAATGGCCTGCTGGCGCGCGATCCGCTCGCCGCCCGGCTCCCGCGCGCCGGCATCGTCCACCGGCTCGACCGCGACACCAGCGGCCTGATGGTGGTGGCGCGCAGCCGCCTGGCCATGGAGGCGCTGGTGCGCATGATCGCGGCGCGCGAGGTCACCCGTCAGTACGTGGCGTTGGCGCACCGGCGGTGGGAGGGGGCGCCCAGCCGCCAGGTCGATGCGGCGATCGGCCGGGATCCGCGCAATCGGCTGCGCATGGCGGTGGTCGACCTGCGTCAGCACCCCGGCAAGCCGGCGCGCACGCTGATCGAGTCCCTGGGCAGCCACGACGCAGGCTGCCTGGTGCGCTGCACGCTCGAGACGGGCCGCACCCACCAGATCCGCGTCCACATGGCGTCCATCGGCCACCCCCTGGTCGGGGACGAAACCTACGGCGGCGCCCCCGCGAACGGGCTGACGCGCCAGGGCCTGCACGCCTACCGGCTGGCCTTCGTGCATCCTGTCACGCAGCAGGCGCTGGACCTGCGTTCGCCCGTGCCGGAGGACCTGGCCCACGCCGCCCGCGCGTGGGGGCTGGACTACAATCGCGCCTGACGGTGTCCTGCCGTCCCGGCGCCCCTCGAGCCCGGACCGCGTTGCTTCGCCGGCTCTGGCCCGCAACGCCTCGCCGATCCCCTCTGTTCTGAACGTGCGCCCCTGGCGGCGCCTCTTCCCGGACACCGCGAACCATGAATACGGCGGATGCGAAGCGCATTCTTGAAACCGCCTTGATCTGTTCGGCCCAGCCGTTGCCCCTGCGCGAACTGCGCGTGCTGTTCAACGACGAGCTGGGAGCCGACACCATCAAGTCGCTGCTGCACGAGATGCAGGACGACTGGTCGCAGCGCGGCCTGGAGCTGGTCAACGTCGCCAGCGGCTGGCGCTTCCAGAGCCGGCCCGAGATGCGTGACCACCTCGATCGCCTGCACCCGGAGAAGCCGCCGCGCTACACCCGCGCCGCGCTCGAGACGCTGGCCATCATTGCCTACCGCCAGCCCGTGACCCGCGGCGACATGGAAGACATCCGCGGCGTGACCATCAACTCGATGATCCTCAAGCAGCTCGAGGACCGTGGCTGGGTCGAGGTCATCGGCCACCGCGAGACGGTGGGGCGCCCGGCGCTCTATGCCACCACCCGCCAGTTCCTCGACGACCTGGGCCTGGCCTCGCTCGACCAGTTGCCGATGATCGAGGCACCGCAGCATGCCCAGGCCATGGCCGAGGCGCTGTCCCGTGGCATCGATGCCGACCAGCCCGGGCTGCCGATCGGTGAGCCCGACCCGGCCGAGGCGGGGTCCACGACGCCCGCCCAGTCCGATGCGGCTGCCGATCCCTCGCCACGGGATGAAGCCGCCGTGGCGGCTGCTGCGGACCCGGAGGGCGATGAACCTCCGCGCACGGCGCAGGCCGACGCCATGCCGGCGCCCGGCCTTCCCGCCGACGAGCCGCTTCCACCTTCCTCCTCCCCACTCGACTCCTCTTCTGGAACCCCCTCATGAGCGCACCCGACCACGACGACGTCCCCCCTTCCGGTGCGCCTGCGGAATCCGAAGAAAAAGTGGCCGCAACGCCCGACCAGCCTGCGCAAGCTGCTACGGAATCGATAGCAGACGGCGCAGCGGAGCCGGCCCGCAAGCGTCGCCCGCGCAAACCCAGGGCGGAGGTCGTCGATGCGTCGGCGCCTGCCGCCGACGCGCAGCCAGCCGACGCGCCCGACCCGGTGCCCGCGCCGGTGGCTTCCGAGGCGTCGCCGGCTCCTGTGGCGCCCGTGCCGCGCGACGCGGAGGCCGATCAGGTCGGTGACGACGGCGGGGACGGCGAAGAGGACGACGAGGACGACGAGGACGAGGACGAGTTCGACCGCGCCCGCCGCGCCGCCGAGCGCGAACAGCGCAACGCGCCGCCGCCGGAGCCGATCCAGTTCGCCGACGTGGTCTCGGGCCAGTTCGACGCCGACGAGACCAGCCCCGACGTGGCACCGCTCAAGCGCGTGCTGCTGCCGCAGGCCGATGCGCCCAAGCTGCACAAGGTGCTGGCCCAGGCCGGGCTCGGCTCCCGCCTGGAAATGGAGCGCCTCATCCTCGAGGGCCGCATCTCGGTCAACAACGAGCCGGCGCACATCGGCCAGCGCATCCAGTACGGCGACCAGGTCAAGGTCAACGGCAAGCCGATCCGCTACCGCATCGCGCCGCCGCCGCCGCGCGTGATTGCGTACCACAAGCCGGTGGGCGAGGTGGTCACGCACGACGACCCGCAGAACCGCCCCACGGTCTTCCGCAAGCTTCCTCGCCTGGTGCAGGGCAAGTGGCAGTCGGTCGGCCGCCTGGACCTGAACACCGAGGGGCTGCTGCTCTTCACCAGTTCGGGCGAACTGGCCAACCGGCTCATGCACCCGCGCTTCGGGCTGGAGCGCGAGTACGCGGTGCGCGTGCTCGGGGCCCTGAGCAACGAGGAGAAGCAGCGCCTGCTGGACGGCGTGCGGCTCGACGACGGCATGGCGCAATTCGGCACCATCGAGGACGGCGGCGGCGAAGGCTCGAACCAGTGGTACCGCGTGACCATCTCCGAAGGCCGCAACCGCGAGGTGCGGCGCCTGTTCGAGGCCGTGGGCCATGCCGTGAGCCGGCTGATCCGCATCCGCTATGGCGCCATGGTGCTGCCACGCGGCCTGCGACGTGGCGCGTGGCTGGAGCTGGACGAGCGCGACATCCGCGCACTGACGCATGCTGCGGGTGCCGACATGCCGGCGCCGCGCCAGCGCGATGACGGCCCCGGCCGCGGCGCCAGCGACCGCGGCAAGAAGCGCCGTCGCGGCGGCGCAGGCAAGGGCAACGGCGGTG
>JAVHYA010000003.1:105725-158951 GCA_031119395.1 Pseudomonadota bacterium
GGCGGCAACGGACCGCGCCAGCCGAACCCGCTCGCCACGCGCGGCAATCCGCAGGGCGGCAATGCCGCGGGCCCCGGTGGCAGGAAGAAGCGCGGCAACGACCGCGGGCCCAAGGCGGGCGGCGGGGCAGGGGGCGGGCAGCCCGACCCGATGAAGACCTCGTTCGGCTACATCGGTGCCGACAGCTTCTCGCGCCAGCGCAAGGATCCGCGCCGCGGTGGCGGCACCGGCGGCGGCGGCGCCCCGGGTGGCGGCGGCGGCGGTGGCCGCGGCCGGCGCCCGCGGCCTCGCTGAACGCGCGACAGACGCGGGCAAGCCATGGGGCGGCCTGCGGTTTTTGCACCGGGATGGCGCGAATCGGTCATTCGCCCCGGTTAAAATGCAAGGCTTTGTCAAGACTGGCACAGGCATCGTTTCAGGCGATGCAACTTCGTGCCGGTTCGACAGCTCATTCCAGATCAACATCCGCTCAGAAAGCATTCCATGGCCATCGAACGCACCCTCTCCATCATCAAGCCCGACGCCGTCGCCAAGAACGTCATCGGCAAGATCGTCTCCCGCTTCGAAGCCGCTGGCCTGAAGATCGTCGCCGCACAGTACATGCAGCTCTCGCAGGCCCAGGCCGAGCAGTTCTATGCCGTGCACAAGGAGCGTCCCTTCTTCAAGGACCTGGTGAGCTTCATGGTCTCGGGCCCGGTGTTCGTGCAGGCGCTCGAAGGCGACAACGCCATCGCCAAGAACCGCGACCTGATGGGCGCCACCGACCCCAAGAAGGCCGCCCCCGGCACCATCCGCGCCGACTTCGCCGACAGCATCGATGCCAATGCCGTGCACGGCTCGGACGCCCCCGAGACGGCCAAGGCCGAGATCGCCTTCTTCTTCCCCAACCTGAAGTAAGCCCGCGCCAGCGCCGGGCCGCCGCATGAACGCAAGCACCAACCTGCTCGAATTCGACCTCGAGGGGCTGGCCGCGTTCTGCGAGGGGCTCGGCGAGAAGCGCTTCCGCGCCACGCAGCTGTTCCGCTGGATCCACCAGCGCGGCGCGAGCGACTTCGAGCAGATGACCGATCTGGCGAAGTCGCTGCGCGGCAAGCTCGCCGGCGCGGCGCACGTGACCGCGCTGCCGGTCATCTCGCAGCAGCTGTCCGCCGACGGCACCATCAAGTGGCTTTTCGACGTCGGCGACGGCAATGCCGTCGAGGCCGTCTTCATTCCGGAGGACGACAGAGGCACGCTGTGCGTGTCGTCCCAGGCCGGGTGTGCGGTGGGCTGCCGTTTCTGCTCCACCGGCCACCAGGGCTTCAGCCGCAATCTCGGCACCGGCGAGATCGTCGCCCAGCTGTGGTTCGCCGAACATTTCCTGCGCAAGCACCTGCAGCGCGACGAACGCATCATTTCGAACGTCGTCATGATGGGCATGGGCGAGCCGCTGCAGAACTACGGGGCGCTCGTGCCGGCGCTGCGCACCATGCTCGACGACAACGCCTATGGCCTGTCGCGTCGCCGGGTGACGGTGTCCACCTCCGGGGTGGTGCCGATGATCGACCGCCTCGGCCAGGACTGCCCGGTCGCGCTCGCGGTGTCGCTGCACGCGCCCAACGATGCGTTGCGTGACGACCTGGTGCCGCTCAACCGCAAGTACCCGCTCGAGGAACTCCTCGCGGCCTGCAAGCGTTACCTGGCGCACGCGCCGCGCGACTTCATCACCTTCGAGTACTGCATGCTCGACGGGGTGAACGACCAGCCCGAACATGCACAGCAGCTCGTCGACCTGGTGCGGTCGCAGGGCGTGTCGTGCAAGTTCAACCTGATTCCCTTCAATCCGTTCCCGGCCTCGGGACTGCTGCGCTCGCCGCAGGCGCGCGTGCAGGCCTTCGCCCGGGCGCTGGGCGATGCCGGCATCGTCACCACGGTGCGCAAGACGCGCGGGGACGACATCGACGCCGCCTGCGGCCAGCTCGCCGGCGACGTGAAGGACCGCACCCGGGCCGCCGAGCGCATGGCGCAGCGGCGCACCGTGGTGCTGCACAAGGCGCGCCCGGGAGTGGCGGCCGATGCGACGCAGGAGCATTGAACCGATGACAGAACACTCCCTGACCGCGGCACGGCCCTCGGCACGCTGGCTGTGCAGCGGTGCGGCGGTGGTCGCGCTGGCGCTGGTCGGCTGCACGACGACCACCACGACCACCACGTCCTTCGCCGACATGAAGAACAGCCCGCCCGCGGCCGTGGCGCCCGAGTCGGCCCAGGCCCAGGCGCAGCGCCGCGCCGAGTTGCGCCTGCAGCTCGCGGTGGGCTACTTCCAGCACGGCCAGACCGAGGTCGCGATGCAGGAGATCAATCAGGCGCTGGCGGCCGACCCCACCTACGCCGATGCCTACAACCTGCGCGGCCTGATCTACATGCGCCAGGACGACGCCGCCCAGGCCGAAGACAGCTTCCGCCGCGCGATCGCGATCAAGCCGCGCGACCCGGACACCCGCCACAACTACGGCTGGCTGCTGTGCCAGCAGAAACGCTACGCCGACGCGACGGCCCAGTTCGGCGCCGCGCTGGCCGTGCCGACCTACCAGGACGCCGCCAAGACCCTGATGACGCAGGGCGTGTGCCAGATCCAGGCCGGTGACCGCGCCGCGGCCGAGAAGAGCCTCACGCAGGCCTACGAGCTGGACGCCGGCAACCCGGTGATCGGCTACAACCTCGCATTGCTGCTGTTCCAGCGCGAGGACTACACGCGGGCGCAGTTCTACATCCGCCGCATCAACAACGGCCAGCAGGCCAACGCCGAGTCGCTGTGGCTGGGCGTGAAGACCGAGCGCCGCCTGGGCAACCGCGAGGCCATGGCGCAGTTGGCCAGCCAGCTGCAGCGCCGCTTCCCCCAATCGCGCGAGGCGCTGGCGTACGAGCGCGGCAACTTCAATGATTGAGCGGGCCAGTGAGTTCGGTGCGTCGGCGGCCGTGCCGTTGACGCCGGGTGATACCACGCACATGAGCGCGGGCGACATGCTGCGCCAGGCGCGTGAAGCCCATGGGCTTCACGTCGAAATGGTGGCCGCGGCGCTGAAGGTGCCGCCTCAGAAGCTCGAAGCCCTGGAGGCCGACGACATCGACGCGCTGCCCGATCCGGTGTTCGCGCGCGCCCTGGCCGCCAGCGTGGCGCGGGCACTGCGCATCGACCCCGCGCCGGTGCTCGCCAAGCTGCCGGGCGCGCCGCAGGCCGCCCTCGCCGAGGCCGACCGCAGCATGAGCGGGAACATCCGTCAGCATCCGCACCGCGGTGCCGGCCGCCAGCCGCAGGGGCGCCTGCTCCCCAGGCCACTGCTGGCGCTGGTCGCGGTGCTGCTGATCGGTGCGGCGGCGGTGTTCTGGTTGCCGCAGTCGGTCTTCGACGGCGCCGGTGCCTGGCTGGCGAAGCTGACGGATCGCCCAGGGACTTCTTCGGCTGGCGCGTCGTCCGAGGGCGCGGCGGCGCCTGCCGCACCGCCCGGCACGGTGGTCGAGCCCGTCGTGGCGGCGGCCGCGCCGACTTCCGCCGCAGCGCCCGCCACCGAGGCCGCGCCATCCGCACCCGTTGCGGCGCCGGAGCCTGTTGCGTCGGCCGCCGGCGACGTGCTGGTGTTGACGGCTGCGCGCGGCGAATCATGGATCACCGTCAGCGAGGCGGGTGGCAAGGTGCTGCTGCGCAGGCTGGTGGCGTCGGGCGAGACGGTCAGGCTCTCGGGCAGCCTGCCGCTGTCGGTGGTGGTCGGCCGAGCCAGCAACGTCGACGTGCTCGTGCGCGGCAAGGCCTTCGACCTGGCCCCGCTTGCCCGGTCGGGCGGCGTGGCGCGCTTCGAGGTCAAATCTTGACGCGGTGCGCCTGTGCGCTGCGAAGGAGCTGCAGATGACCGATCGCATGGACAACGTGCCGCACGGCCCCATCGCGCCGGCGGCGCCGGCGGCGCGCCGTTCGCGCCAGGCGCGCGTGGTCTGGGGGCCGCGCGTGGTCACCGTGGGCGGCGATGCGCCGGTGCGCGTGCAGTCGATGACCAACACCGACACGGTCGACGCCATCGGCACCGCGATCCAGGTCAAGGAGCTGGCCCAGGCCGGCTCGGAGATGGTGCGCATCACCGTCAACACGCCCGAGGCCGCCGCGCAGGTCCCCTACATCCGCGAGCAGCTCGACCGCATGGGCGTCGACGTGCCGCTGGTGGGTGACTTCCACTACAACGGCCACCGCCTGCTCACCGATTTCCCGGCCTGCGCCGAGGCGCTGTCCAAGTACCGCATCAACCCCGGCAACGTGGGCAAGGGCGACAAGAAGGACCGCCAGTTCGGCCAGATGATCGAGGCCGCGATGCGCTGGAACAAGGTCGTGCGCATCGGCGTCAACTGGGGCAGCCTGGACCAGGAGCTGCTGGCCAGCCTGATGGACGTCAACAGCCGCCGCGCCCAGCCCTGGGAGGCCAAGAGCGTGATGTACGAGGCGCTGGTCAGCTCGGCCATCGATTCCGCGAAGCTCGCCGAATCGATGGGCATGGACGGCAACCAGATCATCCTGAGCTGCAAGGTCAGCGGCGTGCAGGACTTGATCTCGGTCTACCGCGAACTCGCTCGCCGCTGCGACTACGCACTGCACCTGGGCCTGACCGAGGCCGGCATGGGCACCAAGGGCACGGTGGCTTCGGCGACGGCGCTGTCGATCCTGCTGCAGGAAGGCATCGGCGACACCATCCGCGTGTCGCTCACGCCGCAGCCGGGCGAGTCGCGCACGCAGGAAGTCGTGATCGCCTCCGAGATCCTGCAGGCGCTCGGCCTGCGTGTCTTCGTGCCCAGCGTCACCGCCTGCCCGGGCTGCGGTCGCACGACCAGCACCACCTTCCAGGAACTGGCCAAGCAGATCGACGACTACCTGCGCATGCAGATGCCGGTGTGGCGCCACAAGTACCCCGGCGTCGAGGCCATGAAGGTGGCCGTCATGGGCTGCATCGTCAACGGCCCCGGCGAGAGCAAGCATGCCGACATCGGCATCAGCCTGCCGGGCACCGGCGAGGCGCCGGCCGCGCCCGTCTTCATCGACGGCGAGAAGGCGCTGACGCTGCGCGGCGAGAACATCGCCACCGAGTTCCACCAGATCGTCGAAAACTACATCGAGAAGCGCTTCGGCCAGCCCCAGGCCGCCGATGCCGCCTGAGTTCCCTTCCCATGGCTGACAAGATCAATGCCGTCAAAGGCATGAACGACATCCTGCCGGCGAGCGTGCCGCGCACGGACAAGCTCCCCGACGCCGCCCTGTGGCACTGGTTCGAATCCACGGTGCGCAAGGTGCTTGCACGCTACGGCTACCAGTACATCCTCACGCCGGTGGTCGAGCCGACGGCGCTGTTCGTGCGCGGGCTGGGAGAGGTGACCGACATCGTCGAGAAGGAGATGTATTCCTTCACCGACTCGATGAACGGCGACAAGCTCACCTTGCGGCCCGAGGCCACGGCCGGCATCGTGCGGGCCATGGTCGAGCACAACGCCCTGTACAACGGCCCCCTGCGCCTGTGGACGATGGGTCCCATGTTCCGCCACGAGCGTCCGCAGAAGGGCCGCTACCGCCAGTTCCACCAGCTCGACGTCGAGGCGCTGGGCTTCGCGGGCCCGGACGTGGACGCGGAGCTGATCCTGCTGGTGCGCGCGCTGTGGCGCGCGCTGGGCCTGATCGAGGGCGAGCATGTGCGCCTGGAGATCAACAGCCTCGGCCAGCCTGCCGAGCGCCAGGCACACCGCGAGGCGCTGATCCGCCACTTCGAGGCGCATGCCGACGTGCTCGACGCCGACGCGCAGCGCCGCCTGCACAGCAACCCGCTGCGCATCCTCGACACCAAGAACCCGGCGATGCAGGCCGTGGTCGAGGCCGCGCCCCAGCTCATGGACTTCCTCGGCGACGAGTCGCGCGCGCATTTCGACGCGGTGCGCGCCGTGCTCGACGCTGCCGGCCTGGCCTACCGCATCAATCCGCGCCTGGTGCGCGGCATGGACTACTACAACCTCACCGTGTTCGAGTGGGTCACCGACCAGCTCGGCTCGCAGGGCACGGTGTGCGGTGGCGGCCGCTACGACGGCCTGATCGGCCAGATGGGCGGCAAGCCCGCCCCGGCCGTGGGCTTCGGGCTGGGCATCGAGCGGCTGCTGCTGCTGGTGCAGGAGCTGGGCCTGGCCGTGCCGTCGACCGCACCTGCCGCCTACGCCATCGTGCCTTCGGCGGCGGCGCTGCCGCGCGCCATGGTCGCGCTCGAGCAGCTGCGCGGTGCCGGGGTGGCCGTGATCCAGCACGCCGGCGGCGGCGGGATGAAGGCCCAGTTCAAGAAGGCGGACGCCAGCGGCGCGCGCTTCGCGCTCATCTTCGGCGACGACGAAATGGCGCGCGGCGAGGTCACCGTGAAGTCGCTGCGCGACGGCAGCGGCGCCCAGGTCGCCCGGCCGCTGGCCGACGTGGCCGGCTGGGCCGCCACCCTACAATCCGCGGCTGCCCAGGGCGCCACGCCCTGAGGCTCTCTCACACAACGACAACGCATGGCGACCCATCTCGACCTCGAAGAACAGGAACAGCTCGACCAGCTCAAGCACTTCTGGAACAAGTACGGCACGCTGATCACCTGGGTCGTGCTGCTCGTCGCCGGTGCCGTGGTGGCATGGAACGGCTGGCAGTTCTACCAGCGCAACCAGGCGGCGCAGGCCGCGGCGCTCTACGACACGCTGGAACAGGCGGTGCAGGCCGGCGATGCCGATCGCGTCGAACGTGCCTTCGGCGACGTCAAGAGCCGCTTTGGACGCACTGCGTATGCGCAGCAGGCGGGCCTGCTGGCGGCGAAGTCGCTGGCCGACAAGGGCAAGCCCGAGGGCTCGCGCGCGGCATTGGCCTGGGTGGCCGACAACGCGGTCGATCCTGGCTACCAGGCGATCGCACGGCTGCGCCTGGCCGCCGAATTGATGGACACGAAGGCCTGGGACGAGGCGCTCAAGCAGCTGTCGGCCGGCGTGCCCAAGCCCTTCGAAGGCCTCGTGGCCGACCGCCGCGGCGACATCTATGCGGCGCAGGGCAAGCGCGACGAGGCACGCGCCGAGTACGAGAAGGCCTGGAAGGCGCTGGGTGCCGGCTCCGAATACCGCCGTCTGGTGGAGATCAAGCTCAACGCCGTGGGCGCGGACCCGAAGACCCTCGAAGCAACCGCGGCTCCGGCCAAGACCAACCCCTGATCGCACGCACCATGAATTTCAAGCGTTTTAGTGCTCCAGCGCCCGTCCTTCGTGCGGGGGCAGCTATGGTTTTGATAGCGGTCGCCGCCAGCATCGCGGCCTGCTCGGGCACGGCCAAGCCCAAGCCGGCCGAACTGCCGCCCAACAACGCCTTGATGGGCGTTCGCCAGGCCTGGACGGCCAAGCTGCCCTCGGTGGCCTTCCCGCTGCAGATGGCGGTCAACGGCGACACGGTGACCGTGGCCGCGGCCGACGGCACGGTGGTGGTGATCGACGCCCGCACCGGCGCCGAGCAGTGGCGTGCCAGCGCGGGGGCGCCCCTGATCGCCGGCGTCGGCAGCGACGGTGCGATGGCCGCGGTGGTCACGGCCAACAACGAACTCGTCGCCCTGCAGGGCGGCAAGGTGCTCTGGAAGGAGCGCCTGCCTGCCGAAACCTACACCCCGCCGCTGGTGGCCGGCCGCCGCGTGTTCGCGCAGACCGCCGACCGCAGCACCACCGCCTTCGACGGCCAGAGCGGCCGCCGCCTCTGGACCCAGACCCGCGCCGCCGGCGATGCGCTCGTGCTGCGCAAGCCCGGCGTGATGTTCCCGATCGGCGACACCCTCGTCGCCGGCGTGGGCGCACGCATGGTGGGCATGAACCCGAACAACGGCGTCTCGCGCTGGGAAGTCCCGATCGCCTCGCCGCGCGGGACCAACGACGTCGAGCGCCTGGTCGACCTGACCGGCACCGTGAGCCGCGTGGGCGAAACCGTCTGCGCGCGCGCCTACTACGCGGCCGTCGGCTGCGTCGACACCACCCGCGGCACGCTGCTGTGGAACAAGCCCTCGGTCGGCGCCGAAGGCGTGGGCGGCGACGAGCGCGCGGTGTACGGGACCGAATCGAACGGCAGCGTGGTCGCCTGGCGCCGCACCGACGGCAACGTGATGTGGACGTCCGACCGGCTGCGCCTGCGCACGCTCACCGCACCGCTGGCCGTGGGCCGCACGCTGGTGATCGGCGAAGACACGGGCACCGTGCACTTCCTGTCGCGCGAGGATGGCTCGCCGCTCAACCGCCTGGCACCCGATGGCTCGGCCATCGCCGCTGCGCCGGTGCTGGCCGCCAACACCGTGGTGGTCGTGACGCGCAACGGCGGCGTCTTCGGCTACCGCGCCGAGTAGGGCTGCCCCCCGGCGGCGAGACCGCCGTCATTGCCGCGCGGCTGCCCCGCCGACTCCCAACGACGCCGCACCCCTGCGGCGTCTTTTTTCTTCCGCCCGCGCCCTGTGCGGGCGCGGGATACAGTTAGCCCATGAAACCCGTCATCGCCCTGGTCGGCCGCCCGAACGTGGGCAAGTCGACCCTGTTCAACCGCCTCACGCAGACGCGTGACGCCATCGTGGCCGACTTTGCCGGCCTGACGCGCGACCGCCACTACGGCACGGGCCACCTCGGGCCGCGGGAATTCATCGTCATCGACACCGGGGGCTTCGAGCCCGACGCCGGCAGCGGCATCTACCGCGAAATGGCCAAGCAGACGCGCCAGGCCGTGGCCGAGGCCGACGTCGTGGTCTTCGTGCTCGACGGCCGGCAGGGCCTGTCGGCGCAGGACCACGACATCGCCAACGAACTGCGGCGCCTGGGCAAGCCCTGCCTGCTGGCCGTCAACAAGGCCGAGGGCATGAAGGACAGCAGCCGCCTGGCCGAGTTCTACGAGCTGGGCTTCGGCGACGTGCATCCGATTTCCTCCGCCCATGGCCAGGGCGTGCGTGCGCTGATCGAGCTGGCGCTCGATACCCTGCCGCCGCCGCCCGACGAGCCGGAGGAGGGCGAGGAGGACGACCCGGCCAGCCGGCCGATCCGCCTGGCGGTGGCCGGCCGCCCGAACGTGGGCAAGTCCACCTTGATCAACACCTGGCTGGGCGAGGAGCGGCTGGTCGCCTTCGACCTCCCGGGCACCACGCGCGATGCCATCAGCGTGCCGATGGAGCGCAACGGGCAGCGTTTCGAACTCATCGACACCGCCGGGCTGCGCCGCAAGGGGCGGGTGTTCGAGGCGATCGAGAAGTTCTCGGTCGTCAAGACGCTGCAGGCCATCGAGTCGGCCCATGTCGTGCTGCTGCTCATCGATGCCACCGAGGGCGTGACCGACCAGGACGCCCACATCGCCGGCTTCGTCCTCGAGGCCGGGCGGGCGGTGGTGGTGGCGATCAACAAGTGGGACGCCGTCGACAGCTACCAGCGCGAGCAGATCCAGCGCCAGCTCGAGAACCGGCTGCCCTTCCTGAAGTTCGCGGCCGTGCATTTCATCTCGGCCAAGAAGCGCCTGGGCCTCGGGCCCGTCTGGCAGTCGATCGTGCAGGCGCACCGTTCAGCCATGCGCAAGATGTCCACGCCCGTGCTCACCCGGCTGCTGCTCGAATCGGTGCAGTTCCAGGCGCCCAAGAAGAGCGGCATGTTCCGGCCCAAGCTGCGCTATGCCCACCAGGGCGGCATGAACCCGCCCGTGATCATCGTGCATGGCAATTCGCTGGAGCACGTGAGCGAGAGCTACCGGCGTTTCCTGGAGGCACGCTTTCGCAAGGAGTTCGACCTCGTTGGCACGCCGCTTCGCATCGAATTCAAGACCTCGCACAACCCTTACGCCGACAAGCCGGGGTCTTGAAACGGGCTCCGGAGTGCCCACCTGGAGCGGTCGGTCTGGCCGCCTGTCGGTCGCAACCGTTAATTTTTGAAGGCCATTCGGAAACCTTGCTGCAGCGCGGAAACGCTGTGTTAAGGTGCCCGGTCCAACAACTTCTTTTTGAACACGGAGAATATCGTGAGCAACAAAGGGCAACTCCTACAAGACCCGTTTCTGAACACGCTGCGTCGCGAGCACGTGCCGGTCTCGATCTATCTGGTCAACGGCATCAAGCTGCAGGGTCAGATCGAATCGTTCGACCAATACGTCGTTCTGCTTCGCAACACAGTGACGCAAATGGTCTACAAGCACGCCATCTCCACCATCGTGCCGGGCCGCGCGGTCAACTTCTCGGTCACCGAGAACGACGACGCAGGCGGCTGAACGGCGCAGGGCAGGGCGGCTTCGGCCGCCCCGCCTTTTTCTGAAGTCCGTTCCGATTGTCTGAACCCATTCCCCGCCAGGACGGCGCCGTCATCCTCGTCGGCGTCGATTTCGGCCATCCCCATTTCGACAGCGAACTCGAGGAACTCGGGCTGCTCGCGCAGACCGCCGGCCTCGAGCCCGTCGCCCGCCTGATCTGCAAGCGCAAGGCGCCCGATGCGGCGCTCTTCGTCGGCAGCGGCAAGGCCGACGAGATTCGCGAACTCGCCGAGCTGCATCGCGCCAGCGAGGTGATCTTCGACCAGGCCATCTCGCCGGCCCAGCAGCGCAACCTCGAGCGCGCGCTCGGCGTGGCCGTCTACGACCGCACCTTCCTGATCCTCGAGATCTTCGCCCAGCGCGCGCGCAGCCACGAGGGCAAGCTGCAGGTCGAGCTGGCCCGCCTGCAGTACCTCAGCACGCGCCTTGTCCGTCGCTGGTCCCACCTGGAGCGCCAGACCGGCGGCGCCGGCGTGCGCGGCGGTCCGGGCGAGAAGCAGATCGAACTCGACCGCCGGATGATCGACGCGTCGATCAAGCGCACGCGCGAGCGCCTGGCCAAGGTCCAGAAGCAGCGCGGCACCCAGCGCCGCCAGCGCGAGCGCCGGGACACCTTCAACATCTCGCTGGTGGGCTACACCAACGCCGGCAAGTCCTCGCTGTTCAATGCGCTGGTCAAGGCCCGTGCCTATGCGGCCGACCAGCTCTTCGCCACGCTGGACACCACCACGCGCCATCTGTACCTGGGCGACGTGGGGCGGCGCGTGTCGATCTCCGACACGGTGGGATTCATCCGCGAATTGCCGCACGGCCTGGTGGACGCCTTCAAGGCCACGCTGCAGGAGGCCGTCGACGCCGACCTGCTGCTGCACGTGGTCGATGCCTCCAACCCGCATCACCCGGAGCAGATCGCCGAGGTGCAGCAGGTGCTGCAGGACATCGGTGCCGGCGAGGTGCCGCAATTGCTGGTCTTCAACAAGCTCGACGCGCTGGATGCGGACCACCGGCCGCACGTGCTGGCCGACGAAATGGAGATCGACGGCCAGCGTGTGCCGCGCATCTTCCTCAGTGCCCATTCGGGCGAGGGCTTGCCGGCCCTGCGCGAGGTGCTGGCGCAGCGCGCCGCCCAGGAGGCCACGCAGGACGACGGCATGCCCCCAGCGGAGCCGGCCGAATTGCAGGGCGCCACGCACTGATTGGGCACAATAGCTGCCTTCTATAAGAAGCGAAACGAATGACGTCCATGCCAGAGAGCGCGCCCCGACCCGGATTGCTTCCGGCGCAGCCCCCGAGGAAGACAGAACGACGGGGAGCGGTGCGGCGTTTTCTCGCCAGCCGGTTTCCGGGCATGTTCAACCTGAACGACGGCCGCTGGGGCCGCAGCGACGAGCCGTCCTCCTCCGACGGCGAGCGCCCGGCACCGAGCCGACCGCCCGAGAACGATCCGCCTCCCCCGTCGGGCAACAACGGCAACCGGCCGCGCGGCCAGGGCCCCAACCAGGGGCCGCCCGACCTCGACGAGCTGTGGCGCGACTTCAACCGCAAGCTGGGCGGCATGTTCGGTGGCGGACGTGGCGGCGGCCCGCGCCCCGGCGGCAACGGCGGGGGCGGCAACAATTACAAGCCCGACATGAAGAACGCCGGCTTCGGCATCGGCCTCATCGCCGCCGTGGCGGTGCTGATCTGGCTGGGCACCGGCTTCTTCATCGTCAACGAAGGCCAGCAGGCCGTGATCACCCAGTTCGGCCGCTACAAGGAAACCGTGGGCGCCGGCTTCAACTGGCGCCTGCCGTATCCGATCCAGCGCCATGAGCTGGTGGTGGTGACGCAGATCCGCTCCACCGACGTCGGCCGCGACAGCATCGTGCGCTCCACCGGCCTGCGCGAGTCGGCCATGCTCACCGAGGACGAGAACATCGTCGAGATCAAGTTCGCCGTGCAGTACCGCCTGAACGACGCGCGTGCCTGGCTCTTCGAGAGCAAGAGCCCGAGCGAGACGGTGGTCCAGGTGGCCGAGACCGCCGTGCGCGAGGTCGTCGGCAAGATGAGGATGGACGCCGCGCTGGCGGAGGAGCGCGACCAGATCGCGCCGCGCGTGCGCCAGCTCATGCAGAGCATCCTCGACCGCTACAAGGTCGGTGTCGAGGTCGTCGGCATCAACCTGCAGCAAGGCGGCGTGCGTCCGCCCGAGCAGGTGCAGGCGGCCTTCGACGACGTGCTCAAGGCCGGCCAGGAGCGCGAGCGGGCGAAGAACGAGGCGCAGGCCTACGCCAACGACGTGATCCCGCGCGCCGTGGGTACCGCCTCGCGGCTGAAGGAAGAGTCCGAGGCCTACAAGGCCCGCGTGGTCGCACAGGCGCAGGGTGATGCGCAGCGCTTCGGGCAGGTCCTGACGGAGTACCAGAAAGCGCCCCAGGTGACGCGCGACCGCATGTACACCGACGCCATGCAACAGATCTACAACAACACCACCAAGGTGCTGGTGGAGACGAAGCAGGGCTCCAACCTCCTGTACCTGCCGCTCGACAAGCTGATGCAGTCCTCCGGTGCCGCAGCCGCGGCGCCCGCCGACGGCGCGCCCCCGAGCGTGGCCGGTACGGCCCCGCCGCAGGCATCGTCCATTCCCGTGGCGCCGAGCGATTCGCGCGCCCGCGACAGCGGCCGTTCGCGCGACCGTGACGCACGCTGAGCCGGGAGACCCACACCATGAACAGAATCGGATTCATCGGCGCCTCGCTGCTCGTGCTGCTCGTCCTGGCCAGCTCCATGCTCTTCGTCGTCGACCAGCGCCAGTTCGGCGTGGTCTATGCCCTGGGCCAGATCAAGGAGGTCATCACCGAGCCGGGCCTCAAGTTCAAGCTGCCGCCCCCCTTCCAGAACGTGTCGTACATCGACAAGCGCCTGCTGACGCTCTCCAGCCTCGACACCGAGCCCATGCTCACCGCCGAGAAGCAGCGCGTGGTGATCGACTGGTACGTGCGCTGGCGCATCGTCGACCCGCAGGCCTACATCCGCAATGTGGGCCTGGACGAGAACGCCGGTGCCGTGCAGCTCAACCGGGTTGTGCGGAACGCGTTCCAGGAAAACATCAACAAGCGCACCGTGCGCGAGCTGATCTCCACCCGTCGCGACGACGTGATGAACGACGTCAAGCGTGAGGTCCTCTCGGTCGTGAAGGGCGGCAACCCGTGGGGCGTGGACATCGTCGACGTGCGCGTGACCCGCATCGACTACGTCGAGGCCATCACCGAATCGGTCTACCGCCGCATGGAGGCCGAACGCAAGCGCGTGGCCAACGAGCTGCGCTCCACCGGCCAGGCCGAGGGCGAGAAGATCCGTGCCGACGCCGACCGCCAGCGCGAAGTGACGGTGGCCAACGCCTACCGCGACGCGCAGAAGATCAAGGGCGAGGGCGATGCCCAGGCCGCCGCCGCGTATGCCGATGCCTTCGGCAAGGACGCGCAGTTCGCGCAGTTCTACCGAAGCCTCGAAGCCTACAAGCAGAGCTTCAACAAGAAGAGCGACGTGCTGGTGCTCGACCCCTCGCAGTCGGACTTCTTCCGCGCGATGCAGGGCCCGGGCGCCGCTTCCTCCGGCCAACCGCCCCGGCGCTGAGTTGCCGCGCTGAGCTTCGTTCGTGAGCAGCGATGCGTTCTGGAGCGCCGTGGCGCTCGTCCTGGTGATCGAGGGCATCCTGCCCTTCGTGTCACCCGGCGGGTGGCGGCGCGGCTTCAGCCAGCTCATGCAGCTGCGCGACGGCCAGTTGCGCTTCTTCGGGCTGTGCAGCATCGTCGCCGGGCTGGTCCTGCTCTGGCTCGCCAGCTGATCCGCGCCCGGGCCGTCTGAAGGGCCGCGGTCACCCGCGCCCGTTAGAATCCGTTTTTAACCACGGCCCCGTTTCCCATGTCCGCCTGGGTCCTCCCGGATCACATCGCCGATGTGCTGCCTTCCGAGGCGCGCCACATCGAAGAGCTCCGACGCCAACTGCTCGACACCGCCCGTGGCTACGGCTACGAGCTCGTCATGCCGCCGCTGCTCGAGCACCTCGAATCGCTGCTGTCGGGCACCGGCGAAGCCCTCGATCTCCAGACCTTCAAGCTGGTCGACCAGCTCTCCGGCCGCAGCATGGGCCTGCGCGCCGACACCACGCCGCAGGTCGCGCGCATCGACGCCCACCTGCTCAACCGCAGCGGCGTGGCGCGCCTGTGCTACTGCGGCCCCGTGCTCCACACCCGGCCCGACCGCCCGCATGCCACGCGCGAGCCGCTGCAGTTCGGCGCCGAGATCTACGGCCATGCCGGCCGTGAGGCCGACCTCGAGGCCCTGCTGCTGGCCCTCGACTGCCTGCGCGCGGCGGGCATCGAGCGGCCGCTGGTCGACCTGGCCGACGTGCGCATCGTCCGCTCGCTGTTCGGCGGCGTGATGGTGCCGCCCGACACGATCGAGGACGTCCATGCCGCCCTGGCCGCCAAGGATGCGAGCACCCTGGCCGAACTCACCCGCAGCTTCCCCGCGGCGGCCCGCGAGGGCCTGCAGGCCCTGCTGCACCTGTACGGCGACGTGAAGGTGCTCGACGAGGCCGCGCGCGCCTTGCAGGGCACACCGGCGGTGCAGGCCGCGCTCGACCACATGCGCTGGCTGGCCGCGCAGCTCGGCGACGCACAGGTGAGCTTCGACCTGGCCGACCTGCGCGGCTACGCCTACTACAGCGGCGTGCGCTTCGGCATCTACGCCGAGGGCGCGGCCGACTCGCTGGCCCGCGGCGGGCGCTACGACGAGGTGGGTGCCGTGTTCGGGCGCAACCGCCCGGCGGTGGGCTTCAGCCTCGACGTGCGCGAACTGGTCGGCGTGCTGCCGGCAAGGCCGCTGCGCGCGGCCATCCGCGCGCCCTGGAGCGACGCCGATGCGGGCCTGCGCGCCGCCATCGCCGCGCTGCGCGGCCACGGCGAGACCGTGGTGTGCGTGCTGCCGGGCCACGACAGCGAGATCGACGAGTTCCACTGCGACCGCGAACTCGTGCAGCGTGCCGGCCAATGGCACGTGCAGCCCATCTGATTCTTCTTTTCCAAGCGATACATCATGAGCGTGACTACCGGACGTAACGTCGTCGTCGTCGGCACCCAGTGGGGCGACGAGGGCAAGGGCAAGCTGGTCGACTGGCTGACGGAGAGCGCCCAGGGCGTGGTCCGTTTCCAGGGCGGCCACAACGCGGGCCACACGCTGGTCATCAACGGCGTGAAGACCGCGCTGCACCTGATCCCCAGCGGCATCATGCGCCCCGGCGTCACCTGCTACATCGGCAACGGGGTGGTGCTCTCGGCCGCCAAGCTCTTCGAGGAAATCGAGGGGCTGGAGAAGGCCGGCGTCGAGGTGCGTTCGCGCCTGCGCGTGTCCGAGGCCTGCCCGCTGATCCTGCCCTTCCACGCCGCGCTCGACGTGGCGCGCGAGGCCTACCGCGAGAAGGGCGGCATCGAGAAGATCGGCACCACCGGCCGTGGCATCGGCCCGGCCTATGAAGACAAGGTCGCCCGCCGCGCGCTGCGCGTGCAGGACCTGAAGCACCCCAAGCGCTTCGGCGAGAAGCTGCGGGTGCTGCTGGACCTGCACAACCATGTGCTGACGCAGGTGCTGAGCGCGCCGGCCATCGACTACGACATGGTCTACGACGAGGCGATGAAGCACGCCGAGCTGCTCAAGCCCATGATCGCCGACGTGTCGCGCGAGCTGAACGAGGCGCACCGCAACGGCGCCAACCTGCTGTTCGAAGGCGCGCAGGGCACGCTGCTGGACGTCGACCACGGCACCTACCCCTACGTCACGTCGAGCAACTGCGTGGCCGGCAACGCGGCCGCCGGTTCGGGCGTCGGCCCGGGCATGCTGCACTACGTGCTGGGCATCACCAAGGCCTACTGCACGCGCGTGGGCGGCGGCCCGTTCCCCACCGAACTGGACTGGGAAACGCCCGGCACGCCCGGCTATCACATGAGCACCGTGGGCGCCGAGAAGGGCGTCACCACCGGCCGCTCGCGCCGCTGCGGCTGGTTCGACGCCGCGCTGCTCAAGCGCTCGGCGCAGGTCAACGGCCTGTCGGGCCTGTGCATCACCAAGCTCGACGTGCTCGACGGCCTCGAGAAGCTCGAGCTGTGCACGGGCTACGAACTCGACGGCGAGCACGTCGACATCCTGCCCCTGGGCGCCGACGAGATCGAGCGCTGCGTGCCGGTCTACGAAACCATGGAAGGGTGGAGCGACAGCACCGTCGGCGTGACGCAGTACGACAAGCTCCCGGTCAATGCCCGCCTGTACCTGCAGCGCATCGAGCAGGTCACCGGCGTGCCCATCGCCATGATCTCCACCAGCCCGGACCGCGACCACACGATCATGATGCGGCATCCGTACCTGGCGGATTGAGTGCGGACCTCCGTACGCGAAGGGCGCGAAGGTCACGCGAAGGACGCGAAGACATCCAGAAATTTTTTCGGCTGTTCTCTTGCGATCTTCGCGTCATCTTCGCGGCCTTCGCGTATGGATGTCCGAGTCCCTGAGCCAAATCGGCCGCCAACGCCCGCCCCACCTGCGCCACCAGCTATCAAATCAGGAGCAAATGCCCCATGTTGACCGAAGACGGCAAGCACCTTTACGTCAGTTATGACGAGTACCACAACCTGATCGAGAAGCTCGCGATCAAGGTGCACCAGTCGGGCTGGGAGTTCGACAACATCCTGTGCCTGGCACGCGGCGGCATGCGGCCGGGCGACGTGCTCTCGCGCATCTTCGACAAGCCGCTGGCCATCATGTCGACCAGCTCCTACCGCGCGGAGGCCGGCACGGTGCAGGGGCACCTGGACATCGCCCACTACATCACCACGCCCAAGGGCGAGATCGCGGGCAAGGTGCTGCTGGTCGACGACCTGGCGGACTCGGGCCACACGCTCAACGCCGTGGTGGAGCTGCTCAAGACCAAGTACGCGCCCATCACCGAGCTGCGCAGCGCGGTGCTGTGGACCAAGGGGCTGTCGAATTTCACGCCGGACTACTCGGTGGAATTCCTGCCCACCAACCCCTGGATCCACCAGCCCTTCGAGGGCTACGACAACATGACGCCGACCAAGCTGCTGGCGAAGTGGTCGGTCTGAAACCGGCTTTCGCCGACGAAGAACGAAGCCGCTCCTTGGAGCGGCTTTTTCTTGGTCCTCGCCGCGGTGCTCCGGCCTAGGAGGCTGCGGCCTGCGCCATCCGTCGCATCGCCGCGCACAGCGGGCTCGCCGCGTCCTCGAAGCCGTGGATCGCGCTCAGGTGATCCGCGCCCGGCTGGGGCATCAGCTCGCCGGTGTTGCCTGCGGCATGCCATGCCTCGAGCATGCGCGTGGACTGCTGCTCGAAGGCGGGCTGCTCGCGCTCGCCCCAGGTCAGCACCACCGGCGTGCGGCAGCGCCGCACGAAACTCAGCGGCGTGTTGCGCAGCACGATGCCGTCGTCCAGCTGGATGGCCGGCTGCAGGTAGCTGTAGCGCAGCGGCGCGATGTCGTAGAGGCCGCTGACCAGCACCGCACCGGCGAAGGGGTCGTCCGGCAGCCCGTACTGCGCCTGCCACGGCGTGTTCAGCAGCATCGCGCCCAGGTGGCCGCCCGCCGAGTGGCCGCCGATCACCACGCGGCGCGGGTCGCCGCCATGCTCGCCGATGTTGCGCAGCACCCAGGCGGCGGCGGCGCGCACCTGGCGCACGATCTCGTCGAGCGTCACCGCCGGGCACAGCGCGTAGTCGACCAGCACGGTGGTGAAGTCCATCGCATGCGGGCCGAAGGCCACCTGGGCGAAATCGCGCGCAGCGTTGGCGCGCCAGTAGCCGCCGTGGATGAAGAAGAAGACCGGCGCGCCGGGACGCCGGGCCGGCACGATGTCGACGGTCTCGGCCAGCGTCGGGCCATACGGCACGCCGGCGCGGTAGGGCAGCTCGCGCTGGGCCTGGGCGCTGCGCTGCGCCTGGCGCTGCGCGGCGGCATCGACGTCCGCCACGCGCAGGCGCGGGTTGTACGCTTCGTCGATCGCCTGCAGGCTCTCGAAACCATGGGGCAGGGGCAAGGGCATGCGCCCATTGTGCCGTGCGGCATGAAGGCCACGGGACGAGGGGCGCCGTGCATCCGGGCTAGGATCGCCGCATGACGAAGCCCTCGACCGACCTGATCCACCACCCCTACATCCCGCCCGACACCTTCGACGCGCCGCAGCCCGGCGTCTTCAAGGCGTCCACCGTCTTCTTCAAGGACGTGGCGGCGATGCGGGCACGGGACTGGCGCTCCAAGGTGGGCTACACCTACGGGCTGCACGGCACGCCCACCACCTTCACGCTGGAGGAGCGGCTCGCGACGCTCGAGGGCGGCACCGAGTGCCTGCTGGTGCCCAGCGGGCTCGCGTCGATCGCGCTGACGGACTTCGCGCTGCTCAAGCGCGGCGACGAGGTGCTCATCCCCGACAACGCCTACGGCCCCAACAAGGCGCTGGCCACCGGCGAGCTGGCCAACTTCGGCATCACGCACCGGCTCTACGACGCGATGGATGCGGCCGACCTGGCGGCGAAGATGTCCGAGCGCACCCGCCTCGTGTGGGTGGAGGCGCCCGGCTCGGTGACGATGGAGTTCCCCGACCTGCGTGCGCTGGTCGCCGCCTGCCGGGCGCGCGGCGTGCTCGTGGCGCTCGACAACACCTGGGGGGCAGGACTGGCCTTCGACCCCTTCGACCTGGCCGGCAGCGGGGAGGGCGTCGACATCTCCGTGCACGCGCTGACCAAGTACCCGAGCGGCGGTGGCGACGTGCTGATGGGCAGCGTGGTCACGCGCGATCCGGCGCTGCACCTGAAGCTCAAGCTCACCCACATGCGCATGGGCTATGGCGTCGGCGTGAACGACGTCGAGGCCGTGCTGCGCTCGCTGCCCAGCCTGCCGCTGCGCTATGCGGCGCACGACCGCGCCGCGCGCGACCTGGCGCTCTGGCTGGCCGAGCGCGAGGAGGTCGCACAGGTGCTGCACCCGGCCGTGGAGGACTCGCCGGGCCACGCGCACTGGCTGGCACTGTGCGGGCGGACCGGCCTGGCGGCCGGGCTGTTCTCCATCGTCTTGCACGAGCGCTACGGCACCGAGTCGGTCGACCGCTTCTGCGACAGCCTGCAGCTCTTCCGGCTGGGCTATTCGTGGGGCGGCCCGACCAGCCTCGTGGTGCCGTACGACATCGGCCTGATGCGCGACGCCTCGGTGGCACGCTGGCCGCACAAGGGCACGCTGGTGCGGTTTTCCATCGGCCTGGAGGACGTGGACGACCTGCGTGCCGACCTGGCGCAGGCGCTGGCGCGGCTCTGAGCGCGGCGCCGCGCCCCGCGTAGGCGGGGCCGGTTTTATCGCTTACATTGCACCGCAGGGCGGCCCCGCTTCCAGGGGCACATCGACACAGGAGCCAAAGTGGCCACACCCAACTACGGATACGAAAAGCGCCAGAAGGAGCTCGCCAAGAAGAAGAAGAAGGAAGAGAAACTGCGCGCCAAGGCCGAACGCAAGCTCAATCCGGGCAGCACCGAGGGTGCGGACGGCGACACGGCGTCCCTCGAGCAGGATGCGCCCGCCACCCCGGGAGCGCCGCCCAAGGACGACTGAATGCCGCCTGGCCGCAGACCTCGGGTCGGGCCGACAAGGACATGCAAACCGCTGCTGGCCAGGCCGGCAGCGGTTTTTTTTGGGCGTGTCGAACGCTCTCGGCCTGCCCCGGAAGGCGCGTGCCGCGGTGTGCTCAGCGGGCGGCCTGGATGAGCTTGCGCAGCTCCGGCCAGACGTTGTCCAGCATGCGCGGCTGCGCCACGGCGAGCGGGTGGATGCGGTCGGCCTGGAACAGGCTCGCCGCGTCGGGCGCGTCGGCCACGTTCTTGAGCAGGAAGGGCACCAGCGCCGACTTCGTGGCCGCAGCCACCTTCGGGAACACCTCGCCGAAGCGGCGGGTGTAGTCGGTGCCGTAGTTGGGCGGCACCTGGATGCCCACCAGCAGGACCTTGGCGCCGGCCGCCTGCGAGGCCCGGGCCATCTGGGTGAGGTTGTCCTCGGTGCTCGGCAGCGGCAGGCCGCGCAGCGCATCGTTGGCCCCCAGCTCCAGCACCACGATGTCGGGCTTGTGCTGCGCCAGCAGCCCGGGCAGCCGGGCGCGGCCGCCGGAGGTGGTGTCGCCGCTGATGCTGGCGTTGACCACGCCGGCCTTGACCTTCTGCTCGGCCAGGCGCTTCTGCAGTAGCGGCACCCAGCCGTCGCCGCGCTTGAGGCCGTACTCGGCCGAGAGCGAGTCGCCCACGACCAGGACCAGCGGCCGTTCGGGCGCGGGGGCCGCAGGCGCCTGCGCCCACGCGGAAGACCCCACGGCGCCGGCCGCCACGGCGGCGAACAGGCCATGCAGGCTAAAGTCACGTCGATTCATCCAGCCGATCACTTGCATCCTTTCATGTCTTCCAGCCCTGCTTCCGCATCGCCGATCGTCAGCGTCGAGCATGTGTTCAAGTCCGTCACCGATTCGGCGGGCACGCTGGACATTCTGCGCGACATCGATTTCACCCTCGGCGCGCGGGAGACCGCCGCCATCGTCGGCGCCTCGGGCTCGGGCAAGAGCACGCTGCTGTCCATCGTGGCAGGGCTGGACGTGCCCTCCCGCGGCACCGTGCGCATCGCGGGCGACGACCTCTTCGCCATCGACGAGGACGAACGCGCTGCGCTGCGTGCCAGACAGATCGGTTTCGTGTTCCAGAGTTTCCAGCTGCTGGGCAACCTCACTGCGCTGGAGAACGTGATGCTGCCGCTGGAGCTGGCCGACCGCCGCGATGCGCGCAAGGCCGCCACCGAGATGCTCGGCCGCGTCGGCCTGGGCCAGCGCCTGTCGCACTACCCCAAGGTGCTGTCGGGCGGCGAGCAGCAGCGCGTGGCGCTGGCGCGCGCCTTCGTCGTGCAGCCGCAGCTGCTGCTGGCCGACGAGCCCACCGGCAGCCTGGACTTCGCCACCGGCGAGCAGGTGATGCGGCTGATGTTCGACCTCAACCGCGAGCTGGGGACCACGCTCGTGCTGGTCACGCACGACCGCGGCATCGCGGCCCAGTGCGAGCGCCGCATCACCATCGAGGCGGGCCGCGTCGCCAGCAACGAGAGTTCCAAGCCGAATTGGCCTGAAACGCCCGTGGATGGGGCGCAGGATGCTATCAATTCCGTAGCGCCTTGAGGCACGAAGCACCCCACACCCCATGAGCCGACCGCCCCCCGACGCCATCGCCGCCCTGGAACGCGGCGACCTCATCGATGCCATCAAGCGCACGCGCGAGGCGACCGGCCTGGGCCTCAAGGCGTCGAAGGAGCTGGTCGAGCGGTATGCGAACGGCGAGGCCGGCGTCGACCCCGCCGGGGGCGCGGACGAGTTCGACAGCCTGCTGCAGGGCCATCCCACCCCCGCGTCGGCGTTGCCCGCGGCTGCACGCGCCGCGCTGCAGCGCGGGCAGGTGCTCGAGGCCGTCAAGCGCACGCGCGAGGCCACGGGCCTGGGCCTGAAGGAGGCCAAGGACCTGGTCGATGCGGCGCGCGCGGCCGACGGGTCGGTGCCGGGCCTGGCCGCCGCGGGCGCCACCTTCGACCCGATGCACGAGCCGGGCCGCGTGCGAGGCACGGGCGCCAGGGGCGCGCTGATCGTGGTCGTGCTGCTGTGTGCGCTGCTGGCCCTGTGGGCCGTTTTCGCCCGGTGATGCCGCAGCCAGGAGATGCGGGCCGCATGCATCCGCTGCCGCCCGACGCCCAGGCCGCCGTCCGTCAGGGCGATCTGATGAAAGCCATCGAACTGACCCGCGCGGCCACCGGCATGGACCTGGGCGCCAGCATGCAGGCCGTGGTGGCGCATGCCACCGAAGAGGGCGTACAGGGGCCCGATACCTTCGACCGGTTGCTCGCCGGAGATGCCGCGTCGTCGGCGCCCGAGCCCGCTCGGGTCCGCCACCTCAGCGTCACCACGACGACGACCACCGTGAATGGCCGCACGGTGTCGCGGACGGTCTCGCGCAGCGAAATCCCGCCTTCCTCCGACGCCTGGGTCCGCCGGCACAGGGGCCGGGCCATCGCCGTCGCCGCGGCGGTGGTCGTGGCGGTGATCGCCATCGGCTTGCTGTACGAACTGGCACGCGGCTTCCTCTACCAACGATGATCGTTCCTGCCTACTGGGCCGAAGGCCGCCTCCAGCAACGCGTCGACGGCCGGCAGATCACCGTGCGGCGCTTCGGCTGGTCCGACGAGGGCCAGGCCGCCGCGCAGGCCCATGCCGACGAGCGCACGCGCGAGGCCTTCGAGCGCATCGCCGCGGGAGAGGCGCTGGAACGCCGCGAGCGCAAGGCCGGCTACAACGGCGCGCAGGGCCTGCCGATCCGCGAGGAGATCGTCGAGCGGCATGGCGATGCCGTGGTCACCCGCAACAGCTACGGCGCGCGCTGCCTGAACACGCCCGACGTGCTCTTCGTGGACGTCGATTTCGACCAGCCGCCGGTCGCCTCGCCGGTGCTCGCCGTCATCGGCGCGGCGGCCCTCGGCGGCGGCGTGGCCGGCTATGCGGCGAGGTCCTGGCTGGCCGCGCTGGCCGTCTTCCTCGGCGTGCTGGCGGTGGGCCTGTGGCGCGTCCGCACCGAGAAGGCGAAGGTCGGGCGCTCGCCGCGCGACCCGCTGCAGGCGGTGCGTGCACGCATCGACCGCTTCATCCACCAGCACCCCGACTGGCACCTGCGGCTGTACCGCACGCCGGCCGGGCTGCGCGCACTGGCCATGCACCGCACCTTCGCACCGGGCGAGACGGCGGTCGCCGACTGCTTCCAGGCGCTGGGGGCCGACACGGTGTATGCCCGCATGTGCCGCAACCAGAACTGCTTTCGCGCCCGCGTGAGCGCCAAGCCCTGGCGCATCGGCATCGCCGAGCACCTGCGCCCGCGCCCCGGCGTGTGGCCGGTGGCGCCCGAACGCCTGCCCGAGCGCGAAGCCTGGGTCGCGCGCTACGAGGCGGCGGCGGCTCGCCACGCGGCCTGCGCCTTCGTCGGCGCGGTGGGCGCGACGGGCCGCACCACCTTCGAGACGCAGGCGCTGTGCGAATTCCACGACCGCCTGTGCCAGGCCGAGAGCGGGCTGCCCATCGCCTGACACCGGCGCCGGCAGCCTACACGGGGCGAGCAGGCGCTGCCTCGATAATCGGCCGCGATATGGCTTCCTCCCCCAAAGTGATCTTCGGCTTCCACGCCGTCGGCGTGCGGCTCAAGACGGCACCGGCCTCGGTGATCGAAGTGCTCTTCGATGCCAGCCGGCGCGATGCGCGCATGAAGCAGTTCATCGCGCGTGCGCAGGAGGCCGGCGTGCGCCTCATCGAGGCCGATGGCATCCGCCTGGCCAAGCTGGCCGGCAGCCACGGCCACCAGGGCGTGGCCGCGCGCGTGGAGGCCGTCGCCCAGACCCATTCGCTGGACGACCTGCTCGATGGCCTGGAAGCCGCCGGCACCGTGCCGCTGCTGCTGGTGCTCGACGGCGTGACCGATCCGCACAACCTCGGCGCCTGCCTGCGCGTGGCCGATGGCGCGGGGGCCCATGCCGTCATCGCGCCCAAGGACCATGCCGCCGGCATCAACGCCACCGTGGCCAAGGTGGCCAGCGGCGCGGCCGAGACGGTGCCTTACTTCATGGTCACCAATCTCGCGCGCACGCTGAACGAATTGAAGGAGCGCAACATCTGGTGCGTGGGGACCAGCGACGACGCACCCGGCACGCTGTACCAGTGCGACTTCAGGCGCCCCCTGGCGCTGGTGCTCGGTGCCGAGGGGCAGGGCATGCGCCAGCTCACGCGCAAGACCTGCGACGAACTGGTCAGCATTCCGATGGCCGGCGCCGTCGAGAGCCTGAACGTCTCCGTCGCCAGCGGCGTGTGCCTGTACGAAGCCCTGCGGCAGCGCCAGACCATCCCGGCCTGAGCGTCGCAGCGACGCACTAACATCCAACCCACATCCAGCAGCGGGAGCATTGAGAACCATGGAGCACGATCCCATCGACGGCCTGAAGATCACCGACAAGCTGGTCTTCGATCTGCAACTGGCGCTGTACCTCGACCTCGTCGCCGTGCTCGAGCGCGCGGGCGCCGTGAGCTACCGGCAGATGGCAGCGCGCGTGCTCAACCTCAGCCTGATCGCGCAGAACGACGGCGACCAGCCCCTGGCCAACGTGCTCGAAGGCATTGCCGGCGGCTTCGCGAGCCAGGAGAACGGCCTGTCGCTGGGCGTGCTCAAGGCCGCGAGCGAACTGCGCAACGACGAGGCGCTGGGCGACATCCCTTCGCGGCCCGAAGGCCTCTGAGCGCGCGAAGGGCGCTTCCCGCGCCATCGCGCGCGCTCAGCCCTGCCGTGCGGCACCCGAGCCGAAGAGTTCCACCACCGTACTCCTGAGCCAGCGATTGGCCGCTTCCTGGTGGAAGCGCGCGTGCCAGTGCTGCCGCACGGCGAAGCCCTCGACGGGAACGGGGCATCGGAACACCGACAGGCCGTTGGCCTGGGCCAGGGTCTCGCCGATGTGCCGCGGCAGCGTGGCGATCAGGTCCGTGCTGCGGATGATGGCGCCCAGGCCGAGAAAGCCCGGCAGTTCCAGCACCACGTCGCGCTCGATGCGCGCGCGCGCCAGTGCCTGATCCAGCAGCTGTGCGCCCGTGCCCGCCGCCGTGGTGACGTGGCCCTCGGCCCTGTACTGCCTGACGCCCAGCCGGCCCCGCAGCCGGGGATGGTTCGCATTGGCCAGGCAGATCCAGTCCTGCTCGTAGAGCTGCTGCTGGAACACGCCGCGGCCCAGCCAGGGCACGTAGCCGATGGCCAGGTCCGCCTCGCCCGACTCCAGCGCCCGCTCGGTGTTGCCATCGATGCGGGCCGCCTCCAGCCGCACGCCCGGCGCCTGCGCCCGCACGTGCGCCAGCAGGCGCGGCAGCAGGGCCACATGGCTGGCATCGGTCATGCAGATGCGAAAGCGCCGGCGGGCGGTCGCGGCGTTGAAGTCGGGCTCCCAGGAGGTCAGCCGTCGCACCGACTCCAGCGCGTCGCGGCAGGGGCCGATGAGTGCGTCCGCCCGCGGGGTCGGCGCCATGCCGCCCGGGGTGCGCACGAACAGCGGGTCCTTCAGATGCGCGCGCAGGCGGTTCAGCCAGATGCTGACCGTCGGCTGGCTCTGCCCCAGTTGCTCCGCGACGCGCGTGACGCTGCGGGCGTCGTACAGCAGGTCGAAGAGCTGCAACAGCTTCAGCTCGGGCAGATCGGAGGTGGTCATCCCACCATATTGCCTCACGCAATGAAGCTATTGCAATCATTGCATTGCCGACGCGGATGCAGCTGCCTATCGTCACGGCTCTTCAAGGAGACAAAGTGAAGATTGCGATCCTGGGTGCGGGTGCACTCGGCTGTGCCATCGGCGCCGCGCTGACCGAGGCGGGCCACGAGACCTGGCTGATCAACCGCTCCCCCGCCCATGTCGAAGCCATGCAGCGCGCCGGCCTGCGCGTGGACGACGCCGCCGGCACGCGCCAGGTGGCGGTCAAGGCGGCCACGGCGGCCGGGGATGCCGGCGCGGTGGACCTGGTCATCGTGCTGGTCAAGTCCTTCCACACCGACACGGCCATGCGGGGTGCCCTCGCCCTGGTGGGGCCGCAGACGGTGGTGCTCTCCCTGCAGAACGGCCTCGGGCACGAAGACCTGCTGGCCGACATCGTGGGTCGCGAGCGCCTGCTGGCCGGCAAGACCTACGTGGGGGGCGTGATGCGCGGCCCAGGCCACATCCAGTCCGGCGTCGCGGGCAAGGCGACCTACATCGGTGAGCTGGACGGCCGGCGCACCGCGCGCGTGGAGGCAGTGGCCGCCGCCTTCAACGCCGCTGGCCTGGAGACCATCGTCAGCGACAACATCCTCGGCACCATGTGGGACAAGCTGCTGGTGAACGTGGCCACGGGCGCCATCACCGGCATCACCCGGCTGACCTACGGCCAGCTCTATGACGAGCCGCTGCTCAAGACCACGGCGCTGGCTGCGGTGCAGGAGGCCATCGATGCCGCGCAGGCGGCCGGCGTGCGGCTCTCGATGACCGAGCCCGAGCAGGCGTGGACGCTGGCCTCGGCAGGTCTGCCCGCCACCTTCAAGACCTCGATGCTGCAGAGCCTGGAGAAGGGCTCGGTGACGGAGGTCGACTTCATCAACGGCTCGGTCGTGCGCTGGGGCCGGCGCCACGGCGTGCCCACGCCCGTCAACGCGACGCTGGTGGCCTGCATCAAGGGCATCGAGCGCGCCATGGCCGACAAGACCCACAAGGAGACCCCCGCATGATCCATCCCAAGAAAGCCTACCTGGAGCACGTCGCCATCTGGGTCAGGGACATCCACTGGCACATCGACTTCTTCCAGCAGGTGTTCGGCATGGGCATGCGCGAAGTGGACGGGCCGGCCGACGCCCCCCGCCAGTACTGGACGCTGGGCGGCCTGCAGTTCATCCACGACCCGGACTATCAGGCACCCGAGGGGCGCCTGGCCCACCTGGGCGTGATGTGCGAGGACCTGGAGGCAGCGCTCGCGGCGGCCCGGGCCTTCGGCGTGACCGAGATGCCGCAGGGGCGCAACTGGTTGCGCCTGCCCGACGGGCTCGCGATCGAGTTCATCCAGGCCAGGCCGGCCTCGTGCGTCGCACAGGCCCTGTCCATCGATCCCCGCGCCGAGGCCTGACCATGAGCATCACCGAAAAGTACTGGGACGACGCCCGCGAGGGCGACGAGTGCGTCAGCCCGAGCTACACCGTCACCAGGGAACGCATCCTGGCGTACGCCGACCTGACCGGCGACCACACGCCCGTCCACGTGGACGAGGCGTATGCCAACGCCAGCCATTTCGGCTGCATCGTCGCGCACGGCCTGTTCGGCCAGTCGATCGCCGATGGCCTGAAGACGCAGAGCGACTACCGCTTCCTGCCCGGCATGTCCCTGGGCTGGACCTGGGACTTCCTGCTGCCGATCAAGGTGAACGACGTGCTCCACGTGAAGTTCCGCGTGGGCAGCATGCGCGCCAGCAAGAGCAAGCCCGGTTGGGGCATCGTGGTGCTGCCCTCGGAGCTGATCAACCAGCATGGCCAGGTGGTGCAGCGCGGCGAGCACCGCCTGATGGTCCCCCGCCGGCCGGGAGCGCAATGATGCAGGCCCGTCCCCTCGAAGGCATCCGCGTCATCGACTACAGCCACTTCCTGGCGGGTCCCTACGTGGGCCGCTGCCTGGCGGCGCTGGGCGCGGAGGTGATCAAGGTCGAGCGGCCGGGCAGCGGCGACGCCGGCCGGCAGCACGCCACCGTGCTCGACGACCAGCAGAGCGGCTACTTCCTGCAGCTGAACATGGGCAAGCAGGGCGTGAGCGTCGACATGAAGGACCCGCGCGGCAAGGACTTCATGCAGCGCCTGTGCGACTCGGCCGACGTGTTCATCGAGAACTACCGCCCCGGCGCCCTGGACCGGCTGGGCCTGGGCCATGCCGAGCTGTCGGCACGCAACCCGGGCCTGGTGTACTGCTCCATCTCGGCGTACGGCCACACGGGCCCCGACGCGCACCGCGCAGGCTTCGGCCTCATCGCCGAAGCCAAGAGCGGCATCATGCAGATGGTGGGCACGCCGGGCGAGGCGCCCCCGCTGCTGCGCATCTCGCTGGGCGACATGTACACCGGCATCCACGCCGTGGCGGCCATCAATGCCGCGCTGCTGGGCCGCGTGAAGAGCGGCAAGGGCCAGCACATCGACATGGCGCTGTACGACACGCTGGTGTCGATGCACGAGTACGCCGTGCAGTGCTACACGCTCGGCGGCGTGCTGCCGGCGCAGACCGGGCACGACATGCCCACGTCCACGCTCTACGGCGTGTTCCGCGCGGCCGACGGCGATCTGGTGATCGCCGCGCAGGTGGACGATGCCTGGAAGCGCTTCGCCGCGCTGGTGGAGCAGCACGGCGGCCCGCCAGGCTTCGGCAGCGACGCGCGTTTCCACGACGGCGGGGGGCGCAATGCCCATCGCGAGGCCATCCTCGCCGTGGTCAAGCCCTGGGTGGCGGCGCGGCCGGTGGCCGAGGTGCTGCGCCTGCTGGACGGCATCGACGTGCCCAGCGCCAAGGTGCAGCGCATCGACGAGGTGATGGCCGATCCGCAGATCCAGGCCCGCGGCATGGTGGTGGAACAGGAGCATCCGCGACTGGGAACGCTGCGCCTGCCGAACCTGCCTTTCCGCTTCTCCGACTGCGACACGACCATCCACCAGGTGGCCCCCGACCTGGGGCAGCACAACGCCCAGGTGGCGCAGGCCCTGGGCTTCTCGCCCGCCGAGATCGATGCCATGCAGACCGATGGCGTGCTCTTCTCCCGCTGAGGATTCCCGATGACCGACAGCTACGCCGTGATCGGCAACCCGATCGGCCACACCAAGTCGCCCCTGATCCATGGCCGCTTCGCGCAGCAGACCGCGCAGGACCTGCGCTACACCGCGATCGAGGGGCCGCTCGCGCCCGAAGGCGCGTTCGCCGGCGTGGTCCGGTCCTTCATCGCCGAGGGCGGCCAGGGACTGAACGTCACCGCGCCCTTCAAGCTGCAGGCCTTCGCGCTGGCCGATGAACTGAGCGACCGGGCCCGCATGGCCGGCGCCGTGAACGCGCTCAAGTTCGTGGACGGCCGCATCCTGGCCGAGAACTTCGACGGCATCGGCCTGCTGCGCGACATCGCGGTGAACCTGAACCGGCCGCTGGCCGGCCGCCGCGTGCTGCTGCTGGGGGCCGGCGGTGCCGCGCGCGGTGCGCTGCTGCCCTTCGTGGAGGCGGGGCCGAAGGAACTGGTCATCGCCAACCGCAGCGTCGCCAAGGCGGAGGCCCTGGTCGAGCAGGTGCGCGGGCAGGGCGGGCCGGTGCGCGCCTGCGGCTACGACGAGCTGGCGGCCGAAGGTGCCTTCGACCTGGTGGTGAATGCCACCTCGGCCAGCCTCACGGGCGCCTTGCCGCCGGTGCCTGCGACTGTCTTCCAGGCGGATGGCCTGGCCTACGAGCTGGCCTACGGCAAGGGCCTGACCCCCTTCCTGAAGGTGGCCAGCGATGCCGGCGTTCGCCAGTTGGCGGACGGCGTCGGCATGCTGGTGGAGCAGGCGGCCGAGGCCTTCGAATGGTGGCGCGGGGTGCGTCCGCAGACCCGTGCCGTGATCGAGCAACTGACGGTGCCGCTCCGATGAACGCGTCCACGGCCTCCGCTGTTGCGCCGCACGCCCGCAAGAGGGTGCTGATGCTGCATGGCATCAACCACAACATGTTCGGCAAGCGCGACCCGGCGCAGTACGGCACCGTGACGCTGGCGGACATCGATGCGCGGCTGCAGCGGCTCGCGGACGAGCTGGGTGTCGAGCTCGACGCGTACCAGACCAACAGCGAAGCGCAGATGTGCGAGCGCATCCACCAGGCCCACGAGGAAAAGCGGGACGCGGTGCTCATCAACGCCGGCGCGTGGACGCACTACAGCTATGGCATCCGCGATGCGCTGGCGATCCTGAGCTGCCCGGTGGTCGAGCTGCACATGTCCAACATCCATGCCCGCGAGGCCTTCAGGCACCACTCCGTGTTCGCGGACATCGTGACGGGGCAGATCAGCGGCTTCGGCGTCGACAGCTACGAACTGGCGCTGCGGGCCGTGGTGCTGCGCCTGCGCGCGGCCGCGGTGTGAGCTCGGCCGGGCGCGGCGCGCACGCCGCGCGCCGGCTCAGTCGGCCTTGAAGCCCGTGGCCTTGACGGCCTTGCCCCAGGTCACCGTGTCGCCGTCGATGATGCGTGCGAACTCCTGCGCGGTGGTGCCGGTGACGCCGAAGCCGGCCTCTTCCATCCTGGTCTTGCCGTCGGGCGACTGCATGGCCTTGCGGATGTCGGCCTCCAGCCTGGCCACGATCTCCGGGGGCGTCCTGGCCGGCGCGACGATGCCGAACCAGGAGTTGAAGACCAGCTGCGGATAGCCCTGTTCGCGGAAGGTGGGCACGTCGGGCAGTCCGGCGCTGCGGCCCTCGCCGCTGGAGGCGAGCGCCACCAGCTTGCCCGCCTTCACGTTCGGCGTGGCCAGGCCGACGCTGGCGAAGGCACCCGAGACGTCGCCGCTCATCAGGCCGGCCAGCGCGTCGCCCGTGTTCTTGTAGTGCACCGGTTCGGGCTTGATGCCGATGGCGTCGCCGAACAGGTAGGCGCCGAAGTGGCCGGGCGTGCCGGCGCCGAAGGTGCCCATGAACAGGCCCTTCTGCTGGCGCGTCCAGTCGACGAACTCCTTGACGTTCTTGGCCGGCACCTTGGCCGGGTTGACGACCAGCATGAAGTTGCTGGTGACCACCTGGCTCACGGGCACGAAGTCCTTCTTCGGGTCGTAGGGCAGCTTGCTGTAGCTGCTGGGCGCGATGGCGAGCTGGCCGGTCTCGCCGAGCATCAGGGTGTAGCCGTCGGGCTGCGCACGCACCGTCTCGTTGGCGGCGATGAGGCCGCCGGCGCCGGGCTTGTTGTCGACGATCACGCCCAGGTTGCCCCAGCCTTCGGACAGCTTCTGCGCCAAGAGGCGCGCGACGATGTCGGGCCCCGTGCCGGCCGGGAAGCCGACGATGATGCGCACCGGCCGGTTGGGGTAGGGCGCGTTCTGGGCGGCGGCCTGCGACGCGGCCAGCGCGCTGGCCAGGCCCAGCGCGGCGCTGGCGATGAGCGTGAGCGCGCGGCGGCGCGCGCCCGTCGTGGGGGCGTTCGTCATGGTTGTCTCCTCTTGGACTGGAAAAAAGCAGGCGCTACAGCACGGTGAAGAAGCGCATCACCACCTGGGCCGGATGGCGGACCCCGACGCCGACGAAAAGGCGCTCGGTGATCCAGCGCAGCGTGGGCGAGCCGGTCTCGAAGCTCGGGCTGCAGCGGAAGTAGATCTGCGACGGGTCGACCGGCTCGCCGCGCAGCAGCTTCGCCATGACCTCGGCCGGGGCGGTGCGCACGGCGCGGTTCTGGACGTAGATGCGGTCGCCGGCGTCGGTCTCGAGGCCGTAGCGGGCGTCGAGCTCCGAGGCGGTGTCGCTGCTGATGCGCTGGAAGTCCGCGCCGCCGGGCAGCACGCGGGCGCGCCAGCCTTCGCCGTGGGCGCTGCCGCCGAGGATGGGCACCACGCGGCGCAGGCCGCCGGGGCCTTCGCCCAGCACCAGCGGTTCGCCCACGTCGACGGCCACGTCGGCGAACCAGGTGAGCCGGGGGGGTGCGAGCGGGTCGATGTCGGCGGGGGATGAAGACATTGCGCTAGCGTAAGTCCGGTGGCCGGGCCAGGCTGTCATCCGCGAAGATGACGGACTCACCCGCAGTCCCATCCATGCGTACCTGGACCCCCGAACCCGCCAACGACGGCGCCGAGGCGCTGCTGGCGCGGTGCATGCCCCAGGTGGTGCCCGCGCTGGGCGAGCCGGGCTTCGGGGCCTGCCTGCTCGACGCCATGGCACAGGCGCTGCCGGTGGGGTCCTTCTCGGTCTACCGCACCGGCCCGCGCCCGGCCATCTTCCTGAGCGGCGCCCGCGGGGTGCCGGACACCACGCGCGACTGCTGGCGCGCCTACCTCTCCGGCCCCATCCGCCACGACCGCACGCTGCGCGATGCCGGCGCGCCCCCGCTGCGCGTGTGCCACATCACGGCCGGCGAGGTGCCGCCCGAGCACCGCGCGAAGGTGTACGAGGCGCATGGGGTGCTCGAGCGCGTGTCGGTGGTCGAGGACGAGGTGGCGGACGAGGGCGCGCTCTTCGCGGTCAACTTCTACCGCCACACGCACCAGCGCGCATTGAGCGACGCACAGATCGCCGACTTCGGCGCGGCCGGCCGGCTGCTGATGGCGCTGGCGCGCAAACACGTGGCGCTGGTGCGCGCGGATGACGGCGCGAACCTGCGCGAGCGGCTGCTGGCGCGATGCCCCGCGCTCACCCTGCGCGAGCAGGAGGTCTGCCTGCGCCTGCTGCGCGGCATGACGCAGGAGGGCATCGCCGCCGACCTCGGCGTGGCGCTGCCCACGGTGAAGACCTACCGCAACCGCGCCTTCGGCCGGCTGGGCATCCACTTCCGCAGCGAACTGTTCGCGCTGATGCTGCCCGGTGGCCGCGGCCCCGGTGATTTGCTATCGAATTGATAGCTGCCCGCGCCCGCTGGGCGGGCGTTGCAGGCACTTTAGGCTCGAATCGCCGATGTCAGGTGCTTCAGGACGGGTCCTTGCTGCGCGTGCGCCCCACGGCGCTGAAGATGCCGATGCCCAGCAGGATCAACGCGCCGATGCCGATGTAGACCGAGGGCACGCCCGCGACGGACGCGCCCCAGATGCAGCCGGCCAGGAAGATGATGAAGCCGATCATGTAGAGGGCGAAGGACATGGATCTCTCTCCGTTGTGTCGAAACGGGAGCGAGATTGCCCTGCCGGCGCGGCTGCCGTCGTGCAGCGCGCGCCGCCTTTGCCTGTCGGCCGGTGCCTACCGGCAGGCGGGGCCTCAGGTTTCGGCGCTCGCCGCGTCGAGGCGGGCGATGGTCTCGGCGTCGAGCTTCAGGGTGGCCGCCTTCTCCAGTTCGGCCAGTTGGTCGAGCGAGGTGGCGCTCGCGATCGGCGCCGTGATCGAGGGCCGGGCGATCTGCCAGGCGATGGCGACCTGGGCCGGTGTGGCGCCGTGGGCCTGGGCGGCGGCGTCCAGTGCGTCCAGGATGCGCAGCCCGCGCGGATTGAGGTACTTGGCCGTCGTGTTGGCGCCGCGCTGGCTCTTGGACGCATCCTCGGCCGTGCGGTACTTGCCGGTGAGGAAGCCCGCGGCCAGGGCGTAGAAGTTGATCACGCCCACGCCGCGTTCCAGGCACAGCGGCTCCAGCGCCTCCTCGTACACCTTGCGGTCGTACAGGTTGTACAGCGGCTGCAGCGACTCGTAGCGCGGCAGGCCGGCGCGCTCGGCCACGTCGAGCGCCTCGGCCAGCCGCGGCGCCGTGTAGTTGGATGCACCGATCGCGCGCACCTTGCCCGCCCGGATGAGGTCGGCAAAGGCGCCCAGCGATTCCTCCAGCGGCGTGTCGGTGTCGTCGTCGTGCGACTGGTACAGGTCGATGTGGTCGGTCTGCAGGCGCCTGAGCGACGCGTCCACCGCCTCCTTGATGTAGGCCGGGCGCAGGCCCTTCCTGCCTTCACCCATCGGCTTGCCGACCTTGGTGGCCAGCACCACGCGGTCGCGCTTGCCGCTCTGGCGCAGCCACTTGCCGATGATGGTTTCCGATTCGCCGCCGACGTGGCCCGGCACCCAGGCCGAATACACGTCGGCCGTGTCGACGAAGTTGAACCCGGCGTCCAGCCAGGCGTCCAGCAGGCGGAAGGACATCGCCTCGTCGACCGTCCAGCCGAACACGTTGCCGCCGAAGGCGAGGGGAGAGACTTGCAGGCCGGAGCGGCCGAGGGGCTTGAGTTGCATGGTGTCGTCCTGGGAGAGAGCCGGCCAGTGTGCGCCCGCGCGCCGGGGCTTGCGGCCGGCTGCGCCGAAACCCCCGCGCCGCGTTCGGGCGTCCGCCGCGCCGCACCGGGTTCAGACGAAACCCAGCACCCCCAGCAGCGCGCCCCCGCCCAGCAGCCACAGCAGGTGGATGCGCGTGCGCCAGACGATCAGACCCGCCACGGCCGTGAGCAGCCACACGTGCCACGCCGGCCGGCCGGGCGACTGGTTGCTGTTGGACAGCACCCAGCCGGTGGCGACCAGCAGGCCCACCACCACCGGCGCCATGCCCTGCTTGAAGGCGCGCACCTCGCGCCGCGTGCGGTTGCGGTGCGCCCAGCGGGTTGCGAAGTAGGTGAGGGCGGTGCTCGGCAGCATGATGCCGACCATGGTGACGGCCAGGCCCAGCAGCCCCATCGCCCAGGCGTGCGGCCCGGCACCGATGCCGCCGCTGGCGTTCAGGCCCACGTTCCAGCCCATCAGCCCGACGAAGAGCACGTTGGGCCCGGGCGCGGCCTGCGCGATGGCGACCGACGAATTGAGCTGCGCGGCGGTGAGCCACTGCTTCTGATCGACCAGGTAGCGATGCATGTCGGGCACCGTGGTGATGGCGCCGCTGATCGACATCAGCGACAGCAGCATGTACTGCGCCAGCAGGGCCAGCCAGTCGTGCCAGTGCATCGAGATCGTCATGCCGAAAGCCGCGTCCATGTCCACACGCAGGCCGCGCCGCCGACGCACAGCAGCACCCAGCCCAGCGGCACCTGCGCCACGCCGATCAGCCCGAACACCAGCGCCACGATGGCCAGGCACACGCCGAAGCCCAGGGGATGCCGGCGCAGCGGCGGGATCAGCTTGACGCCCGTGGCGGCGATCAGCCCGCCCGACACGGCGCCCATGCCGCGCAGTGCGGCGGCCACCTGCGGGTTGCTGGCGTAGTGGGCGTAGAGCACGGCCAGCGCCAGGATGACGACCAGCGGCACCGTCAGCATGCCGGCCACCGCGGCCGCCGCGCCGCGCAGGCCGAAGTGGCGGTCGCCGATCATCAGCGCGAGATTGATGACGTTGGGGCCCGGCATCACCTGCGCGACGGCCCAGTCCTCCAGGAACTCGTCGGCCGTGAGCCACTTCTTGCGCTCGACCAGCTCGCGCTGCACCACGGCCAGCACGCCGCCGAAGCCCTGCAGTGCCAGGAGGGTGAAGGAGACGAAGAGGTCGCGCGGCGAGCTCGGCTGCGGGCGGCCCGCGTCGGGCGGCGTGGGGGCGTGGTCGGGGGCCGGCGGCATGGTCGGCCGATTATGTCGGCGCGGCCCGGCCTGCCGGCTGACCGCGCCGCCGCCTCAGTGCGCGGGCATGGGCTCGCCCGCGCCGGGCGCCTGCAGCCGCGTGCGCAGCAGCAGGCCGCCCAGCAGGGCGGCGGCGGCTGCGAACAGCGCACCGACGAAGAAGGCCATCTGGTAGCCGCCGTTGAGCGCCGCCACCGGCAGCGCGCCGGCCGTGCCCAGCGCGGCCGTGCGGGCCGCGGCCAGGCTGGCCAGCACCGCCAGGCCCAGCGATCCGCCCATCATGAAGGCCGTGTTCACCACGCCCGAGGCCAGGCCCGCGTCGGCCGGCGACACGTCGCTCATGGCCGCCAGCAGCATCGGGTTGAAGGCGATGCCCGCGCCCAGGCCCAGCAGCAGCATGCCCGGCAGCACGTCCAGCGCGAAGCTGCCGCCGACGGGCGCCCGGGCGAAGAGCAGCAGCCCGACCATCGCCAGTCCGAGGCCGGCGGCGAGCGGGCGGCGGATGCCGAAGCGCATCACCAGCCGCGCCGACAGGCCCAGCGACAGGACCGCCATGATGAGGTTGGCCGGCAGGAAGGCCAGGCCGACCTGCATCGGGCTGTAGCCCAGCACCAGCTGCAGGTACAGCGCCGACATGAAGAACCAGGCGAACATGCCGGCCGACCACAGCACCCCGGTGATGTTCGACACCGCGACGTTGCGCAGCCGGAACAGCGACAGCGGCACCAGCGGGTGCGCCACGCGCGATTCGATGAGCACGAACAGCCCCATCAGCACCACCGCCGCGCCCAGCAGGCCCAGCGTGCGCCCCGAAGTCCACCCGGCCTCGTTGCCGTCGACCACGCCGTACACCGCCAGCATGAGCGAGAGCGTCACCGTGACCGCGCCGCCGACGTCGAGCCGGCCGGGCGCCTGCTCGGCGCGCGAGTGCGGCAGCAGCGCCACGCACAGCGCGTACACCGCCACGCCGATCGGCAGGTTCACCAGGAAGATCCAGTGCCAGCTCAGCGTGCTCGTGAGCAGGCCGCCCAGCAGCACGCCGATGCTGCCGCCGCCCGCGCACACGAAGCCGTACACGCCCATGGCCTTGGCGCGCTCGGCCGGTTCGCGGAACAGGTTCATGATCAGCGAGAGCGACACGGCCGAGACCACCGCGCCGCCCAGCCCCTGCACCGCACGCGCGGCGATCAGCAGCCACTGCGAGCGGGACAGCCCGCAGGCGAGCGACGCCAGCGTGAACAGCACCAGCCCGGCCAGGAAGAGGCGCCGATGGCCGTACAGGTCGCCCAGCCGCCCGCCGAGCAGCAGGAAGCCGCCGAAGGTGAGCATGTAGGCGTTGACCACCCAGACCAGCGAGGTCTCGGTGAAGCCGAGGTCGGCGCGGATCGAGGGCAGGGCGACGTTCACGATCGTGGTGTCGAGCACGATCATCAGCACGCCCAGGCACAGCACCATCAGCGCCAGCCAGCGGCGGCGCGAATCGGAGTCAGCCGTCATGGCAGTTTCATTCCAAAAAAAAGCGGCCCGCAGGCCGCGGTGAGTAGCAGGGGGCTCAGGCCGGCGGGTTCCCGGTATCGGTGATGACCATCCAGTTGACGCCGAATCGGTCGGCGACCATGCCGAAGGAGGAGGAGAAGAAGGTCTTGATGAGCGGCTGCTGCACCGTACCGCCGTCGCTGAGCGCATCGAACGCCGTCTTCGTCTGCGCATCGCTCGGGTAGCTCAGCGACAGCGACACGCCCTTGAACTCCGGCTTGCCGGAGTTCATGCCGTCGGAGCACATGATGCGCGCGCCGCCGACGAGCAGGCTGGCGTGCATGATCTTCTCGGGATCGGCCTGCATGGGGCCGCAGCCTTCTGCGGCGCCGGCGCCGGCGTTGGGGTCGGGCGGGGCGTCCTTGAAGCGCATCAGCATCTCGACGTCGGCGCCGAGCGCCTTCTTGTAGAACGCGATGGCCTCCTCGGCACGGCCTTCGAGGAAGAGGTAGGGCTGGATCAGCATGGGAACTCCTTGGACGGGCGGGTTGCAGATCGGCGAGGGTTTTGTGTACGCCGTCCACAAACAATAGCAGGATCGGCCGGCGGCGTCCATCGCGCGGCCGTCGCGAGGGGGGACGAGCGCGTCGAATGCCCCCTGCCGCGCACCGGGCCGGGGCCGGGCACTGAACCGCGGATGCGCGCTCGTGTCCAATGCGCCCATGACCGTCTCCCGCCGCACCCGCGCATCGCGCGCGCCGCTCGCCCCGCCTTCTTCCGCCCCGACACCTGCCGCGGCCCTCGTCTCGCCCCGGCCCGTGGTCGCCTCGCCCGACCAGGCCGCCGCCGCGGCCACCAAGGCACTGGTGCTGCAGGGCGGCGGGGCGCTCGGCGCCTACCAGGCCGGCGTGTACGAGGCGCTGTTCGAGCGCCACAAGGACATGGACTGGGTCGCCGGCGTGTCGATCGGCGCCATCAATGCGGCGCTGATTGCCGGCAATGCGCCCGAGCACCGCGTGGCGCGGCTGCGCGAGTTCTGGCACCTCGTGTCCTCGGCACCGGGGCAAATGCTGCCGGGCTGGGCCGGCGAGCGCAGCTGGCTCAACCAGTGGAGCGCCGGGACCGCCGTGGCGCTGGGCATCCCGGGCTTCTTCGAGCCGCGCATGAGCCCCGCGCTGATGATGGGCGCGGCGGCGCCCATGCTGAGCTACTACGACACCAGCCCGCTCAAGGCCACGCTGGAGCGGCTGGTCGACTTCGACCGCATCAACCGCCGCGAGATGCGCTTCTCGGTCGGTGCGGTGAACGTGCGCACCGGCAACATCGTGTACTTCGACAACGGCACGACCACGATCCGCCCCGAGCACATCATGGCCAGCGGTGCGCTGCCGCCGGGCTTTCCGCCGGTGCACATCGACGGCGACGACTACTGGGACGGCGGCATCGTGTCGAACACCCCGCTGCAGTACGTGCTCGACGAGCACGTGCGCAGCCGGCGCCTGCTGGTGCTGCAGGTCGACCTCTTCAGCGCACGCGGCGCGATGCCGCGCACCCTGGGCGACGTGGCGGCGCGGCAGAAGGACATCCAGTACTCCAGCCGCACCCGCATGAACACCGATGCCCTGGCTGCCAACGTGAACCTGCAGCAGGCGCTGGCGGCGCTGCTGGAGCGCCTGCCCGCGCACCTGCGCCGCGAGCCCGACGTGGCCGCCCTGTGCGCGCACCTCAAGAGCGAGCCGATCGACATCGTGCACCTCATCTACCGCCACAAGCCCTACGAGCTCGATTCGAAGGACTACGAGTTCTCGCGCATCACCGTCGACGAGCACTGGGACAGCGGCGCGCGCGACATGCGCATCACGCTGCAGCACCCGGAATGGCTGCGCCCCACGGCCCAGGCCGGCGGCGTGACCACCTATGACCTGAGCGAGCCGGATGTGGCGCGCGTTCGCCATCCGGGCACGGCGGTGTGAAGGGTGCTCGGCTGGCTTGCTATGAAAAAGATAGCTGCCGGCGCAGGCGGGACGGGCGTTGCCGGGCGATTTGGGCCTGAAGGCCGCCATCGGCGCGGCGGGGCGCCGGATCGAGGGTTCAGTTTCCCCTAAGGCGGGGCGGTGAAGCTGGGGGCTCGCTGTCACACGCCCTGCATCGCTCACTCCCACCCTGCTGCCCATGAAAGCCTCCGACCTGCGCGAGCGCGCCTTCGCCATGCCCTTCACCAGCCCGGCCTTTCCGCCCGGGCCCTATCGCTTCGTCGACCGCGAGTTCCTGGTCGTCACCTACCGCACCGATCCCGAGGCGCTGCGCGCCGTGGTGCCCGAGCCGCTGGAGATCGTCGAGCCGGTGGTGAAGTACGAGTTCATCCGCATGCCCGATTCGACCGGCTTCGGCGACTACACCGAGTCGGGCCAGGTCATTCCGGTGCAGCTGCGCACCGAACGCGGGCTGGAGCAGGGCGCCTACGTGCATGCCATGTACCTGGAAGACCACCCGCCGATCGCCGGCGGCCGGGAACTGTGGGGCTTTCCGAAGAAGCTGGCGTCGCCCGCGTTCACCTACGAGACCGACACCATCGTCGGCACGCTCGACTACGGCAAGGTGCGCGTGGCCACCGCCACCATGGGCTTCAAGCACCGCGCGCTGCCGCCCGGCCCCATTCTTGCCGGCATCGCGCAGCCCAACTTCCTGCTCAAGATCATTCCCCATGTCGACGGCACGGCCCGCATCTGCGAACTGGTGCGCTACCACATGGTCGACGTGCAGCTCAAGGGCGCCTGGACCGGCCCGGCCTCGCTCGAGCTGCACCCGCATGCGCTGGCGCCCGTGGCACAGCTGCCGGTGCTCGAGGTGCAGTTGGCCGTGCACTACATCGCCGACATGACGCTGGCGCTGGGGACGGTCGAACGCGACTACCTGGCCTGAACCCGATACGGGCAGCCGAACGCAGAGGGCGCAGAAGTCACGCAGAGGTCGCAGAGAAAGCCTTCATGAATTTCACTTTTGCGACCTCTGCGAAATCTTTGCGACCTCTGCGTTCGGCTGTCCGATTCCGCTTTTTCAACCTCAACAGGAACCCACCATGCAACTCAAGGACAAGGTCGCCTACATCACCGGCTCGGCCAGCGGCATCGGCAAGGAGATCGCCATCGTCTATGCGCGCGAAGGCGCGAAGATCGTCATTGCCGACCTCAACAAGGACGCCGCCGACGCAACGGCCGCCGAACTGAAGGCCACGGGCGCGCAAGCCATCGGCGTGGCGGTGGACGTGACCAGCGAGGACCAGGTCGACGCCTCGGTCGAGGAGGCCGTGAAAGCCTTCGGCGGCATCGACATCCTGGTGAGCAACGCCGGCATCCAGATCGTCCACCCGGTGGAAGAGTTCGCGTTTGCCGACTGGAAGAAGATGCTCGCCATCCACCTCGACGGCGCCTTCCTCACGACCAAGGCCTGCCTCAAGCACATGTACGCCCAGGGCCGCGGCGGCCGGGTGATCTACATGGGCTCGGTGCACTCGAAGGAAGCATCGCTGCTCAAGGCGCCCTACGTCACGGCCAAGCACGGCCTGATCGGCCTGGCCAAGACGGTCGCCAAGGAGGGCGCCAAGCACGGCGTGGCCGCCAACGTGATCTGCCCGGGTTTCGTGCGCACGCCGCTGGTCGAGAAGCAGATCCCCGAGCAGGCCCGGACCCTGGGCATCACCGAGGAAGAGGTGGTCAAGAACGTGATGCTCAAGGAGACCGTGGACGGCGAGTTCACCACCACCGACGACGTGGCCCAGGTGGCGCTGCTGTTCGCCGCCTTTCCGACGAACGCACTGACCGGCCAGTCGATGGTCGTGAGCCACGGCTGGTTCATGCAGTGAGCGCGAACACGTGCGGCCTCCACCTACAAGGGGAGGCGGCGCGCGCCGAGCGCGGCGATGGCGAAATCGTCGTTCTGGAGTGATAAGGTGGCGGCCATGCCTGCCCACCTGAACCTCTCCCGTTTTCCCTCGTTCATGACGGCATGCCGCGGCGCGGGGGCCACCGCGCTGGCCGCGGCCGTGCTCGCCGGCTGCACCTCGGTGTCGCTCGACGAGCCGCCGCGCCGACCGCCGCCGCCGATGCCGTACCCGCAGCAGGTGCCGCCGCCGCAGCCCCTGCCGCCGCAGGCGACCCCGGTGCCGGCGCCGCCGCCGACGGTGCGCGAGCCGCAGCTGGCCGCCTTCAGCACCCGCCTGGACGGGCGCAACGAGGTGCCGCCGGTCTACAGCATGGGCACGGGCACGCTGGATGCGGTGCTCGACCGCGAGAGCGGGCTGTTGCGCTTCCGCCTCACCTTCTCGAACCTCAGCGGCCCGGTCACGGCGGCGCATTTCCACGGCCCGGCCGACGTCGGCGGCAACGCGCCCCCGGTGGTCACGCTCAACGGCCCCTACAACGTGCCCTACGAAGGCCGGCTCACGCTGACGCCCGCGCAGCGGGCCGACCTGCTGGCCGGGCGCTGGTACGTCAACATCCACACGGAGCGCAACCCTGCCGGGGAGCTGCGCGGTCAGATCATCGAGCGCCGCTGAGGCGGGCCGACTCGGCGGCTAGAGCCGCAGCGACCAGGTCTCGCCGACGAGCTGCTGGCCGAAACCCTCGTAGGCCTCGGACCTGTCGAGCACGAAGCCGCGCTTGGCATAGATGCCCCGCGCGGCCGTGAGGCAGCTGTTGGTCCACAGCACCATCTTCCTGTAGCCCCTGGCGCGCGCGAAGGCGATGGCCTCGTCGGTCAGGCGCGCGCCCAGTCCCAGGCCGCGCGCCTGCGGCGCCAGGATCAGCATGCGCAGCTGGGCGGTGGCCGCCGACTTGCGCACCACGAAGATCGCGCCCACACGCTCACCGTCGAGCTCGGCGATCCAGCACTTCTCCCACTGCGGCTGGAACTTGCGCACGAAGCGCGCCGCGATGTCCGCCACCAGCGCCTCGAACTCGATGTTCCAGCCGTACTCGCGGGCATAGACCTCGCCGTGCTGCTGCACCACCCAGCCGATGTCGCCCGGCGTCGGGTCGCGCAGCAGCACCGTGCGCGTGGCCGGGGTCGCCGCGCCGAGCAGCGCCTCGAGCCGCGCCATCGCGGCCACCGCCTCGGCGCGCTGCGCGGGCGCCAGCGGTGCCAGCAGCGCCGCCGCCTCTTCGCGCGACTTCTGCTGCAGCGGTGCGAAGGCCGCATGGCCCGCCTCGGTGAGGTGCAGCAGGCTCTGCCGCGCGTCCGCCGGGTGGGGGGTGCGTCGCAGCCAGCCCGCATTGTCGAAGCGCTTGAGGATGCGGCTCAGGTACCCGCCATCGAGCCCGAGCTCCCGTTGCAGCGCGGCCGCGCTCGGGCCGTCCCGGTGCGCCAGTTCGTAGAGCACGCGCACGTCCGTCAGCGACAGGTCGCTGCGGAGGTAGGGGTCGAGCACGCCGATGCGGCGGGTGAAGAAGCGGTTGAAGCGGCGCACGGCTTTGACTTGAGCGGTCGGGACGGAAACGGCGGTCATGTTGCCATTGTCAATTTAAATTGTTGACAAAAGCAAGTGAAAGCCGATTCCGGTCCGTCCGGGCGGTGCAGGCGGCCGTGGGCACCTGGCCTTGGCAACGGTGGGGCCATCGGCCCCTTCGGTAAAATGCGCGATCCCCACGCGAAGCAGACAACCGGGCCCCGCCGCCACCCGGACCGCGTCTGCCATTCCCTTCCACGATGAACGCCCCCGTCGACGTCTCCTTCTTCGCGCGCGCCGCGAAGCCGATCACCAGCTACCGCAAGTACTGGGCGCATCGCTTCGGCACCGCGAAGTTCCTGCCGACCTCGCGCGAGGAGATGGCGGCGCTCGGCTGGGACAGCTGCGACATCATCGTGGTGACGGGCGACGCCTACGTCGACCACCCGAGCTTCGGCATGTCGGTGATCGGCCGCGTGCTGGAGGCGCAGGGCTTTCGCGTGGGCATCATCGCCCAGCCCGACTGGCACAGCGCCGAACCCTTCAAGGCGCTGGGCAGGCCCAACCTCTTCTGGGGCGTGACGGCGGGCAACATGGATTCGATGATCAACCGGTACACCGCCGACCGGAAGATCCGCAGCGACGACGCCTACACCCCCGGGGACGTGGGCGGCGCGCGGCCCGACCGCGCGGCCATCGTGTACTCGCAGCGTTGCCGCGAGGCCTTCAACGACGTGCCGATCGTGCTCGGCGGCATCGAGGGCAGCCTGCGCCGCATCGCCCACTACGACTACTGGAGCGACAAGGTGCGCCGCAGCATCGTGGTCGACAGCAAGTGCGACCTGCTGCTGTACGGCAATGCCGAGCGCGCCATCGTCGAGATCGCGCACCGCCTCGCGGCCCGGGAGCCGGTGCAGCAGATCACCGACGTGCGGGGCACGGCCTTCGTGCGGCGCGAGACACCGCATGGGTGGTTCGAGCTGGATTCCACCGAGGTCGACCAGCCCGGCCGGGTGGACGCGCACCTCAACCCGTACCTGATGGTGTCGGAGCAGGCCAAGGCCCAGGGCCAGACCTGTGCACGCGAGGACGAGGCGAACGCGGTGGCTGCGGACGCCAACGCGCGCCAGCCGGTTCAGGCCGCCCCTGCGCAGCCCATCCACTTCGTCGCCAACCCGGCCGTGCGCCTGAAGGCCCCGCCGCGCGAGAAGACCGTGATCCGCCTGCCGAGCTTCGAGCAGGTCAAGGCCGACCCGATCCTCTACGCGCACGCCAACCGCGTGCTGCACCTGGAGACCAACCCCGGCAACGCGCGCGCCCTCGTGCAGGCGCACGGCGAAGGCACCACCGCGCGCGACGTGTGGATCAACCCGCCGCCCATCCCGCTCACCACGGCCGAGATGGACTTCGTCTTCGACCTGCCCTACGCGCGCAGCCCGCATCCGCGCTATGCCGACGAGCACGGCAGCCACGACGGCGCGACCAAGATCCCCGCGTGGGAGATGATCCGCTTTTCCGTGAACATCATGCGCGGCTGCTTCGGCGGCTGCACCTTCTGCTCGATCACCGAGCACGAGGGCCGCATCATCCAGAGCCGCAGCGAGGATTCGATCATCCGCGAGGTCGAGGAGATCCGCGACAAGGTCCAGGGCTTCACCGGCACCATCTCCGACCTGGGCGGCCCCACGGCCAACATGTACCGCCTGGGCTGCCGCTCGCCCGAGATCGAGGCCGCCTGCCGCAAGCCCAGCTGCGTGTACCCGGGCATCTGCCCGAACCTGCACACCGACCACGCGCCGCTGGTCAAGATCTACCGCCGCGCGCGCGCCCTCAAGGGCATCCGCAAGATCCTCATCGGTTCGGGCCTGCGCTACGACCTGGCCGTGAAGTCGCCCGAGTACGTCAAGGAGCTGGTGCAGCACCACGTGGGCGGCTACCTGAAGATCGCGCCCGAGCACACCGAGCAGGGGCCGCTGTCGAAGATGATGAAGCCGGGCATCGGCAGCTACGACCGCTTCAAGCGCATGTTCGAGCAGTACTCGGAAGAGGCGGGCAAGAAGCAGTACCTCATCCCGTACTTCATCGCCGCACACCCGGGCACGCGCGACGAGGACATGATGAACCTCGCCGTCTGGCTCAAGCGCAACGGCTTCCGCGCCGACCAGGTCCAGACCTTCTACCCGAGCCCGATGGCCACCGCCACCGCGATGTACCACTCCGGCCGCAACCCGCTGACCAAGGTGCGCCGTGAGATGCGCGACGCGGCCGAGGAGTCGGTCGACATCGTGCGCGGCGAGAAGCGCCGCCGCCTGCACAAGGCCTTCCTGCGCTACCACGACCCCAACAACTGGCCGATGCTGCGCGAGGCGCTCAAGGCCATGGGCCGTGCCGACCTCATCGGCAACGGCAAGCACCACCTGATCCCGAGCTTCCAGCCCGTGACCGACGGCGGCTACCAGAGCGCGCGGCGCAAGAACTCGACGCCCGTGAACGCCAAGGCCACGCCCGCCAAGTCGGGCACGCCGCCCAAGGGCCGCCTGCTGACGCAGCACACGGGCCTGCCGCCGCGCGAGACGGGCGCTGCCAAGGCCAGGCCGGCCTTCAAGAGCGCGCGCAAGCCGCGCTGAGGTCCTCAGCCGCCGGATCGGCCTGCAGCGCCCGTGCAGCGGGTGCGTGCGGCGATGGATTCGACCGCGTGCCGCGCACGCCCGCCCGCGCGCCCGCTACGATCGCGCCATGACCGCGTCGCGCATTCACGCCTCCCGCCGTGCCTGGCTGGCGGCCTTCGGATGGGGGCTGGCGCTGCTCGGCGGCCACGCCGGCGCACAGGCCTCGGGCGGCCAGGCCCTGCTCGACAGCTTCGCGCAGGTCCATGCGCGCATGGCCAAGAGCGGCCTGGGCCGGCCGATGGTGCTCGAATCGGCCGAGACGCCGAACGGCCTGAAGGGCGACGTCTACGCCGTCGTCGACCACCGGCTCGACGACCTGCGCGGCGCGCTGGAGAAGCCCGAGCAGTGGTGCGAGTTGCTCACCCTGCACATCAACAACCGCCGCTGCCGGGTGGGGCAGGCCGCGGGCGGCGGCGCCACGCTCACGCTGAGCGTGGTGCGGCGCTACGACAAGCCGGTGGAGGAGGCCTTCGAGCTGCCCTTCAGCTACCGCGTGGCGTCGTCCACGCCCGACTTCCTCGCGGTCGACATGCGCACCGCCGAGGGCCCCTTCGGCACCAGCAACTACCGTGTGCTGCTGGAGGCGGTGCGGCTCGACGGCGAACGCACCTTTCTCCACTTCGGCTACGGCTACGAGCACAACATGATGGTCAAGCTCGCGACCCAGGCCTACCTCGCGACCTTCGGCGCCCACAAGGTGGGCTTCACCGTCACGGGCCGTGACGAGAACGGCCAGCCGGTGCACATCACCGGCCTGCGCGGCCTGGTGGAGCGCAACGCGATGCGCTACTTCCTCACGCTCGATGCCTACCTGGTGGGCCTGGACGCGCCCCCGGCCGAGCGCCGCGAGCGCCGGCAGCGCCTGTGGTTCGCATCCACCGAGCGCTACCCGCGCCAGCTCAAGGAAGTCGACCTGGCGACCTACCTGGCGCAAAAGCGCGCCGACCGAGAACGCGACGGCGGACGTTGAGCCGGCGCCGGGGACTCAAGAGAAAAGTGGCTGAAACGCCCGTCCGCCGGGCGCCGTCAGCTATGAATGTCGTAGCAACCCGGTGCTGGCTCAGCGCTTGACCAGCGGGCATTTCGACTCGGCCAGCGGCGCGAAGGCCTTGTCGCCCGGCACGGTCTGCAGCACCTTGTAGAGGTCCCAGGTGCTCTTCGATTCGGCGGGCGTCTTCACCTGCACCAGCAGCATGTCGTGGACCATCTTGCCGTCGGCGCGCAGCTGGCCGTTGCGGATCACGGCGTCGTCGAACTTCATCGTGCGCAGCTTCGCGACCACCGCGTCCACCTCGTCGGTGCCCGTGGCCTCGATGGCCTTCAGGTAGTTGAGCACGGCGGAGTACACGGCCGCCTGCATCATGGTCGGCATCTTCCTGTGCACGGCGAAGAAGCGCTGGCCGAAGGCGCGGGCGCGCTCGTCCATGTCCCAGTAGAAGCCGTTGGTCAGCACCATGCCCTGCGCGTTCGCGAGGCCCATGGACTGCACCTCGGTGATGAGCGAGAGCAGCGGCGTGAAGGTCTGCTTGCCGCCGCGCACCATGCCGAACTGCGCCGCCTGCTTGACGGTGTTGAGCGTGTCCAGCCCCGAGTTGGCCATGGCGACCACCTGTGCGCCGGAGTTCTGCGCGGTGAGCAGGTAGGAGGACTGGTCCGAGGAGTTGATCGGATGCCGCGAACTGCCCAGCACCTTGCCGCCCGACTTGTGGATGATGGCCGTGGCGTCCTTCTCCAGCGCGTTGCCGAAGGCGTAGTCGGCGGTGATGAAGTACCAGCTCGTCAGGCCCCGGGCGATCAGCGCGGGCACGGTGGTGTTCGACAGCGCATAGGTGTCGTACATCCAGTGCACGCTGCGGGCGGTGCACTGGTCGTCGCTGATGGTGGAGGCACCGGCGCCGGTGACCATGGCGAAGCGCTTCTTCTCGTCGGCGATGCGCGTCACGGCCAGCGCCACGTTGGAGTAGGTGAGGTCGGTGATCATGTCGACCTGCTGCTGGTCGAACCACTCGCGGGCCTTGGTGGCGCCGATGTCGGTCTTGCCCTGCGAATCGGCGGAGACCAGCTCGATGGGCATGCCCAGCACCCTGCGGTCCTTGCTGAACTCGTCGATGGCCAGTTGCGCCGCCACGATCGAGCCCTTGCCCGCGTTCTCGCTCGACACGCCCGACAGGTCGGTGAGCACGCCGATCTTGACCACGTTGTCGGAAATGCGCGGCGGCGACGCAGGCTGGGCCAGCGCGGGCGATGAGAGGGCGAGCAGGGCGGCGGACGCGAGCGCGTGCCGCAGCCGCAGGGGGATGCACGGCATGGGAAATGTCTCCTTCGTTGTCGTTCAAGAAAAGCGCGCGGCCAGTCTACGGGAGCACGCGCGCGGCCGCTGTCGCCAGCGGGCAGGACGCGCTTAAGAAGTTCTTAGGAAGCCGTTAAGCAATTCTTAGCGGCGCGCGGACGGGGGCGTTCCTAGACTGCCTTCCAGCAGCCCACGAGGCATGTCGCCGCGGCGAAGCTGCCCTCCAGACCCGAACGGAAACCACACCATGCACATCGACAAGAACGAACTGCAGGCCGTCGCCTGCACCTCCGGCGCCGCCACCGCGCGCTTCGACATGTACGCCGGCATCCACAAGGCACTGCGCGCGCTGATGGCCGACACCCTGCTGACCCTCGGCCGCCTGGACCCGGACGACAGCTTCGAGCTGGCCGACGGCACGCAGCGCCTGCTGGCGCTGCTGGACTTCTGCCGCAGCCACCTGGGCCACGAGAATGCGTTCATCCACGCGGCCATGGAAGCCCGCGCGCCCGGCGCCAGCGAGGCCATCGCGCACGAGCATGCGCAGCACGAGGCGGCCATCGCGCGCCTGGCCGCCCAGGCCACCGGCCTGCTGCACGCGCCCGCCGAAGCGCGCGCCACCGGCGTGCTGGCGCTCTACCGCGAGACCTCGCTCTTCGTCGCGCACAACTTCGAGCACATGCACGTCGAGGAGACGGCGCACAACGCGGTGCTCTGGGCCCGCTACACCGATGCCGAACTGGTCGCCCTCCACGATGCGCTGGTGGCCTCGATCCCGCCGCAGGAGATGATGTTCACGCTGCGCTGGCTGGTGCCCTTCATGAACCCGGCCGAGCGGGCCGCGATGCTGCGCGAGATGCAGGCCCATGCACCGGCACCGGCCTTCGCCGCCGCGCTGGACGTGGTGCGCCCGCACCTGAGCGAGCGCGAGTGGGCCAAGCTCGCGGGCGCCCTGGGCCTGCCGCCGGCGCCAGGCCTGGTCGCTGCCTGAGGCGGATGCGGCGCGCCGGTCAGCCGGCTTCGTCGAGTCGCACGGGCCGCGCCACGCGCAGCGCGAAGCGGCCGCGGCCGGTCTTCTCGATGCGCAGCGCCGGGCACTGCTCGGCCAGCCGGCGCTGCAGGAGCAGCAGGCGCGCCTCGAGGTTGTCGGCCACGTCGGGCAGGCCCAGCGACCCGTCCAGGCGCAGCTCGCGGTTGCTGAACTCGGTGCGGCCCTGGCCGGTGTACTCCCGCAGCAGCTTGCACAGGATCGCGCCGGCCACGCCCTTGATGAGGTACTGGCCGTCGACGAACACGCTGTCGTTGACGGCATAGCGGCGCACCTGCAGCGGCGTTCCGCCGACCGGTGCGCGCACCGGCGGCGGCGCAGGAGGCTCTGCCGCTGGCTCGGCCGCGGCCTGCAGCAGGTCCAGCGCGGTGCCCAGGTGGCCGGCGATGGCGGCCAGCGCATCCTCGTCCTCGAAGCCGAAGGCCATGTCGCATTCGCTCTCGGCGAAGAGCACGCCCAGCAGGCGCCCGGCCGAGACGATGGGCAGGGCGATCTGGCTGCGCGGCTGCGCCAGGCCGGGAAAGGGGATTTCCACCTCCAGCAGTTCGGGCGCATCGGCCTGGACGCTGGCGCGCAAGGCGTGGCTGTAGCTGGCCGCGTTGGTCATGTGGCCGATGCGCACCGCGGTGCGCTCGCGCGCGGCGACGCCGATCACGCCGTGGCCGACCGGGATCTCCGAGCCCACGCCCGAGGTGGCATAGCCGGTGCTGGCCAGCGTGTAGAGGCGATCGGTCGCCGGGTCGTGCATCAGCACCATGGCATGGCCGATGCCCAATGCGTCGGTGAGCACCGCCAGCGCGCCTTGCAGCAGTTCGTCGGTGGCGGTGCAGCGCGCGAAGCCGTCGGCGGCGCGGCGCACGGCCGCCAGCAGCCCGGTGCGTGGCGGCGGCGCGGGCAGCTGCTCGCCCTCGACCGCCTCGACCGACTCCACGCGGTAGACGTCGGCGCCCCGCAGGCGGAACACCGCGGCCATGCCCGAGTGCGACGCGATGCCGGCCAGCTGTGCCTTCATGCCCTCGAACAGCGGCCCCTCGGTTTCGGTGCGCAGGTAGCGCACGTGCAGCCGGTGGAAGGCGGCGGTGCGCGGGTCCATCAGCAGCAGCGTGGCGAAGGGGTTGGCCAGGATGTTCTGGCGCGTCTTGTTGAAGAACTGGAAGGACAGCGCGACATGTCCGCCGTCGACGTGGAACACCTGCGAGATGTATGCCACGTTGGGCGTTCCGTCGGCCGCGCAGGTGGCCATGATGGCCGGGATGGCGCCCTCGAAGCAGGGGCGCAGGGCAGAGATGGCGTCGCTGCTCACGGGGGCGGCGCTCAGGCGGGGTGGGGCAGCGCGGTGCCGGCGCGTGGGCCGGGCGTCTGGTCGTAGGCCTCGGCGGGCGTGAAGCCGATGGCGACGAGGTCGTCGAGCCGGTGCGCGAACATGGCATGCACGAAGGGCGGGCCGAAGCCGACGGCGCCGATCTCCTCTTCCATCGACGCGAGGTAGCGCCGCAGCGCGGTCCCGTCCGCGTCGTCCGCCGGCCGCAGCGAGGCCCGGCGGCCCTTGAGCTGGACGGTGCGGTGGCTCAGGGGCTGGCTGAAGACCACCGCCACCTCGCCGGTGGCCGCGATGTCGAGCAGCAGCTGGCGCGACTGGCTGCGCGACACGAAGACGGTGACCTGCCGGCCATCGGCCGAGATGGTCGTCCCCACGGCGCGCATGAGGCTGGGCCGCAGCCCCGCGTCGCGCGAGGCGACGATCGCCGAGACCCCCTTGTCGATCAGGGCGATGTGGTCGGGCGAGAGCAGGGCGGCGTCGGGAGACGGCATGGCGCGGGTGGGGCGGTGCAACCGGAGCGCGGCGGATTGTCAATGAAAGTCACAGCGCCGTCGAATCCTTCAAGCCGGGAAGGCCGCCAGCGCCCGTGGGATGGGCGCGAGGCGCTATCAAAAACGGAGCATTCAGCTCGGCAGGCCGGACGGCCGCGCCAGGGGCGCCGGCGTGCGCAGGTGCCGCGTGGCACCGGCCGTGCGCACCACGGCCGAGAGCAGCGACCGGAACCAGATGTGGCCCGGCGCGTGCTGCGTGCGGCCGTGCCAGAGTTGGTAGAAGCGCATCGGCGGGAAGTCGATCGGCGCGGGCACGATGGCCAGCGGCAGCATCGCGGCGTAGTGCTGCGCGAAGTGCCGGCTGGTGGTGAAGATCAGGTCGGTGCCCGGCAGCAGGTGCGGCGCCATGCCGAAGTAGGGCACCGTGACCGACGCGGTGCGCGCCATGCGCTGGGCGGCCAGCGAGGTTTCCACGACGCCGCGCTGCGTCATGCTGTAGAGCAGCGGCACGACGTGCGCGCCCTGCAGGTAGTCGGCCACCTTCATGCCGCCGGCCAGCGGGTGGTCGCGGTCGACGAGGCAGACGATCTCGTCCTCCAGCAGCAGCGTGGTGCGCAGGTGCTCCGGCGGCTGCGGCCAGTTGCCGATGACGACGTCCAGCTCGCCTTCGGCCAGCGCCTCCTCGAAGTCGTAGTCGGGCCCCAGCGGCTGCAGCAGCAGGCGCGCGTTGGGGGCGGTGCCGCGCATGTAGTTGACCACCGCGGCCATCAGCGGTGGCGCCAGGTAGTCGGGCGTGCCGATGCGAAAGACCTGCTTCGTCGTCGCGGGCTCGAAGGCGGAGCCGGGCGCGAGCAGCACGTCGATCTCGCCCAGCACCACGCGCACCGAGACCTCCAGCTGCAGCGCGCGCTCGGTCGGCACCATGCGCTGCTTGTCCTTGACGAGCAGCGGGTCGCCGAAGATCTCGCGCAGGCGCTTGAGGGCGGTGCTGATCGCCGGCTGGGACTGGTTCAGTCGCGTCGCCGTGCGCGAGACGCTGCGCTCCCGCATCAGGATGCTGAAGACGCGAAGCAGGTAGGTGTCGAAGGGGTCGTCGGGACGGGACATGGATCGCTCTGGAGGGTGCACAGCTTTGGTGCCGGGACAGGTCGGAACGAATGCCAAAGACCTCGCACCCGGCCCGTTCTGCTATGCCGTTCATTCGGTCTGGGCAATTGGCGTGCCCGTGCGGGATTTCCAGAATGGCGGGCATTCCCCTTGCTCTGGTTCGTCCATGCCCTCGCTCCACACCCCTTCGCCTTCTCTGTCGCGCCGTGGCGCCCTGCGCCTGCTGGGCGCGGGCGGCCTGGCTTCCCTGGGCCTGCCCGCCTTCGCGCAGTGGCCGGACAAGCCGATCAAGATCGTCGTCACCTTTCCGCCCGGCGGCTCCAGCGACATCCTGGCGCGCATCGTGGGCGAACAGCTGGCCCGCAAGCTCGGCCAGGCGGTGGTGATCGACAACCGGCCCGGCGCGGGCGGCACCATCGGCGGCCAGGTCGTGGCCGCGGCGCCGGCCGACGGCTACACGCTGATGCTGTCCAACACCACGCCGATCGCGCTCGGGCCCTTCACGCTCGAGAAGGCGCCCTACGACCCGGTGGCCGCCTTCACGCACATCGCCTACCTGGGCTCGGCGCCGCTGGTGGTCATGGCCAGCAAGGAATCGGGCATCAAGAGCTTCGGCGAGCTGCTGGGCAAGGCGCAGAAGGAGCGCGTGGACTTCGGCTCCGGCGGCCCCGGCTCGGTCGGCCACATCCACGGCGAGCTGACGCGCAAGGTCACGGGCGCCAACCTGGTGCACGTGCCCTACCGCGGCGGTGCCCCGATGACCACCGACCTGCTGGCAGGGATCATCCCGGTCGGCATCGACGTGATCACCGCCTACGTGCAGTACTTCAAGACGGGGCAGCTGGTGCCGCTCGCGGTGACGAGCACGGCGCGCTCGCCGCTGATGCCCGAGGTGCCGACGGTGGTGGAACTGGGGCAGCCCAAGCTGGTGCTGGAGAACTTCTTCGGCCTGTCCGGCCCGGCGAAGCTGCCGGCCGACATGGTCGCCAAGCTCAATGCGGCCTGCAACGAGGTGCTGGTCATGCCCGAGGTGCAGAAGAAGATGGTCGACCTGGGCATCGTCGGCAAGCCCGAGACCACGGCCAAGTTCGACAGCTTCGTGAAGGAGCAGGTCGGGGTGCTGGGGCCGACGGTCAAGGGCGCCGGCATCAAGCTTTGAGCTTCCTCAAGCGTCGTCGGCGCACTCCATGGCGTAGAGCGGCACCTCGCAGTCGCGGCTGAGCCAGACGCCGCCGCCCGCGTGCCTGAAGTTCGGCGCGAGTCCGCGCCGGTAGGCTTCGGCGCGGTGGCGGAACAGGCGCGGGTCGGTCAGCGTGTCGTCGACGATGTCGTTCTCGTAGTCCTCGCGCGTGACCACCTCCAGGTACAGCGCGCCGCGCGTCAGCGTGCCCAGGTTGCGCAGTGCGCGCTTGAGGTCCGTCGGGCTCAGGTACGCCAGCACGCCCTGGCAGACCACGAGGTCGAAGGGCTCGCGCGCCGTGTAGTCCACCACCGAGCCCTGCGTCCAGCCGTAGCGCTGGCACAGGTACTCGCTGATCTCCACCCCGTGGAACTGCGCCTGCGGAAAGTGCCGCGCCACGATGTCGCGCCACAGCCCGATGCCGCAGCCCACGTCGAGCACGCGCGCCACCGGCACGCGCAGGTAGTGCAGGTAGCTGCACACGAAGGCGCCCAGGCGCTCGACGTGCTGCGGGTCCGAGACCCGCGTCTTCTGGTCGAAATAGAAACGCTCGTAGTAGGCCGCGTCGAAGAGGGCGGCGTCGGCCGATTGCATGCCGGGGTCCTTTCATGCGCTGCGGGCCGGCAGGACCGGCACGACGCGCGGGATGACAAAGGACCGATTGTTGGCGAACCGGGCCGGCAGGCGGCGCGCCGGCGTTTCAGGGGCCTGGCGCAGGCGCCGGCGCCGGCTGGCTGCGGCGCAGGATGGCGGCCAGCAGCTCGCTGTCGGGGTCGGCGTTGCGACGGGCCGGTGCCGCGGGCGGCGGCTGGCGCGGATGAGCGTTTCGCGCTGCCACGGCGGTGGATGGGCGCGGCACCGATGCCTTGGGCGCCGCAGCGGGCCGCCTGGAGGAGGCCGAGGCCATTGGCTTGGCGGCCGGGCGAGCGGCGGCGGTCGTGGTGGCTGGCGCGGCCTCCGCGGGCCGGGCGGTCTCGAGCGTTGCTGGCGCAGGCGCTGCGGCGGGCGGCGGGGGAGGCGCCGCCACGATCTGCGCAGGCGCGGGC
>JAVHYA010000161.1 GCA_031119395.1 Pseudomonadota bacterium
GTCGTGGGCGCACCCGGCCCGGCGCCGGTGGGCGAGGGCACGGCCGCGACCACGGCGCCCTCGGGCGCGCACGTGGCGCCGGGCGCCGCCGGCCTGCCCACGGCCGAGCAGCGCCGTCGCATGCTGGAGGCCGTGAAGGACGACCCGGACCAGCTCGCGCGCCGCAAGCAGTTCCTCGAGCAGCTCGACAAGGGCGACCCGGCCGCCGTCGAGCGCTGGCAACGCATGCAGGAGCGCCGGCGCGAGGGCGCGGGCGGCTGATCGCACCATGGCGTTCTGCTACGAAATCGATAGCTGCCTGCGCATGACTGGCGCGGGCTGCGGGCCGATTCGGCTCGAAACTCTGCATCGGGCAGGTGGCCACGCGCGATGAGCCCGTCCAAACCCTTCATCGAACGCCCGGTCGCCACCGGCCTGCTGATGCTGGCCATCGTGCTGGCCGGCCTGGTGGGCCTGCGCTTCCTGCCGCTGGCGGCGCTGCCGCAGGTCGACTACCCGACCATCCAGGTGCAGACGCTCTACCCCGGCGGCAGCCCCGAGGTGATGAGCCGCACCGTGAGCGCGCCGCTGGAGCGCCAGTTCGGCCAGATGGCGGGGCTCAACCGCATGAGCTCGGTGAGCGCGGCGGGCGTGTCCATCGTCACCCTGCAGTTCGACCTGAACCAGACGCTCGACGTCGCCGAGCAGCAGGTGCAGGCGGCCATCAACGCCGGCGGCTCCTTCCTGCCGGCGGACCTGCCGGCGCCGCCGGTGTATGCCAAGGTCAACCCGGCCGATTCGCCCATCCTCACGCTGGCCGTGAGTTCCGACACGATGAAGCTGACCGAGGTGCAGAACCTGGTCAACACGCGGCTGGCGCAGAAGATGAGCCAGGTCAACGGCGTGGGCCTGGTCACGCTCTCGGGCGGGCAGCGGCCGGCGGTGCGCATCCAGGCCGACACCAACGCACTGGCCTCGGTGGGCATCGGCATCGACACCCTGCGCAGCGCCATCACGGCGGCCAACGCCAACAGCGCCAAGGGCAGCTTCGACGGGCCCAAGCGCTCGTACACCATCAACAGCAACGACCAGCTGATGGCGGCGGCCGACTACATGAACCTCATCGTGGCGTGGAAGAACGGCGCCCCGGTGCGCATGCGCGACGTGGCCAAGGTGGTCGACAGCGCCGAGAACACCGAACTGGGCGCCTGGGCGGCGCTCAAGGGCGGCGAGGTGGTGTCCAACAGCCAGGCGAAGGGCGGCGACGGAACGCTTCGCCCGGCCGTGATCCTGAACGTGCAGCGCCAGCCCGGCGCCAACGTGATCGCGACGGTCGACGCCATCAAGAAGCAGCTGCCCGAGCTGGAGGCCTCGCTGCCCGGCGCGGTGCGCGTGGAGATCCTGTCGGACCGCACCACGGGCATCCGCGCCTCGGTCGAGCACGTGCAGCTGGAACTGATCCTGGCCGTGGTGCTGGTGGTGCTGGTGATCTTCTTCTTCCTGCACAGCGTGCAGGCCACCGTCATCGCCAGCATCGCGGTGCCGATCTCGCTCATCGGCACCTGCGGGCTGATGTACCTGCTGGGGTACTCGCTCAACAACCTGAGCCTCATGGCGCTCACGATCGCGACCGGCTTCGTGGTCGACGACGCGATCGTGATGATCGAGAACATCGCGCGCTACCTGGAAGAGGGCGAGAAGCCCTTCGCCGCGGCAGTGAAGGGCGCGACGCAGATCGGCTTCACCATCATCTCGCTGACCATTTCGCTGATCGCGGTGCTGATCCCGCTGCTGTTCATGAGCGACGTGGTGGGGCGCCTGTTCCGCGAGTTCGCCGTCACGCTGGCGATCACCATCCTCATTTCGGCGGTGGTGTCGCTGACGCTCGTGCCGATGATGTCGGCGCGCTGGCTCAAGCCCGAGTCGCAGCAGGGCGGCAAGCTGGGCCACAAGGTGCAGGCCTTCTTCGACCGCGTGATCGCGCGTTACGACGTGGGCCTGCACTGGGTGCTGCGCCACCAGCCGCTGACGCTGGTCGTGGCGGTGGCGACGATGGCGCTCACGGTGCTGCTGTACGTCGCGATTCCCAAGGGCCTGTTCCCGACGCAGGACACCGGCCAGCTCAAGGGCCGCATCGAGGCGGCGCAGGACGTGTCGTACCAGCGCATGGCCGAACTGCAGCAGGCGGCGGCCAGGGCCATCCTGGGCGACGAGGACGTGCAGAGCGTGAGCGCGGTGGTCGGCGTCGACGCCGCCAACAACACCACGCTCAACACCGGCAGCCTGCTCGTCAACCTGCGGCCGGGCCGGGGCGACCAGCAGGACACCATGCAGCGCCTGCGCGAGCGCGTGCGCCAGCAGGTGGCCGGCGTCACGCTGTACCTGCAGCCCACGCAGGACCTGACCATCGATGCCGAGACCGGTCCCACCGAGTTCCGCATCTCGCTCGAAGGCGTGGACACGCAGGCCGTGAACGACTGGGCGAAGAAGCTGGTCGACAAGCTGCGCAGCGACGCACTGGCGCCCACGGTGCGCAATGCCACCACCGACGCCGGCGCGCAGGGCCTGGCGGCCTACGTGGACATCGACCGCAGCACCGCGTCGCGCCTGTCGGTCACCGCCAGCTCGGTCGACGATGCGCTCTACAGCGCCTTCGGCCAGCGCATCGTGTCGACCATCTTCACCGAGACGAACCAGTACCGCGTGATCCTGGAGGCGCAGCGCGAAGGCCTGGAGTCCATCCAGGGCCTGGGCACGCTGCAGATGAAGACGGGCGGCGGCAGCACCACGCCGCTGTCGTCCTTCGCGACCGTGCGCGAGCAGCTCGCGCCGCTGCAGGTCACGCGCGTGGCGCAGTACCCGTCGGCCACGGTGGGCTTCGACACCGCGCCCGGCGTGGCGCTGGGCAGGTCGGTGACGGCGATCCGCGAAGCCGCCAAGGAGATCGGCATGCCGGGGAGCATCACCATGCGCTTCCTGGGCGCGGCCGGGGCGTACGAAAAGTCCCTGACCAGCCAGCTGTGGCTGATCCTGGCGGCCGTGGTGTGCGTGTACATCGTGCTGGGGGTGCTGTACGAGAGCTACGTGCACCCGCTCACGATCTTGTCGACGCTGCCCTCGGCCGGGGTGGGCGCGCTGCTGGCGCTGATGCTCACCGGCAACGACCTCGGGGTGATCGGCATCATCGGGATCATCCTGCTGATCGGCATCGTCAAGAAGAACGCGATCATGATGATCGACTTCG
>JAVHYA010000041.1 GCA_031119395.1 Pseudomonadota bacterium
TCCTTCCAGCCGAGCAGCGACTCCTCGATCAGCAGCTCGTTGGTGGGCGAGGCTTCCAGGCCGCGCTTGCAGATGGTCTCGAACTCCTCCGGGTTGTAGGCGATGCCGCCGCCGGTGCCGCCGAGCGTGAAGCTGGGGCGGATCACCGTGGGGAAGCCGACGTTCTTCTGCACCGCCCAGGCCTCGTCCATCGAGTGGGCGATGCCCGAGCGCGCCGAGCCCAGGCCGATCTTGGTCATCGCGTCCTTGAACTTCAGGCGGTCCTCGGCCTTGTCGATGGCTTCGGGCGTGGCGCCGATCAGCTCGACCTTGTACTTGTCCAGCACGCCGTTGCGCCACAGGTCCAGCGCGCAGTTCAGCGCGGTCTGGCCGCCCATCGTGGGCAGGATCGCGTCGGGCCGTTCCTTGGCGATGATCTTCTCGACCGTGGGCCAGGTGATCGGCTCGATGTAGGTGACGTCGGCCGTGGCCGGGTCGGTCATGATCGTCGCCGGGTTGCTGTTGATCAGGATGACCTTGTATCCCTCCTCGCGCAGCGCCTTGCAGGCCTGCACGCCGGAGTAGTCGAACTCGCAAGCCTGGCCGATGACGATCGGGCCGGCGCCGATGATGAGGATGCTCTTGAGGTCTGTGCGCTTAGGCATTCGCGGCCTCCGCCTTGTGTTTTTCCATGAGTGCCGTGAAGCGGTCGAACAGGTAGCCGATGTCGTGCGGGCCGGGCGAGGCTTCCGGGTGGCCCTGGAAGCAGAAGGCCGGCTTGTCGGTGCGGGCCAGGCCCTGCAGCGTGTGGTCGAACAGGCTGACGTGCGTGGGTCGCAGGGTCGCGGGCAAGGTTTTCTCGTCCACCGCGAAGCCGTGGTTCTGGCTGGTGATGCTCACGCGCCCGTTGTCCAGGTCCTTCACGGGGTGGTTCGCGCCGTGGTGGCCGAATTTCATCTTGAAGGTCTTCGCGCCCGAGGCCAGGGCCATGATCTGGTGGCCCAGGCAGATGCCGAAGGTGGGAATGCCGGTTTCGATCAGCTCGGCCACGGCCTTGATCGCATAGTCGCAGGGCTCCGGGTCGCCGGGGCCGTTGGCCAGGAAGATGCCGTCGGGCTTGAGCTTGAGCACGTCCGCCGCGGGCGTCTGGGCCGGCACCACGGTGATGCGGGCGCCGCGCTGCGCGATCATGCGCAGGATGTTCTTCTTGACGCCGTAGTCGAAGGCGACGACGTGGAACTTGGGCGTGATCTGCACGCCGTAGCCGGCGCCGAGCTTCCACTCGGTCTGCGTCCATTCGTAGGTCTGCTTGACCGACACGACCTTGGCCAGGTCCAGGCCGGCCATGCTGGGGGCGGCCTTGGCGGCGGCGATGGCCTTGTCGATGACGGCTTGGGTGACCGATTCGCCGGCCGCGAGGCCGACGATGGCGCCGTTCTGTGCGCCCTTCGTGCGCAGGTGGCGGGTGAGCTTGCGGGTGTCGATGCCGGCGATGGCGACCGTCTGGCCTCGCACCAGGTATTCCGACAGGGTCGCCGTCTTGCGGAAGTTGGAGGCGACGAGCGGCAGGTCCTTGATGATCAGGCCCGCGGCATGGATCTTGTCAGCCTCGATGTCTTCCTCGTTGACGCCGTAGTTGCCGATGTGCGGATACGTCAGCGTGACGATCTGCTGGCAGTAACTGGGGTCGGTGAGGATTTCCTGGTAGCCGGTGATGGCGGTGTTGAACACCACCTCGCCGACGGTGGAGCCGGTGGCTCCGATCGACTTGCCGAGAAAGACCGTGCCGTCTGCGAGCGCCAGGATGGCGGGCGGGAAGGATCCCTGAAGGGATGAAAGCACTGGGGTTCTCCGTTGATGGATGACGCCCAAAGCGGACCCAAGGCGCCCGGCGGTCGGGCAAACGGGTGGCGGCTTTCGTCAGGGATGAGGCTTGCGTGCGCTGTGGGCGGGTGTGAGCGGGAAAGCCGCTGATTATAGCCCGGCGCCTCGGTACTTTCCCTGTGGGTGGCGCGAGGTCGGCACCGTTCTGGTGACCCGGCCGCGCGTCGCCCGCGAGGCGCGCCAGCGCGGCATTCAGGCGCCGCCGGACAGCTGGCGCGCCGCGCTCGCATGCAGGCAGATGGCGGCGGCCGCCGCCACGTTCAGCGACTCCTCGCCACCCGGCTGGGCGATGCGGATATGCAGGGCCGCCCGCGCCTCCAGCGCCGGCGACACGCCCTGCCCTTCGTGGCCCAGCAGCCAGGCGCAGGGCATGGGCAGCCGAGCCTCGTGCAGCCACTCGCCGCGGTGCGAACTGGTGGCGATCCAGGGCATCCGCAGGGCATCGAGCGCCTCGGGCTCCACGCCTTCGACCAACTGCAGGCCGAAATGCGCGCCCATGCCCGCGCGCAGCACCTTGGGCGACCACAGCGCAGCCGTGCCCTTGAGCGCCACCACCTGGCCGAAGCCGAAGGCGGCCGCACTGCGCAGGATGGAGCCCACGTTCCCCGGATCCTGCAGCCGGTCGAGCAGGACCGTCGGCACAGTGGGCGACAGCGCCGGAGGCGGCGGCAGGTCGACCACGAAACCCATCGGCGCCGGCGATTCGAGGCCGCTGCCGGCGGCCAGCAGCGCATCGTCGACCACTACGGTTTTGATAGCACCCTGCGCCCATTCCACGGGCGCCCGAGGCCAAAATGACTCCGAAAACACGGCCACGGACGGGCGCAGGCCTCGCGCCAGCGCGGCCCGGCACAGGTGGTCGCCCTCGAGCCACACACGCCCCAGCTTGCGGTAGGCCCCGGGATCCTGGGCGAGCTTGCGCAGCTCCTTGAGCAGCGGGTTGTCGCGCGACTGGATGCGCATCGGCTCGGAAGGGCTCACGGGCATGGCGGGCTCAGGCGGCGGGTTGCGACAGCGCGAGCTCGACGGTCTGCACCTGCACGGTCACGGAAGCGGATGACATCGCGGGCACGCGGGCCAGCGCCTGGGCCACGGGCGAGAAGGATCGGCGGTGGTGCACGCACGCGCCGTGCACCTGCAGGGCGGCCAGGTGCTCGGGCGTTCCGTAGCCCTTGTGCCCGGCGAAGCCGTACGCCGGAAATTCGGCGTGCAGTTGCTCGCACAGCCGGTCGCGGTGCACCTTGGCCAGGATCGACGCGGCCGAGATCGCCTTGACCAGCGCATCGCCCTTGACCACCGCCTCGGCCAGCACGTCCAGCGTGGGCAGGCGATTGCCGTCCACCAGCACCTTGGCAGGCTTGAGCCGCAGGCCGTCCACCGCGCGGCGCATGGCCAGCATCGTGGCGCCGAGGATGTTGTGGGTGTCGATTTCCTCCACGCTGGCCTGCGCGATCGAGCAGCACAGCGCCTTGGCCAGGATCTGCTCGTGGAGCTTCTCGCGCTGCAGGGCCGTCAGCGTCTTGGAATCGGCCAGGCCGCGGATCGGCTTCTGGTCGTCCAGGATCACCGCGGCGGCCACGACCGGGCCGGCCAGCGGGCCGCGGCCCGCTTCGTCCACACCGGCCAGGAGACCCGGCGCGTCCCAGACCAGACGCGCTTGCTCAGCCTTCAAGAACTTTCTGGATCGCATCGGCGCACAGTGTCGGCGTATCGCGCTGCAGTTGCACGTGCATGGCGGTGAATTTCCGCTCCGCCTCCTGCACCCGGGCCGGCTCCTGCAGCCAGGCCAGCGTGGCCTCGGCCAGCGCCTCGGGCGTGGCCGCGTCCTGCAGAAGTTCAGGCACCACGAACTCCCCGCACAGGATGTTGGGCAACCCGACCCACGGCTGCAACTGCTGGCGGTGCATCAGGTGCCAGGAGACGCGGTTCATGTTGTAGGCGATGACCATCGGCCGCTTGAACAGCGCCGCCTCCAGCGTCGCCGTGCCGCTGGCGATCAGCGTCGCGTCGCAGGCCGCCAGCACGGCGTGGGAGCGGCCATCGACCAGCTTGACCTTGCCGGCCATCGGGCTGGCGGCCAGCAGCTGCTCGGCCTCCGCGCGCAGGCTGGGGATCACCGGCGCTATGAATTCGATAGCAGGCTGCGCCCGCTGCATGAGCGCTGCAGCCGAAAAGAACCTTGAGGCCAGGTAGCGCAATTCGGAGCGCCGGCTGCCGGGCAGCAGCGCCACCACCGGCGCCTCGGCCGACAGCCCCAGCGCCCGCCTCGCCCCGGCCCGGTCCGGCTGCATGGGAATGACGTTGGCCAGCGGGTGGCCGACGTAGCTCGCAGCCACGCCCTGCTCCGCCAGCAGCGCCGGCTCGAAGGGGAAGATGCACAGCACGTGGTCGGCTGCGGCGCGGATCTTCTCGATGCGGTCCGCGCGCCAGGCCCAGATCGAGGGGCAGACGAAGTGCACGGTCTTGATGCCGCGTCCGCGCAGCGCCGCCTCGAGGTCGAGGTTGAAGTCGGGCGCATCGACGCCGATGAAGAGTTCGGGCCATTCGCGCAGCAGACGCGCCTTGAGCTGGCGGCGGATGGCGGCGATCTCGGCGTAGTGGCGCAGCACCTCGATGTAGCCGCGAACGGCCAGCTTTTCTTGCGGCCACCAGCTCTCGAAGCCGCGCGCGAGCATCTGCGGCCCGCCGATGCCGACCGTCTTCACGTGTGGAAAGCGGCGCTGCAGGCCGTCCAGCAACAGGCCCGCGAGCAGGTCGCCCGAAGGCTCGCCGGCCACCAGGGCGAACTGGCGCGCCTGTTCGCTCTCGCCCGTCATCGCATGCACTCCGATACCGCGCGTCGGGAGGTCGACGGCAGGCAGCGGGAGAAGGCGTCGCCCAGGCTGCGCATCAGCGCGCGATGCCGCTGGCCGCGGTGGCGAGGAAGCCGTCCATCAGCGCAACGTCGGCTTCGATGCCCCCGCCCAGCGCTGCCAGTGCCTGGATGCCGGAGCGCGCCTCGTCGAGCGTCTTGCCCTGACGGTAGAGCAGCTTGTGCATCTCGCGGATCGCCGACAGGCGCTCGGCGGAGAAGTCGCGCCGCCGAAGACCGACCAGGTTGACGCCGCGCACGGCGAGCGGGTTGCCGTCCACCACCATGAAGGGCGGTACGTCCTTGTTGACGTGCCCTGCGAAACCCACCATCGCATGCGCTCCGACGCGCATGCGCTGCAGCACGCCCACCAGGCCGCCGATCGTGGCCCAGTCGCCCACCTGCACATGGCCGGCCAGGGTGGTGTTGTTGGCCATGGTGGTCTGGTTGCCGACCTGGCAGTCGTGCGCGATGTGCACGTAGGCCATGATCCAGTTGTCGTCGCCGATGCGCGTCGCGCCGGCGTCCTGCACCGTCCCGAGGTTGAAGGTGCAGAACTCGCGGACCACGTTGCGGTCGCCGATCACGAGCTCGGTGTCTTCGCCGGCGTACTTCTTGTCCTGCGGGTTGGCGCCCAGCGAGGCGAACTGGAAGATGCGGTTGTCGCGGCCGAGGGTCGTGCGCCCCTCGATCACGCAGTGCGCGCCGATCGTGGTACCGGCGCCGATGCGCACCTTCGGGCCAATAACCGCGTACGGCCCGACCGTCACCGAGGCATCGAGTTCGGCCTTCGTATCGACGAGCGCCGTCGGATGGATCTGCGTCATGCGGCCGGCGCCTCAGGCGTCGATCCGGCGCATGGCGCACATCAGGTGCGCCTCGCACGCCACTTCGGTTCCCACCAGGGCACGGCCCTTGAACTTGGAGATGCCGGCCTTCATGCGGTCGATCTCGACCTCGAGCGTGAGCTGGTCGCCCGGCTCGACCGGGCGCTTGAATCGCGCGCCGTCGATGGCGGCGAAGTAATAGACCATGTTCTCGTCCGGCACGATGTCCAGCGACTTGAAGGACAGCAGTGCCGCCGCCTGCGCCATGGCCTCGAGCATCAGCACGCCGGGCATCACCGGCCGGTGCGGGAAGTGGCCGTTGAAGAAGGGCTCGTTCATCGTCACGTTCTTCAGCGCCGTGATGCGCTTGCCCTTCTCCATCTCCAGCACGCGGTCCACCAGCAGGAACGGGTAGCGGTGCGGCAGGAGCTTGAGGATCTGGTGGATGTCGAGCATCGTCGTCATGGTGTCTTGTCGTCCGGCCCCATCGACTTTTCGAGGGCCTTGAGTCGTTCCCGCAGCGTGTGCAGCTGCTTCAGGGTGGCAGCGTTCTTCTCCCACGCCGCATTGTCGTCGATGGGAAACATGCCGGTGTATTGCCCCGGCTTCAGGATGGAGCGTGTGACCACCGTGGCGGCGGAGATGTGCACGCCGTCGGCCAGCCTGAGGTGGCCGAGCACGATGGCGCCGCCGCCGATGGTGCAGTGCGCGCCGATGTCGGCGCTGCCGGCGACGCCCACGCAGCCGGCCATGGCGGTGTGCCTGCCCACCCGCACGTTGTGGCCGATCTGGATCAGGTTGTCGAGCTTGACGCCGTCCTCGATGACGGTGTCCTCCAGCGCGCCGCGGTCGATGCAGGTGTTGGCGCCGATCTCGACGTCGTCACCGATGCGCACCGCACCGAGCTGCTCGATCTTCACCCACGCCCCCTGGTGCGGCGCCAGTCCGAAGCCGTCGGCGCCGATCACCACGCCCGGATGCAGCAGGCAGCGGGCACCGACCACGCAGTCCTCGCTGATCGTGACGCGAGACTTCAGCACCGTGCCCGGGCCGATGCGCGCGCCGCGCTCGACCACGCACAGCGCGCCGATGCGCGCAGTGGCATCGACCTGGGCGGCCGGATCGATCACCGCCGAGGGATGGATGCGCGGGCCCTCCTCGCGCGCATGCCGCGCCTTCCACAGTTGCGTGAGCCGGGCGAAGTACAGGTAGGGATCGTCGGTGACGATGAAGCTGCCGCGCTCGGCAGCCGCCTCGCGCATCGCGGGCGACACAATGACACAGGCCGCCCGGGAGGCGGCCAGTTCCTTGCGGTACTTGGGGTGGCTGAGGAAACTCAGCGCATCGGGCCCGGCCGTGGCCAGGGGCGCGAGGCGCTGGACTTCGAAGGCCCCGTCGCCCTGCAGCTCGCCACCGAGCGCTTGGGCGATCTCACCGAGTCGCAGTGCCACGCCAGTCAGGGCGTCACTTGCCGTTGCCGGCCGGCGCCGCGTTCAGGGCCTTGATGACCTTCTCGGTGATGTCGTGCTTGGGATTGACATACACCGCGTCCTGCAGGATCACGTCGTACTTCTCGGCTTCGGCGACCTGCTTGATGGCGCGCTGGGCGCTCTCGTACACCTTCTGCAATTCTTCGCTGCGGCGCAGATTCAGGTCTTCCTGGAACTCGCGGCGCTTGCGCTGGAAGTCGCGGTCCTGGTCCACCAGCTGGCGCTGGCGCGCCGTGCGCTGCGTCTCGGACAGGGTCGGCGCCTCACGTTCGAACTTGTCCGAAGCCGTCTTCAGCGCTGCTTCCTGGTCCTTGAGATCCTTCTCGCGCTTGAGGAACTCCTGCTCGAGGCGCGCCTGCGCGGCCTTGGCCGCAGGCGCCTCGCGCATCACGCGGTCGGGATTGACGACGCCGAAGCGGAACGCTTCCTGCGCCCAGACAGGATTGACGACGGCCGCGCCTGCAAGCGCGGCGGCGGCGACCCATTGATACAGCTGCTTCATCAGAAAGAAGTCCCGATCTGGAACTGGACGCGCTGGACGCGGTCCGCAGGAATGAGGGGGTAGAAGGGATTGTCAGGGTTGGTGACTTCCCTTTGCTGGCGGATCGGCACCGCGTAGGAGAGCCGAAGCGGACCCAGCGGCGAGATCCAGCTGATCCCGATGCCCGCCGATGCCCGGAACTTGCGCTCGGCCTTGTAGCGGCGCTCGCACTGCTCCGCCGTTTCGCCCGGCAGTCCGACGAACGGATTGGCCACCGCGCAGCTCTTGTCGCCAAACACGTTGCCGGCGTCCAGGAAGGTGTACAGACGCAGCGTCCGGTCGTTGCCGGCGCCAGGGAATGGCGTGCTCAGCTCGATGTTGAACACCGCCTTCTTGGTGCCGCCGAGCGCCGCCTGCGTGATCGAGTCACGCGGGCCGAGCGAGTTCTGCTCGAAGCCGCGCACGGAACCCAGGCCGCCGGCGTAGAAGTTCTTGAAGATCGGGAATTCCTTGCCGCCGTACGCCTTGGCAGCACCGATGTCCGCATTGAGCGCCAGGGTGTACTGCTTGGACAGCGGGATGAACTGCTGGTACTGGTAGCTCGTCTTCACGTATTTGAAGTCGCCACCGACACCCACTTCGAGGTTGGCGCGCTGCAGCCGGCCGCGCGTTGGCACCAGGGCGCTGTCGCGGTCGTCGCGCGCCCAACCCACGGTCAGCGGGATGCCCCAGACCGAGTCCTGGCTGCAACTCAGCGCGTAGCTGTTGCTCAAGGCGTTCAGGTACGCACCATTCGAGCCGCCACGCGAGCACCCGAAGTAGTTGAGGTAGGCGCCCGGCACCGAGCGCGCATAGATGTAGCGGTAGTAGTTCGCCGTCGTGGGCTGGTTCAGCAGGTCGTAGAAGTCCGCCGCATTGAGCAGCGACGAGGCACCGGTCTGGAACTTGTAGCGTTCCACCCCTGCGCCGAAGAAGACCGTGTCGATTTCGCTGAACGGAACCCCGAAACGGATCGAGCCACCCTCGCTGGTCAGCGTGTAGTCGCCATCCTGCGAGTAGTACGGCGTGGTGCGCTGGTGGAAGACGCTCAGCGTGCGCGAGATGCCGTCCTTGGTGAAGTAGGGGTCGGTCGTGGTGAGCGAGATGGTGCGGTTGTACTTGCTCGTGTTGACATTCAGGCCGAGGTAGTTGCCCGAGCCGAACACGTTCTCCTGCGTGATGCCGAAGTTGAGCGACACCTTCTCCGCACTCGAGAAGCCCGCGCCGAGCTGCAACGTGCCGGTCGGCTTTTCCTCGACCTGCACGGTCAGGTCGACCTGGTCCGGCGAGCCCGGCACTTCCTGCGTCTCGACGTTGACTTCCTTGAAGTAACCCAGGCGATCGACGCGCTCGCGCGAAAGCTTGATGCGGTCGCCGTCGTACCAGGAGGCCTCGTACTGGCGGAACTCGCGGCGGATCACTTCGTCGCGCGTCTTGTTGTTGCCGGCCACGTTGACCTTGCGAACATAGACCCGACGCACGGGCTCGGCCTGGAGCACCAGGGTCACGCGATTGTTCTGGCGGTCGATCTCGGGCCTGGACTGCACCTTGGCAAAGGCGTAGCCGAAGCTGGAGAAGTAGTCGCTGAAGGCCTTGGTGGTTTCGGTGACCTGGTCGCCGTTGTAGGCTTCGCCCGGCTTGATGGTGACGAGCGACTTGAACTCTTCCTCGCGGCCCAGGTAGTTGCCTTCGAGCTTGACGCCCGAAACCACGTACTTCGGCCCTTCGGTGATGTTCACCGTGATCGACAGGTCCTTGCGATCGGGCGAGATCGCCACCTGCGTGGAGTCGATGCGGAACTCCATGTAGCCGCGCGTGATGTAGTAGGAGCGCAGTTGCTCGAGGTCGGCGTTGAGCTTGGTGCGCGAGTACTGGTTGGACTTGGTGTACCAGGCCAGCCAGCCGCCCGTGTCCTGGTCGAACAGACCCAGCAGCGTCGATTCGCTGAAGGCCTGGTTGCCCACGATGCGGATGTCCTTGATGCGCGCCGAGTCCCCTTCGGTGACGGTGAAGGTGAGGTTCACGCGATTGCGCTCGATCGGCGTGACGGTGGTGACCACGTCGACGTTGTAGAGGCTGCGCGTGATGTACTGGCGCTTGAGCTCCTGCTCGGCGCGATCGGCCAGCGCCTTGTCGTACGGCCGCCCGTCGGCCAGGCCGATCTCGCGCAGGGCCTTCTGCAGTGCGTCCTTCTCGAACTCCTTGGTGCCCGAGAAGTCGACGCTGGCAATGGTCGGGCGCTCTTCCACGATGACGACGAGCACGTTGCCGCTCACGTCGATACGCACATCCTTGAACAGGCCCAGATCGAACAGCGCCCGGATCGCGGCCGAGCCGCGGTCGTCGGTGTACGTGTCGCCCACGCGCAGCGGCATCGATGCGAAGACGGTCCCCGGTTCCACCCGCTGGAGGCCTTCGACCCGGATGTCGCGTACCGTGAAAGGCTCGACGGCCCAAGCGGCCGTCGCGGCCAGCGCGCTGGCTACCACCGCTGCCACGCTACGCAGGCGAAAGCGACTGAAGTGTGTGTTCATCTGAGAAATGGGCCGGCGCGCATGGGGCCGGCAAGATAGTTAACCAAAGAGCCGGTTCACGTCGTTGAAGAGTGCGATCGACATCATGACCAGCAGCAGCGCGACGCCCCCGCGTTGCAACCGGTCCATCCAGGCGTCGGAGACACCCTTGCCGGTCAGGCCCTCCCAAAGATAATACATCAGGTGCCCCCCATCGAGGACCGGCAAAGGCATGAGGTTCAGCACCCCGAGACTGACGCTGATGAGGGCGAGAAACACGAGGTACTGGGTCAGTCCGAGGCTCGCCGACTTGCCCGCATAGTCGGCGATCGTGAGCGGCCCGCTGATGTTCTTGATCGAGGCCTCGCCGATCAGCATCTTGCCCATCATGCGCACCGTGAGCGCCGACACCTCCCAGGTGCGGACCACGCCGCGCCACAGGCCGTCGACGGCGCCCTGCCGTACCGTCACCAGCTCGGGCTGGCTGCCCACGTAGGCAGCGATGCGGCCGATGCGCGCCGCGCCCTCGTCCTTGACTTCGGGCGTGACCTCCAGCGTCAGCGGCTGGCCCTGGCGCTCGATGCGCCAGGCCTGCGTGCGTGGGGCGCTGCCGTCGACCGAAGCACGGATGAGCTCGCGCAGTTGCTGCCCGTCGACGACCTCGACCGCGCCGATCGACCGGACGACATCGCCGCGCTGCAGCCCCGCCTTCTGCGCGGCACCGCCGGCCATGACCTCGCCGATCTCCGGACGGGTGAACGGCGCCACGATGCCGATCTTGCGGAACATCTGTGGGTCGGCGTCCTTGGCGCCCATGCGGCCGAGCGGCAGCACGAGCTGGCGCGCGCGGGAGCCGTCGGCGTGGGCGACCTCGAGCGTCAGGTCGCGCCCATTCAGCGCGCCGCGCGTGATGCGCCAGCGCAGGTCCTCGAAGGATTGCACCGGCTCCAGATCGCCATCGAAGCCGGCCTGCGTGACGAGTTCGCCGCCGCGCAGCCCGACCTCCGCCGCCAGTGAACCGGCCACGGGCGGGCCGAGCACGGCCCTGGGTTCCTGCACGCCGATCCAGTTCACCGCGCTGTAGAGCAGCACCGCCAGCAGCAGGTTGGCGATGGGCCCCGCCGCGACGATGGCTGCGCGCGCGCGCAGCGGCTGGGTGTTGAAGGCGCGATGGCGCTCCTGCGGCGGCACCGGCGCCTCGCGCTCGTCCAGCATCTTCACGTAGCCGCCCAGCGGGAAGGCGCCGATGACGAACTCGGTGTCCTGGCCCGGGTGCTGGCGGCGCGGCTTCCAGCGCAGCAGCGTCTTGCCGAAGCCGATCGAAAAGCGCAGCACCCGCACATTGCATGCGACTGCCACCCGGTAGTGCCCGTACTCGTGGACGGCGATGAGCACGCCCAGGGCGACAACGAAGGCAACGACGGTGAGCATGAAAGGCTCCTGTGAGCGGCTTCAGGCCGCCAGCCGGATCGCCGCGGCGTTGGCGGCCGCGCGTGCGCTGGCGTCGAGCGCCAGCAGGTCCGCCAGCGATCCGGGATTGGACGGCGCCACCGCCTCCAAAGTTTCCAGGTTCACGGCATGGATGCGATCGAAACGCAGGCGCCGCTCGAGGAAGGCGGCGACCGCAACCTCGTTGGCCGCATTCAGGACCGCGGTGGTGCCCGGTGGCGCGCGCAGGGTCTGCCAAGCCAGGTCGAGGCCGGGAAAACGCCCGGCGTCCGGGACCTCGAAGCTCAGCGCGCCCAGCGTGCGGAAGTCCAGGCGGGCGGTGCCGCTCTCGACCCGTGCAGGCCAGGCCAGCCCGCAGGCAATGGGCACCCGCATGTCGGGCGTGCCCAGCTGCGCCAGCACGGAGCCGTCGACGAACTGCACCATCGAATGGATCACGCTCTGCGGATGGATGACCACCTCGATCTGGTCCGGTGCCACGCCGAACAGGTGACGGGCCTCGATCACCTCCAGCGCCTTGTTCATCATGGTCGCCGAGTCCACCGAGATCTTGCGGCCCATGACCCAGTTGGGGTGGGCACAGGCCTGCTCGGGCGTGACGGCCGCCAGCGTGTGTGCCTCACGCTCGCGGAACGGGCCACCGGAAGCGGTCAGGATGATCTTGTCGATGCGCTCGGGCCAAACCACCGGGTCCTCGGGCAGGCACTGGAAGATCGCCGAATGCTCGCTGTCGATCGGCAGCAGCGTGGCGCCGCCGCGGCGCACGGCGTCCATGAACAGCTCGCCGCCGACCACCAGCGCCTCCTTGTTGGCCAGCAGCAGGCGCTTGCCGGTGCGCGCCGCGGCCAGGCAGGGCGCCAGGCCCGCCGCGCCGACGATGGCGGCCATGACGATGTCGACGTCCTCGTCGGATGCTATGGTTTCAATAGCGTCTGACGCAATGATGACGCGGGTTTCAAGCCCATTTTGCTTGAGCTTTTCCGCCAGGAGCGCGGCGTGGCGTTCGCTCGCCATGGCCGCGAAACGCGGCTTGAACCGCGCGCACTGTGCGAGCAGTTCATCCACCTTGGTGGCGGCCGACAGTGCGAAGACCTCGAAGCGCTCAGGATGCCGGGCGATCACGTCGAGGGTGCTGACACCCACCGAGCCGGTGGAGCCCAGCACGGTGACGCGTTGGCGGGGAGCGGAAAGGTTCTTCACAGGGAAGCGAGCATCATCGCGAGCGGCAGCGTCGGCAACAGGGCATCCACCCGGTCGAGCACCCCGCCGTGGCCCGGCAGGAGCTGGCTGCTGTCCTTGGCACCCGCGCTGCGCTTGATGAGCGATTCGACCAGGTCGCCCACGACGCTCATCGCGGCGAGGAACAAGGCGCCCAGCACGAGCAGCCACCAGCCGCGTCCCGCCAGGTGCGTATAGAGGCTGGGCACGAGCGCCCCTGCCGCACGATCGGCCCAGACCCAGGCGAAGGCCAGGACCAGCACGCCGATCATGCCGCCCCAGACACCCTCCCAGCTCTTGCCGGGACTGATCGCAGGCGCCAGCTTGTTGCGCGTGAACTTCAGGCCGAAGGCACGCCCCGCGAAATAGGCGAACACGTCGGCCACCCAGACGAGCACGAGGATCGACAGCAGGAAGTTGACCCCGATCATGCGGGCCTGCACGACGGCCAGCCAGGCCACCCACAGGGCCAGCAACCCGCCGACGAGCCGCAGCGGCTTGGGGATGCGCGGCCAGCCCGGCACAGCCACCTTGAGCAGGGCGCCGCCGACCAGCACCCACGCGGCGCCGGCGACGATCCACAGGCCGGTCAGCCGCACCTCGAGCAATCCCAAGGTCCAGGACAGGACGCACAGCGCCAAGGCCTCGAAGCCGATGAACAGCGCCATGCGCGGGCCATAGCCGTTGAGCCTGCCCCACTCCCAGCCGGCGGCCGAGATCATTGCCAGCATGATGCAGGCGAAGGGCACGTGGGAGCCCGGGTAGAACAGCGCGGGCAGCAGGATCGCCAGCAGGACGAGCGCGGTGATGATTCTTTGCTTGAGCATGCGCGCCGTCAGGCTGTCTGCTGCTGGGGGACCGCCGGCGCGGCGCCCCCGTCGAGCTGGGCGGAGGTCTGGCCGAAGCGCCGCTCCCGTCGGCCGAAGGCGGCGATCGCCTCGTCCAACGCGGCTTCGTCGAAATCGGGCCACAGGCGGTCGCTGAAGAACAGCTCCGCGTAGGCGCTTTGCCACAGGAGGAAATTCGACAGGCGCTGCTCGCCGCCCGTGCGGATGAACAGATCCGGGTCCGGCACGTGGGCCAGCGCCATTGCACGGTCGAGGTTGAGCTCGGTGGGCGCCAGGCCCTGGGCCGCCAGTTTGGCGGCAGCCTGCGCGATGTCCCATCGACCGCCATAGTTGAAGCAGACGTTGAGCACCAGCCGGCCGTTGTGCGCCGTGGCGGCCTCCGCCTGCGCGAGGCCGTTGCGGATGCGATCCGACAGCCCCTGGCGTTCACCGACGAAATGCAGGCGCACGCCGTCGGCCTGCAGCCGCGGCACCTCGCGCCCCAGCGCCACCACCAGCAGCTCCATCAGGCCCGACACCTCGTCCTGCGGCCGGTTCCAGTTCTCCGAGGAGAAGGCGAACACGGTGAGCACCGCCACGCCCCGGTCGGCGCAGGCCTTGACGCAACGGCGCAGCGACTCGACGCCCTGCTTGTGGCCCGCCACCCGCGGGAGGAAACGGCGGGTGGCCCAGCGGCCATTGCCATCCATCACGATGGCGATGTGATGCGGTACGGTGCGCGAGGCACTCATCGACGGTCGGTGCAAGCGAAGGACGCCGCCGGGCGGCGCCCCGGGGAGCAGCGACGCACGCGCAGCGGGCGAAGCGTGGGCGGCAGGTTCATACCGCCATGATCTCCGCCTCTTTGGCGGTGACCAGCTTGTCGATCTCGGCGATGTAGCGGTCGGTGACCTTCTGGATGTCGGCCTCGGCGCGCTTCTGGTCGTCCTCGGAGGCCTGCTTGTCCTTGACCAGCTTCTTCACGGCCTCGTTGGCGTCGCGGCGCAGGTTGCGCGTGGCGATCTTGGCGCTCTCGCCCTCGTTGCGCGCCAGCTTGGTCATCTCCTTGCGGCGCTCCTCGCTCATCGGCGGCATGGGCACGCGGATGAGGTCGCCCATGCTGGCGGGGTTCAGGCCCAGGTCGCTCTCGCGGATGGCCTTCTCGATCTTGGCGCCCATGCCCTTTTCCCAGGGCTGGACGCTGATCGTGCGCGCATCGATCAGCGCGACGTTCGCGACCTGCGACAACGGCACCTGCGAGCCGTAGTACTCCACGTGCACCGCGTCGAGCAGCGCCGGGTTGGCGCGGCCGGTGCGGATCTTCGACAGGTTGTTCTGGAAGGCCGCGATCGACTGTTTCATCTTCGCTTCGGCCTGATTGCGGATATCTGCAATGGTCATCAGTGAGTCTCCTGGGCATGCACCAGCGTGCCCTCGTCCTCGCCCATCACGACGCGCTTGAGGGCGCCGTTCTTGAAGATCGAGAACACCTTGATCGGCAGGTTCTGGTCGCGGCACAGCGCGAAGGCGGTCGCATCCATGATGCCGAGATTCTGGGCGATGGCCTCGTCGAAGGTGAGCTTCGAATAGCGCGTGGCCGACGGGTCCTTCTTGGGGTCGGCGCTGTAGACGCCATCGACCTTGGTGGCCTTGAGCACCAGCTCGGCGCCGATCTCGGCGCCGCGCAGCGCGGCCGCGGTGTCGGTGGTGAAGAAGGGGTTGCCGGTGCCGGCCGCGAAGACCACCACCTTGCCCTCCTCGAGGTACTGCAGCGCCTTGGGCCGCACGTAGGGCTCGACCACCTGCTCGATCGCGATGGCCGACATGACGCGCGCCGTGAGGCCCTGCTTGTTCATGGCATCGGCCAGCGCCAGCGAGTTCATCACCGTGGCCAGCATGCCCATGTAGTCGGCGGTGGCGCGGTCCATGCCGACGGAACCGCCCGCGACGCCGCGGAAGATGTTGCCGCCGCCGATGACGACGGCCACCTCGACACCGAGGTTCACCACCTCCGCCACCTCCTCCACCATGCGCACGATCGTCGCGCGGTTGATGCCGAAGGCATCGTCTCCCATCAGTGCCTCGCCCGACAGCTTCAACAAGATTCGCTTGTGGGCTGGGCGGGCGTCGGGCATGGGCAAGGTCCTCTGGAGGTTGGCGGGGGGAGTGTAAGTCGTGGAGAAGTCAGAACGGGGCGGCGCCACGACGGCGCACGCCCCGGCGGGCGGGATCAGGCGGCAGCCTTGGCGGCAGCGACCTGGGCCGCCACTTCGGCCGCGAAGTCGTCGACCTTCTTCTCGATGCCCTCGCCGACCACGAAGAGCGTGAAGCCCTTGATGGTGGTGCCCTTCTCCTTGAGCATCTGCTCGACGGTCTGCTTGTCGTTCTTCACGAAGGCCTGGTTGTGCAGCGAGACTTCCTTGAGGAACTTCTGCACGCCGCCTTCGATGCGCTTGGCGACGATGTCGGCCGGCTGCGGCTGCTTGCCGGCGGCTTCGGCGGCCTTGCGGTCTTCCTCGGCCTTGCCGGCGGCGACCGAGCGTTCCTTCTCGATCAGCTCGGCGGGCACGTCGGCCGACGTCAGAGCGACCGGCTTCATGGCGGCCACGTGCATCGCCACGTCCTTGGCGGCCGTGTCGTCGCCTTCGAACTCGACCACCACGCCGATGCGCGTGCCGTGCAGGTACGACGCCAGCTTGGCATCCGACGCGAAGCGCTTGAAGCGACGGAAGCTCATGTTCTCGCCGATCTTGCCGATCAGGCCCTTGCGCACGTCTTCCAGCGTGGGGCCGAAGCTGTCCTGGGTGTAGGGCAGCGCGCCCAGCGCAGCCAGGTCGGCCGGGTTGTGCTTGGCGACCAGTTCGGCCGCGGCCTGGGCCATGGCGATGAACGAGTCGTTCTTGCTCACGAAGTCGGTCTCGCTGTTGACTTCGACCATGGCGCCGGTCTTGCCGTCGAGGTAGGCAGCGACCACGCCCTCGGCCGTGACGCGCGCGGCGGCCTTGCCGGCCTTGTTGCCCAGCTTGACGCGCAGGATTTCCTCGGCCTTTTCCATGTTGCCGTCGGCCTCGGTCAGGGCCTTCTTGCATTCCATCATCGGCGCGTCGGTCTTGGCGCGCAGTTCGGCGACCATGCTTGCGGTGATTGCAGCCATTTGATTACTCCGTCTGTTCTTCAGAATTCAAGTTAAAAAAAAGGGGCAACGAAGCCCCTTTCTCAGGCTCGCGCAGCGCGCGCTCAGGCGGACGCGCCCTCTTCGACTTCGACGAATTCGTCGCTGCCTTCGGCGGCCACGGCCTTCACCACATCGGCCGCCGCGTTGTTGCGGCCTTCGATGACGGCGTCAGCCATGCCACGGGCGTACAGCGCCACGGCCTTGGACGAGTCGTCGTTGCCGGGGATCACGTAGTCGATGCCCTCGGGCGAATGGTTCGAGTCGACCACGCCGATCAGCGGGATGCCCAGCTTCTTGGCTTCGGCCACGGCGATCTTGTGGAAGCCCACGTCGATCACGAAGATGGCGTCGGGCAGTGCAGCCATGTCCTGGATGCCGCCGATGTCCTTCTCGAGCTTCTCGATCTCGCGGGTGAAGGTCAGCTGTTCCTTCTTCGACAGGCCGTCGAGGCCGGCTTCCTGCTGCGCCTTCATGTCCTTCAGGCGCTTGATGGAGGTCTTGACCGTCTTGAAGTTGGTCAGCATGCCGCCGAGCCAGCGGGTGTCGACGTAGGGCATGCCGGCGCGGCGGGCTTCGTCGGCGACGAGTTCGCGGGCCTGGCGCTTGGTGCCCACGAACAGGATGGTGCCGCGGTTGGCAGTCAGCTGCTTGGCGTACTTCTGCGCCTCCTGGAACATCGGCAGCGATTTTTCCAGGTTGATGATGTGGATCTTGTTGCGGCTGCCGAAAATGAACGGCGCCATCTTGGGGTTCCAGAAGCGGGTTTGGTGACCGAAGTGGACACCGGCTTCCAGCATTTCACGCATGGTGGTGGACATTGAATTGCTCCAAAGGTTGGGTCTTGAATCCAGCCCGCTTCCGGGGCATCGCCTGGGCTGCGTACGCACTGGGCGTGCGGCAGGCCGGCCATGCTCCGGACACCTTGAAAGGGCTGGTTCGCGGATGCATCCCGCCACGGGTTCTTCACTTGAGGAATGAGCCCGAGGCGGAACCCGAAGAGTATAGCATGCAGGGGACGATTTCAGCCGGGTGGATTCACCTCCGGTTGCATGCGCGGGCGGCGCACAGGCGCCCGCGTTCCCTCGCCCGTCCCCAACGCCACGCACCCCGATGACCGAACCCGCCGCACTCCCCGATCTCGTCGCCACCCGCGAAGCCCTGCAGGCCGGCCGCACCGACGCCCGCACCGAGCTGGAGCGCGCCATCGCGACGGCCCAGGCGCCCGCCAACGCCCACAGCTTCGTGCGCACCGACTTCGAAGCCGCACGTGCCGCCGCTGCGGCCGCGCACCCCGGCCAGCCGCTGGCCGGCCTGGCGGTGTCGGTCAAGGACCTGTTCGACATCGCCGGGCAGCCCACGCCGGCCGGCTCGGTGGTGCTGGCCCACTCGCCCGCTGCCGCCGCCCATGCACCTGCCGTCGCGCGCCTGCTGGCAGCCGGCGGCGCGCTGATCGGCCGCACCAACATGACCGAATTCGCCTTCTCCGGCGTCGGCGTGAACCCGCACCACGGCACGCCGGCGAACGTGGCCGATGCCCGGACCCCGCGGGTGCCGGGCGGCTCGTCGTCGGGCGCGGCGATCTCGGTGGCGACCGGCGCGGCCTTCATCGGCCTGGGCTCGGACACCGGTGGATCGATCCGCATCCCGGCCGCCCTGAACGGCATCGTGGGCTTCAAGAACACCGCTCGCCTGGTGCCCACCACCGGCGCCGTGCCGCTGTCGACCACGCTCGACACCGCCTGCGCCATGACGCGCTCGGTGCGCGACGCCATCGTCGCCCACGAAATCCTGGCCGAGCGCCGCGTCACGCCCGACGCCACCCCGCTCGCACAGCGCCGTCTCGCCGTGGTGAAGGACCTCTTCCTCGACGGCCTCGACGCCACGGTGGCTGCCGCCTTCGAGCGCACGCTGCGCCGGCTGCGCGCGACCGGCGCAGCGATCGACGAGATCGCCCTGCCCCCGCTGGCCGACCTGCCGGCGATCAACGCCACGGGGGGCTTCTCGGCGGCCGAGGCCTACGCCTGGCACCGCCTGCTGCTGGAGCGCAGCGCGGCCGGCTACGACCCGCGCGTGGCGCAGCGCATCCTCAAGGGCGCGGCGATGAAGGCCTACGAGTACATCGACCTGGTCCACGCGCGCGCCGCGTGGATCGGCCGCATGGCGTCGGCGCTGGCACCCTACGACGCCATCCTCTCGCCCACCGTGCCCATCGTCGCGCCGCCCCTGGCCGATGTCGCGCCGGGCGAGCCGCGCGATGCCGAATTCTTCCGGGTCAATGCGCTGCTGCTTCGCAACCCCTCGGTCGTCAACATGCTCGACGGCTGTGCGATCTCCATCCCATGCCATGCGCCGGGCGAACTGCCGGTGGGCCTGATGCTGTGGCACGGCGCGCTGCACGACGACGCCGTGCTCGCCATCGCGGCCCAGGCCGAAGAGGCGCTACGAATTCGATAGCTGCCTGCGCAGGCGGGTCGTGGCCTGCAGCCCGATCCGCCTCGAATTCCGGAGCTCGCGTCCGGCGCGCCGGACACCCCGCCCGACCGCCCCCTGGACGAGGTGGTGCCCGTGCAACGCCGCGCGCGCCGAAGGTGTAAGCGACAGGGCGGTCACCGGCGCCTCGTCTATCCTCGGGCGTCCGGCGCGCCGCTGACGCGCCCTGCTGCACTCTCTCGTTCCATGAAAATCGCCATCGTGGGCGCCGGCATCATCGGCGTGACCACTGCCTGGGAGCTGGCCTGCGACGGCCACGAGGTCCACGTCTTCGATCGCCGCGGCGCCGCCGCCGAGGAATCCAGTTTCGCCAATGCCGGCGTGGTCGCGCCGGGCTACGTGACCCCCTGGGCCGCACCGGGCATGCGCATGAAGGTGCTGCGCTCGCTGCTTTCCTCGCACGGTGCCATCAAGCTGCGCTGGCCGCTCAGGGCGCGCGACATCGGCTGGATGCGCCAATGGCAGCGCGCCTGCCAGCTCGAGACCTACCTGGCCAACCGCGCGCGCATGCAGCGCCTGGCCTTCTACAGCCGCACGCGGCTGCACGAGATCGTCCAGGCGCGCGAGCTGAGCTACGAGCGCAGCGACGGCTACCTCGTGCTGCTGCGCGGCAAGCGCGAGAAGAAACTCGTGCAGCCGGGCCTCGACGTGCTGCGCGAAGCCGGTGCGGTGTTCCGCGAGGTCGACGCCGACGAGGCACGCCGCATCGAGCCGGCCCTGTCGGCCGACAGCAAGCTCGCGGGCGCCATCCACCTGCCCGAGGACGAGGTCGGCAACTGCCGCCAGTTCGCCATGCTGCTCAAGCGCGAGGCGGAGGACTTCGGCGTGCAGTTCTTCTTCAACTGCGACATCGCACCGCTGTCGCGCGCGGCGCCACGCGCGCTGCAACTGGCGGCCGGCTCCGACGCCGTGTCCTACGACGCCGTCGTGGTGTGCGCCGGCGTGGCCTCGGCCGGGCTGCTCAGGCCGCTGGGCGTGCGCATCCCGATCGCACCGGTGTACGGCCACTCCATCAGCGCCGCCATCCGCGAGCCGCTCAATGCGCCGCGCAGCGCCGTGATGGACGAGCGCTACAAGGTCGCCATCAGCCGGCTGGGCCTGCGCGTGCGCGTGGCCGGCAGCGCCGAACTGGGCGGCGACCCCGCCACCTTGCACCCGGCCGCGCTGCAGACGCTCTACAAGGTGCTGCACGACTGGTTCCCCGGCGCCGCGCAGCTCGGTTCGGGCGTGCAGCAGTGGAAGGGCGCGCGTCCCATGCTGCCCGACGGCCCGCCCGTCATCGGCCCCAGCGGCGTGCCCGGCGTGTGGCTCAACCTCGGTCATGGCTCCAGCGGCTGGGCGCTGTCCTGCGGCAGCGCGCGCGTGCTGGCCGACATGGTGGGCGGCCGGGCGTCGGAGATCGACCTCGACGGGCTGGGGCTGGAGCGGCTGCTGCACGCTTGAGGCGCGGCATGCCGCCCGCGCGTGGCCGGCCGCAGAATCGGCGCATGCAGCGCATCCACCCCGACCGCATCCCGGCCCCGCTGCCGCTGTTCGGCACGCAGGCCACGCGGCGCCTCGAACAGGCGGCCGCAGCCGCCCTGCCCCCGCACACGCTGATGCAGCGCGCGGGGCTGGCGGTGGCACGTCTGGCGATGGCCGTCGCGCCGCACGCGCGCTCGGTGTGGGTCGCCTGCGGCCCCGGCAACAACGGCGGCGACGGCTTCGAGGCGGCCATGCACCTGCAGCAGCGCGGCTACGCACCCACCGTGACCTGGATCGGCGACCCGGCGCGCCTGCCGCCCGACGCACAGGCGTCGCTGCACCGTGCGCAGGCGGCCGGCGTCGCGATCGCCGACGAGCCGCCGGCAGCCCCCGACCTCGTCATCGACGCCCTGCTCGGCCTGGGCAGCACGCGCGCCCCCGAAGGCCGCATGGCGCAGTGGCTGCAGCGCATGCACGGGGGCACGGCACCGGTGCTGGCGGTCGACTTGCCGTCGGGCCTGGATGCCGACACGGGCCGCCACGCTATGAATTTCATAGCATCCGGCGCCCGTCCCGCGGGCGCTGCAGCCCGTTTTTGCTTGAGCCTGCTGAGCCTGAAGCCGGGCCTGTTCACCGCCGAGGGCCGCGACTGGGCCGGCGAGGTGTGGTCGGACGACCTGGGTTGCGCGCCGCTGCCGGGGATCGAGGCCGATGCCGAGCTGGCCGCCGCACGGGTCGATGCACCCCGCGCCCATGCGTCGCACAAGGGCAGCTACGGCGATGTCGCCGTGCTCGGCGGGGCGCCGGGCATGGCGGGCGCCGCCGTGCTGGCCGCGACCGCCGCCTTGCACGCCGGCGCGGGCCGGGTCTTCGCCGGGCTGCTGGGCGCCGAGGTGCCGTGGGACGGCGCGCAGCCCGAGCTCATGTTCCGCGACGCCGCCATGTTGCCGCTGCCTGCCCAGACGCTGGTCTGCGGTTGCGGCGGCGGCGAGGCTGTGCGCGCCGTGCTTTCGCGCGCGCTGGCGCACGCCGGGCCGCTGGTGCTGGACGCGGATGCCCTCAATGTGCTGGCCGGCGACGAGAACCTGCAGGCCTTGCTGGCGACACGGCAGGCCGCCACGGTGATGACGCCGCATCCGCTCGAAGCCGCGCGCCTGCTGGGCGTCGACACGCGCAGCGTGCAGGCCGACCGCCTGGCCGCGGCGCGGACGCTGGCCGACCGGCACCGCTGCACGGTGGTGCTCAAGGGCTCGGGCAGCGTCGTCGCCCACCCGGGCGCACGGCCGTCGATCAATCCGACAGGCAACGCGCGGCTGGCCACCGCGGGCACGGGCGATGTGCTGGCCGGCATGGTGGGTGCTGCCCTCGCCGCCGGCCACCCGCCCCGCGAGGCCGCGGTTGCCGCCGTGTGGCGGCACGGCGCCCTGGCCGATCGCTGGCCGGCCGACCGGCCGCTGACGGCATCCGCCCTGGCGCGCGGCGGCCTCTGAAGGAAAAACGGGCCCGAAGGCCCGTCCTGCTTGCGCAAACCGCTATCGAAAAGATAGCGCTTGCGCGGCAGCTTGCGCGCTCAGCCGCGACCCACGAAAGGCATCTTGGTCGCCATCACCGTGTGGAAGAGCACGTTGGCCTCCAGCGGCAGGTTGGCCATGTAGAGCACCGACTGCCCCACCACTGCCACATCCATCGTCGGCTCGGTGGCGATCTCGCCGTTGGCCTGCGGCACGCCCTTCTGGAAGCGCGCAGCCAGCTCGGTCAGCGCGTTGCCGACGTCGATCTGCCCCACCGCGATGTCCCACTTGCGGCCATCGAGCGCGGCGGTCTTGGTCAGGCCCTGCACCGCGTGCTTGGTCGCCGTGTAGGCGGCCGAGTTGGGCCGCGGCGTGGTGGCCGAGATCGAGCCGTTGTTGATGATGCGCCCGCCCGGGGGCGTCTGCGCCTTCATCGTGCGGAAGGCCTGCTGCAGGCAATAGAACATGCCGTTGAGGTTGATGTCGACCACGCCCTTCCACTGCTCGGGCGTCCAGTCCTCGAACGGGCCCGGCGGGTTGCCCACGCCCGCGTTGTTGAAGAGCAGGTCGACGCGGCCGAAGCGCTCGACCACGGCGGCGAAGAGCGCCGCCACCGATTCGGGGTTGGACACGTCGGTCGGCACGGTGAAGGCACGGTCGCCGGCGCCGGATTCGTCGGCCACCGCGTCGAGCGGATCGGGCCGGCGGCCTGCCAGCGCCACGCGCCAGCCGTCGTTCAAGAGGGCCAGCGCCGCCGCGCGGCCGATGCCGGTGCCGGCGCCGGTGACGATGGCGACGCCCTTCGAAGTCTTCTCGGTCATGGGTTCAATCTCCTGGGGAAAGCGCGAACGCGGCCGGGCATGGCCTCAGGGCCGCGGCGCCTTGCGCTTCTTCTTCATCTTGCCCGCCGCCTTCTTGACGGCCGACCTCAGCGCCTGCATCGGCGACGACGGCATGCGTTCCGCGCGCTCGCCGCGCTCCGCCGACTTGGCCGCGGCCTTGCGCGACTGGCGCTTGTCCGAGGCCTTGGCCGGCACGCCCGAGGCGCCGGTGACGCCCTTGTCCTTGAGCGCACGCGCCGTCAGTTCCTCGCCTTCGCGCACCAGGCGGAAGTCGATCTTGCGGCCGTCCAGGTCGACGCGGCTGACCTGCACCCGAACCCGGCTGCCGATGGCGTAGCGGATGCCGGTGCGCTCGCCGCGCAGTTCCTGGCGCGCCTCGTCGAACTTGAAGTACTCGCCGCCGAGCTCGGTGATGTGCACCAGCCCCTCGACGTACATCGCATCGAGCGTGACGAAGATGCCGAAGGTGGTGACGGCCGTGACCACGCCGCCGTACTCCTCGCCCAGGTGCTCGCGCATGTACTTGCACTTGAGCCAGGCCTCGACGTCGCGGCTGGCTTCGTCGGCGCGACGTTCGTTGGCGCTGCAATGCAGGCCGGCGGCTTCCCAGCCCTGCAGTTCCTTGGTGGGCACCACCGTGGCCTTGGCCGGCTTGCTGGTGGGCGCCTTCACCCGGGCCGCCAGGCGCTTGGCCAGCTTGGCCTGCGCCTCGCCCGGCGTCGGCAGCAGCGGCAGCTGGTACTTCGTGTTGCCCAGGATGGCCTTGATCACGCGGTGCACCAGCAGGTCGGGGTAGCGCCGGATCGGGCTGGTGAAGTGCGTGTAGGCCTCGTAGGCCAGGCCGAAGTGGCCGCTGTTGATTGGGGTATAGATCGCCTGCTGCATCGAGCGCAGCAGCATGGTGTGGATCTGCTGCGCGTCGGGGCGCTCCTTGGTCGCCTGGGCGATCGCCTGGAACTCCGAGGGATGCGGCTCGTCGCTGATCGACATGCCCACGCCCATGGCCTTGAGGTAGCTGCGCAGGATCTCCTTCTTCTCGGGCGTGGGACCTTCGTGCACGCGGTACAGGCCCGGGTGCTTGCCCTGCGCGATGAAGTCGGCGCTGCACACGTTGGCGGCGAGCATCGCCTCCTCGATGAGGCGGTGCGCCTCGTTGCGCACGCGCGGGACGATCTTCTCGATGCGCCCGGCCTCGTCGCAGATGATCTGCGTCTCGGTGGTCTCGAAATCGACCGCGCCGCGCTTGCTGCGCTGCTTGAGCAGCGCGCGGTACACGTCGGCAAGGTGGATGAGGTCGCCGACGCGCTCCTTGCGCTTCGCCGCCTCGGGCCCGCGGGTGTTGGCCAGGATGGCCGCCACCTCGGTGTAGGTGAAGCGGGCGTGGCTGAACATCACCGCCGGGTAGAACTGGTAGGCGTAGATCTCGCCCTCGCCGGTGACCAGCATGTCGCAGACCATGCACAGGCGCTCGACCTCGGGGTTCAGCGAACACAGGCCGTTGCTGAGCTTCTCGGGCAGCATCGGGATCACGCGGCGCGGGAAGTACACGCTGGTCGCGCGGTCGTAGGCATCGATGTCGATGGCCGAGCCGGTCTTCACATAGGCGCTCACGTCGGCGATGGCCACCAGCAGGCGCCAGCCGTTCGCGGTGCGCGAGCGACCGATCTTCGCGGGCTCGCAGTACACGGCGTCGTCGAAGTCGCGCGCGTCCTCGCCGTCGATGGTCACCAGCGGCACGTCGGTCAGGTCGATGCGGCCCTTCTTGTCGGCGGCACGCACCTTGTCGGGCAACGCCTTGGCCTCGGCCAGGCAGGCGTCGGAGAACACATGCGGCACGCCGTACTTGCGCACGGCGATCTCGATCTCCATGCCGGGGTCGTCGATCTCGCCGAGCACCTCGGTCACGCGGCCGACAGGCTGGCCGAACAGCGCGGGCGGCTCGGTGAGCTGGACCACCACGACCTGCCCCGTCTTCGCGGTGCCGGTCGCCCCCTTGGGAATCAGCACGTCCTGGCCGTAGCGCTTGTCCTCGGGCGCGACGAGCCAGATGCCGCCCTCGTGCAGCAAGCGGCCGATGATGGGTTGCTCGGGTCGCTCGACGATCTCCACCACCCGCCCTTCGGGGCGGCCGCGGCGATCGAGCCGCACGATGCGCGCCTTGACGCGATCCTTGTGCAGCACCGCGCGCATCTCGTTGGGTGGCAGGTAGATGTCGGCTTCGCCATCGTCGCGCTGCACGAAGCCGTGTCCGTCGCGATGGCCTTGGACTGTTCCTTCAATTTCTTCCAGCAAGCTGCCGGAGGGGCCTGTATTTTTGATATGATCTCCTTCGTTCCTGAAATTCAAAACATAACTGAAGCGCCGAACGGTACAGCAGTTATGAGGGCCCAGGTGGCGGAATTGGTAGACGCACTAGTTTCAGGTACTAGCGAGTAACATCGTGGAGGTTCGAGTCCTCTCCTGGGCACCAACAACAGATGAAGCCACCGGCCAACCCGGTGGCTTTTTTCTTGGCCGAACGCAGATGCAGCCTCGGCCCACGCGCTGCAACGACGCGGTTCGGCCCGCAAGGCCGTCGCACCGTCGATTCGCAAGGCGGCAGTCACTCGGCGATTCGTACCGGCCTCAGATCGGCACGCCGATCAGGTCGTGGCCCTCGGTCCCGACGATGCGGGCGCGCGTGAACTCACCGACCTTCAGCTGCTTGCTGATCTTCTCGGGCGGCAGCAGCCGCACGATGCCGTCGATCTCCGGCGCATCGGCATAGCTGCGGCCCAGGCCGCCCTTGCGGCCCAGCGCCGGCGCGGAATCCACGAGCACCTGCATCGTGGCACCGATGCGTCGCTTCAGCCGCGCGGTCGATACCGCTTCGGCCACTTCCATGAAGCGCGCACGCCGCGCCTCGCGTTCGGCTTCGGGCAACATGCCCGGCAGCGCATTCGCCGCGGCGCCATCGACCGGGCTGTAGGCGAAGCAGCCGGCACGGTCGATGTCCGCTTCGCGGACGAAGTCGAGCAGGTGTTCGAACTCCTCTTCCGTCTCGCCGGGGAAGCCGGCGATGAAGGTGCTGCGGATCACGAGCTGCGGGCACATCTCGCGCCAGCGCGCGATGCGCTCGAGGTTCTTCTCGCCGCTGGCCGGCCGCTTCATGCGACGCAGCACATCCGGGTGGCTGTGCTGCAAAGGCACGTCGAGATACGGCAGCACCTTGCCTTCGGCCATCAGCGGGATGACCTCGTCCACACTTGGGTACGGGTACACGTAATGCAAGCGGACCCATGCGCCGTAAGGCTCGGCGATCTCGCCGAGGGTGCGCACCAGTTCGAGCATGCGCGTCTTCACCGGCTTGCCGTCCCAGAAGCCCGTGCGGTACTTCACGTCGACGCCGTAGGCCGAGGTGTCCTGGCTGATGACCAGCAGTTCCTTCACGCCACCCTCGAACAACGCCCTCGCCTCCTTGAGCACATCGCCGACCGGCCGCGAGACCAGGTCGCCGCGCATCGACGGGATGATGCAGAAGGTACAGCGGTGGTTGCAGCCTTCGCTGATCTTCAGATAGGCGTAGTGCTTGGGCGTCAGCTTGATGCCCATGGGGGGCACCAGATCGACGAAGGGGTCGTGCGGCTTCGGCAGGTTGGCGTGGACGGCATCCATCACCTCCTGCGTCGCATGCGGGCCGGTGACGGCGAGCACGCTGGGATGCATCTGCCGCACCAGGTTCCCGCCGTCGTCGCCCGACTTCGCACCGAGACAGCCGGTGACGATCACGCGCCCGTTCTCGGCCAGCGCCTCGCCGATGGTGTCGAGGCTCTCCCTCACGGCGTCGTCGATGAAGCCGCAGGTGTTGACGATCACGAGATCGGCACCTTCGAAGGTCTTGGCAGTCTGGTAGCCCTCGGCGCTGAGCTGGGTCAGGATGAGTTCGGAATCGGTGAGGGCCTTGGGGCAACCCAGGCTGACGAAACCGACCTTCGGGGCGGCCGCACTTCGTTCGGGGGAGACAACTTCGCTCATGCGCCTATTGTCCCAGTTCTGCGGCCGACGAGCCGCGGGCCGCAGCGACCTTCAGGGCCGCTTCAGGCCGAAGGCGCCGAGCACCTGCTCGGTGTTCTTCTGCATCTGCTCCTGCATCTGCACGAACACGTTCTTCGACTGCTCGACATAGCTGCCCATCAGGCCCTGCAGCATGGGTGACTGCATGCTCATGAAGTGCGACCACATCTCGGGCGTCAGCGTCTGCGCCTTCTCGGCGAGCTGCGCCTGGACCTCGGTCATGGCCTGGATGTTCTTCTCGAGGTACGGCCCCATGAAGCCCTGCACGGCCTGGCCGTAGAAGCGGATGATGCTGGCCAGCACCTGCTCGGTGAACATCGGCGCACCGCCTGCTTCCTCTTCGAGAATGATCTGAAGCAGGATGCTGCGCGTGAGGTCGTCGCCGCTCTTGGCATCGCGCACCACGAAGCTGGCGCCTTCGATCACGAGTTGCTTGACCTCTGCCAGCGTGATGTAGGCGGAGGTGTCCGTGTCGTACAGGCGGCGGTTCGGATACTTCTTGATCACTCGCTGCGGCGACTTGGAAGCAACCTTCTTGCTCTGCACTTCGGACTCCTTCAGATGGCGCGCCCGATGGCGGCTCGGGACATTCTAGGGAGACGTTTTGTTGCACCGCGCCAAGGTTTACCCTCACGGTGCCACGCCAGCCCTTGAGCGCGGTCAAACGCTGGCGCTGGCGTATTCCGCACCGCAACTGCGGCACTTGGCGGTCTCGACGCTGCCGTCCTCGCTGTCGTGGAAGCTCAACAAGGTCTTGGTGCCGCTGAACACCCAGCAGCGTGGGCAATGTTCGTGGCCCGCCACCGGCAGGTAGCCGCGCGCGCGCTGCTCTGCACGCTCGCGCGTCACCGTGATGCCGTGCTGTCGCTCCGCGCGCGCCACATCCTCGGCGGCCATCGAATGGTGACGCCCTGCTGCACGATCGTTGATGCCGTACACCACGCGCGCAAACTCCAGCGGCGCCTGGCGCAAAAGAGCTGCCAGCCGCTGCTCGGTGCGCGTGGCGTCAACAGGGATTTCGGACGGGCTGATCACGTGGGAACTTCAAAGACGCCGGCCCTTGCGGCCAGGCTCCACGGCAAGGTACCACAACCCCATCGCCGCCGCCATCGATCCGATTGGCTATGCACGCCGGCCTGATCGCCACGCGATCGATTCGCACGGCGAAGACCATATGGCCACGGCGCGAAGCACCGCAGCGGCAGGGACGAAGAAGGGAAATTGGTAGGCGCGATTGGACTCGAACCAACGACCCCCACCATGTCAAGGTGGTGCTCTAACCAGCTGAGCTACGCGCCTAGGTTGTATTCGAGACCGCAAGTATAGCGCGAATTCGCGCGCATCTCAGCGCCGACGCGCAGAACGCACGCCAGGCACTCCGGTGACGATGCCCAGCACGTGCGCCAGCCGCGCGGTGTCGGCGATCTCGACGGTGAAGGTCATCCAGGCCGTGCCCTTCACCGACTGCGTCTGAACACCGATGACGTTCATTTTTTCGCGCGCGAACACATCGGAGATGTCGCGCAACAGCCCCTGCCGGTCGGCCGCCTCCACCGACACGTCGACCGCGTAGACCGAGTCGCCCGCGGACTTCTGCTGACCCCACTCGACATCGATCACCCGCTCCGCGTCACGCACGGCCATCATGCGGAAGTTGCTGCAATCGGCGCGGTGGATGCTGACCCCGTGCCCGCGTGTCACGAAGCCGCGGATCGCGTCGGGGGGTGCAGGCCGGCAGCACTTGGCGAGCTGTGTCATCAGCGACGACACGCCGACCACCAGCACCCCGCCCTTGCCGCCATCGTTCACGCGCGGCTTGCGGATCAGCGGCGCCTCTTCCGCCGGCGTGGTCTCCTGCGGCCGCAGGAGGTTCTCGATGTTGCGCAGCGAGAACTCGTCCTTGCCCACCACCTCGAAGAGATGGTCGGCCGAGCGGAAGCCCAGCTGGGACGCCAGGTCCTCGAGCTTGAGCGCCGTCTTGCCTTCGCGCTGCAGCAGCCGCTCGACCGCTTCACGGCCGCGCGCGATGGTCTCGTGCGTGGCCTGCGCGTTGAACCAGGCGCGCACCTTCGCGCGCGCCCGGTGGCTGGCCAGGTAGCCCAGCTCGGGGTTGAGCCAATCGCGCGACGGCCCGCCTTCCTTCGCAGCAATGATCTCGACCGTCTGGCCGTTCTGCAACGGCGTGTTGAGCGGCACCATGGCCCCGTCGATGCGCGCGCCCCGGCAGCGGTGGCCGAGCGTGGTGTGGACGGTGTAGGCGAAGTCCACCGCCGTCGCACCCTGCGGGAGTTCGACGATGGCCGCGTCGGGCGTCAGCACATAGATGCGGTCGTCGAACAGGCCCTGGCCCTGCTGGCCACTGAGGTCTCGCTCCCATGCCAGAAGCTGCCGCAGCACGGCGATCTTGGCGTCGTACTCGCCCCCGGCCCACACGCCCGCATACCCGCGCGGCCCGGCCTCCTTGTAGGCCCAGTGCGCCGCCACCCCGTGCTCGGCATGGTCGTGCATCTCCTCGGTGCGGATCTGGATCTCGATCGGCTTGTCGGCCCGGCCGCCCACCGCATCGCGGACCACCGTGTGCAGCGACTGGTAGCCGTTGGCCTTCGGCCGCGCGATGTAGTCGTCGAACTCCTCGACGATGGGCTGGAAATGCGAATGCACCCAGGCCAGCACGGCGTAGCAGTCCTTCACGTCGGGCACGATCACGCGCAGCGCCAGGATGTCGAACACCTGGTCGAAGTCCAGCGACTTGCCGCGCATCTTCTTGACGATGCTGTAGATGTTCTTGGGCCGCCCCTGCACGGTGGCGCGGATGCCCTCGCCCTCGAGCCCCTGCTCCAGCCGCTCGCGCAGCTGCGCCACGTAGCCTTCGCGCTCGATGCGCTTCTCGTCGAGCAGGCGCGCGATCAGCTTGTAGGTCTCGGGTTCGAGAAAGCGGAACGACAGGTCCTCGATCTCCCACTTGACCTGCCAGATGCCGAGGCGGTTGGCCAGCGGTGCGAAGACCTGCAAGGACTCGCGTGCCAGGCTCTCGGGCACCGGCTGCTTGATGGCGGCGGCGTGACGCAGCGTCTGCAGCCGCGACGCCAGCCGCAGCATGACCACCCGCAGGTCGCGCGAGAACGCGAGCAGCATCTTGCGCACGTTCTCGGTTTGACCCGCGGCGCCTTCGTGCAGGTGCACGGCGCTGCGCGTCTGCTTCTGCACCTGCACGAGCTTGGTGGTCTCCACCGCCAAGGACGCGAAGTTGTCGCCGAAGACCTTGGCGATGACCTCCTGAGGTCGATTCAGGTGCTGGCACGAGTACACGAGATACGTCGCCGCCTGCATCGCCTCCGAGCCGCCCATCGAGGCCACGATCGCGGCCACCGCATCGGCATGCTCGAGAGTGTTCTCGCCGGTGTCGAGCACCTCGTCGGCGATCAGCGGGGCGGCAAAGAGCCGCGCGCGCTCCAGCATGTTCGCCATCGCGGGCGCCTGCGCTGTGGCGGCCGACAAGGCGTGGTCGGCAAGGGCGGGCTCGGACACGGACAGACTCTCTGAAACCAAACGAACACTCAATCCAGAAGAAAGGACACCACGACGGCGCACTGGCGCGGGTCGACGAAGGTCGGCGCATGGCCGACGCCCGCGAACTCCACGAGCCTGGCCTTCGGCCCGCGCTCGCCCATCTGCCGGGCCGTCGCCGCGGACAGCAGGTCGGACTCGGCGCCGCGCGTGAGCAAGGTGGGGGCACGGATGCCGTCGTAAAGGGCCCAGGTCGCCGCTTCGGCCTGGGCGGCGATCTCGGGCGTGATGGCACGGATCGCGACGGCGATGGCGGGGTCGTAGTGAAGCACCACGGCCCCGTCGCCCACCGCCGCTGCTGCGTCGTCGACCTTGGTGCGCCCATCGCCACTGCGCGCGCTCGCCGGCACCACCATCGGCGCCGACAGGGCCAGCCACTGCTGCGGCGTGTGCGGACCGAAGGTGGTGGAGAGCTGCCACATCGCATCGGCCGCGGCCTGCACGCTCGCGTAGCGGCCGCCCTGCCCCACGTAGCGCGCGATCCGCGCGATCGCCTCGGCCTCGATGGCGGGCCCCACGTCGTTGAGCACCAGCTTGCCCACCGGCGCGGCGAGCGGCAGCTCGGCATGGCCCGCAAGCACCATGCCGATGAGTCCACCCATGCTGGTGCCCACCACATCGAGCCGTTCGATCGGCTGCGCGGCATGCAGCTGCGCGATCAGGGCCACCATGTCGGCCGCATACTGCGGCACCTGGTAGCCCATCGGGTCGGCGAGCCAGTCGCTGCGGCCGCGGCCCACGACATCCGGGCACACCACGCGCAGTCCGCGCCCGGCATGCGCCAGCAGGGCCTGTGCGAGCACATCGAAATCGCGCCCCTGGCGCGTGAGCCCGTGCAGGCACAACACCACATGCGCGGCAGACGGGTCGCCCCACTGCCAATAGGCCATGCGGTGGCTGCCTTGGGCATCGGCGCAAGCCACGAATTCGAGTGCCGGTTGGGTCATGTCCAGGGGTCCGTCTTGCTGCGGATAATCGCGCGGTTCATCCTAATTGATCCGGAGATCGCTCATCATGCTCAAAGGCAAAACTGCCCTCGTGACAGGGTCCACCAGCGGCATCGGCCTCGGCATCGCCAAGGCCCTGGCGCAGCAGGGCGTCAACATCGTGCTCAACGGTTTCGGCGACGCCAAGGGCCCGCAGGCCGAGATCGAAGCACTGGGCGTGGCCACTGCCTACCACGGCGCCGACATGAGCAAGCCGACCGAGATCGAGGACATGATGAAGTTCGCGGCCTCGAAGTTCGGCCGCGTCGACGTGCTGGTCAACAACGCGGGCATCCAGCACGTGGCGAAGGTCGAGGACTTCCCGGTCGAGAAGTGGGACGCGGTCATCGCGATCAACCTCACCAGCGCCTTCCACACCACGCGCCTGGCGATCCCCGCGATGCGCGAGGCCAACTGGGGCCGGGTGATCAACATCGCCTCGGCCCATGGCCTGGTGGCGTCGGCGCAGAAGTCGGCCTACGTCGCGGCCAAGCACGGCATCGTCGGGCTGACCAAGGCCGTGGCACTGGAAACCGCGACCACCGGCGTGACCTGCAATGCCATCTGCCCCGGCTGGGTGCTGACGCCGCTGGTGCAGAAGCAGATCGACGACCGCGCCGCGCGCGAAGGCATCAGCGTCGCGCAGGCGCAGGTCGACCTGCTGGGCGAGAAGCAGCCGTCGCTGCAGTTCACCACCGTGGACCAGCTCGGCGGCCTGGCGGTGTTCCTGTGCTCGCCCGCGGCGGACCAGGTGCGCGGCGTGGCCTGGCAGATGGATGGCGGCTGGACCGCGCAGTAGACACGGGCTCCGGCGCTCCGGGCCGCGTCACGGCACGTCGTTCGCCGCCAGCAGCGCAGCAGGAGGCACGGGCCCCCTGAGGCGAGCCCGGCGGCGCCCGCATCCGCCTACTTGAGCTGCACCGATCCCGAGACGTTGACCACCACCGTGGTCTTGCCGGCCTCGACCGGGATCGGCGCATCGGCGGCCGAGAAGGACTTCGCCTCCGCCGCCATCATGCGCGGGCGGATCGGGCCGCCCTCGTTCGCATTGACCGACACCTCGCGCAGGGTGTAGCTGCCGAAGCCGAAGTCCTTGGCCAGTTCGGCCGCCTTGCGCTTGAAGTTCTCGATGGCCTGGGTCTGCGCCTCGCCCTCGGACTTGAGCCGCTGCTCGCGGCTGAGCGCGAAGCCCACGTTGCCCACGCTCAGCGTCGTGATGCGGCCTGCCGCGCGCGTGATGCGCGGGAAATCACGCCCCTCCAGCACCAGCTCGGCGCTGCCCTGCCAGCCATTGATCTTGCCGTCGCGCGTGTAGCGGGGCGACAGGCTGAAGTTGCCGGTGCGCACGTCCATCTGGCCGGGCTGCGCGTCCTTCTTGGCCTCGGCGAGCGCGGCGTCGATGGCGGTGCGCAGTTGGTTCTGCACCGTCGCGGCATCGGTGGCGTCGCGCGTGGTGACCAGCGTCATGTTGAGCAGATCCTGCTGCACCTCGACCGTGCCGTTGGCGGACAACTGGAGCACGTTCTGCGGCTGCGCGGGCCCGCTGTTCTGCGCAAAAACGGCGCTAGCGCCCGCCAGTGCTGCGCAAGCAGCTATCAATTTAATAGCATTCAAAACCATGATCTCCCGTCGAATGGATGAAGGAACGCGCGCCGGCTTGGGCGCTGCGGGGTGCGGATGCCCGCGGCTACTGCCGCGAGCCGACCCAGGGAAAGAGCGCCCGCCAGCCGCCCCCCGAATTCTGCGGGGTCGCGCCGTGCGGTCCGGGCGCAGAGGCCGAATCGGCCGTCTGCGTGGCGTCCGGACGCGCCGACCATTGGCTGCGAACCTGCTCGCGCAACTGCGCGCGCTCGGCCGGCGTCAAGCGGCGGCCCGCCACCGCCTCGTCGTGCTGGATCTCCTCGCGCTGCTCGGCGCGATGGGCGGCCACCGCGGCGCGAACCTCGTCGCGGCGTGGGCCGCCGACCTTCAGGAATTCCGCCGACGCGGCAACAGGCAGGGCTGCACCCAGGGCCAGGATGAAGGGGAACAGGGGCCGGGAAGCCAAGGGCATCGGAGGGTGTCGGTGCATCAGGACATCCGACTGTGCCACCGCTGCGTATCTCCTCGACATCGCGTCCGCGAGCCCAGGCAAGTTTTGTAACTTAGTGTCAGACAGGGGCGTTTTCGGCCGAGATGAGGACGCAACGCCTTCAGAATCGCCGCTGTTACAAATTCATCCCTGGGAACTGTTGCTCAAATGACTCAAGCACCCGCCCGCACCGACAAGATCGTCATCGTCGACGACGACGCCCGCATCCGGGACCTCCTGCGCCGCTACCTCACGCAAGAGGGCTTCGAGGTCATCGTCGCGGAAGACGGCAAGGCGCTGAACCGGATTCTCCTGCGCGACACCGTCGACCTCATCGTGCTCGACCTGATGATGCCGGGCGAGGACGGCCTGTCGGTCTGCCGCCGCCTGCGCGCCGCCAACGACCGCACCCCGATCATCATGCTCACCGCCAAGGGCGAGGACGTCGACCGCATCGTGGGCCTCGAGGTCGGCGCCGACGACTACCTGGGCAAGCCCTTCAACCCGCGCGAACTGCTGGCGCGCGTGCATGCCGTGCTGCGCCGCCGCCCGCCCCAGGAGGCCCCGGGCGCCCCCTCCACCGAGAACGAGACCGTCAGCTTCGGCCCCTTCGAGTTCGACCTGGGTTCGCGCACCCTCAAGAAGGACGGCGAAGAGCTGTCGCTCACGACCGGCGAATTCGCGATGCTCAAGGCGCTGGTGCGCCACCCGCGCCAGCCGCTGTCGCGCGAAAAGCTGGCCCAGCTGGCGCGCGGCCGCGAGTTCGAGCCCTTCGACCGCAGCCTGGACGTGCAGATCTCCCGCCTTCGCAAGCTGATCGAGTCGGACGCTGCCGCGCCGCGCTACATCCAGACGGTGTGGGGCGTGGGCTACGTGTTCGTGCCGGACGGCACCGCCTGATCCCGTGGCGGCCCACGCAGGATCGCGCGGCCCCGACACGACGCAGCCCAGTCCCTTCGGCGAGGAGGGTGCGTCGGTCACGATGCCCAGCCCGCTGGAGCTGACGGAGCGCGTTCGCCGTCGCAACCGGCTCCGGCTGGGCTTCAGCCTCTTCTGGCGCACCTTCTTCCTGCTGTCGCTGCTGTTGATGGTCTGCATCTTCGGCTGGCTGCAGACCTTCCGCGCCTTCGAGGACGAACCACGCGCCGTCCAGACCGCGCATCAGATCGCGTCACTCGTGAACCTGACGCGGGCGGCGCTCGTGTACTCGGACGCCATCACCCGCGTGTCGCTCATCAAGACGCTGGCCGACCAGGAAGGCGTGCGCATCCTGCCGCGCGAGCCGAACGACCGTTTCGAGGCCTACACCAGCGGAACGCTCGACCGCCGCGTGACCGAGGAACTGATGGATCGCCTGGGCGAAGGCACCACCATCGCCAGCCGCGTGAACGACGACGCGGGCCTGTGGATCGGCTTCACCATCGACACCGACAACTACTGGCTGCTGCTCGACCCGACGCGGTTCTCGCGCGTGGGCGGACGCACCTGGCTGACCTGGCTGATCACCGCCGTGGCGCTGTCGCTGGCCGGCTCGGCCATCATCGCGCGCTTCATCAACCGGCCGCTCAAGCAGCTGTCTCGTGCCACCTCGCAGGTGCGCGAGGGCGAGTACGAGGCCAATCGCCTCGACGAGCACGCCCGCACCGCCGAGATCCGCGCGGTGAACATCGGCTTCAACCGCATGGCCGACCAGCTCGCCAAGATCGAGCAGGACCGGGCCGTGATGCTGGCCGGCATCTCGCACGACCTGCGCACGCCGCTGGCCCGGCTGCGGCTGGAAACCGAGATGAGCGTGGCCGACGAGGACGCGCGCGCCCACATGGCGGCCGACATCTCGCAGCTCGACGCCATCATCGACAAGTTCCTCGACTACGCCCGGCCCGACCACGTGCAGTTCAAGCCGGTGCTGCTGCGCGACGTGATCGATGCCTGTACCTATGCCGTGCAGGACTACGAGGACGTCGAGATCAAGGTCGACGTCGCCAAGGACCTGGCCGTGATGGCCGACGACGTGGAGCTCACCCGCGTGATCTCCAACCTGCTGGAGAACGCGCGCCGCTACGGCAAGACGCCCGGCAAGGACGTGGCGCAGATCAACATCCAGGCCCAGGCGCACAACGACGCGGTGCTGCTCAAGGTGCGCGACCACGGCGCCGGCGTGGCACCCGCCCTGCTCTCGCAGCTGACCAAGCCCTTCTTCCGCGGCGACGTCGCGCGCACCTCGGCCGCCGGGGCCGGGCTGGGCCTGTCGATCGTGGCCAAGAACATCGAGCGCATGGGCGGCACCTTCGCGCTCACCAGCACGCCCGGCCGCGGCTTCGCGGCGCACATCCGCATGCAGCGCGCCTCCACGCAGGCCGCTTCGGCCAACAAGGACGAGTCGCCCGAGCCGGCCTGATCTCGGGCACCGAATCGGCCCGCAGCGCCCGCGGGACGGGCGCAAGCAGCTATCGATTCGATAGCGTCCCGACCTGTCAGCGGTGCAGCAGCACGGCGGCGCGCGCCTCCATGGCGCGGCCCTCGCCCACCGGGCCGAGCTTCTCGGCCGTCTTCGCCTTCACGTTGACCTGCGTGGCATCGAGCCCCAGCAACTGCGCGATGCGCGCGCACATCGCCGGGATGTGCGGCGCGAGCTTGGGGGCCTGCGCGACGATGGTGCTGTCGACATTGCCGATCTGCCAGCCCGCCGCCCGCACGCGGCGCGCCGCCTCGGCCAGCAGCACGCCCGAATCGGCGCCGTGGAAGCGGGGGTCGGTGTCGGGGAAATGGCGGCCGATGTCGCCCAGCGCCGCCGCGCCCAGCAGGGCATCGGTGATCGCATGCAGCAGCACGTCGGCATCGGAATGGCCGAGCAGGCCGGTCGTGTGCGGGATCTCGATGCCGCCGAGCACCAGCCTGCGGCCGGCCACGAGCTGGTGGACGTCCCAGCCCTCGCCGATGCGGAAGGGAAAGACGCTGGTGTGGGTCGTTGTGTTCATGACGATGGGGGTGGCCGGCCGGCCAGCACGGCCGCCGCGAGCGCGAAATCCTCGGGATAGGTGACCTTGAAGTTCCGCGCGCTGCCGGTGACCAGGCGCGGCGCGGCGCCGCTCGCCTCGATGGCGCTGGCCTCGTCGGTCACGCCCTCGCCGGCCTGGTCGATGGCGGCGGCCAAGGCGCCGATGCGGAACATCTGCGGGGTCTGCGCGAGCCACTTGTCGCTGCGCCCGAGCGTGGCCGCCACGCGGCCGTCGGGCGTGGCGGCCTTGAGCGTGTCGGCCAGCGGCAGTGCGAGCAGCCCGCCGACGGCGTCGCCCTCGCAGGCGGCGATCAGTGCCTCGATCTGCGCCGGCGTGACGAGGCAGCGGGCGGCGTCGTGCACCAGCACCCAGTCGCCGGCGTCGGCACCCTCGGCCAGCAGCGCAGCGAGCCCGTTGCGCACGCTGGCCGCGCGCGTGGCACCGCCGACGCGCAGCAGGCGCTCGCCCGCGCGGGGGAAATCCGGCAGCACGCGCTGCACCAGCCCGTCCTCGGGGGCCACCACGAGCGCGATCGTCGCCAGGCGCGCGCCGAGCGCCCGGAAGGCATCGAGCGTGTGGCCGACCAGTGGCTGCCCGGCGAGCGGCTCGTACTGCTTGGGCCCCGCGACGCCCGCCCGGCTGCCGATGCCGGCCGAGGGAATGAGGACGTGGAAGCGCGGGGACGGCATGGGGTCGTGAAGGCGGCGCCGGGCTGCTGCGGCGGCGCCAGCGAAGAAAGGGGCGCCATTCTAAAATCCGGTCCTTCGACACCCCTCGCCACGCGGCGCGGGGTGTTTCGCATTGCCTGGCTTCCTGCATGGACCTCCCCACCCTCCCCTCCGGCAAGCGCTTCACGCTGCCGCGCCCGCCTGCGTCGAGCGACGCCCTGCTGCTCGCCCGCCTGGCCGAGCGCGAGAAGTCCGCCGGCCGCGTGACGGCCGTCTTCGCGGCCGATGCCACCGACACCCAGCGCCTGGTCGACGAACTGGCCTTCTTCGCGCCCGAACTGCGCACCGCCGTCTTCCCCGACTGGGAGACGCTGCCCTACGACGCCTTCTCGCCGCACCAGGACCTGATCAGCGAGCGGCTGGCGACGCTGTGGCGCATCCTGCAGCGCGACAGGACGGAAGGCGTGGATGTGGTGCTCGTGCCCGCCACCACCGCGCTCTACCGCGTGGCGCCGCCGAGCTTCCTGGCGGGCTACACCTTCCAGTTCAAGACCGGGCAGAAGCTGGACGAAGCGAAGTTCAAGGCCCAGCTCACGCTGGCCGGCTACAGCCACGTCACGCAGGTCGTGAGCCCCGGCGAGTACGCAGTGCGCGGCGGGTTGATCGACCTCTTCCCGATGGGTTCGCCGCAGCCCTTCCGCGTCGACCTGTTCGACGACGAGATCGACTCCATCCGCACCTTCGACCCCGACAGCCAGCGCAGCCTGTACCCGGTGCCCGAGGTGCGGCTGCTGCCGGGCCGCGAGTTCCCGATGGACGACGAGGCGCGGGCGCGCTTTCGCAGCCGGTGGCGCGAGCTGCTCGAGGGCGACCCGACCAAGAGCCGCATCTACAAGGACATGGGCAACGGCGTCGCGACCGCGGGCATCGAGTACTACCTGCCGCTGTTCTTCGACGAGACCGCCACGGTGTTCGACTACCTGGGCGCCGATGCGACGCTGGTGCTGCACGGCGACCTCGAAGGCGCCTTCCAGCATTTCTGGCAGGACACGCGCGAGCGCTTTCGCCTGGTGCAGGGCGACCCCGAGCGGCCGGCGCTGCCTCCCGATGCGCTGTTCCTGTCGGCCGAGCAGTTCTATGCTAAGACCAAGGCGCATCCACAGCTGGCGATACGCCATGCCGTTCAGGCGGAGCCTGCCGAAGCCCAGGACAGCGCGTCGACCGTTCGACAGGCTCAGGACAGGCCAAGCTCGGCGCGAACGGGTGCGGGCGAGGCGGGCAGCTCGGCCTACGCCGAGTTCGACACCCTTCCCCCGCTCGCCGTCGTGCGCGGCGCCGAAGACCCGCTCACGCGCCTGAAGGACCACATCCGCAACACGCAGCACCGCGTGCTGGTGCTGGCCGAGAGCGAGGGCCGGCGCGAGAGCCTGCTCGACTTCCTGCGCGCCAGCGGCGTGAACCCGCCGGCCTTCGATTCGCTCGCGGAGTTCGAAGCCGCCGCCGACGAGAAGGTCGGCATCGCCACTGCCGCGCTGGCGGCCGGCTTCACCTGGCTCGAGACCGGCATCGACTTCGTCACCGAGACCGAGCTCTTCGCCACCCAGCCCACCACGCGGCGCCGCGGCAAGCGGCAGGAGCAGACCAGCGACGTCGATGCACTGATCAAGGACCTGTCGGAGCTCAACGTCGGCGACCCGGTGGTGCACAGCGCCCACGGCATCGGCCGCTACCGCGGGCTGATCAACATGGACCTCGGCTCGAAGAACGCCGACGGCACGCCCGCGCTGCAGGAGATGCTGCACCTGGAGTACGCCGACAAGGCCACGCTCTACGTGCCGGTGTCGCAGCTGCACCTGATCAGCCGCTACACCGGCGTGTCTGCCGACGAGGCACCGCTGCACAAGCTGGGCTCCGGCCAGTGGGAGAAGGCCAAGCGCAGGGCGGCGGAGCAGGTGCGCGACGCCGCCGCCGAACTGCTGAACATCTACGCCCGCCGCGCCGCGCGCGAAGGCCATGCCTTCCGCTTCTCGGCCGCCGACTACGAGGTCTTCGCCAACGACTTCGGCTTCGAGGAAACGGCCGACCAGAAGGCCGCGATCCACGCGGTGATCCAGGACATGATCTCGCCGCGGCCCATGGACCGCCTGGTGTGCGGCGACGTCGGCTTCGGCAAGACCGAGGTCGCGCTGCGCGCTGCCTTCGTGGCCGTGACCGGCGGCAGGCAGGTCGCCTTCCTCGCGCCGACCACGCTGCTGGCGGAGCAGCACTACCAGACCCTGGTCGACCGCTTTTCCAAGTGGCCCGTGAAGGTGGCGGAGATGAGCCGCTTCCGCTCGGCCAAGGAGATCACCGCGGCCGGCAAGGGCCTGGCCGACGGCAGCGTCGACATCGTGGTCGGCACGCACAAGCTGCTCAGCGAATCGGTCAAGTTCAAGAACCTGGGCCTGCTCATCATCGACGAGGAACACCGCTTCGGCGTGCGCCACAAGGAGGCGATGAAGGCGCTGCGTGCCGAGGTGGACGTGCTGACGCTCACCGCCACGCCGATCCCGCGCACGCTGGGCATGGCGCTCGAGGGCCTGCGCGACCTGAGCGTGATCGCCACCGCGCCGCAGCGGCGCCTGGCGATCAAGACCTTCGTGCGCAACGAGGGCACGGGCGTGATCCGCGAGGCCGTGCTGCGCGAGCTCAAGCGCGGCGGGCAGGTCTACTTCCTGCACAACGAGGTCGAGACCATCGAGAACCGGCGCCAGAAGCTGCAGGAGATCCTGCCCGAGGCACGCATCGCCGTGGCCCACGGCCAGATGCCCGAGCGCGAACTGGAGCGCGTGATGCGCGACTTCGTCGCCCAGCGCTTCAACCTGCTGCTGTGCTCGACCATCATCGAGACCGGCATCGACGTGCCCTCGGCCAACACCATCGTCATCAGCCGTGCCGACAAGTTCGGCCTGGCCCAGTTGCACCAGCTGCGCGGGCGCGTGGGCCGCAGCCACCACCAGGCGTATGCCTACCTGATGGTGCCCGACACCGAGGGCCTGACCAAGCAGGCGGCGCAGCGCCTGGATGCCATCCAGCAGATGGAAGAGCTGGGCAGCGGCTTCTACCTCGCGATGCACGACCTGGAGATCCGCGGCGCCGGCGAGGTGCTGGGCGAGAACCAGAGCGGCAACATGATGGAGATCGGCTTCCAGCTCTACAACGAGATGCTGTCCGAGGCGGTGAATTCGCTCAAGGCCGGCAAGGAGCCCGACCTGCTCTCGCCGCTGTCGGTCACGACGGAGATCAACCTGCACGCCCCCGCCCTGCTGCCCGACGACTACTGCGGCGACGTGCACCTGCGCCTGTCCTTCTACAAGAAGCTGGCCACGGCCAAGACCTCCGACCAGATCGACACGCTGCTGGAGGAGCTGGTGGACCGCTTCGGCAAGCTGCCGCCGCAGGCCCAGACGCTGATCGACGTGCACCGGCTGCGCGTGCTGGCGCGGCCCTACGGCGTGGCCAAGGTCGATGCCGCCCCGGGCATCATCAACATCAGCTTCCGGCCGAACCCGCCGGTGGACCCGATGGCCATCATCCAGCTCATCCAGAAGAACAAGCACATCAAGCTGGCCGGCAACGAGAAGCTGCGCATCGAGCGCGAACTCAAGGAGCCCCGCGACCGGGCGCAGATGGTGCGCGACGTGCTGCGCTCCCTGGGGCAGCCCAAGGCGGCGGAGGCGGCCTGACGGCGGCGTCGGCACAACCCTTGCTAAATTCCTTGCCAACCCGAGCCACCACAGACAAGGAACGCATGCAGAGCCGACGCCAAGCCATCATGTTCACGGGCGCGCTGGGCGCGTTGGCCGCCGCCGGGCGAGCCTTCGCGCAGGCGAAGTACCCCGACCGCCCGGTGAAGGTCATCGTGGGCCTGCCGGCCGGCGGCAGTGCCGACATGATCGCGCGCGAGCTGAGCCAGAAGCTCGCCGCAGCGCTGGGACAGCCCTTCGTCGTGGACAACCGCGCCGGGGCGTCGGGCCAGATCGGCATGCCGGCAGTGGCCCGTTCCGCGCCGGACGGCTACACGCTCACCGTCTCGCCCGCCTCCTTCCTCACGACCAACAAGAGCGTCTTCAAGGCCTTGCCCTACGACCCCGAGGCCGACTTCGCCCCGATCTCGCGGCTCGTGAACCAGCCGATGGTGCTGATCGTGAAGGACCGGACCAAGTACCCCTCGGTGGCCGCCTTCCTGGCAGCCGCGAAGGCCGAGCCGGGCAAGCTCACCTACGCGTCCTCGGGCGACGGCAGCCCGCAGCACCTGGGTGCGCTCATGTTCGAGACCCGCACCGGCGCGAAGATGCTGCACGTGCCCTACAAGGGCGGCGCGCCTGCGATCAACGACACGCTGGCCGGCAGCGTGGACTGCATGTTCGCCGTCATGCCCGAAGCCATGCCCCACGTGCAGGCCGGCAAGCTCTTCGCACTCGGCGTGATGAGCCCGCAGCGCTCGCCCGTGCTGCCCGCCGTGCCGACCATGGCCGAAAGCGGCCTTCGCGACCTGAACCTCTCGGCCTGGGTCGGCCTCCTCGCGCCGGCCAAGACGCCCAGGCCCATCGTCGACCAGCTCAACGCCGCCGTGCGCGCCGCGCTGGATCCGCAGCTCCAGGCCAAGCTGGCGACCAACGGCATCGAGGTCGCGCCGAGCTCGCCCGAGGAACTGCAGCGCATCATTGCGGCGGACCTCAAGCTGCACGCGGAACTGGTGAAGGCGGCGGGACTGGTGCCGCAGTAAGGCCGCGCGTGCGCCGCCCGCGGGGCGCGATGAGAAAATCAGCGCCATGACTGCAGCCGTCTCCAAGCAAGACATCGCGCCGGGCCTCGTGCTCCGCCACATCACGCCGCCGCTCGCGCTCGCCGACTTCAGGCTCATCGCCTTCGACATGGACTCGACGCTGATCAACATCGAGTGCATCGACGAGATCGCCGACGCCGTGGGCAAGAAGGCCGAGGTGGCGGCCATCACCGAAGCGACGATGCGCGGCGAGATCCAGGACTTCAAGGAGAGCCTGCGCCGGCGCGTCGCGCTGCTCGAGGGCGTGCCGACGACGGCGCTGCAGCAGGTCTACGACGAGCGCCTGCGCCTGAATCCCGGCGCCGACACGCTGGTGGCGGCCTGCAAGGCCGCGGGGCTGAAGGTGCTGCTGGTGTCGGGCGGCTTCACCTTCTTCGCCGACCGGGTGAAGCAGCGCCTGGGCATCGACTTCGCACGCTCCAACCTGCTCGAGGAGGCGAACGGCCAGCTCACCGGCCGGGTGGTCACGCAGTCGTGGGGCGACATCTGCGACGGCGCCGAGAAGCGCCGCACCCTGCTGGAGGTCGCATCGCTGATCGGCGCATCGCCCGCGCAGTGCATCGCGGTGGGCGATGGCGCGAACGACCTGCCGATGATGGGCGAAGCGGGCCTCTCGGTGGCCTACCATGCCAAGCCGAAGGTGCGTGAGCAGGCGATGGTGGCAATCGACGAAGGTGGGCTCGATCGCCTGCTGGACGTCGTCCGGGCCTGAGGCCAAACCGCCGTTTTGCTATCGTTTTCGTAGCTGCTCGCGCAGGCGGGGCGGGCGCTGCAGCCCGATCTGGCTCAAATTTCTTCCTCGGTGGCGCCGTCGCTCTCGGTCGCCGCCGCGTGTCGCGCCGCCGGCCGCGCCGTGAGCTCCACATAGATCTGCGCTTGCTGCGTGCGCGCCGCCTCGTCGATGAGCGCATTGAGCGACGCCAGGTTCACGGCCTGCGCCTCCTCGGCACTGGGACCGAAGCGGCAATCGAACTCCCAGTGGTGCGCGCCCTCGGGCAGCGGATGGCGGCGGTCGCGCTTGAGCGCCTTGCGGATGTCGTGGCGGATGGCGTCGAGCACACGGTCCGGATGGCGGCCCTCGATCTGCAGCGGAAAGGTTTTTCTCATGCGCGATCGTATCGCGCCACCCTTTCGCCTCGCGCAAGCGCCCCGGACCTGCGTACAGTCGACCCCTCGACGACACCGCAGGAGATCAGGACATGGCGCGCGCAAACGATTGGGCCAGCAAGGTGATGGCACTGGTCCACGGCGGCAACACCGCTGCGGCCATCGCGCAGATCAAGGTCGCGCCCAGCGTGAAGGACCTGCAGGCCCTGGCGACGATCATGAAGCTCTCGCGCCTCACGGGCAAATACCGCCACCTCGACGCGGCGATCGAGGACAACCTCGCCCTGCTCTCGGCGCCGCGGCTGCACCGCTCGCCCTGAGTGGCAGCCGGCACGTCGCAGCACGGCCTGCTGCCGCGGCGGGTTCCTAGCGATCCATCGATCGGCCCGCCCTGGACCCGCAGCAGCCACGGCGCGTCGCGGTCCACGACACCGCCAGACTTCCTCGCCTTCGAACTGCCCATTTGATGGACCCGACCCGACCTGAACAAAGCACGGCGCGACCGGCACGTGTCCAGCGCGCCGTGCTGGTCGTGGCCATCCTCGGCTCCAGCATGGCCTTCATCGACGGCACCGTGGTCAACGTCGCCCTGCCGGCCATGCAGCGCGACTTGCAGGCCACGGCCTTCCAGGCCCAGTGGGTGGTGGAGTCCTATGCGCTCTTTCTGGCCGCGCTCCTGCTCGCCGGCGGTGCACTGGGGGATCGGCTCGGGCGGCGGCGCGTGTTTGCGATCGGCGTGGCGATCTTCGCGCTGGCGTCCGTCGCCTGCGGCCTGGCGGCCAGCATCCAGCAACTGATCGGCGCGCGGGCCGTCCAAGGCGTCGGGGCTGCCCTGCTGGTGCCGGGCAGTCTCGCGCTGATCAGCGCCAACTTCGGCGAGCACGAGCGAGGCCAGGCCATCGGCACCTGGTCCGGATTCAGCGGCATCACTGCGGCGATCGGCCCGGTGCTGGGCGGCTACCTGGTCGATCGATGGAGCTGGCACTGGGCGTTCCTGCTGAATGTCCCGCTGGCTGCCGCCGTGCTCTGGCTGGTCTGGCGCCACGTTCCGGAAAGCCGCGACCCGTCGGCGCGCGGCGCTCCGATGGATGGATGGGGCGCCGTCTGGGCCACCGCCGCGCTGGGTGGCATCGTCTACGCCTTCGTCGAAGCGCCGACGCAGGGCTGGCGCACGGCGCCGGTGCTGGGCGGCCTGGCCGCCGGGCTCGTGGCCTGCGCCGCGTTCGTGATCACCGAGGCGCGCGCCAAGGCGCCCATGATGCCGCTGCACCTGTTCCGCAACCGGAACTTCACCGGCGCGAACCTCGTCACGCTTGTGCTCTACAGCGCGCTCGGAGGCAGCCTGTACTTCTTCCCGCTCGCGCTGATCCAGGTGCAGGGCTACTCCGCCACGGCGGCGGGCGCGGCCCTGCTGCCTTTCGTGCTGATCCTCTTCGCCTTCTCCCGCCCCGCCGGCCGGCTCGTCGACCGCTACGGTTCGCGCGGACCGCTCGTCGTCGGCCCGCTGGTGGCTGCCGCGGCCTTCGTGCTGTTCGCGCTGCCCGGCGTCGGCGGACCGTATTGGCGCACCTACCTGCCCGCCGCGCTGCTGCTGGGGATCGGGATGACGATCACGATCGCGCCGCTCACGACGACGGTGATGAACGCGGTGGACGTGGAGCACGCGGGCACGGCCTCGGGCGTCAACAACGCGGTGTCGCGGGTGGCGGGGGTCCTGGCGATCGCGGTCCTCGGCCTGCTGATGGCGTGGGCCTTCGGGCGGCATCTGCGCGATGCGCTGGAGGCACTCGCCCTGCCCGTCAGCCTGAGGGACGCCGTGCTGGCCCAGGAGAGCCGGCTGGCGGGCGCAGCACTCCCCGCCGGACTCGATGCGGCACTGGCCGAGCGGCTGCATCGCGCGATCGGCGAGGCCTACATGGCGGGCTTCCGCTGGGTGATGGGTACGGCCGCGGCGCTCGCGGTTCTCGGCGCGGGCTGCGCCTGGGTGTGGATCGATGCGCCCCCGGCCTCACGGCATCGACCTTAGGGGCGCGCGGCGACGCGCCTCGCGCCAGCGCCGCCGCAGGCCCTGCGCGCCGCCGGAGGCAGCGGCGCCGCCCGCTCGACTCAGAGCGCCTGGCCCAGGCGCGCGATGCCTTCGCGGATCTTGTCGACGTTGGCCGTCGCGAAGCTCAGGCGCAGCG
>JAVHYA010000103.1 GCA_031119395.1 Pseudomonadota bacterium
TGCTGCGCCTGCGCCCGCGGTCGCACCGCCGCCCGCCAGGCCCCGTCCGAAGAAGGAGGCGCCTGCGCCGGTGGTGCCCAAGCCGCCGGTCGAGGTGCCGGTGGCCGCACCGGTCGCCCCGCCGCCGCCCCCACCGCCGCCGCCGACGCCCGAAGCCGTCTGCGCGGGCCGCAACTTCATCGCCCGAGCGCAGTGCCTGGCCGCGGAATGCGCCAAGCCGGCCCAGCGTTCCCATCCGCAATGCGAGGCGGTGCGTCAGCAGCAGCGGCTGGAGGAAGAGAAGCGCAACCCGACGCTGGCGAACTGAGCGCCTTTCGCCGACCTGCAACCCATCCATCTGGAAGCCCACCACCGTGCGATGCGCTGCCTGCTCCACCGAGGTCCCGGAGGCCGCGCGCTTCTGTGACGCCTGCGGTGCGGCCGTCTACCAGCAGGCACCGTCGGGACCGCTGAAGCCCCTGCCCGACACCGAAGGCGCGGCGCGGGCACCGCGACGGCGGCTCTGGCTGTGGCTGGGCGTTCCGTTGGCGGGCGTGGCCGTGGCGGGCACGGCGGCGAGCCTGATGGCCACCGCACCGCCGAGCGTGAATGCGGGCCTGCTGGAAGACGCGCTTCGCACCACCGTGGCCCAGGGCGACGGCCCGGGCCGCGATCCGATCTGCGTCGCCAACGGCCTCGCCTACGACGGCCAGCCGGTCAACGTGCAACTGGGCAACGCCGGCACGCTGGCGTGGATGGATGCGCTGGTCGCGGCAGGGCTGTACGGGGCGGGCGAAGAGGCGCAGTCCGGTGGCTTTTTGTCGCAGCCCATCCGCACCTATCCACCGCAGCCTGCGCTGGCCGACTGGAGCGGCGCGCGCCGCCTGTGCATGGCCAAGGCGGTGAAGCTCGAGGCGGTGCGCCAGGTCGGCACGGTCCAGTCGATGCGCTTCCGGGGCCAGTCCTACCCGGGCGTGGCGGCCGAAGTGGTGTGGACGCTGGACGAGCCGGCGCCATGGCTGGCCACGCCGGAGGTCGCGGCCGCCTTCAGCGCCGAACTGCCGAGCTGGCGTGGTGCCCGCTGGGAAGTCACCCCCGAGGGTTGGCGGCTGGTGCAGCGCCGGAACTTCTTCCTCAGCGGCACGCAGTGGCTGACCAGCGAGTCGCTGGAGCGCGTGGCCGGCGTGGCCCCGCGCTCCACCTTCCCGCCCTGAGCCTGCTTTGCTATCGAATCGATAGCTGTTCGCGCCCGTCCTGCGGGTGCTGCGGGCCGAAATGGCCCGGAATCGCCGCGGCAGTCGCTCAGCCGCGCTGGAGCTTGTCGATCGCCAGGGCCAGCGCGCCCGGCTTGCCCGAGAGCACCAGGGTGTCGCCGTCCGCGAGCACCGTGTCATCGCCGGGCTCGGCCGCCTGCCCACCGTGGCGCCGCAAGGCCGCCACGCGCACGCCCATCGCGTGCAGCGCCAGCTGCGCCAGCGGCCGGCCGATGGCGCGGGCGCCGGCCGTCAGCGTGAAGCTGTCGAGCCGCTCATGGTCGATCTCGTCCACGGTGTCGTCATCGGCGCCGTGGAAGTAGCCGCGCAGCAGGTTGTAGCGTGCGTCGCGCTGGTCCTGCACCACGCGGATCACGCGCCGCATCGGCACGCCGACCAGCGCCAGCGCATGGCTGGCCAGCATGAGCGAGCCCTCGATCGCCTCGGGCACCACCTCGGTGGCGCCGGCGGCCTGCAGCTTCTCGAGGTCGTGGTCGTCCTGCGTGCGCACGATCACCGGCACCTGCGGCGCATGCGCGCGGATGTTGGCCAGCACCTTGAGCGCGCCCGGCACGTCGAGGTAGGTGATGACCACGGCACTGGCGCGCGCGAGGCCGGCGGCCATCAGCGCCTGCAGCCGTGCGGCGTCGCCGAAGACGACCGAGTCGCCCGCCGCGGCGGCCTGGCGCACGCGGTCGGGGTCGAGGTCCAGCGCCATGTAGGGAATGCCTTCGCGCTCGAGGATGCGCGCCAGGTTCTGCCCGCAGCGGCCGTAGCCGCAGATGATCACGTGCTCGGCCGTGTTGATGGTCTTGCGCGCGATGCTGGTCATCTGCAGCGATTGCTGCATCCAGTCGCTGGCCACCAACTTGCGCACGATGGCATTGCTGTACATCACGATGAAGGGCGTGGCCAGCATCGACAGGATCATCGAGGCCAGCACCGGGTTGGCGAGCCAGGGCGGCAGCAGGCTGCGCTCCTGCGCCAGCGTGAGCAGCACGAAGCCGAACTCGCCCGCCTGCGCCAGGTACAGCCCCGTGCGCAGCGAGACGCCCGAGGTGGCCCCCAGCCCGCGCGCCAGCACCGTCACCAGCGCCAGCTTGAAGCCCAGCGGCAGCACCAGCAGCACCGCCACCAGCGCCCAGTGGTCCACCACCACGTGCCAGTCGAGCGACATGCCGATGGTGATGAAGAACAGGCCCAGCAGCACGTCGTGGAAGGCGCGGATGTCGGTCTCGACCTGGTGCTTGTATTCGGTCTCGGAGACCAGCATGCCGGCGATGAAGGCGCCCAGCGCGAGCGACAGACCGGCCAGCTCGGTCAGCCAGGCCAGGCCCAGCGTGACCAGCAGCAGGTTGAGCATGAACAGCTCCTCGCTGCGGCGCCGCGCGACCAGGGTGAGCCACCAGCGCATCACGCGCGGACCGCCGTACAGCAGCAGGCCCACCAGGGCCGTGGCCTTGAGCATCGCGATGCCGAGGTCCTTGATCAGCGTCTCGGGCGGCGCCCCCAGCGCGGGGATCAGCACCAGCAGCGGCACGACCGCCAGATCCTGGAACAGCAGCACGCCCATCACGCGGCGGCCGTGCTCGCTTTCGAGTTCCAGCCGCTCGGCCATCAGCTTGACCACGATGGCGGTGCTGCTCATGGTCAGCGCGCCCGACAGGGCCAGCGCCGTCTGCCAGCCCAGGCGCCACTGCGGCGGCAGGAAGCGCGCGAGGATGAGCGCGCCCACGGTGGCCAGGCCCATCGTCAGCAGCACCTGCAGCAGCCCGAGCCCGAACACGTGCTTGCGCATCGCGCGCAGCTTCGGCAGGCTGAACTCCAGGCCGATCACGAACATGAGGAACACGACGCCGAACTCGCCCAGGTGCTTGATGCCTTCGTCGTTGTCGGCGAGCTTGAGCGCATGCGGGCCGATCAGCACGCCGGCCACCAGGTAGCCGAGCATCGGCGGCAGCTTGAGGGAGCGGCAGGCCACCACGCCGAGCACGGCGGCCAGCAGGTACAGCAGCGTGAGTTCGAAGGAGCTCAAGCCGCGCTCCGCGGGCCATGCGCGGCCGCGCCGCGCGGCCTGCGCCTCGCCACCAGGGTGGCGGTCAGGTGGGCGGCATCGGGGGCGGGCATGGGCTGATCCTAGCAAGCGCCGTGCGCTTTCCGTGGGGGCACCGGCCGGTCGATAAAATTCCCGCATGAGTTCCCTGCCCCTCGATCCCGACGCCCTCCTGGCGCGGGCCCGCGCCACCTTCGACATCGAAGCCGCGGCCGTCCTGGGCCTGAAGGCGCGGCTCGGGGAGTCCTTCGTCGAGGCCGTGCGCCGCATCCTCGAGGTGCGTGGCCGCGTGGTCGTGATGGGCATGGGCAAGAGCGGCCATGTCGGCCGCAAGATCGCCGCCACGCTGGCCTCCACCGGCACGCCGGCCATGTTCGTCCACCCCGCCGAGGCCAGCCACGGCGACCTCGGGATGATCAAGACGGTCGACATCGTCATCGGCATCTCGAACAGCGGGGAGAGCGACGAGCTGGCCGCCATCCTCCCGGTCATCAAGCGCCAGGGCGTGCCGCTCATCGCGATGACCGGCGGCCACAAGTCCACACTGGCGCGCCACGCCGACCTGGTGATCGACACCGGCGTCGACAAGGAAGCCTGCCCGCTGAACCTGGCGCCCACCGCCAGCACGACCGCGCAGATGGCGATGGGCGATGCCCTGGCCGTGGCGCTGCTCGATGCGCGCGGCTTTGGCACCGAGGACTATGCGCGCTCGCACCCCGGCGGCGCCCTCGGCCGCAAGCTGCTCACGCACGTGAGCGACGTCATGCGGTCGGGCGACGCGGTGCCGCGCGTCTCGCCCACGGCCGGCATCACCGAGCTCATGCGCGCGATGAGCAACCAGGGCTTCGGCGCCGCGGCGGTGATGGACGACACGGGCCGCGCGGCCGGCATCTTCACCGACGGCGACCTGCGCCGCCTCATCGAGGCCGGGGCCGACCTGCGCACGCCCACGGCGGCCGATGTCATGCACCGCAACCCGCGCACCGTGCGCGCCGATGCGCTGGCGGTCGAAGCGGCCGAGCTGATGGAGCAGCACGGCATCACGCGGCTGTTCGTGGTCGACGCCGACGGCCGCCTCACGGGTGCGCTCAACACCACCGACCTGATGCGGGCCAAGGTCATCTGATGGCGGGCACCCCTGTGGCCCCCGCGCAGCAGTTCGCGCCCGAGACCCTGCTCGCCGCGCAGGCCGTTCGCGTCGCCTTCTTCGACGTCGACGGCGTGCTGACCGATGGCGGCGTGTACTTCAGCGAGGCGGGCGAGACGCTCAAGCGCTTCTCCATCCTCGACGGCTACGGCCTGCAGATGCTGCGTCGCGCGGGCATCGTGCCGGCCGTCATCACGGGCCGCGATTCGAAGCCGCTGCGCGTGCGGCTGGAAGCGCTGGGCATCGACCAGGTGCGCTACGGCACCACCGACAAGCTGCCCGCCGCGCAGGCCATGCTCGACGCGCTGGGCCTGGACTGGGCGCAGGCGGCGGCCATCGGCGACGACTGGCCCGACCTGCCCGTGCTGCGCCGGGTGGGCTTCGCCGCCGCGCCCGCGAACGCCCACGTCGAGGTGCGGGCCGCCGTGCGCCATGTGACCACGGCGCGTGGCGGCGAAGGCGCGGCGCGCGAGTTCTGCGACCTGCTGTTGATGGCCGGCGGCCACTACCGCCGCCTGCTCGATGCCGCACAGGGGGTGGTCGCATGAGCACGGCCACACCGGCGGACGTGGCCCAGGCCGGGCGCCAGCGTCCGGGCCCCTGGACACGGCTGCGCCACGGCCTGGACCGCGCGAGCCTGTACCTGCCGATCATCCTCACCGGTGCGCTGGCGCTGGGCACCTACTGGCTGGTGCGCAATGCGCCGCGCCTCGTCCAGCCCACCGCCAAGCAGGCGCCCACGCACGAGCCCGACTTCTTCATGCGCGGCTTCACGGTCAAGAACTTCCTGCCCAACGGCGAACTGCGCAGCGAGCTGTCGGGCAAGGAGGGGCGCCACTACCCCGACACCGACACGCTGGAGGTCGACCAGGTGCGCGTGCGCTCGATCTCGCCCGAAGGCCTGGTCACGCACGCCACCGCCGACCGCGGCCTGTCCAACGGCGACGGCAGCGAGATCCAGCTCTTCGGCAACGCGGTGGTCATCCGCGACGCGGCGGTGACGGCCAACGGGCGCGCGATGCCGCGGCTGGAATTCCGGGGCGACTTCCTGCATGCCTTCGTCAACACCGAGCAGGTGAAGTCCAACAAGCCGGTCACGCTGATCCGCGGCTCGGACCGCTTCACGGCCGACTCGATGGACTACGACAACCTCAGCGGCGTCGCCAACCTCAACGGCCGCGTGCGCGGCCTGCTGGTGCCCTCGGCCGCGGCGCCGGGCGGCAAGCGCTGATCCCCGGAAGACCCTGCCCATGACGAGCACCGCACCCCTGGCCTTCATCACCGGTGCGTCCAGCGGCATCGGCCAGGCGCTGGCCGGGCGCTTCGCCGACGCCGGTTACCGGCTGGCCCTCGTGGCGCGCCGCACGGCCGAGATCGAATCCTGGGCCAACGCCCGTGGGATGGGCGCGGACAGCTATCGAATCTATAGCGCCGACGTGGCGGTGATCGACAGCATCGTGGCCGCGGGAGCGGACTGCCTGGCCACGCAGGGCCTGCCGGATGTCGTGATCGCCAACGCCGGCATCAGCGTGGGCATCGACACCGCCGAACGCCGTGACCTCGACGTGATGGCGCAGACCTTCGCCATCAACAACATCGGCCTGGCCGCGACCTTCCACCCCTTCGTCTCCGGGATGGTGCAGCGTGGCAGCGGGCGGCTCGTGGGCATCGGCAGCGTGGCGTCCATTCGCGGACTGCCGGGCCATGGCGCGTATTGCGCCAGCAAGGCGGGCGTGGTCGCCTACTGCGAGAGCCTGCGGGGCGAGCTGCGGCCCACGGGCGTGAAGGTGGTCACCCTCTGCCCCGGCTACATCGACACGCCGCTCACCCAGGGCAACCGCTACGGCATGCCCTTCCTGATGCAGGCGGACGATTTCGCCGAGCAGGCCTTCCGTGCCATCGAGGCCGGCACCAGCTACCGCGTCATCCCCTGGCAGATGGGCGTGGTCGCCAAGATCATGCGCCTGATGCCGAACGCTCTGTTCGACCGCGCCGTGCAGGGGCGCGCACGCAAGAAGCGCAGCGGCGAGTAGCGGCGCCGCCGTCCGGTCCGCCGCGCGGCGACGGTGGGCGCACAAAAAGAAAAAGGCTCCCGAGGGAGCCTTTCGTCTGTCCGCGAACGGTGCGGATCAGTAGCCGCTGTTGCCGCCGCCGCCGTAGCCGCCGCGGTTGCCACCGCCGCCGCCGCGCGGGCCGGTGCCGTAGGGGCTGCGGAAGCTGCCGTCGTTGCCGCCGCCGCTGGCGCCGCGGCCACCGCCGTAGCCACCACCGCCGCCGCTGCGACCGCCACCACCGCCGCCGTAACCGCCGCCGCCGCCACCACCGTAGCCGCCGCCACCACCGCCGCCGTAGCCGCCGCCACCACCACCACCGTAGCCACCGCTGCGGGGCGGACGCGGTTCCATGGGACGCGCTTCATTCACCACGACGCTGCGGCCGCCCAGGGGCTGGCCGTTCATGCCCTGGATGGCGGCTTGCGCCTCGGCATCGCTGCCCATTTCGACGAAACCGAAGCCCTTGGAGCGGCCGGTTTCGCGTTCCATCATGACCTTGGCGCTGGTCACGGCGCCGAACTGGCCGAAGGCCTGTTCGAGATCTCCGTCGCGCACCGAATAAGGCAGGTTGCCGACGTACAGTTTGTTGCCCATCACGGGACTCCTATGAACACTGAGAAAAAGCGATGGAGTCCCGAAAGCGAGGCGCGCTTTGCGCACGCCCGGCGAAACTGACCGATCACCGAATCGCCCCGGCATTTCCGACCGAAGGCCCGACCATTATGGGTGATTTATTTCGCGTGCAACTAGGAATTTGCCCCGGCACAACGCCATGTTTGCATTTAGGCAAAGCGAGTGCACGCTTACATGAACGAATTCCTACATCGAACTGGCTATGGGTAAACCCGGAGGCTAGAATCGCGGCCGTCATTGGGGAGTAGCCGCCTTCCGCTCGAGAAGGGTGTGCGTCAACAGACTTGTCCTGCGCCCCACGCAGGCATGGCGTACACAGTGAATCACCTGGCGAGACCATTGACTGCGCAACTTCGGGACTATGGCCGAAGGGTTGCGTGGTCAATTGCGTCCTTCGGCCGAGGAACCCCACGTCATCATGGAAGCATTTCTGGTTGCCACCGGCATCGTCGCGCTGGCAGAAATGGGCGACAAGACCCAACTTCTCTCCCTCGTGCTCGCTGCACGTTTCCGCAAGCCCTGGCCGATCGTGCTGGGCATCTTCGCTGCCACCATCGTCAACCATGCGCTCGCGGGCGCCGTGGGCGCGTGGGTCACGCGCGCCCTCGGGCCCGACGTGCTGCGCTGGATCCTGGGCATCTCCTTCATCGCCATGGCGATCTGGATGCTGATCCCCGACAAGCTCGACGACGAGGACACCCCCAAGACCTCGCGCTTCGGCGTCTTCGGCACCACGCTGGTCGCCTTCTTCCTGGCCGAGATGGGCGACAAGACGCAGATCGCCACCGTGATGCTGGCTGCGCGCTTCACCCATGACTACCTGTGGGTGGTCGTGGGCACCACGCTGGGCATGATGCTGGCCAACGCGCCGGTGGTCTTCCTGGGCGAGCGCATCGTGCGCAAGGTGCCGATCAAGCTCGTTCACACCATCTCGGCCGTGATCTTCCTGGGCCTGGGCCTGCTGGCGCTCTTCGGATAGGTCCGCGCACGTCCTGCCCGCCGGACGGGCCGGCGATATACTGCCCGCTCCCTTCGGGGAGCAGCGCCGATTTGCTTCAGCTTGCGGGCGCTCAACAAATACAGCTAAAGACAGTTGCGGACACAACCCGGCTCGTTTTTGGCGAGGCCGGGTTTTTTCATTTTTCACATGTGCCCCCACGTTCACTTCGTTCACTGCCCCCCGTGGGGGCGCACAGCGCCCTTCGGGCGGCCGGGCGGCCGATGATGTCCTTCGAGGTCGTTCCCCAGTCGATGCATTTCGAGGCGCCGCTGCCGCTGCGCAGCGGTGCGTCGATCCGCGACTACTCGCTTGCCTACGAGACCTACGGCACGCTCAATGCCGACAGGAGCAACGCGGTGCTCGTGTGCCACGCGCTCAACGCCTCGCACCACGTCGCGGGCGTGTACGCCGGCCAGCCGAAGTCCGAGGGCTGGTGGGACAACATGATCGGCCCGGGCAAGTCGCTCGACACCGACCGCTTCTTCGTCATCGGCATCAACAACCTCGGCTCCTGCTTCGGCTCCACCGGCCCGATGCACACGAACCCCGACACGGGCCGCGTCTACGGCGCCGACTTCCCGGTCGTCACGGTGGAGGACTGGGTCGACGCCCAGGCCCGCCTGCTCGATGCGCTGGGCATCGACACGCTGGCCGCCGTCATGGGCGGCAGCCTCGGCGGCATGCAGGCGCTGTCGTGGACATTGCAGTACCCCGAACGTGTGCGCCACGCCGCCGTGATCGCCAGCGCCCCCAACCTCAACGCCGAGAACATCGCCTTCAACGAGGTGGCGCGGCGCGCGATCGTGACCGACCCCGACTTCCACGGCGGCCACTTCTACGAGCACGGCGTGGTGCCCAAGCGCGGACTGCGCATCGCCCGCATGATCGGCCACATCACGTACCTCAGCGACGACGTGATGAACCAGAAGTTCGGCAGGCAGCTCAAGGCCGACGACCTTCGCTATTCGACCCAGGACATCGAGTTCCAGATCGAGAGCTACCTGCGCTACCAGGGCGACAAGTTCAGCGAGTACTTCGACGCCAACACCTATCTGCTCATCACCCGCGCGCTGGACTACTTCGACCCCGCCGGTGCCCATGCCGGCGACCTGCGCGCCGCCTTCGCGCGCGCCACGGCCAAGTTCCTGCTGGTGAGCTTCACCACCGACTGGCGCTTCTCGCCCGCGCGCAGCCGCGAGATCGTCAAGGCGCTGCTCGACAACCGCCGCAGCGTGAGCTACGCCGAGATCGACGCGCCGCACGGCCACGACGCCTTCCTGCTCGACGACGTGCGCTACCTCGGCGTGGTGCGCTCGTGGTTCGAGCGCATTGCCGTGGACCTGGAGGCAGCGCCATGACGGGCGCCCGGCCGCTCCCAAGCCGGTCGCGCCCGCAATCCGCAGCATGGAGGGCTTCCGAATGACCGGCACCGACGCGCAGGACCCCATCGCCCGCCTCGTGCCCGAGGGCGCGCGCGTGCTCGACCTCGGCTGCGGCGATGGCGCATTGCTCGAGCGCCTGCAGCGCCAGCGCGGCTGCTCGGGCTATGGCGTCGAGATCGCCGACGGCAACGTGCTGCAGTGCGTGCGCCGCGGCGTCGACGTGATCCAGCTCAACCTCGACGAGGGCCTGTCGATGTTCGAGGACGCGAGCTTCGACGTCGTGCTGCAGATCGACACGCTGCAGCACCTGCGCAATGCCGAGGTCATGCTGCGCGAGACGGCACGCGTGGGCCGCATCGGCATCGTCGCCTTTCCCAACTTCGCGCACTGGCCCAACCGCGTGAGCATCGCGCGCGGGCGCATGCCCGTCACGCGCCGCCTGCCCTACCAGTGGTACGACACACCCAACATCCGCGTCGGCACCTACAAGGACTTCGAGGTGCTGGCGCAGCGCAACCGCCTGCGCATCCTCGATGCCTTCGGCCTGCAGGACGGGCGCGTGGTGCGCTGGCTGCCCAACGCGCGCGCGAGCACGGCAGTCTTCAAGTTCGAGCGGGCCGCCTGAGGGCCGCGGCGCGCAGGTGGGCCAACCCGGTGGCCCGCTCGCGCGATCTGGGCTAGCCTCGGTGCTTTCGCTGCACCTGGCCCGGCTTTCAAGCCAAATGGGCCCGCAGCGCCCGTCCAGTGGGCGCGAGCAGCTATCCATTCAGTAGCAATCCATTTCCCATGCCGATCGCCCTGGGCTGCATCGCCGACGACTTCACCGGCGCCACCGACCTTGCCAACAACCTCGTGCGCGCCGGCATGCGCGCGGTGCAGACCATCGGCGTGCCCGAGGGCCCGCTCGATGCGCAGGTCGATGCCGTCGTCGTCGCACTGAAGTCGCGCACCATCCCCGCGGCCGAGGCGGTGGCGCAATCGCTGGCCGCGCTGCGCTGGCTGCAGGCCCAGGGCGCGGCGCAGGTCTACTTCAAGTACTGCTCCACCTTCGACAGCACGCCGGCCGGCAACATCGGCCCCGTGACCGACGCGCTGATGGACGCGCTGGGCTGCGACTTCACCATCGCCACGCCCGCGTTTCCCGACAACCAGCGCACCGTGTTCAAGGGGCACCTCTTCGTCGGCGACCTGCTGCTCTCGGACAGCGGCATGAAGGACCACCCGCTCACGCCGATGACCGACGCCAACCTCGTGCGCGTGCTGCAGGCACAGACGCGACGGCGCGTCGGGCTGATCGACCACCGCGCCGTCGCGGCCGGTGCCCAGGCCATCGCGGCGCGCATCGCGGCATTGCGCGCCGAGGGCGTGGGCATGGCCATCGTCGACGCGGTGAGCAACGACGACCTGCTGCGCCTCGGCCCGGCATTGCGCGGCCTGCCGCTCGTCACGGCCGGCTCGGGCGTCGCGATCGGCTTGCCCGCCAACTTCGGCCTGGCGCCTTCGCCTCGGGCCGCGGCGCTGCCGCCGGCTGCCGGCGTGCGCGCCATCGTCTCGGGCAGCTGTTCGGGCGCCACGCAGGGCCAGGTGCAGGCCTTCATCGATGCGGGCGGCGCGGCCCGGGCGCTCGATCCGCTGCAGGTCGCGCGGGACCCGGGCGCCGTGGACGCGGTGCTGGCCTGGGCCGCGCCGCGCCTGGCGCAGGGGCCGGTGCTCGTCTACTCGACCGCCGACCCGGCGCAGGTGCGCGCGGTGCAGGCGCAGCTCGGCGTGCACGAGGCCGGCGCACTGATGGAGCGCACGCTCGCGGCCATCGCGCGCGGCCTGGTCGCCGATGCCGGCGTGCGCCAACTGGTCGTGGCCGGCGGCGAGACCTCGGGCGCCTGCGTGCAGGCGCTGGGCATCACGCAGTTGCAGATCGGCGGGCAGATCGACCCCGGCGTGCCCTGGTGCCATGCGCGGGCGGGCGATGTTCCGTTGCACATCGCGCTCAAGTCGGGCAACTTCGGCGGCCGCGACTTCTTCACCCGCGCCTTCGAGGTGCTGCGGTGAGCGCCGGCATGGGCGAGTCGCAGCTGCGCGAAGCGATCTGCCGCGCGGGTGCCAGCCTGTTCGCGCGCGGTTACGTGCATGCCACTGCGGGCAACATCAGCGTGCGTCTGGACGATGGCTACCTCATCACGCCCACCGATGCCTGCCTGGGCACGCTCGACCCGGCGCGCCTGGCCCGGGTCGATGCGCAGGGCACGCAGACCGGTGGCGACCGCGCCAGCAAGACGCTCGCGCTGCACCGGCGCATCTACGACGCGGCGCGCCGCTTCGATCCCGGCACGGCCTGCGTGATCCACACGCACAGCACGCACTGCGTCGCGCTGACCCTGAACCACGGCGACGGGACCGAGCTGCTGCCGCCGATCACGCCGTACTTCGTGATGAAGGTCGGCCACGTGCCGTGCATCCCCTATCACCGTCCCGGCGCGCCCGAGGCCGCCGAAGCGGTGGCGCAGGCCATCACCCGCCACGGCGAGCGCGGCGCGCCGATCCGCGCCGTGATGCTGTCGCGCCTGGGGCCCAACGTGTGGCACGAAACTCCCGAGCAGGCGATGGCCGTGCTCGAGGAGCTGGAGGAGACGGCGCGCCTGCACCTGCTCGCCGGCCGCGCCACCGCGTCCCTGCCCGAACCCGCCATCGACGAACTGCGCCGTGCCTTCGGCGCGCGCTGGTGATCCAACCCTTCGTACGCCTTCACGCCATGCCCCGCTTCGCTGCCAACCTGTCGATGATGTACACCGAGCTGCCGTTCCTCGACCGCTTCGCCGCGGCCGCGCAGGACGGCTTCCGTGCCGTGGAGTACCTCTTCCCCTACGCGTGGCCCGCGGAAGAACTCGCCTCGCGGCTGCAAGCCCACGGCCTGCGGCAGGTCTTGTTCAACGCGCCGCCGGGTGGCACGACGACGGCGTCGATCGCGGCCGCGTGGGACCAGGGTTCGCGCGGCACGGCAAGCGTTCCGGGCCGCGAGGCGGAGTTCCGCGACGGGGTGCTGCGCGCGCTGGACTACGCGGCGGCGCTCGACTGCCCGCGTGTGCACCTGATGGCCGGCCTGCTCGATCCCGCGGGATCGCGCGAGCGCGCGGCCGAGGTCTACCTGGAGAACCTGCGATGGGCAGCGAGCGAGGCGCGCAAGGCGAATCGCGACGTGCTGATCGAGCCGATCAACCCGCGCGACGTGCCGGGCTTCTTCCTCAACCGGCAGGACGAGGCGCACGCGATCGTGCAAACCGTGGGCGCATCCAACCTCAAGGTGCAGATGGACCTGTACCACTGCCAGATCGTCGAGGGCGACGTGGCGATGAAGATCCGCGAATACCTGCCCACCGGCCGCGTGGGTCACTTCCAGATCGCCGGCGTGCCGCAGCGGCACGAGCCCGACGTGGGGGAACTGCACCACCCGTACCTGTTCGAGGTCATCGACGAGGTGGCGGCGGCTTGCGGCTGGGAGGGTTTCATCGGCTGCGAATACCGGCCGCGTGGCGGGACGAGCGAGGGGCTGGGGTGGGCCAAGGGGTGGCTGGGGCGCTGAGGTCTTTGCGAACGATCGTCACGCTTGTGA
>JAVHYA010000042.1:0-2108 GCA_031119395.1 Pseudomonadota bacterium
CTGCAGGCTCTGGCCGCGCGGGCCGCCACCGACCCGCCCGCCCGCGGGCGCGGCCGGGCCGCGCTGCTGGGCGAGGCGCGTTCGCTGATGGGAACGCTGGCCGACGCGATGGCCGGGCCGGCCACGGGCGAGCACCTGCATCAGCGCCTGGCCGCCGCCTGGGGCCGGCCGCGCTCGGCCGACTTGCTGCGCCGCGCGCTGGTGCTGCTGGCCGACCACGAGCTCAACGCCTCCACCTTCGCCGCGCGTGTCACGGCGTCCACCGGCGCCTCGCTGGCCGCCTGCCTGCTCAGCGGGCTGGCCACGCTCACCGGCCCGCTGCATGGCGGCGCCGCCGCGGCCGTGCGTGCGCTGGTGCAGGCCTCGGCCCGCGAGGGTGCCGACGCGGCGCTGCGCGAGTGGCTCGCGCTGGGCCGCACGCCTGCGGCCTTCGGCCACCCGCTGTATCCGCAAGGCGACGTGCGCGGGCTGGCGCTGCTCGCGCACTTCGAGCCGCCGGCCGCCTTCGTGGCCCTGCGCGAGGCCGGCGAGCGGCTGCTGGGCGAGCCGCCGAACATCGACTTCGCGCTGGCGGCGTTGGCCGATGCGCGCCGGCTGCCGCCCGAGGCGCCGCTGGTGCTCTTCGCGCTCGGCCGTGCGGTCGGCTGGATCGCGCATGCGCTGGAGCAGCAGGCCACGGGCACGCTGATCCGGCCGCGGGCGCGCTACGTCGGCCCGGCGCCCGCGGCGGCCTGAGGCGCCGCGGCGCCCGCGACGGCGCACCAACTCAAGGCGAGCCGCGCGGCGCGTGCCGGCTGCGGACGAAGGCTCACAGCCCTGGTGCACGACTGCACCATCCAGCGTCCGAAACGGCCGAATCAATGAACGAATAATTCGACAAGCAGGCTCTGAATATTGATCCAAAGCGATCGATTCCGCAGCGCAAACTTCGGCCGATCCGAACTGCCGAGCCTGCTCCCATGCCCCTTCATTTCCGCTCTCTTCCACGGCTGCTGACCCGTCTTCTGGCCGGCTTCGCGCTCAGCGCAGGGCTGGTGTCCGGCGCCGCGGCGCAGGCCAGGCCACCGAAGCCTGTCTCCATCGCGCTCGGCACGCAGGTCGTCAACGTGACCTACCCCTGGCTCACGCTGCCCATCGCCCTGGGCTACTGGAAGGACGAGGGCTACGACGTGCGCATCGTGACGACCGGCGGCTCGCTGCAGGCCATCCAGCAGATGATGGCCGGCGGCGTCGACTTCGCGCAGGTCAACTCCACGGGCCTCATCCAGGCCAACACCGAGAACAACGTGGCCGTGCGCGGCATCATGGGCACCGGCGTCATCGACTGGGGCGTGGGCGTGCCGGCCGGCAGCCCCATCAAGACGGCCGCCGACCTCAAGGGCAAGAAGATCGGCATCTTCAGCCTCGGCACGGGCGGCGTGCCGCTGCTCAAGGGCTACCTGCGCAGCAACGGCGTCAACCCCGACACCGACGTGCAGATCATCGCCACCGGCGCCGGCGCGCCGGCGCTCGAGGCGCTGAGGACCGATCGGGTGCAGGCGCTGATGTTCTGGGGCTCCGCCCTCACCGGCTTCCAGAACGCCGGCATGCCGATGCGCATCCTGTTCGACCCGGCCTGGCGCGCCCTGCCCGACTTCACCTTCGCGACCCTGCAGAAGACGATCGACGCCGACCCCGCGATGGTCGAGGCGATCGCCCGCGGCGCCGCCAAGGCCACGCTGTTCGCGCAGACCAACCCCGAGTGCGCCCGCCAGATCCACTGGAAGCACTTCCCCGGCAGCAAGCCCACCGGCGCCGACGAGGCCACGCTGGCGAAGAACGACCTCGCCTTGCTGCAGACCCAGCTCGAGACCATGGCCGCCGCCCACACGATGAACGGCGGCAAGCTGATCGGCGCGATGAGCCCGGCAGCGTACGGCCGCATGCAGGACTTCATGCTCAAGGACGGCACCATCAAGCGCACGCTGCCGCCCGAGTCGATGCTGTACCTCAAGCCCGGTTTCGTCGAGGCGATCAACAACTTCGACCACAGCGCGGTGATCGCTGCGGCCAAGGCGTGCAAGGGCCTCTGACATGAAGCGGTTCCGACACTCCCCCGCTTCGCGCGG
>JAVHYA010000042.1:2208-45129 GCA_031119395.1 Pseudomonadota bacterium
GGCGTGCAAGGGCCTCTGACATGAAGCGGTTCCGACACTCCCCCGCTTCGCGCGGCCGGGCGCAACTGACATGACGCCCGAACAGTTCGTGGCCGGCCTGCCCAAGGCCGAGCTGCACATGCATCTGGAGGGCTCGATCGAGCCCGACCTGTTCATCCGGCTGGCGCGGCGCAACGGCGTCGAGATCCGCTGGAAGACCGAGCAGGAACTGCGTGCCGCCTACCGCTTCGAGGACCTGCAGGACTTCCTCGACCTCTACTACGACGGCTGCCGCGTGCTCGTGACCGCGCAGGACTTCCACGACATCACGCGCGAGTACCTGGCGCGCGCGCACGCCGACCGGGTGCTGCATGCCGAGATGTTCCTCGGCGTGCAGGGCCACACCACGCGCGGCGTGCCGCTGGCCGCGGTGATGGACGGCGTGCTGGGCGCGATGGCCGAGGCCGAGGCGGCCGACGGCATCAGTGCGGGCCTGATCGTCGTGGCGCAGCGCCATCGCACCGAGGCCGAGGCGCTCGAACTGCTCGAATCGCTGCAACCCTGGTACGGCCGCATCCTGGGCTTCGGCCTGGGCGGCGCCGAGGTGGGCCACCCGCCGAGCAAGTTCAGCGAGTTCTTCCGCCGCTGCCGCGCGCTGGGCTTCAAGGTGGTCGCCCATGCGGGCGAGGAAGGACCGGCGGGCTACGTGCGCGAGGCGCTGGACGTGCTGCAGGTGCACCGGCTGGACCATGGCAACGCCTGCGTGGACGACGCGGCGCTGGTCGCCGAGCTCGCGCGCAGCCGCATCCCGCTCACGATGTGCCCGCTGTCCAACCTGCGGCTGAACGTGGTGCCGTCGGTGGCGGCGCACCCGCTCAAGCGGCTGCTCGACGCCGGCCTGTGCGTCACGGTCAACTCCGACGACCCCTCGTACTTCGGCGGCTACGTCAACGACAACTACCTGGCCTGCCAGGCGGCACTCGGGCTCGAACGCGCGGAGCTCGTCGCGCTGGCGCGCAACAGCTTCGAGGCCGCGTTCATCACCGACGAACGGCGGGCCGAGGCGCTGCAGGCCATCGAGCGCTGGGCCCGCCAGGCGGAGGCCGCATGAGCCCCCCACCGACCGTTCCGAAGGTGCTCCGCACCGCGGGCCCGGCCGACGGCGCCCCGCCGAGCGCGCGCGCCACGCTCCAGGTGGTGGCGGGGCGGGACAGCCCCGGCCCGCACGGCGCTGGCGCATCGTCGCCGCCGGCCTTCCGCTTCGAGGGCCTGCACAAGACCTTCAAGTCCAAGGACGGCAGCGAGGTGGTGGCGCTGCACGACGTGAGCTTCAGCGTGGCGCGGGGCGAGTTCGTGACCGTGGTCGGACCCAGCGGCTGCGGCAAGAGCACGCTGCTGCGCATCCTGGCCGGGCTCGAGCGCGCGAGCCGCGGCACGGTCGAGCTGGCCGGCCGCCGCCATGCGGGGCCGAGCCGCGACGTCGGCGTGGTGTTCCAGGCCCCGGTGCTGCTGCCCTGGCGCAACGTGCTCGACAACGTGCTGGTGCCCGCGCAGATCCAGGGCCGCGACCCCCGCGTGGCGCGGGAGCGGGCCATGCACTACCTGCAGCTGGTGGGCCTGGCGGGCTTCGAGACCAAGTACCCGGGCGAGCTCTCGGGCGGCATGCAGCAGCGCGTGGGCATCGCCCGTGCGCTGGTCAACGATCCGCTGCTGCTGCTGATGGACGAGCCCTTCGGCGCGCTCGACGCCATGACGCGCGAAAGCATGAACGTGGAGCTGCTGAAACTGCGCGAGCGCACCGGCGCCACCATCATGCTGGTCACGCACAGCATTCCCGAAGCGGTCTTCCTCGGCGACCGTGTGGTCGTGATGTCGCCGCGGCCCGGCCGCGTGACCCAGGTCATCGACGTCGACCTGCCGGCCGCGCGCACGCTCGACCTCATCAACACCGAGCGCTTCGGCAGCCACGTCTCCCGCATCCGCACCAACCTCAACGCCACCGGAGGGCTCGACTGATGGCCGCCATCGCACAAGACATCCGCCCGCTGGACGCCGACGACGACGAAGGCGGCCCGTCGCATTGGCTCACGCCCGGCCGGCGCCGGCTGCTGATCGCCGGCGTGTTCGTGGGCGTGATGCTGCTCTGGCACGTGGCCGTGACCGCCTTCAACGTCTCGCACCTGATCTTTCCCGGACCGCTGGGCGTGGCCCAGTCGATCCACGACGTGTTCGCCAGCGGCGAGGTGTGGCCGCACCTTGGCGTCACCCTCTACGAGATCCTGGCCGGCTTCGGGCTCGGGGCGCTGGCCGGCTTCGTGCTCGGCGCGCTGATCGGCCAGAGCGCGCTGCTGGAAGCGGTGCTCTATCCCTACGTGGTGGCCTTCCAGACGGTCCCGAAGGTCGCGATCGCGCCGCTGTTCGTGCTGTGGTTCGGCTTCGACACGACCTCGAAGGTCGTCATCACCGCCACCATCGTGTTCTTCCCGGTGCTGGCCAACACCATCGTGGGACTGCGCTCGGCGCCGCGCGACCAGATCGACCTCATGCGCGCCTTCACCGCCTCGGGCTGGCACGTCTTCCGGATGGTGCGGCTGCCCCATGCGCTGCCCTACATCTTCGCCGGGCTGGACATCGGCATCGTGCTGGCCGTCATCGGCGCGATCGTCGGCGAGTTCGTGGGCGCGCAGGCGGGCCTGGGCTACCTCATCCTGCAGCGCAACTTCTCGATGGACGCGGGCGGCATGTTCGCGATCCTCATCGTCCTCTCGGTCATCGGCATCGTGCTGCACGCTGTCGTGAAGTCGATCGCACGCCGCGTCATCTTCTGGGCCGACGCCTTCACCGACCTGTCCCGCGGCGCCTGAGCCGCCCTCATTCCCAAGGAGATCACCCCATGACGCTCGCCGAGCACACCATCGACGCGCCCCGCCGTGCATCCGCGCAAGAGATGCCCATCCTCGACCTCGGCCCCTGGCTCGCCGGCGGACCGATCGGCCCGCTGGTCGAGCAGTTCAAGGCGGCCTGCACCAACACCGGCTTCTTCTACGTCAAGAACCATGGCGTGCCCCAGCAGGTCATCGACGAGGTCTTCGAGGCCACCCGCCGCTACATGTCGCTGCCGATGGAAGAGCGCCTGAAGGACCGCATCGACGAGCGCTTCCGCCGCGGCTTCATGCCGATGGGCGTGACGCAGCATCCGGGCCACAAGCCCGACCGCAAGGAAAGCTACGAGCTGGGCCTGGACCTGCCGCTGACCGACCCGGACGTGCAGGCCGGCCGCCCGCTGCACGGGCCCAACCGCTGGCCCGCCGACAAGCCGTGGCTGGAGAAGGCGGCGATGACCTACTTCGACGCCACCATCGAACTCGGCCGCAACCTGCTGCGCGTGTTCGCGCTGGCGGTCGGGCAGGACGAGGGCTTCTTCCTGCAGTACACGAAGAAGCCGATGGTGCAGTCGCGCCTGTTCCACTACCCGCCGCAGGAGTCCTTCACCAACCTCGAACTCGGCGCGGCGATGCACACCGACTACGGCATGCTCACCCTGCTCACGCAGGACCCGATCGGCGGGCTGGAGCTGTGCACGCGCAGCGGCGAATGGGTGGCCGCGCCGTACGTGGAGGGCACGCTGGTGGTGAACCTGGGCGACCTGGTGAAGGTGTGGACCAACGATGTCTACGTGTCGAACCCGCACCGCGTGGCCAACCGCACCGGACGCGAGCGCTATTCGATTCCCACCTTCTTCAACCTCGACTACGACACGCCGGTGCGCTGCCTGCCCGGCTTCGAACCGGCGGAAGGCGCGCCCCGGCACGCCCCCATCCAGTCGGGCGAGTACCTGGTGAGCCGCTTCGCCAGCGTGCAGAAGTACAAGACGCCGGCCGAGCTGGCCGCCGCCGAGGGCTGACGCGGCCTGGCGTCCACTCAGCGCGCGGCGGGCGCCGCCTGCGCGCGGGCCTCGGCATCCTCGAGGACGAGCAGCAGTTCGGCCAGGAAGGTCTCGACGGGCAGCGGCAGGTTGCGGCCCTGGTGCACGCCCAGCGCCAGCCGCTGCGGGCGGGCCCGCGGGTCCTTCAGCGGCACGTAGGAGCCGGCCCGCGGTCGGGCCTGCGGGTCCTCGATCGGGGTGGTGGTGAAGGTCAGGCACATGCCCTCGGCCGCCACGTTGCGCATGAGTTCGTAGGAATTGGTCTCCAGCGCCACGCGCGGCCGGATGTTGGCCTTCGACAGCATCTCGTCGGTCTGCAGCTTGGCCCACAGCGAGGAATCCAGCAGCGAGAGGCCGTATTCGGCACAGTCGGACAGGCGCAGCGACTTGCGCCCTTCGAGCGGATGCCCGCTCGGCACCAGGACGAACAGCGGCATCAGGCGCGAATAGACGGTTCGAACGTCGGTCTGCGGCACGTCGCCGAAGGTGAAGCAGGCGTCGAGCTCGTCCTCCAGCAGCATCTGCGTCAATCGCGGGCTGCCGGCCACATGGACGCTGAACGAGATGCCGGGGTAGTCCTTGGAGAAGCGCGAGAAGAAGCCGGGCATCAGGTCACGCGTGAAGGACTCCGGCATGCCGAAGTGCACATGGCCGCGCCGCAGGCCCTGCAGCGCCTCCAGCTCCGCATGCACGCGGCGCGTCTCGTTGCTGATGTTCTTGTAGTAGCGCATCAGCAGCTCGCCCGCCGCGGTGAGCCGGACCTTGCCGCGCCCCTGCCGGCGCTCCAGCAGCGGCGCACCCAGCGAGTCCTCGAGCATCACCAGCTGGCGGCCGACCGCGGACGCCGCAACGAACAGGTTCTCGGAGGCCGCGCGGATCGAACCGGTGCGCGCGACTTCCGCGAAGTAGCGCAGGGCGGTCGTCGAGACGAGTTTCAAGCAGGGGCTCCAGGCGATGGCGAAACGTCAGCACGGATTGTTGCGCCGGTCGGCCACGCGCGCCGGCGCGCGCGGCAACAGCCCGCAAGTGCGCTCAGGCCGGCCCGGCCCAGGCGCGCGAGAACTCCAGCAGCACCTCCGCCACGCGCGCCACGGCGCCCTCGCGCGACTCGGTCGCACGCTGACCGATGACCAGCTTGCGCACCAGCCGCGGGCTCAGCGGCACCACCCGCACCCGCGGGTTGGCGTAGGCCTTGTCGCCGGGCGCCACCGGCAGCAGCGCGGCGCCGTAGCCCGCCTCGACCAGGCCGCGCATGGCGGTGTCGTAGTTGTGCTCGATGCGCGGGCGCGGTGCGTAGCCGGCGCGGGCGAACCACTCCATGGTGAGCGTCTGCATGCGGCTGCCCGGCTCGTTCATGACCAGGGGCCGTTCCGCCAGCCACGCCGGCGTCGCCCGCTTGACCGCCGGCCACTGGGCCGGCACCAGCGCGCGCATCTCGTTGGTCATCCAGGGCGTGAAGCGCACGCCGGGCAGTGCGGGCTGCGGCAGCGAGACCAGCGCCAGATCGACCGTGCCCGCCTGCAGCCCGGCCACCGAACCTTCGGAGCCGACGAACATGGGCGAGATCTCGATGCCGGGATGGCGCTTGGCCAGCGCCTCGAACACCGGCGGCAGCAGGTCCACCACGATGCCGGTGGTGCTCACGCCCACGCGCACGCGCCCCTCCAGGCCCGCATGGCGGCGCTGGGCGGCGTCCATGGCCTCGTCCACGTCGCGCAGCAGGCGCCGGCCACGCTCGACCAGCTCGGCGCCGGCGGGCGTGGGCTGCACGCGGCGCGAGGCGCGCACCAGCAGCGGCACGCCCAGGCGGGATTCGAGCTCGCTCACATGCAGGCTGACGGTGGGCTGCGCCAGGTGCAGCGACTGCGCGGCGGCCGAGAAGCTGCCCAGGTCGGCGATGGCGATGAGGGTGCGGAGCTGGTCGAGGTTGAGGTGGCGCATCAGCGATTCTGATCACAGCGCTCAGAAATCTCAACTTCTCCAATCGAAGGCCGCGGCGCATGATCGCGTCACTTCCACTCACAGCCCCGTTGCCCACCGACCTGGAGCCCGATCATGAACGCCGTCCTGCGCCCCGCCGTCCCGTCCCTTCTGCCGCTGCGCGGCCTGCAGCAATGGTGGCACCGCGCCGCCCTGGTGCGCCGCCAGAAGGCCGAGGCGCGCGCGTTGATGGCGCTGGGCCAGCACGAGCTGAACGACCTCGGCGTGGGCCGCAGCGAACTGCCGGCCCTGGTGCGCGAGGCAGACTGAACCCGTCGTTCAGGCCGCGCCGGCCCAGCCGGCGACGATGCGCGACGCCGCCGCGATGACGTCGTCGCGCGGCTTCGCATCCTGCGCCTCGAGCCGCGTGTAGACCGCGAGCACCAGCGGTGCCGCCTGCGGACGCCAGACGACCGCGATGTCGCTGGCCGCGCCATGGGCGCCGGTGCCCGTCTTGTCCCCCACCGTCCACGCCGGCGGCATGCCGGCGCGGATGCGCGCGCCGCCGGTGGTGTTGCCGCGCAGCCAGTCCTGCAGGCGGGCGCGCTGCGCCGTGGGCAGGCCGTCGTCCACCGCCAGGGTGCGCAGCAGGCGGGCCATGGCCTCGGGCGTGGAGGTGTCGCGCGGGTCGTCGGCCAGCGCGCTGTTGAGTTCGGTTTCCCAGCGGTCGAGGCGGAAGGTGCTGTCGCCCCAGGCGCGCGCCTGCGCCGTCAGTGCCTCGGGACCGCCGATGCGCCGCAGCAGCAGGTTGGCGGCGGCGTTGTCGCTGTACTGCACGGTGGCGGCGCACAGTTCGGCCACCGTCATGCCGCGTGCCAGCTCGCGGCCGGTGACGGGCGAGTGGGCGATCAGGTCCGCCTTCGTGTAGCGCACACGCTCGTCGAGCAGCCCCGGCTCGCGCACGCTGCGCGCCAGCAGCGCGCCGGCGAGGACGGCCTTGAAGGTGCTGCAGATCGGAAAGCGCTCGCTGGCACGGTGGCCGATGGTGGCGCCGCTGGCGGTGTCGATGGCGAAGACGCCGAGACGGCCGCCCAGTCCTTCTTCGAGTCGCGCGAGCGCGGCGGCCGGGTCGCGGGAGGCGCCGCGCGACGCCGCGGTGCACGCCGTGGCGAACGGGACGAGGGAGGCGGCCATCAGCACATGACGGCGGGTGAGCGCGGCGGCCGATGGGGCCGGGGGAATGGGCATTCGAGGTCTCCTGAGATGCGGGGGCGCCGACAATGCGGCGCCGGTGGAATGGATGGACATGTCGCGACGCTTCGCATCGTAGGAAGCCGCACCCCTCCCACCAAGCCCGCCGGCCTCGCCGCCGCACACCGCTGTAACGCCTGTCACATGGCCCTGCCTCCCCTCACCGTCGAGCTCACGTCGCCGCAGTCCGTCGACGGCCGGCCCGCGCCCTACCAGTCGCTGTGGCTGCTGGTGCGGCTGCACCGCGCCCGCCTCGATGGCGAACCGCTGCGCCTGGACGCCCTGCGTGGCCAGGTGTCGTCTGCCGCGACGCTGCGCATGGTGGTGAGCCGCGCGTTCCGCGACTTCAAGGCCTGGGGCGTGGCCGTGGGCTGGGGCGCGGACGCATCGCGCGACCCGCGCTTCCTCAACGCCGAGGGGCGCAGCCAGGGCCCGTTCTGGCTGCCGCCGGCGCAGGCGGCGCGGCTGCGCTTGCAGGTCGAAGGCCAGCCGGCGACGGCGGCCGAGGTCGCGTCGTTCCTGGGCCTGGACCTGGCGCCCGCCACGACGACGCTCGCACCGGCCGGGGTGCAGCTGCGCGACGCGCGCTTCTGGCAGCAGCTCGCCGCGGCCCAGCAGGCGATGCGCCAGGGACGGTGGGCCACGCCGGTGGTCGGGCCGCGCGGCGCGGCAGTGCCGGCCAATGCCCTGGAGGCGATGCGGCAGGCCGGCAGCCTGGCGCACGGCGATTTCCAGCGCGCCCTGGTCACGCTCAACGAGGCGCTGCTGTGGCGCCGCCTGGGCGACGAGGCGCAGGCGCGACGACGGGTGCAGGCGCTGCAGCGGCAGCGGCTGGCGCAGCACGTGGCGGGCCACGAGTACCTGGGCGCGATGGCGGCGATCGTCTCGGCCTGGTGCGCCTACACGGCGCGCGACCTGCCGGCGGCGCAGGCGCAGCTGTCGGCGCTGGCCGCCGACCCGGCCCATGCGCCGCTGCTGCGCCACCACCCGCAGGTGCGCTTCGAGTGGAGCAACCTGTGGGCCCTGGCCTGCCGCTCGCGCGCGTTGGCGATGGCCGCGCAGGATGCGCCGGCCGCCGCCGCCCAGGCGCAGGAGGCGATGCAGCACTTCGGCCACGCGCTGGCGGCGGCCTTCGAATCGCACGCCTTCGATGCGGCCCAGCACGTGGCCGCCAACCTCGGCATGGCGGTGTGGCTGTTCGACCGCGTGGGCCTCGCATTGCCCGCCACCGAGGGCGCACGCGGCGAGGATGCCGTGCCGCAGGCCGTGCAGTGGATCGCCTTCAGCGAATGGCTGAGCAGCCTGGTGGACGTGCAGGGCCGCTCGGCCTGGAACGCGATCTACCTGCTGCGCATCGCACGCGGCGCCTGCCGGCCGGCGGCGAGCGGCACGCTGCGGGCCTTCCGTGCGCTGCGACCGCTCGAACCGGCGGCCCTCGCGGCGCAGGCGGGCACGCTGGCCGAGGCCTTCTCGCCCGCGGCCTGGCCCGCGCGCTGGGTGGACGTGGCCCGGCTTCGGCTCGACGAGCATGGTCAGGGCCAGCGCCGCTATCCCGGCCTGCAGCACGCGAGCCTGCTGTTCGAACACGCGTGGTACGCAGCCCACGCCGGCGACCTGCGTGCCGCGGCACACTCGCTGGGTGCGCTGCGCGAGGCCCTGCCCCAGCTGGTGGCCAGCGACCGCGCCTATTTCCGCGAGGTGTGGAACGACGAGCTGCCGGCCGATCTGCTGGCGCTGGAGCCCCCGCCCCGGCGTGCCGCCACGCGCCGCGGCGCCTGAACCGCGACCCGATCCGACCACTTCGACCCACGACCCATGAACGCCCTGACCTACGCCACGCTCCTCTTCCTGCACGTCACCAGCGCGGCCTTCTGGGTCGGCGGCATGGCGGCGATGCACTTCGCCGCGCGGCCGGCCGCGGTGGCCACGCTGGCGCCGCCGCAGCGCCTGCCCTTCATGGCGGCGGCACTGGGACGCTTCTTCCGCGGCGTGGACATCGCGCTCACGCTGCTGTGGGCCAGTGGCCTCGCGATGTTCGCGGCGCTGGGCGGCTTCGCGGGTTCGCACTGGCGCGTGCACGCGATGCTCACCCTGGCGCTGGTGATGACCGGCGTGTACGTCTGGCTGCGCGCCCGCGGCCTGCCCGCGCTGCGCCGCGCGGCGGCGGCCGCGCAGTGGCCCGAGGCCGGCGAGCGGCTGGGCACCATCCGGCGGCTGGTGGCGACCAACCTCGCACTCGGCACGGCGGTGTTCGCGGTGGCGCTGGTGGGACGCGCCGGGTGAGCGCGCAGCCCGATTGCTATTGATTTGATAGCTGCTCGCGCCCGTCCGGCGGGCGCTGCGGCCTCATTTTGTTCAAGACTCCGGCGAACGATCCTCCATGCTCCCCCACGGAACCCTGCGCGGCATCGCCGCCATGCTGCTGGCCTGCGCCTTCTTCGCCTGCATGGACGCGCTGCTCAAGCAGCTCGCCGGCCACTACCCGCCGCTGCAGGTGATGGCGCTGCGCGGCCTCACGGCCTTGCCGCTGGTGTGCGTGTGGATCGCCTGGCGACGCGAAGCGGGCACGCTGGTGCACCGGCGCCTGCGCTGGGGCCTGCACCTGCTGCGGGCGGCGCTGAACATGACGATGCTGGTGCTCTTCGTCTACGGCCTGCAGACGCTGGGCCTGGCCGAGGCGTACACGCTCAGCTTCATCGCGCCGCTGCTGATGGTGCTGATCGCGGTGCCGTTGCTGGGCGAATCGGTGCTGCCGCGGCACTGGCTGGCGATCGGGCTGGGCTTCGCAGGGGTGGTGATCGCGCTGCGGCCCGAGCAGGACGACTTCCTCTCGGCCGGTGCGCTGGCCGTGCTGGGGGCCGCGGCCTGCTACGCGCTGTCGAACATGCTGGGCCGGCTTGTCAGCCGCACCGAGTCGAGTTCGGCCCTGGTCTTCTGGACCACGGCGGCGATGGCGGTGGGCGGCAGCCTGCTGGCGGCGCCGCAGTGGGTGCCGATCCGGCCCGGACACGGCTGGCTGCTGGCGGGGCTGGCGGTCTTCGGGTTCCTGGGCCAGGTCACGATCGCCGAGGCCTTCCGGCATGGGCAGGCCGCCGCCATCGCGCCCTTCGAGTACAGCGCGCTGGCCTGGGGCATCGCGCTGGACTGGCTGTTCTGGCACGCCGTGCCCGATGGCTGGACGCTCGCAGGCGCCGCGATCATCGTCGCCAGCGGCATCTGGCTGGTGCGCGGCGAGTCGAGGCCCCGGCCGCAGCCGCGCGACGAGGCCTCGACGCAACACTCGCGCTGAGCGGTCCGGCGCGACGGGGCGGCAACCTACGCACGACTCGCCGGGCCGACGACAGGCGCGGCCATGGGCGCGGCACGACAGTGCCGCATCGTCCATCCCTGCCACGCCTTCCCATGGCCACTTCGTCCCGCTCTTCCCGGTCCCCCCGGTCCTCCCGCACGAACGCCGATGCGGACACCAAGACCGACCACGTACTCAGCGACTTCAAGGCGGCCGTCAACATGACGCCCGCCCAATTGGAGCGCTGGCTGCAGACGGACGAATCGCGCACCGTCGGCTTCAAGGGCGCACCGGGCAAGGAATCCGTGGGCCATGCGTCGGGCCGGCGCATCGTGCGGCTGCTGGGCAAGGACCGCGAGGCGCTCACCACCGGCGACCTGGCCCACATGCGCAAGGTGGTGGGCTACGTGCATCGGCACCTCGCGCAGCGGCCCTCGGGGAACGTGCGCGACACCCCATGGCGCCAGTCGCTGATGAACTGGGGCCATGACCCGCTCAAGCGCGGCTGAGGTGCCGCGCCGCTCGCCGAACGTCGCACGCAGGTCCTCCCCATGAAGCTCTGGCACCACGTGTTGCGTTTCGCCCTCGCCGGTTGCCTGGCGGTCCCTCCGGGCGCCGCGTCGGCGGATGCCGAAGGCGCCAACCCGCTGGTCGCCGAACGCTGGAAGACGCGGCCGATCGTGGTCGTCGTGCCGCACGCGGACCACCCGCTGCTGCGGCGCGTGGAAGCGACGCTGGCCGAGACGGCCGGGCGCGAGGCGTTTCGAGACCGCGAGATGGTGCTCTACACCGTGGTGGCGGGGAAGGGAATGCGCAACGGCCGGCCCCTGGCCGCCGCGCGCACCGCCGCGCTGCTGCGCGCCATCGACGTGGAGGCAGGCGGTGCACCGACCTTCGTGCTGGTGGGCAAGGACGGCGGGGTGAAGATGCGCGAAGGTGCCGACGTGCGCCTGCCGTCGGTCTTCGAGGAGATCGACCGCATGCCGATGCGCCGCCAGCGCTGACAGGCGCTCCGGCACGCGGCCACGGGCCGGGCCGTGCGGCCGGCCGGGCCGCCGCCGCTCAGAGGGCGCCGGCGACGCGCAGCGCTTCGATCTCCGCCGCCGACAGGCCCATCTCCTGCAGCACCTCGTCGGTGTGCTGCCCCAATGCGGGCGGCGCGCGGCGCAGCACCGGCGGGGTAGCCGCAAGACGCAGCGGGCTGGCCACGCCGGTGATCGCCGCGATGCCGTCGCCCGCGTCGCGCGGCAGCGAGACGGCCAGGCCGCGCGCCTTCACCTGCGCATCGTCGAACGCGGCGCCGATGTCGTTGATGGGGCCGCAGGGCACGGCCTTGTCTTCGAGCAGCGTGACCCATTCGGCGGTGGTGCGCGTACGGGTGACGGCCTCCATGGCGGGGATCAGTTCGTCGCGGTGCTTCACGCGCAGCGTGTTGCTGGCAAAGCGCGCGTCGGCCGCCCACTCGGATTGGCCCGCCGCCTCGCAGAAGCGTGCGAACTGGCCGTTGTTGCCGATGGCCAGCAGCATGGCGCCGTCCTTCGTCGGGAAGTCCTGGTAGGGCGCGAGGCTGGGGTGCGTGTTGCCCTGGCGCTGCGGCGGCTTGCCGGTGTTGAGGAAGGCGCTGGCCTGGTTGGCCAGGATGGCCATGCCCACGTCCAGCAGCGCCATGTCGATGTGCTGGCCCTGCCCCGTCTGCTCGCGCACGCGCAGCGCGGCGAGGATGGCGGTGCTGGCGTAGCAGCCGGTGAAGAGGTCGGTGAGCGCCACGCCCACACGCAGCGGGCCGCCGCCGGGCTCGCCGTCGGGGCGGCCCGTGATGCTCATCATGCCGCTCATGGCCTGGATCATCAGGTCGTAGCCGGCGCGCTCGGCGTACGGTCCGTCATGGCCGAAACCGGTGACGCTGCAGTACACCAGGCGCGGGTTCGCGGCGCGCAACGTCTCGTGGTCGAGTCCGTACTGCTTCAGCCCGCCGGTCTTGAAGTTCTCCACCACCACGTCGGCCTGCGCGGCCATGCGCTGCAGCAATGCCCGGCCCTCGGGCGTCGCCATGTCGACGGTGACCGATCGCTTGTTGCGGTTGCACGCGGTGAAGTAGGTGGACTGCGCCGTGTCCTGGCCCGCCTCGTCCTTCAGGAAGGGCGGGCCCCAGGTGCGCGTGTCGTCGCCGACCCCGGGGCGTTCGATCTTCACCACGTCGGCCCCCAGGTCCGCCAGGATCTGGGTGCACCACGGGCCGGCGAGCACGCGCGAAAGGTCGAGGACTTTGATGCCGTCGAGGGCTGCTGGGGTCATGGAAATTCGGGTACCGGAACGCGAAGGGCGCGAAAGTCACGCGAGGGTCGCGAAAGAAAGATCGAAGATTGGTTCGTTTTGCTTTCGCGTCCTTCGCGAAATCTTCGCGCCCTTCGCGTACGGATGTCCGTATTCAGTTCGAGAACGCCGCGATCCCCGTGATCGCGCGGCCGAGGATGAGGGCGTGCACGTCGTGCGTGCCCTCGTAGGTGTTGACCACCTCCAGGTTGACCAGGTGGCGTGCCACGCCGAACTCGTCGCTGATGCCGTTGCCGCCCATCATGTCGCGCGCCAGGCGGGCGATGTCCAGCGACTTGCCGCAGTTGTTGCGCTTCATGATCGAGGTGATCTCGACCGCGGCGATGCCCTCGTCCTTCATGCGGCCCAGGCGCAGGCTGCCCTGCAGGCCCAGCGCGATCTCGGTCTGCATGTCGGCCAGCTTCTTCTGGATCAGCTGGTTGGCGGCCAGCGGGCGGCCGAACTGCTTGCGGTCGAGCACGTACTGGCGGGCGCGGTGCCAGCAGTCCTCGGCGGCGCCGATCGCACCCCAGCTGATGCCGTAGCGGGCGCTGTTCAGGCAGGTGAAGGGGCCCTTGAGGCCCTGCACCTCGGGGAAGGCGTTCTCTTCCGGCACGAAGACGTCGTCCATGACGATCTCGCCGGTGATGGAGGCACGCAGGCCCACCTTGCCGTGGATGGCCGGGGCCGACAGGCCCTTCATGCCCTTCTCGAGCACGAAGCCGCGGATCGGGCCCACGGCGCCGCCTTCGCTCACTTCCTTCGCCCAGACGACGAAGACGTCGGCCACGGGCGAGTTGGTGATCCACATCTTGTTGCCCTTGAGGCGGTAGCCGCCGTCGGTCTTGTAGGCGCGCGTGGCCATGCTGCCGGGGTCGGAGCCGTGGTCGGGCTCGGTCAGGCCGAAGCAGCCGATCCACTCGCCGCTGGCCAGCTTGGGCAGGTACTTCTGCTTCTGCGCCTCGGAGCCGAATTCGAAGATGGGCACCATCACCAGCGAGGACTGCACGCTGGCCATGGAGCGGTAGCCGGAATCGACGCGCTCGACTTCGCGTGCGATCAGGCCGTAGCAGACGTAGTTCAGCCCCGGGCCGCCGTACTGCTCGGGGATGGTCGGGCCCAGCAGGCCCAGCTCGCCCATCTCGCGGAAGATGGTGAGGTCGGTCTTCTCGCCGCGGAACATCTCCAGCACGCGCGGCGCCAGCTTGTCCTGGCAGTAGGCGTTGGCGGCGTCGCGCACGGCGCGCTCGTCGTCGGTGAGCTGCTGCTCGAGCAGGAAGGGGTCGTCCCAATGGAAGGCGGCTTTGGTGGCCATGGTGTGCGGTCTCCGGGAGGCTGTGGCGCGGTGCGCGGCGATGGACAAAGGGGAAAGGCGCCATCGTACGACCGCCGCCGCGACGCGGGCAAACGAGAATTCCACACCCAGATATGCTGTTCGCTCATGTCTCGAAGCGAATGCCGGCGTCCCGGTCCCCACGCCGTCCACGATCCAACTATGTAGCCGCCGAATACCATGCGCCGAAAGATCCCCTCGACCCAGTCCCTCGCCTGCTTCGAGGCCGCCGCCCGGCACGAGAGCTACACGCGCGCCGCGCAGGAGCTCGCGCTCACGCAGAGCGCCGTCTCGCGCCAGATCGGCGCGCTCGAGGACTTCATGGGCCTGGCGCTGTTCCGCCGCACCCGCCACGGCGTGCAGCTCACGGCCGCCGGCGCCGACTACGCGCGCCAGATCTCGCGCCAGCTCGACGCCATGGAGCGCGACACGCTGGACGCCATGGCCCGCCAGGGCAGCGGCGGCGCGCTGCAGCTCGCGGCGGTGCCCACCTTCGCGACGCGCTGGCTGATCCCGCGGCTGCCGGCCTTCGCGCAGGAGCATCCCGACGTCACGGTGCACATCGAGACGCGCACGCGCCCCTTCCTCTTCGCCGACTCGCCCTTCGACGCGGCGCTGTACGCGGGCACGGCCGAGCAGGCGGCCAACTGGGCCGGCACGCGGTCCACCGTGCTGATGCACGAGGACGTGGTGCCGGTGTGCAGCCCCGCGCTCATCGCCCCGAAGCGGCAGCTCACGGCCGCAGCCGTGGCGCGCCTGCCGCTGCTGCAGCAGAGCACGCGGCCCGAAGGCTGGCGCCAGTGGTTCGACGCCCAGGGCGTGGAGGCGCCGCGCGCGCGCAGCGGGCCGCGCTACGAGCTGTTCTCGATGCTCGCCGTGGCGGCGGCGCACGGGCTCGGTGTCGCGTTGATGCCGCTGCTGCTGATCGAGGCCGAACTGGCCCGCGGCGAACTGGTGGTGGCCTGCCCGCGGCCGTTGCGCGGGGAGCGCAGCTATTTCTTCGTCACCCCCGCGCGGCCCGACGAACCGGGCGTCGTGGCGCAGATGCGGCGGTGGCTGCTGGCCCAGATCGACTGACGCCGCGCCCGCCTGTCAGGGCACTCGCTCCCGGTTTTCGAAAAAAAGTGTGTCGAATTCGCCATGCATTGTCATTTGATTGTTTCCTGATCTCCTGGAGGGGAAGACGAAACGAAGGCGTCCACGCATGATGCCGGTCCCGGCTTGCCGGCCTGCCGGCCTGCCGGCCCCGTTGCGATCGTTCATGTCCGTCACCGCTCCTTCCCGCCCCCCTCGCCTGCGCCGCTTTCGCGTCGATGTCGGCACCATCATCACGGTGGTGGTGCTGTTCCAGTCCCTGCTGCTGGTCGCGATCGGCTACTGGGGATCGCAGCGCCTGGTGTCGACCATCGGCGAGTCGGCCCAGCGCGCCGACCACCTGCGCATCGAGGACAAGGTCAATGCCTTCCTGGCCAAGGCGGCCTCGGTGGTCGATGCCGTGGCCGCGGCGCCCAGCCTGCGCCCGGCCGGCGAAGGCGCCGTGCCCACGGCCGAGTTGCTGTGGGTGCTGCTGCAGCAGTCGCACGAGCTCGACAGCCTGTACGTCGCCAACGACGCCGGCCGCATGCTGATGGTGCAGCGCTACCCCGAGGTGGCGGTGCGCCACATCGTGCGCGAGAGCGATTTCACCGTCGAGACCTGGGAGTACAAGCCCTCGGGCGACGATGGCCGGGACATCCAGCAGCGCTACCAGACCGAGCGCATCTCGGCCTTCCGCACCCAGTACGAGCCCCGCGCGCGCAGCTGGTACGTGCAGGCAACGCAGCGGGGCGCGCCGGTGTGGACCGCGCCGTACGTGTTCGCTGCCTCCCAGGAGCTCGGGGTGACCTACGCCGTGCCCGGCCAGCGCCGCGACCGCGACGGCGCGCAGGTGCTGGTCGCCGCGGGCGACGTGACGCTGGGCCGCCTGTCGGACTTCGTGCGCCTGTTCAGCCGGGCGGGCTATGGCGACAGCGCGCTGCTCAGCGCCGATCACCAGGTGCTGGCGCGCAGCGACCAGCCCGGCCGCATCCAGGCCCTCGCGCTGCCGGGCAACGGCGTGCTGGGCGCCATCCACGCCCGCATGCTGGCCGACGGCAGCGCGCGCGGCACGGTGAACACGGCCTTCCCGATCGACTTCGACGGCCAGCGCTACCTGGTGCAGACCTCGCGCATCCCGGCCACCAACTGGCGCCTGATCAGCTGGGTGCCCGAGGACAAGCTGCTGGGCGGCCTGCGCCGGGCGGTGCTGTGGTCGATGCTGCTGGTGGTGGCCTTCCTCATGCTCATCGTCGGGGTGTCGCTGCGCCTGGCCCAGCGCGTGACGGCACCGGTGGAGCGGCTGTCGTCGATCGCGCGGCGCATCGGCCGGCTGGAACTCGACGGGCTGCCGCGCGTGGAGAGCCGCGTGCTGGAGATCCAGCACCTCGACCAGGCGCTGGACGATTCGGCGCGCGGCCTCAAGGCCTTCCGCAAGTTCGTGCCGGTGGACGTGGTCACGCAGCTGGTGGAAAGCGGCCACACGCTCGGCCCGAGCGGCGAGCCGCGCCGCATCACGGTGATGTTCACCGACGTGGCGGGCTTCACCCGCATCGCCGAGGCCACGCCCACCGAGGTGCTGGTGCGGCAGATGACGCGCTACTTCAACCTCGCCGCGGCCGTGTTCACGCGCCATGGCGGCACCATCGACAAGTACATCGGCGACGGCACGATGGTGTTCTGGGGCGCGCCCTCCGACGTGCCGCACGCCGAGGAAAGCGCCTGCCGCGCCGCGCTGGAACTGCAGGCCGAACTGGACCTGCTCAACGCCGAATGGCGTGCCAGCGGGCTGGCGGAGTTCCAGACCCGCATCGGCATCCACACCGGGCCGGCGATCACGGGCGTGCTCGGTTCGAAGGACCGGCTCGCCTACACCGCCGTCGGCGACACGGTGAACGTCGCCAGCCGCATCGAGGGCATCAACAAGGAGCTGGGCACGCGCGTGCTGATCTCCGAGACCACCTTCGACGGCCTGGCCGGGCGGTTGCCCACGCGACGCATCGACGCCATGACCATCCGCGGCCGGCAGAAGCCGCTCCTGGTCTACGAGCTGCTGGAGCCCGCACCGCCGGCTGGCTGATCGGCCGCCCCGGCCGCGCATTTTTCGACGCAAAAGCGACGACGCCGCGCCGGAAAGCGAGACGTAAGCAAAGGTTTCGGCTAGATTCGGTGCCTCGCCGACGGTGGCGGAGGGAACACGACCATGAAGAGCACCTGGATGGGCATCGCCTGCGCCCTGGCAATCGTCGCGGGCTGCGCGAGCCGGCCGACCGACGGCCCGGGCTCCGGCTACGGGGCGAACTACGTGCCCCTGGTCCAGGCCACCGACGTGCCCGCCGCGACCTACGACGCCGACGTTGCTGCCTGCCAGAAGACGGCCCGCAGCTACACCTTCGCGACGCCCGACGAGCACCGCGACGCGCTGTTCGTCCTCAATGCGGTCACGCTGGGCGCCGCCGCCTCCATGCCCGCGGGCTGGGTGCCCCGGCTGGCCAGCACCGGCACCACCTGGGGCCTGAACAACGGCTTCGAGTACGGTGTGTACTCCCCGCAGCGCGCCGCCTTCCACGCCCGCCAGGAAAGCGCGATCGCCAACTGCATGGCCCGCAAGGGCTACCTGAACGCCGACCCCAGCGTGGCCGTCACCTGGACGCCGACGCCGGCCGCCGCGGTCACCGCGCTGCGCCGCACCGGCGTCGACACCTACAACGCCGAGCGCGTGGCCAAGAACATGCAGTGCACCGCCGAGCCTTTTGCCAAGTTGATCGACAAGGGGCCCGGTTTCGAGCGTCACGCCGTCTTCTGCAGCAATGGCCGGGCGCTGGTCGTGCGCTGCGAATTCGGCAACTGCCGCGCAGGTTGAGCGCAGGCGGGGCGACGGGAACCGCTGCGGGCACACGGCAGCCGCCCCGCGGCGCCAACAAATTTTCTGGAGGGAATCGGGATGAATCGCAAGCAACGCATCGGCCTGGCGGCCGCGGCGCTCGTGGCCTTGAGCGGCTGCGCCAGCATCTTCAATGGCCAGACCCAGGCGGTCACGATCAACAGCGTGCCTGCGGGCGCGACGGTGACCGTCACCAACCGTGCGGGCCAGGCCGTGCACACCGCCGTCACCCCGGCCACGGTGCAGCTCAAGCGAGGTGCCGGCTACTTCAAGTCGGAGTCGTACAGCGTTGCCTTCAAGAAGGACGGCTTTGCCGACGGCAATGCGGTGCTCGATAGCTCGGTGAGCGGCTGGTACATCGGCAACCTCGTTTTCGGCGGGTTGATCGGGATGCTGGGGGTCGATCCGGCAACGGGCGCGATGTACACCTTCCCGGACAGCGCCACGGCCACCCTGGCGCCCGGCGTCGGCACGGCGGCCCCCGCCGTGGGCATGGCGGCCCCCGCCGTCGCGGGCGGTGCGCAGCAGCCCCTGGGGGTCACCGGCGCACGAGCCGGCAATTCGCCGCGGGTGGGCGTCTACGTCGTCGCCGCCGAGCAGGCGGGGTCGACGATGCGGTGCGCGGCATCGCCGGCGGCACACATGGTGGACAGCGGGCCGACCTTCGAGCGTTTCGCCATGTCCTGCGACAACGGCAGCGCGCTGGTCCTGCGCTGCACCTCGGGCGGCTGCCGGCGCGAGTAGCGCGCCGCGCCTCGCCCCGGCGATTGCCGGCCCCTCGGGCGCCGCAGGCACGCGGCCTGGGTCACGGACCGGTCCTTCGATCGCCGCGCGCTCCAACCCGGAGCGACAGCGGAATCCGCGCGAACGCGGCACACTTTGCCCGAGCGCGTCAGCCCCGCATGCCGCGCCTGGCCGAGAAGGACCCCCATGGAGACAACGCCCCCGCGCCCGGCGCGCCTGCCGGACTCGCGCTATGCCGTGATGCGCCTCGTCGTCACGCTGCTCATCATGACCGTGGGCAGCAGCGGCATGTACGTCGTGTCGGTCGTGCTGCCGGCCGTGCAGGCCGACTTCGGCGTGGCGCGCGCCGAGGCGTCGCTCCCGTACACCCTGCTGATGGTCGGCTTCGGCCTGGGCGGGGTGGTGATGGGCAAGCTGGCCGACCGCTTCGGCGTGATGTGGCCGCTGCTGCTCGGCGCGGTGGGGGTGGGCGCCGGCTTCGTGGCCAGCAGCTTCACCAGCGGCATCCTCGGCTTCTCGCTGGTGCAGGCGCTGTTCATCGGCCTGGGCAGCGGCGCGGTGTTCGCGCCGCTGGTGGCCGACACCTCGCTGTGGTTCGTCCGGCGGCGCGGCACGGCGGTGGCGGTGTGCGCGAGCGGCAACTACGTGGCCGGGGCGGTGTGGCCGCCGATCGTGCAGCACTTCGTCGAGACGGCGGGCTGGCGTGCGACCTACGTCGGCCTGGGCCTGTTCTGCGGGCTGGCGATGGCCGGGCTGGCACTGTGCCTGCGCGAGCGTCCGCCTGCGCTCGCCGCCGCGCCGGCCGGCCCCGCGGGCGCGTCACCGGCGGTGGCCGCCACGATGCGGCCCTTCGGCCTGAGCCTGGGCATGGCGCAGGGGCTGCTGTGCGTGGCGGGCACCGCCTGCTGCGTGGCCATGGCGATGCCGCAGGTGCACATCGTCGCCTACTGCACCGACCTGGGCTACGGCGCCGCCCGCGGGGCGCAGATGCTGTCGCTGATGCTGGCCTGCGGCATCGTGAGCCGGGTGGTCTCGGGCGCCATCTGCGACCGCATCGGGGGACTGCGCACGCTGCTGCTGGGCTCGGTGCTGCAGGGCGTGGCGCTGCTCATGTTCCTGCCCTTCGACGGGCTGGTGCCGCTGTTCGTGGTGTCGGCGCTGTTCGGGCTGTTCCAGGGCGGGATCGTGCCCTCCTACGCGATCATCGTGCGCGAGCATTTCCCGCCGGCCGAGGCCAGCGCGCGCGTGGGCAGCATCATCGGCTGCACGCTCCTGGGCATGGCGCTGGGCGGCTGGATGTCGGGCAAGGTGTTCGACCTGACAGGCAGCTACCACGCGGCCTTCGTCAACGGCATCGCCTGGAACCTGCTGAACATGGCGATCGCCCTCACGCTGCTGCTGCGCACGCGCGGGCGATGGCGCGGCGTCGCGGCGGCAGGCTGAGCCCCGCGCATCCCTGGAGGACATCGGGCGCAAGCGCCCGTCCTGCCGGCGCGCGCAGCGATGAAAACACGCGCACCCGGCATGCTTGCACTCGGCAACATGCCGGCGCGGGGCCGGGGCTAGACTGGCCGGCCCGCCCTTGTCCGCCCGCCTGTCTGCGCACCGTTGCTGCCCATGAAGTCCCCGTTGTCGCTGCTGCTGTCCCTTGCCGGCCTGCTCGTGGCCACCGCGCCGGCCGCCCACGCGGCCGCCGGCTGCGACCTGTTGCGTTCGGAGGTCGAAGGCAAGATCGCGTCGGCTGGCGTCACCCGTTTCAGCGTCACGGTGGTCGATGCCGATGCGCCCGTCACCCACGGCAAGGTGGTCGGCAGCTGCGAGCTCGGCAGCAAGAAGCTGGTCTACGAGACCACCCCCGCGGCACCCGGCACTCCTGCGGTGGCCGCGCCTGCAGCGAAAGGCGCAGGCAGTGAGCGCATCCTCACGGAGTGCCGCGACGGCACGGTGTCGATGGGCGGCGCCTGCAAGCCCTGACGGTGGCTGGGTGCCGCAACGACCCGGTCAGCGGCAGACCTGGGTCGAGTTGATCTGGCGGCAGTTCCTGCCGTCGCCGTTCTGGTAGCGGTCGATCTGGCCCTTGCGGTTGGTGTGGTTGCCCAGCGTGTCGGTGCAGCCGTTGGCGTCGCAGTTGCGGATCGTCGGTCGCATGTCGCGCGGCGGTGGGGCGGGACGGCCGTAGTAGCCGCCGCCGTAGGGGTACCAGGTGTCGGCCACGATGCCCGACTCGCCGCGGTCGCTGTAGCGCGGATCGGGCGTCACCTCGCGCGCATTGCCGCCGCGCCCATCGATGACCGCGGCGCCCGCCGGTGGCTGGGCGGGCCGCGTGGCCGCGTCGACCGTGTCCTGCCGCAGCTGGCGTGCGCGGTTGACGCTGTCGAGCTGGTCACGGGCCGCGCGATCGTTCGGCGCATAGCCGGGCGGGGCAGCCTCGGGCACCGGCACGTTGCCCGTCGGCTTCGAGCCGTCGGGGCAAGCGGGCTGGTCGGTGTAGCTGACGCGGCCCGCCGCATCGGCGCAGCGGAGCACGTCGGCGTGCGCCGCTGGCAGGGCGGCGAGAAGAAACAGGCAGCAGGCGATGGTGCGCATGAGCGGATTGTCGTGCGTCGGCACCGCGGTGGACAGCCGTCCAGCGCGCCGAGGGCACCGCCGCGGCCTCGCCCGCTCGCGGCGGCGCTCAGGCCGCTGCCATCTGTTCTTCCATCAGGTCCGCCTTGCGCAGGCGCAGCAGCTCGCCCAGGCTCACCAGGTCGACGCCGCTGTCGCGGGCCTGCGGAAAGAGTTCGTTGCGCTCTTCCTTGACGTGGTGGTCGATGTACTCGCCCAGCACCTTCACGCGGGCGTCGAACATGTCGTCCACCTCCGAGGCCTGCTCGATCTGGGCGATGAGGTCCTTGGCGCTCTGGTGCTCGACGTTCGCCTCGTCCAGCAGGTCCTCGTCGCGGATCTGGCCGCGCAGTGCGGGGTAGAAGATCTCCTCCTCGATCTGCGTGTGCACGGTCAGCTCGAGGCAGATGTGGCGCGCCAGCTCGAGCTTGCGGCTGCGCACGTCCTGCGCTTTCGAGGCATTCAGGCCCTCGTAGGTCTCGAACATCTTCTTGACGTTCTTGTGGTCCGCATCCAGCAGGGTGCAGGCATCGGCGGGGGCGGTGGGCATGGTGACGACTCCTTCATCGTGGTTGGTTGGGAGCCCCAAATTGCGCCGCGCCCGGGACCGCACGGGTAGGAGTGCAGCGCATGCGCCTGACGAATGAGCCGACATCGCGCGCATCGGCCTCGGCCGGCATCCCTCAGCCGCCGGCGCTGCGCTCGGCCGGCTTGTGGAACAGCCGTCGCAACGCGCGCTTGGCGGCTTCCAGCCTCCGCAGCCGGGTCGGCGACAGGTTGTGGCCGGCACGGTTGATGTAGAAGGTCAGCATCGACATCGCCGAACGGTAGGGCTCGCTCTTGCGGCGCCGGCTGCGTTCGGCCGAACGCTTGAGCGACTGCGCGATGGCCTGCGCGCTGCCGAGCTTGAAGACGCCGGGGTCGAGGTCCATCGCGTCGCTGGTGTCGGTGACGCGCTGCGACCAGCGTGCGCTGGCGGCGCGGTGGGCGGCGTGTGTGGCGGCTCGGGTCATGGTCGTGGTCTCCTGGATGAAGGCCCATGCTCACCCCCTCACCGGGCTCCCGCGTAGGCGATCGCTTGCGGCGCCTGTCGGCCGCCTGCCGTGCACACCCCTTCCACGCAAGGCCGCCGATATGATCGGTCGCATGCTCGCCAACCTCGTGCCGTTCCTCATTCACTGGGCCATCACCGCCGTGTCGCTCTGGGTCGCGAGCCACATCTTCCGCGGCCTGAAGTTCGACAGCACCGGCGCACTGATCGTGGCGGCCTTGCTGCTGGGCTTCGCCAACGCCATCGTCAAGCCGCTGCTGATCGTGCTGACGCTGCCGCTCACGCTGGTGACCTTCGGCCTGTTCCTCCTGGTCATCAACGCGCTCATGATCCTGCTGGTCGCGGCGCTGGTGAAGGGCTTCCGCGTCTCCGGCTTCTGGACCGCGCTGTTCGCCAGCCTGTTCGTGTCGATCCTGAGCATCCTGATCGGCTCGCTGCTCGGTGGCAGCGACCCCGCCACCACGATCCAGATGCCCCAGGGCACCGGCAACTGGCTCTGACGCCGGGCCTCGAGGCGTTTCGGGTCGAAACAGCCCGCAACGCCCGCCAGTCGGGCGCGGGTCGCTCCTGATTTCATAGCAACGGCGTGGCGGAGCGCGCGCGCCGGCCAGGACGACGCCCGCCGTCGGCCCCGTCTCACACGGCCTCCGCGCCGCGGTGTCCACAGTGCTTCCATCGCACCGCGCACGGCGCGGCCCCTGGACGAACGGAGCATTGACCCCATGAGCACCGACCCCCTTCTCGGCGGCAGCCGAGCCCCCGCCCACGCCTCCGGCAAGGACATCGACGCGCTCGGTCCGAGCGACACCAGCGACAGCGGCAGCGACGTGCAGACCGACCTGCGCCGCACGTCCCTGGACGAAGGATCCGAAGGCGCGCTGCCCATCGCACACGACAGCACCAGCGACTCGGCCGGCACCGGCGAGAGCGCGTCCGCCGACCCGGCACCGCCCGAGCTCGATGCCGACCTGCTGCCCGACCGCACCGCACGCGTGCCCGGCGAGCCCGGCGACGACCTCGATGCGACGACGGCCGAAAGCCTGGCCGACGACAACGACGAGGACGAGGGCTAGGCCCGAGCGACCGCCACCGTCGGCCGCGGGCTGAAGGCGTAGGGCAGCAGGCCCGCGAGCACGAGCGCGGCCGCACAGCCGAAGATCGCGCCATAGCTGGCCACCGGTGCCCATTGGTGGCGCTGGCCCGCATCGGCGATCAGCCCGAAGGCCCAGGCGGCGAGCGCCGAACCCAGGAACACGAAGCTGTTGAGCAGCCCCAGCCCGCGCCCGCGCAGGGCGGGCGGCACGAGCTCGCGGCCATGCGCCATCACCAGCGGGTGCAGCATGCCCACGGTGCCCAGCAGCGTGAGCAGCGCGAGGTCGGGGCCCAGGCCCGCGGCCGGCCACGCGGCCAGGGCCAGCGCCGCGGCCAGACACAGCGCGGACCAGCCGAGCACCGTGCGCTTGATCGAACTGCGCCGCACCAGCCAGGACAGGAACAGCGCGGTGCAGAAGCCGCCCAGGCTCAGCACCGTCAACGCCATGCCGCGCGCACCGGCCTGCAGCCCGAACACGTTGGCCAGGTAGGGCCCGCCCCAGGCATTGCGGAACGACGTGCCGGCGGCCATGGCGATGCACAGCGGAATCAGGGTCCACAGGGCCGGCCGCCCCAGCAGCCGTGCACTGGCCCCCAGCATGGCCAGCGGCGCCTCGCCCTTCGCGTCGGCATGGCCGTGGTCGCGCACCTGGCGCCACACGCCGATGCAGGCCAGCAGGATGCACAGCGCCGCCAGCGCCATCGGGATGCGCCAGCCCACCGCGTGCACGGCCCAGCCCAGGGGCGCCGTCGCCAGCAGGGCGCCCACCATGCCCAGCGCATTGGTGCGCCCGATGAAGGCGACGTAGCGCTGCGGCGGCAGGCTGGCCGACGCGTGGTGCATCAAGCCCATGAACACCGGCGCGAAGGCCAGCCCGAGGCCCAGCTGCGCCAGCATCGCCGTGCCGCCGTTGGGCGCCGCCACGAAGAGCAGCGCCGACCCCACGCCCAGCGCCAGCAGCACGCGCGTGGGCGCGCCCACGCCGTAGCGGTCGAAGGCCATGCCCACGGGCACCTGCGCGAGCGCGAAGGAGAGGAAGAAGCAGGACGACAGCGCGCCGAAGCCTGCCGGCGAGAGCGCCAGGTCGTGCTGCAGCTCGGGCGCCATGACGGCGAGGCAGGTGCGGAAGAACTGGCTGAGCGCGAAGGCGACAGTGAGCGCGCGCAGGCCGCGCGTGGTGGCAGGGCTGACCATGGAGCAGGATCGAAGGCGGCCCCGCGCACGAACGGCGCGGGGGGTCGGTCCGCATTAGAACCCGCGATCACCGGCGGCCCTGTCGCACGCCGGATCGATCGCGCTTGAATGCTCAGCGCTCGGCGTCGATGCGCTTCGCTTCCTCGTCCTGCCAGGCGTCGTTGGAGATGTCGGGCGTGCCCGGGTAGCCCTGTTGCTTGAGCTTCTCGCGGCCCATGCGGCTGCCTTCCTCGGGCGGGTCCTGCCCGATGGCGCGGCTTTGCTGCAGGTTGACGCCGGACTGTTCGCCGCGGTCGCCGGCGAAGGCTTCGCCGGGTTCGGAGTGGGTGATGGGGGCGGGATGGCGTGGATCGGTCATGGGGAATCTCCTGGATGCCCCATGTCGCCACGCGATGCGCCACGCCGACGCCGTCCCCCGCGCCCTGCGCGTGTGGGAAGTGCCCCACAGCGCGCCGGGCGAGCGCCGTCGATCAGGCCGCCGCCTGCGCCCGCCGCTCGGCCAGCGCCACGTACCAGTCGAGGCTGCCGGGGTTGGCCATCGCCTCGCGGTTCACCACGCGCTCGATGGGCTGGCCCAGGAGCAGCTTCTTGATCGGGAGTTCCTGCTTCTTGCCGGACAGGGTGCGCGGGATCTCGGCGACCTGGAAGATGTCGTCGGGCAGGAAGCGCGGCGACAGCGCGGTGCGGATGGCGTCGTTGAGCTTCCTGCGCATGGCGTCGTCGAGCGCGACGCCGGGGCGCAGCACGACGAACAGCGGCATGTAGCTCTCGCGCCCGAGGTACTCGAGGTCGACCACCATCGAGTCCATGACCTCGGGCAGCGCCTCGACGGCGTTGTAGATCTCGCTGGTGCCCATGCGCAGGCCCTGGCGGTTGATGGTCGCGTCGCTGCGGCCGTAGATGACGCAGCCGCCGTCCTCGCCGATCCTGATCCAGTCGCCGTGCCGCCAGACACCGGGGTAGGTGTCGAAGTAGCTCGACAGGTAGCGTGCGTTGCCGGGGTCGTTCCAGAAGTACAGGGGCATCGAGGGAATGGGCCGGCTGCACACCAGCTCGCCCACTTCACCGATCACGGGCCGGCCCTGCTCGTTCCAGGCCTCGACGCTGGCGCCCAGCTGGCGGCACTGCATCTGGCCGGGCACTTCGGGCAGTTCTCGGTTGCCGCCGACGAAGGCGCCGCAGAAGTCGGTCCCTCCCGAGATATTGCACCACCAGGGGTCGGGCGAGCCGGCGGCCTTGAGCTGCGCCGTGCCCCAACGCTGCACGTCCTCCGCCAACGGCGAGCCCGTGCTGCCCAGCGCCCGCACGCGCGACAGGTCGCCGCAGTCGCTGGCCACGACGCCCGCCTTCATGCAGTTGGTGAAGTAGGCCGCGCCGGCGCCGAAGAAGGTGACCTTGTGGCGCGCGACGAAGCGCCACAGCACGGTCCAGTCGGGCTTGTCCTTGCTGCCGCCGGGGTGGCCGTCGTAGATGCAGATGGTGGCGCCGAAGGCCAGGCCCGAGAGCTGCGAGTTCCACATCACCCAGCCGGTGGAGCTGAACCAGTGGTAGCGCTCGCCGCGGTTGTTCTCGCCGTAGCTCGCGCCCACGTCGTTGTGCAGGCCGCAGGCGTACATGTTGATGATGATCCCGCCCTGGCCGTGCACGATGGGCTTGGGCAGGCCGGTGGTGCCGCTGGAGTACACGACCCAGATCGGGTGGTCGAAGGGCAGCCACTCGGGCTCGAAGGCCGCCACTTGCGCATCGTTTCGAGCTGCAGCGCCCGTCCAGTCTGCGTCATGCGCTATGGATTTCGTAGCGTAGGAGCTCTTCACCAGCAGAAGCTTCTGCACCGAGGGCAGCGCCTCGCGCAGCTCCTGCACGATGGCGCTGCGGTCCACCGGCTTGCCGCCGTAGTGCACGCCGTCGGCCGCGATGAGCACCTTGGGCTCGATCTGCTTGAAGCGATCGGCCACCGCGGCGGTGCCCATGTCGGGCGCGCACACGCTCCACACGGCGCCGATGCTGGAGCAGGCGAGGAAGGCGACCATGGTCTCGGGCACGTTGGGCAGGTAGGCCGCGACGCGGTCGCCGCGCTGCACGCCGAGCGACCGGAGCGTGAGCGCGACCGAGGCGACCTGGCGCCTCAGCTCGGGCCACGACATCTCGCGCACCTCGCCCAGCTCGTTGTCGCTCACGATGGCCGGGCAGCCGGCGGCGTGCGCGGCGTCGGCATGGCGCAGCACCTCGCGTGCGTAGTTGACCTGCGCGCCGGGGAACCACACGGCGCCCGGCATGCGGTCCTCGGCCAGCACGGCCGTGTGCGGCGTGGGCGAGTGCATGCCGCTGTAGTCCCAGATGCTCTGCCAGAACGCGTTCAGGTCGGTGACCGACCACTGCCAGAGGTCGGCGTACGCATCGAAGGCGAGGCCGCGGGTCTCGCGCAGCCAGTTCTGGTAGAGGCGGATCTGGGGGATGTTGGGTGCAGTCATGGCGCTGGAGCTTACGAGGCCGCATCGGTGGCGTGCCAGCGGGGATGTCCCGTACCGGACGGGCGCACACGAACGCGCGAGCGACCCGTTGCGCCGACAGCCCAGTCCCACACCGCGCGGCGACGGCGACGTACGCGACGCCCGGCGCTGCCATCTGCAAGGTGTGCCTCACATCGGCTGGCGCAGGCAGCGCGGCCGGTGTTCACCGACATCCACATCGAAAGGAAGGACAGACCATGCAACGAGAACGACAGCACCCGCGCTTCTTGGCCGGCGCCCTGTTCGCGGCGCTTCTTGCGGCCGGCGGCGCCGCGCACGCCCAGGGCGTGGGCGTGGGCGTCGGCGTGAACGCCGACGTCAACGCCACGGGAGCCGCCCCGCGCGGCCAGGCGGGCAGCACCGCGGGCGCGCGGGCAGGTGCGCGCACCGATGCCCACGGCACGGCGGGCGGCACGGGCAACGCGATCGGCGGTGTGCTCGGCAGTACCACCGGCGCCGTGGGTGGCGCGGTCGGCGGGGCGACCGGTGCGGCGGGCGGCGTGACCCAGACCGTCGGGGGCACGCTCAATGGCGCCAACGGCGCCGTCCAGGGTGCCGCAGGCACGGCGGGCGCGGTCGGCGGTGGCGTGCGCACGCCGGCCGCCGGCGTGAACGCCAACGGCCAGGCCCAAGGATCGGGCGCGCTGAACGTCAAGCCCTGACCGACGCCCGCCGAGGGGCCTGCAGCATTCGCGTGCTGCAGGCCTTTTTTTCGCCGGCGGGCGTTTCAGAGGGCGCGCTTGAGGCGAAACAGGCTGACCGCCTCCACGTCGAGGACTTCGGCGCCGCGTTGGTTGAACAGCTGCCAGCGCCAGCGGACCGTCCCCAGGCGCGGACGTGCCGGGTCGTGAAGCACCTCGAGCACCTCGGCGCGCAGGCGCAGCAGATCGCCGGGCCGCACCGGATGGGGCCAGCGCACATGGCCCAAGCCCGGCGAAGCCAGCGACTCCGAACCCTCGAGCGCGGACTGCACCACCAGGCGCATGGCGATCGTGCAGGTGTGCCAGCCGCTGGCGATGAGGCCGCCGAACACGCCCTGGGCCGCTGCCTGTGCGTCGGTGTGGAACCACTGCGGGTCCCACTGCCGTGCGAAGGCGACGAGCTCGTCCTCGGTGACCGCGTACGGCCCGGCCTCGATGACCTGGCCGGCGAAGAAGTCGGCGAACTTCATCCGTGCCGTCGCGCGGCCCAGTAGGTGGCGCCCTCGCTGCCGTACCGTTCGGCGTGCGGCTGGTCGGGCGCGAGCGCGAAGCGGTCGCCCCGGCGCAGCACGCGCGTGTCGTCGCCGATGGTGAGCGCGAGTTCGCCCTGCACCATCAGCGCCTCCACCGCGAAGGGATGGCCATGCAGCCCCAGCTGCGTGTCTGCCTCCCAGGTCCGCTCGGCCACCTCGTCGAAGCCGCGCGCGCGGGCATCGGCCTCGAAGTCGGCGAAGCGCGGCATCGCGGCTTCGGCGACGGGCTCGGGGAAGGCGGAGGTCATCGGGCAACTCCTGCAGTTCGGGATGGCGAGGCCCGCAGTGTCCCGCAGCCCGCGCCGCGTGCCCAGCCCGGCGCGACTATGCCGGCCATAGCCCCGGGTGCGATCAGTAGGTCTCCAGATGGAGCCGCCCCTCGCGCTTGAGCTGCGCCGCGACCGCTTCCCAGTCCAGCCCGCCCTCGTGGGCCACGTCGCGCAGCGCCATGACCACGCCCTCCTCCATGCTCTTCAAGCCGCAGACGTAGAAGTGGCTGGCGCCGTCCTTGAGCAGCGCGACCAGGTCGGCCGCGCGCTCGCGCAGGCGGTCCTGCACGTAGGTCTTGGGCTGGCCCGGCGTGCGCGAGAAGGCGAGGTTGATGTCGATGAAGTCCTTGGGCAGCGACTGCAGCGGGCCGAAGTACGGCAGCTCCTGCTGCGTGCGCGCGCCGAAGAAGAGCATCAGCTTGCCGCCCTCGAACTTGCCGCTCTTGCGCAGCCGCCGGCGCCACTCGGTCATGGCCCGCATGGGCGCGCTGCCGGTGCCGGTGCAGATCATCACGATGTGCGACTTCGGATGGTTCGGCATCAGGAAGCTGCTGCCGAAGGGGCCGACCACCTGCACCGTGTCGCCGACCTTGAGGTCGCACACGTAGTTGGAGCAGATGCCGCGCACCGGCTGGCCCTGGTGGTCCTCGGTGACGCGCTTCACGGTGAGCGACACGTTGTTGTAGCCCGGCCGCTCGCCGTTGCGGGCGCTGGCCACCGAGTACTGGCGCGGCTGGTGCGCCCGGCCCAGCGCGTCGGTGCCGGGCGGGATGATGCCGATGGACTGCCCTTCGAGCACCGGGAAGGGCATGGCGCCGAAGTCGAGCACGACGTGGTGCGTCTCGCTGTCGAAGCCGGCCTCGGTGCAGTTGAAGTTGCCGGTCACGGTGGCGGTGACGGGGCTCTTGGGCGCGTGCAGGTTGGTGTACGCGTGCGCGGCCGACCAGGGCGGACGCGTGGCGCCGTAGCTCGCGGAATTGAAGGGCACGGTGCCGGGCTCGGCCTCGGCCGCGGGGGCCGGCGCGGCGGCTGCGGGCGCAGCTTCGGCGTCGGCGGGCACGCCCGCCTCGGCCAGCTGCTCGGGCGTGAGTTCGGCCGGCAGTTCGTCCCAGGTCAGCTGCTCCTCGATCGAGTACGCGCGCGCCCTGGGCATGGTGCGCCAGTTGTCGATCGAGCCCGTGGGGCACGGCGAGATGCAGGCCATGCAACCGTTGCACACGTCGGCCTTGACGACGTAGTTGCGGTCGTCGTGCGTGATGGCCCCGATCGGGCAGGTGGCTTCGCAGGTGTTGCAGCGGATGCAGATCTCGGGGTCGATCAGGTGCTGCTGGATCACCGCCTCGTTCACGGCCATGTCCATCGTGTTCTCCTTACTATCGATTTGATAGCTGGTTGCGCCCGCCGCTCGAGCGCGATGGCCTTGTTTTCTTCAAGAAATTGCTCAGCCAAATCTTACATATTCGAAGTCGATCGGCTGGCGGTTGATGCCCATCACCGGCGGCGCGATCCAGTTGGCGAATCGGCCGGGCTCGACCACGCGGCCCATGAGCGAGGCCACGAAGGCGCGGTCCTCGTCGGTGGGCAGCCATTCGCCCTTCTTCGCGTTCCACTCGGCCTCGTTGACCACGCGGCCGTCGGGCGACATGCGGATGCCGGCGAGCGCGCCGATCTGGCGGTTGAAGGCCTTGTGCGGCACCGTGAGGCGGAAGGGAATGCCCGCCTTCTCGATCACCTTGTTCCAGCGGCCGACGCCGGCCACCGAGTCCTTGATGAAGTCGTCGCGCAGCACCTCGTTCAGCGCGTTGAGCATCGGCACTTCCTTCTCGACCAGCTGGCCGTCCTTCACTTCCAGCACCTTGTAGGTCTGGCCCTTGAGCACGTGGTCGTCGGTGCGCTTGCCCTCCTCGTAGCGGCCCTTGAGGCCCGAGCTGTAGAAGGTGGCGGCGTTGCTCGACTGGTCGGCGCCGAAGAGGTCGATGGTGACCGAGTAGTGGAAGTTCAGGTAGCGCTGCACCGTCTCCAGGTCGATCGCGCCGGCGGCGCGGATCCTGGCCGGGTCGTCGGTCTTGAGTTCGTTCATCACCTGGCAGGTGCGGGCCACCACGCGGCTCACGCCCGACTCGCCCACGAACATGTGGTGCGCCTCTTCGGTGAGCATGAACTTGGTGGTGCGCGCCAGCGGGTCGAAGGCCGATTCGGCCAGCGCCGAGAGCTGGAACTTGCCGTCGCGGTCGGTGAAGTAGGTGAACATGAAGAAGCTCAGCCAGTCCGGCGTCTTCTCGTTGAACGCGCCCAGGATGCGGGGGTTGTTCTCGTCGCCGCTCTGGCGTTCGAGCAGCGCCTCGGCCTCCTCGCGGCCGTCGCGGCCGAAGTGCTTGTGCAGCAGGTAGACCATGGCCCACAGGTGGCGGCCTTCCTCGACGTTGATCTGGAACAGGTTGCGCAGGTCGTACATCGACGGCGCCGTGAGGCCCAGGTGGCGCTGCTGCTCGACCGAGGCCGGCTCGGTGTCGCCCTGCGTGACGATGATGCGGCGCAGGTTGGCGCGGTGCTCGCCGGGCACGTCCTGCCAGGCCTTCTCGCCCAGGTGGTCGCCGAAGTGGATCTTGCGCTCGGCGTCGCCCGGGTTCAGGAAGATGCCCCAGCGGTAGTCGCGCATCTTCACGTGGCCGAACTGCGCCCAGCCCTGCGGGTCGACGCTCACCGCCGTGCGCAGGTAGACGTCGTAGTTCGTCGAGCCCTCGGGGCCCACGTCGTCCCACCAGTTGATGAAGTTCGGCTGCCAGCCCTCGAGCGCGCGCTGCAGCGTGCGGTCCTCGGCCAGGTTGACGTTGTTCGGGATCTTCTCGCTGTAGTTGATGCTGCTCATGGGGCGGTCCTCTCGAAGATGGGGGAGCGAAAACGGGTACGGGTACCGGACGCGAAGAACGCAAAGGTTTCGCGAAAGGCGCGAAAGGCGCGAAAGGAAAGAAGAAAACCTTTCATGTCTTCTTTCGTGTCCTTCGCGAAACCTTCGCGCCCTTCGCGTACGGATGTCCGCTTTCAGACGCGGTTCAGGTCGAAGCCGGCCTTCTGGCCCGTGCCGTAGACCTTGAGGGCGCCCTTGTCGCCGACGGCGTTGGGGCGCTGGAAGATCCAGTTCTGCCAGGCGGTGAGGCGGCCGAAGATGCGGGTGAACATGTTCTCCCGGCTGGCGAAGCGCAGGTTGGCTTCCAGGCCGGTCAGGGCGTCGGGCGACATGGCGGCGCGTTCCTCGATGGCGATGCGCAGCTCGTCGTCCCAGTCGATGTCGTCGGGCGCCATGGTGACCAGGCCCAGCTTCACGGCCTCGTCGGCATCGACGGGCCGCCCGGCGGCGCCGCGTGCGGCTTCCATCGGCGCGGCTTCCTCGTAGAAGCGGCGCTGCAGGCGGCTCTGGCCGTTGACCATCGGCAGCAGGCCGAAGCTGAACTCGTCGAGCACGAGCCTGGGCGCCTTGCCGGGCGCATCGGGCAGCGCCAGCATGTAGGTGCGGTCGGCGGCGAAGGCGAGTTCGGCGAAGAGGCCCGCGAAGCACGATCCTTCGTCGACCAGCGCGAACAGGCTGCGCGAGGACACGTCCAGCCGCGCGAAGCTGCGGCGCAGGGCGCCGAGGGTCTCGCGCACGAACCAGTGGTCCTGGTGGGCCAGCATCAGCGCATCGGCGGCCAGCACGGCCTGCGCGTCGCCGCGCGTCTTGAGCAGCCACGTGCCGATGTCCAGCTCGTTGGTGCGCAGGTGCAGGATCGCGTCGTCGAGCTGGCGCGCCAGCGCGAGCGGCCACCAGGCGGCGCCCGCGGCTTCGATGCCCGCGAGGTCGGCGGGCTGCGCCCCTTCGGGCGCCTTCAGCGTCAGCGAGGCGGTGCGCCTGGCGCGGTCGATGGCCACCTCGAGATGGGCGTAGCGCAGGCCGTCGGCGCTGTCTTCTCGCTCGATGCGGGGCAGCTTGACGCCCTTGGCATCGGCCGGCCGGTCGCTGCCCTCGGCCAGCTTCAGGGCACGCTCCTGCACGGCGGCGCCGAACTGGGCCGGCTTGGCGATCGCGTCGACCAGGCGCCAGTCCACGGCACGCTGGCCGCGAACGCCTTCGACGCTGGTGCAGAAGATGTCGGCCAGGTCGTGGCGCACGTGGCGCTTGTCGGTCACGCGCGTCAGGCCGCCGGTGCCGGGCAGCACGCCCAGCAGCGGCACCTCGGGCAGCGAGACGGAGGACGAGCGGTCGTCCACCAGCATGATCTCGTCGCAGGCCAGGGCCAGCTCGTAGCCGCCGCCGGCGCAGGCGCCGTTCACGGCGGCGAGGAACTTCAGGCCCGAGTGCTTCGAGGAGTCCTCGATGCCGTTGCGCGTCTCGTTGGTGAACTTGCAGAAGTTCACCTTCCAGGCGTGGCTGGACACGCCCAGCATGAAGATGTTGGCGCCCGAGCAGAAGATGCGGTCCTTGGCGCTGGTGACGATGACCGAGCGCACCTGCGGGTGCTCGAAGCGGATGCGGTTGAGCGCGTCGGCCAGCTCGATGTCCACGCCCAGGTCGTAGCTGTTGAGCTTGAGCTTGTAGCCGGGGCGGATGCCGCCGTCCTCGGCGATGTCCAGCGACAGGCGGGCCACGGGCCCTTCGACGCTGAGCGACCAGTGCCGGTACTGCGTCGGGTCGGTGCGGTAGTCGACGGCCGGGCCGGTCGTCTGGGCGGTGTCGCTCATGGAAGTCTCCTGTGGGGCCTGAACCGGAAGCAAAATGCACTTTGCTTCATCCATGACATGCATCATCATGCATGTTTGCGGGTGCGTCAACCCCCGAGGTGGAATTTGTGTGACCGTGGGTTGCCGCGCCCGTCAGCGCGCGGCGTCGGCGTCCATGGCCGCCCGCACGGTCGTGCGCAGGGCTTCGAAGGCCTGCTGGAGCGTCTTGCCGCTGGTGTCCACGCGCAGGTCGGCCTTCGAATAGAAGGCCGCCCGGCCGTCGAGGATGCGGCGCAGGTCGTCCATGGCCTCGCGGCTCGCGGCCATCGGGCGGGTGTCGCCCTGGGCGGCCACGCGGCCCATGTGCTCCTCGGGCGCGGCCTGCAGCCACACGGTGGTGCAGTGGGCGAGCAGCTCGTTGAAGGTGGCCGGGTCGGAGACGATGCCGCCGGGCGTGGCGATGACCACCTCGCCGTAGATCTGCACCGTCTCCTCCAGCGCGCGACGCTCGTAGCGGCGGTAGGCGTTGGTGCCGTACAGGTCGTGGATCTCGCGCACGCTGCAGCCCGCGAACTTCTCGATCTCGCGGCTGAGTTCGACGAAGGGCATCTCCAGGTCGTCGGCCAGCATCTGGCCGAGGGTGGACTTGCCCGCGCCGCGCAGCCCGACGAGCGCGATGCGCCGGTGGCGCGCCGGGTCGACCGCGGCCGTGCCGAGCAGCTCGCCGATGGCGACGCGCACCCGGCGCAGGTCGGCTTCGCCGCGGTGCTCGAGCAGCTCGCGGATCAGCAGCCATTCGGGCGAGCTGGTGGTGACGTCGCCCACCAGCTCGGCCAGCGAGCAGTGCAGCGCCCCGGCCACCTGCTGCAGCACCAGGATGGACGCGTTGCCGATGCCGTATTCGAGATTGGCCAGGTGGCGCTCCGACACGCCGGCCGCCAGCGCCACCGCCTTGCGCGTCAGGCCGCGGCGCGCCCGCAGGCTGCGCACCCGCTCCCCCAGTGCCGCCAGCAGCGCATCGCGCGCCTCGTCCGGCTCGTTGGCTGCCGCGGCGCCCTCCTCCGGCGCCCGCAGCAGCGCCTCGTTGCGCTCAGTCATGGAAATCCTTGTCACGGTCGCCGATTCTCGTGCGGCTCAGGGTTAACACCTGATATGCACTATATTGCTTGACACGCATTTTGGCGACATTTATGGTTCGTCCGCAAGCAAGATACTGCACATCGCCAGCCACCACAAGCCGACGACGTCAAAGGAACACCACGATGGCCAAGCAAGACTTTCATGCGCTGGTCGCCACGCTCACGCGCGAGCTGGCCGGCAGGCCGCTGGACGGCGAACTCGACGCCTGGCTCAACCGCGAGCACGGGCCCGGCACCACCACCTACGCCTGCCTGAGGTCGGCCTGCGAGCAGGGCGTGGCCGAGGGCTGGCTGTGCGAGCGCGAAGGCGGCGGCATCCGCTACGGCCGCGTCTTCAAGGCCGAGGACGCGCTGCACGGCTTCTCGGTCGACGTGGTCGACATGCAGGACATCGCCGGCCCGCACCACACCCACCCCGAGGGCGAGATCGACCTGATCATGCCGATGGGCGGAAGCGGCGCCACCTTCGATGGCCGCCCGGCGGGCTGGTGCGTCTACCCGCCCGGCAGCGCCCACCGGCCCACCGTGGCCGACGGCCGCGCGCTGGTGCTCTACCTGCTGCCGCAGGGCCGCATCGAATTCACGCGCGCGGGCTGAGCGCCCGCGCACGGCGCCGGCCCACGCGGCGCCCCGAACGACTGGAGACAACGATGAGCCTGCCCGCCCGCTTCAATTTCGCCGAGCACCTGTTCGCCCTCAACCGCGGCCGGGCCGAGCGGGTCGCGTACATCGACGACCGCGGGCCGCTGCACTACGGCGAACTGGAAGCGCGTGCCCGCCGGCTCGCCGGCGCCCTGCACGCCGCCGGCGTGCGCCGCGAGGAGCGCGTGCTGCTGCTCATGCACGACTCGCACGACTGGCCGGTGAGCTTCCTCGGCTGCCTGTATGCCGGCGTGGTGCCGGTCGCGGTGAACACGCTGCTCATGTCCGAGGACTACGCCTACATGCTGGAACACGCGCGCGCGCAGGCGGCCCTGGTGTCGGGCGCGCTGCTGCCGGTGCTGCAGAGCGCGATGGAGAAGGTGCCGCACGAGCTGGCGACGGTGCTGGTGTCGCAGCCCACGGGTGAACTTCCGGCCGGCATGGTGGAGTTCGAGGCCGCGCTGGCCGCCGCCACGCCGCGCACCACCCCCGCGCCCACGACGCCCGACGACCCCGGCTTCTGGCTGTACTCCTCCGGCTCCACCGGCAAGCCCAAGGGCACGGTGCACACGCACGGCAACCTGTGGTGGACCGCCGAGCTCTATGGCAAGGCCGTGCTGCAGCTCACCGAGGACGACGTGTGCTTCTCGGCCGCCAAGCTGTACTTCGCCTACGGGCTGGGCAACGCCCTGACCTTCCCCCTCTCGGTCGGCGCGAGCGTGGTGCTGATGGCCGAACGCCCGACGCCCGATGCGGTGTTCAAGCGCTGGACCGCGGCCGAGCACAGGCCCACCGTGTTCTTCGGCGCGCCCACCGGCTACGCCGGCATGCTCGCCTCGCCCCACCTGCCCCCACGCGAGCAGGTGGCGCTGCGCATGGGCTCGTCGGCCGGCGAGGCGCTGCCGGCCGAGATCGCGCAGCGCTTCAAGGCGCATTTCGGCTGCGACATCATCGACGGCATCGGCTCCACCGAGATGCTGCATGTCTTCATCTCCAACCGGCCGGGCGACGTGCGCTACGGCAGCACCGGCAAGCCGGTGGAAGGCTACGAGATCGAGCTGCGCGGCGAGGACGGCCGCCCGGTGGCCGACGGCGAGGTGGGCGATCTCTACATCAAGGGGCCCAGCAGTGCGCTCATGTACTGGGGCAACCGCGAGAAGACGCGCGACACCTTCCTGGGCGGCTGGACCAAGAGCGGCGACAAGTACATCCGCGACGCCGAGGGCTACTACACCTACGCCGGCCGCAGCGACGACATGCTGAAGGTCAGCGGCATCTACGTCTCGCCCTTCGAGGTCGAGTCCACCCTGCAGCAGCACCCGGCCGTGCTGGAGGCGGCCGTGATCGGCATTCCCGACGCCGAGGGCCTGACCAAGACCAAGGCCTTCGTGGTGCTCAAGCCCGGCCAGCAGGCGGACGAGGCGGCGCTCAAGGCCTTCGTCAAGGAGCGGCTCGCGCCCTACAAGTACCCGCGCCTGATCGAGTTCATCGACGAGCTGCCGAAGACCGCCACGGGCAAGATCCAGCGCTTCCGGCTGCGCGAAAAAGAGCGCGCATGAGCCCGCGCCCGGCCGCTGCGAAGGGGCTCCCATGACCGCCCAGTTCGCGTCCATCGACTGGCGCGGCCGCGCGGTGCGCATCGAGCACCGCTGGATCGGCCCGCGCGAAGGCGGCGCGCCGCTGGTCGTCTTCCTGCACGAGGGCCTGGGCTCGGTGGCGATGTGGAAGGACTTTCCCGATCGCCTGTGCGCCGAGGCCGGCGTGCGCGGCCTGGTGTTCTCGCGCCCGGGCTACGGCCGCTCCACGCCGCGTGCCGGGGGCGAGGTGTGGGACGTCGACTTCATGCACCGCCAGGCCCACGAGGTGCTGCCCGCCTTCTTCGAGGCCATCGGCCTGCACGAGAAGCCCTGGCTCCTCGGCCACAGCGACGGCGGCTCGATCGCGCTGCTGTACGCCTCGCGCTTTCCCGAACGCACGCAGGGCCTCGTGCTGCTGGCGCCGCACATCTTCGTGGAGGACGTGACGGTGGCCAACATCGAGCTCGCGCGCCAGGCCTACGCGAGCACCGACCTGCGCGAGCGCCTGGCCCGCTACCACGACGACGTGGATTCGGCCTTCGGGGGCTGGAACGGCATCTGGCTGCACCCGCCCTTTCGCGACTGGAACATCGAGCACGCGCTCGACGGCATCCGCTGCCCGGTGCTGGCGATCCAGGGCCTCGACGACGAGTACGGCACGCTGGCCCAGATCCGCGGCATCGCGGCGCGGGTGCCCGGCACGCGGCTGCTCGAAATCGCCGCATGCGGACATTCCCCACATAGGGATCAACCCGAACAGGTGATCGCCGCCACCGCGGGCATGGTGTCGGCCTCGACGCGAGACGCGCCCGGACTTCGGGGAAACACGCGTTTTAGTTCTGAATAGTTTACGGTTAAAGTATTTTCACCACCCCGAGAGGAGACAGACATGCGCATCCGCTTCGCCCGCACCGCCCTGGCCACGCTGGCCTTCGCAGGCCTCGCCGCCACCGCCGCCGCCCAGGGCGCCGGCAAGATCAAGGTGGGCCTGATGCTCCCCTACAGCGGCACCTACACCGCCCTGGGCGTGGCCATCGAGAACGGCTTCAAGCTCTACGTCGAGGAACAGGGCGGCAAGCTCGGCGGCCGCGAGATCGAGTACTTCAAGGTGGACGACGAGTCCGACCCGGCCAAGGCGACCGACAACGTCAACAAGCTGATCAAGCGCGACAACGTCGACGTGATCGTCGGCACCGTGCACTCGGGCGTGGCGATGGCGATGGCCAAGGCGGCCAAGGAAAGCGGCACCATGCTGATCGTGCCCAATGCCGGCGCCGACGCCGTGACCGGCCCGATGTGCGCACCGAACATCTTCCGCAGCTCCTTCAGCAACTGGCAGCCGGCCTACGCCATGGGCGAGGTGGCGGCCAAGCAGGGCAAGAAGACCGCCATCACCCTGACCTGGAAGTACGCGGCCGGCGACGAGTCGGTGGCCGGCTTCAAGGAAGGCTTCGAGAAGGGTGGCGGCAAGGTGGTCAAGAACCTGACGCTGCCCTTCCCCAACGTCGAGTTCCAGGCGCTGCTGACCGAGATCGCCGCGGCCAAGCCCGATGCGGTGTACTCCTTCTTCGCCGGCGGCGGCGCCGTGAAGTTCGTCAAGGACTACGCCGGCGCGGGCCTGAACAAGTCGATTCCTCTGTACGGCCCCGGCTTCCTGACCGACGGCACGCTGGACGCACAGGGCGAGGCCGCACAGGGCATGCTCACCACGCTGCACTACGCCGACGGCCTGAACACGCCGCGCGACAACGCCTTCCGCACCGCCTACGCCAAGGCCTTCAAGCTGCAGCCCGACGTGTACGCGGTGCAGGGCTACGACGCGGCGCAGATGCTGGGCGCCGGCCTGGCCGCCACCAAGGGCGACTTCTCCAAGAAGGCGGAGATCGCCGCCGCCATCGAGAAGGCGAAGATCGACAGCCCGCGCGGCGCCTTCACGATCGGCAAGTCGCACAACCCGGTGCAGGACATCTACCTGCGCAAGGTCGAGGGCAAGGAGAACAAGCTGGTGAACGTGGCGATCAAGGGCCTGGCCGATCCGGCGCGCGGCTGCCGGATGTAGATCACCCACCCCCGTTTCTTGCTCACTTCGTGTAGCCGAATCCCCCCTCAAGGGGGCACACCCAGCGGCCTGGCAAGGCCAGTTCCGCGGGTGTCCTGAGACATCGCGGCGCTTCGCGCACGCTCTTTTCATCAGAGGCCATCACCCTTGGATCTCGGCACCTTCCTCGTCCAGTGCCTGAACTCGGTTCAGTACGGGCTGCTGCTCTTCCTGCTGGCCTCGGGCCTCACGCTGATCTTCGGGATCATGGGCGTGATCAACCTGGCGCACGGCAGCTTCTACATGATCGGCGCCTACATGGCCTTCGCGCTGTCGCCGCTCTTCGGCGACCAGTTCCTGGTCATGCTGGTGGCGGGCGTGGTGCTGGCCGCGATCTTCGGCTACGTGCTGGAGTGGGTGTTCTTCAGCTACCTCTACCAGCGCGACCACCTGCAGCAGGTGCTCATGACCTATGGCCTGATCCTCGTCTTCGAGGAGCTGCGCTCCATCCTGCTGGGCAACGACGTGCATGGCGTGAAGGTGCCGCCCTGGCTGGACGGCAGCTTCGCGCTGGGCAGCGTGATGAGCTATCCCTGGTACCGCCTCTTCGCGTCGGCCGCCTGCATCGTGCTGGCGGTGGCGCTGTACTGGGTGGTCAACCGCACGCGCCTGGGCATGATGATCCGCGCCGGCGCCAGCAACCGCGACATGGTGCGCGGGCTGGGCATCGACATCCGCCGGCTGTACCGCATCGTCTTCGCGGGCGGCGTGGCGCTGGCGGCGCTGGCCGGCATGATCTCGGCGCCCATGTCCTCGGTGTACCCCAACATGGGCGCGAGCGTGCTCATCATCTGCTTCGTGGTGGTGGTGATCGGCGGCATCGGCTCCATCACCGGCGCGCTCATCGCCTCGCTGCTGGTGGGCTTCGTCGACACCTTCGGCAAGGTCTTCTTCGCCGAGATCAGCGGCATCGGCGTCTACGTGCTGATGGCCGCCGTGCTGATCTGGCGGCCCGAGGGGCTGATGGGGAGGCGCACGTGAAGACGGGAACCAAAGCGGGAACCGTACGCGAAGGGCGCCAAGATTTCGCGAAAGGCGCGAAAGGAACCGCCGAATCTCTATCTCTTCTTCGCGTCCTTCGCGTGACTTTCGCGTCCTTCGCGTCCGGCTGCCCGCACTCATGAACCGCCTTTCCGTCCTGCTGCCGCTGCTGTGCGCCGTGGCCCTCGCCATCGCCGGCCCCCTGCTCGGCGGCTACCTGTCGGACCTGGTCGTCAAGGTGATGATCCTGTCGATCTTCGCGCTCAGCCTCGAACTGCTGGTGGGCATGACCGGTCTCGTGAGCCTGGGCCACGCGGCCTTCTACGGCATCGGCGCCTATGCCACGGTGCTGGCCTCGGGCAAGGACGGCGGCAACCTGCTGGTGGTGCTGGTGCTGTCGATGGGCGCAGCGGCGCTGTACGCGCTGGTCACGGGCGCGCTGAGCCTGCGGACCAAGGGCGTGTACTTCATCATGGTCACGCTGGCCTTCGCGCAGATGGCCTTCTTCGTCTTCCACGACACGCCGGTCGGCGGGGGCAGCGACGGCATCTACATGTACATCCGTCCCGCCATCGGGCCGCTCGACCTGGAGAACCGCACCGTGCTGTTCTACGTGGTGCTGGCGGCGCTGGTGGCCACCTACGGGCTGCTGGCGCTCATCCGCCGCTCGCGCTTCGGCGCCGCGCTGGCGGGCATCCGCGTCAACGAGCAGCGCATGCGCGCGATGGGCTTTCCCACCTACGCCTACAAGCTCGCGGCCTTCGTCATCGCCGGCGCGCTCGCGGGCCTGGCGGGCTGCCTGGTCGCCTCGCGCGACGGCGTGGTCAACCCCGAGCTGCTGGCCTGGCACAACTCGGGTGAGGTGCTCCTCATGATCATCCTCGGCGGCCTGGGACACCTGCGCGGCGCGGTGCTGGGTGCCGTGGCCTTCACGCTGCTCAAGGAGCTGCTGTCCACGCACGCGCTGGTCGGGCCGCTGGCCGACCACTGGCAGCTCAGCCTGGGGCTGGTCATCATCGTCTTCGTCGCCTTGCTGCCCAAGGGCCTGATCGGCATCGCGCAGCGCCTGTCGCCGCAGGGAGGTGCACGATGAGCCGCTTCCTCCAGGTCGAGGGCCTCACGCGCCGCTTCGGCGGGCTGGTGGCGGTGAACGCCGTCACGCTCGACCTGCACGTGGGCGAGGTGCATGCCGTCATCGGCACCAACGGCGCCGGCAAGTCGACGCTGATCAACATGCTCTCGGGCGAGATCGCCGCGTCGGCCGGGCGCATCACGCTCGAGGGCGAGGACATCACCGCGCGCAGCCAGCCGCGGCGTGCCCTCGACGGCGTGGGTCGCAGCTACCAGCGCACGACCATCTTTCCCGAGTTCACGGTGCTGGAGAACTGCCGCCTGGCGGCGCAGGCGGCGCATCCGCGGCCGTGGGCGCTGTGGGAGTCGAGCCGCGGCTGCGCCACCAGCAACGCCGCCGCGCAGTCCGCACTCGAAGCGACGGGCCTCGCCGCCGAGGCCGATCGCATCGCCGGCACGCTCAGCCACGGCGCCAAGCGGCAGCTCGAAGTGGCGATGTGCCTGGCCACCCGCCCGCGCGTGCTGCTGCTGGACGAACCGCTGGCCGGCATGGGCGCCGAGGAAACCGACCGCATGCTGGGCCTGCTGGCGCAGCTCAAGACCTCGCATGCGATCCTGCTGGTGGAACACGACATGGACGCCGTGTTCCGCATCGCCGACCGCATCACCGTGATGGTCAACGGCGCCGTCATCGCGACCGGCGACCCGGCCGCGATCCGCACCAATCCGGATGTGCGCACCGCGTACCTGGGTGAGGAGCATTGAGGTCCGACGCCATGCTTCCACACGGATTCCCGGTCTGAGCCGGTCATGAAATCGCCCATCCCCGTTCGGGCTGAGCCTGTCGAGGCCCTGCGCGGCGCTTCGACAGGCTCCGCGTGAACGGCTGGTCGGCAGCGTCCGGTCCGAACATCCTCCTGACATGCTCTCCATCCGCGACCTCCACACCTACTACGGCGACAGCCACATCCTGCGCGGCGTCGACGCCGAGGTGCCCGCCGCGACCTCCGTCGGCCTGCTGGGCCGCAACGGCATGGGCAAGACCACGCTGATCCGCAGCGTGATGGGCTACGTGCGGCCGGCCTCGGGCCAGGTGCAGTGCGACGGCCGCCCCGTCACCGGCTGGGCGCCCGAGAAGATGGCACGGCTGGGCATCGGCTACGTGCCCGAAGGCCGCGGCATCTTCCCCAACCTAACGGTGCGCGAGAACCTCGTCATGGCCGCGCGCGCGGGCACCGACGGCCGGCGCGACTGGACCTTCGAGCGCGTGATGGCCACCTTCCCGCGCCTGGCCGAGCGCCTCTCGCACGGCGGCCAGCAGCTGTCGGGCGGCGAGCAGCAGATGCTCTCCATCGGCCGCGCGCTGATGACCAACCCGCGCCTCATGATCCTCGACGAAGCCACCGAAGGCCTCGCGCCGCTGGTGGTCGCCGAGATCTGGCGCGTGATCGCCGAGATCCGCGGCACCGGCATCGCCACCCTCATCGTGGACCGCGACTGGCACAAGGTGCTGCACCACACCGACCAGGCGGTGGTGATGGAGAAGGGCCGCATCGTGCTGGCCGGCGCGTCGGCCGATCTGCTGGCGCAGCCGCAGGCGCTGGCGGAGCGGCTGGGGGTCTAGCCCCTCGAAAACGGAAAGTGCAATCGGCCTGCAGCGCCCACCCCACGGGCGTTGCGGCCGAATTCGTCACGTTCGTGACGATCGGCTTCCCTCAGGCCGGTGTGTGGCAGACGGCTTCGACGTTGTGCCCGTCCGGGTCGAGCACGAAGGCCCCGTAGTAGTTCGCGTGGTAGTGCGGCCGGATGCCCGGGGCGCCGTTGTCCTTGCCGCCCGCCGCCAGTGCGGCTGCATGGAAAGCGTCGACCTGCGCGCGGGTGTCGGCCACGAAGGCCAGGTGCAGATGGGCCGGCCGCTCCTTGGTTTCGGAGAGCCACAGCGAGGGCTTGTGGTTGCGCCCCAGCCCCACGCCGTACGGGCCTTCCATCGCGACCTCGACGCCCAGCGGTTGCAGCGCCTGCAGGTAGAACGCCTTGCTTTCGGCCAGGTT
>JAVHYA010000043.1 GCA_031119395.1 Pseudomonadota bacterium
TGCGGCAGGATGGCCGATGCTAGCGGGGCGGGATGACGAGCGGGCGTCAGCCCTTGCCGGTCGCCGCGCGGTACAGGCCCTCGACCTTGGGCACGTTGGCTTCCAGCCGCTTGATGCGGTCGGGGCCGGTGGGGTGGGTCGACAGAAAGCTCAGCGCGCCGGGCGTGCCCTTGCCGTTGCCGACCTGGGCCATCTTGTTCCACAGGCTGACGGAGGCCTTGGGGTCGTAGCCGGCGCGGGCCGCCAGCTCCAGCCCGACGAGGTCGGCCTCGGTCTCGTCGTCGCGGCTGAATTTCAGCGCCAGCAGCTGCGAGCTGCCGCGCGCCGCCAGGTCGCCCCACTGGCCCAGGCCGAGCATGGCCGCGCCCATCTGCAGCGCGGCGCTGGTGCCGGTGGTCTTGGCCAGGCGTTCGCGGGCGTGCTCGCGCAGGGCATGCGCCATCTCGTGGCCCATGACCATGGCGATCTCGTCGTCGCTGAGCTTCAGCTGGTCGAGGATGCCGGTGAAGAAGGCGATCTTGCCGCCGGGCATGCAGAAGGCATTGACCTGCTGGCTGCCGATGAGGTTGACCTCCCACTTCCAGCCGGCGGCGCGCTCGTTCCACTTGGGGGTGAAGGGGATCAGCTTCCTGGCGATGGCGCGCAGCTTCTGCAGTTGGGCGTTGCTCTCGGGCGCCAGCGCCTTCTTGGCCTGGGCCTGTTGAAGCAGCTGGCCGTACTGCTGCACGGCGGCTTTTTCCAATGCGTCGGCGGGGACGAGGGTGCGGGTCATCGACGGCTTGCCGACGTCGACCTGGGCCAGGGCGGGGCCGGCGGCCACCGTGGCCGCGGCCGCGAGCAGGAAGGCGCGGCGGGGCTGCCAACGAGCGCGGGCGGCCGATGGCGATGAAGGAGAAGCGAGGGCAAGGGCGCAGCGTTGGCACATGGGCGGAAAGATAGAGGCGCGGCGGGCAAAACCCAAGCGATGGGTGGGCGGGGGCAAGGGCATTGCTCGGGCGGGTGCCTGCGCGGAGGTCGCGTGCCCTCACCCCCGCCCTCGCCCGGGGGAAGGGGGCGGAATACCGGCCGCGCGTCAGGCCGCAGGCCCCACGGCTCGGGGAGAATGGCGGCCCATGTCCGTTCCCCCACGCAGCGCCGCCGACACGGTGGCCTCACGCGCCGAGCCGGCCGCATCCGCCGAGGCGCCCGCCAGGCTTCCCTGGCACGAAACGCTGAAGGTGTACCTCGAACCCGCGACGCTGCGCATGTTCGCGCTGGGTTTCGCGGCCGGGCTGCCGCTGCTGCTGGTGCTGGGCACGCTGAGCTTCCGGCTGCGCGAGGCGGGCATCGACCGCGCCACCATCGGCTACCTGAGCTGGGTGGGCCTGGCCTACGGCTTCAAGTGGGTGTGGGCGCCGCTGGTCGACCGGCTGCCCCTGCCGCCGCTCACCACCCTGCTGGGGCGCCGGCGCGGCTGGCTGCTGTTCGCGCAGGGCCTGGTGATCGCCGGGCTGATCGGCATGGCGGTGAACGACCCGCGCGCGGGGCTGGAGCCGCTGGTGTGGTGCGCGCTGCTGGTGGCCTTCGGCTCGGCGACGCAGGACATCGCGCTGGATGCGTTTCGCATCGAGTCGGCCGAATCGCGCAAGCAGGCGGCGCTGGCCGCGGCCTACCAGACGGGCTACCGGCTCGCGATGATCTGGGCCGGCGCGGGCGTGCTGTGGGTGGCGGCCTGGGCCGAGATGTCGGTGGCGCAAGCCGCCACCACCGGCTACCAGCACGGCGCCTGGCGCACCGCCTACCTGGTGATGGCCGCCTCGATGGCGGTGGGCGTGCTGACGGTGCTGTTCTCGCCCGAGCCGGCGCGGCGCGAACTGCCGCCGGCGAAGAACGCGGCCGACTGGCTGCGCAGTGCGCTGGTGGAGCCCTTTGCCGACTTCATCCGCCGCTACCGCTGGCAGGCGGCGCTGATCCTGGCGCTGATCGCCATCTACCGCATCAGCGACGTGGTGATGGGCATCATGGCCAACCCCTTCTATGTCGACATGGGCTTCACCAAGGACGAAGTCGCCACCGTGAGCAAGATCTACGGCGTGGTGATGACGCTGGTGGGCGCCTTCGTGGGCGGCGTGCTGTCCATGCGGCTGGGCGTGATGCGGGTGCTGATGCTGGGCGCGGTGCTCAGCGCCGCGAGCAACCTGCTCTTCGCCTGGCTGGGCACCCGCGGGCACGACGTGACGGCGCTGGTGGCGGTGGTGTCGGCCGACAACCTGGCCGGCGGCATCGCCTCGGCGGCCTTCATCGCCTACCTGTCGAGCCTGACGAACGTGAGCTACTCGGCCACGCAGTACGCCCTGTTCAGCTCGATGATGCTGTTGCTGCCGAAGTTCATCGCGGGCTACTCCGGCGTGTTCGTCGATGCTTTTGGTTACCAGATGTTCTTCGTGAGCACCGCCTTGCTCGGGGTGCCGGTGCTGCTGCTGGTGGCCCTGGCCTCCCGAGCCAAAAAGGCCTGAAACGCCCGCCAGCCGGGCGCCAGCAGCTATCGATTCGATAGCGCTTTGCCCCGCCGTGTTTTGCGCCATGCGCCGACAGCCGGGCGCGGGCGGGCTGGTACGCTCGGCGCTCCCCCTCCCGGCCACATTCCTGACACACCGACCGTGCCCCAGCGAATCCCACCCCTGAAGATCAGCGCCTTCACGGCCACCACCGCCCTGGGCACCGGCAAGGCCGCGTTGCTCGAAGGGCTCGAACAATCCAGGAGCGGCCTGCGGGCCAACGATTTCGGCGAACCGGCCGAGCAGCGCCTGGCCACCTTCATCGGCCGCGTCGACGGCGTCGAGGACGTCGCCCTGCCGCCCGAGCTGGCCACCTGGGACTGCCGCAACAACCGCCTGGCCTGGAAGGGGCTGAACACCGACGGCTTTCTCGAGGCGGCGCGCGCCGCGCGCGAGCGCTACGGCGCACACCGCGTGGCGGTGATCGTGGGCACCTCCACCTCCAGCATCGGCGACACCGAGCTGGCCTACACCCAGATGGATGCCGAGGGGCGCTTTCCCGAGCGCATGCGCCACAGCGAGCTGCACACCACGCACTCGCTGGGCCTGTTCGTGGCGGCGGCGCTGGGCCTGGAAGGGCCCAACGAGACGCTGTCGACGGCCTGCTCGTCCAGCGCCAAGGTCTTCGCCTCGGCCGAGCGCCTGATGCGCCTGGGCCTGATCGACGCGGCCGTGGTCGGCGGCGTCGACACGCTGTGCGGCAGCGTGCTCTTCGGCTTCAACTCGCTGGAGCTGGTGTCGAACAAGCCCTGCCAGCCCTTCGACGTGGACCGCGGCGGGATCTCGCTGGGCGAGGCGGCCGGTTTTGCCCTGCTGGAACGGGGTTCCGGCGCGCTGGAGCTGCTGGGCTACGGCGAGGCGAGCGACGCGCACCACATGTCGACGCCGCACCCCGAGGGCGCCGGCGCCGAGCGCGCGCTCAACGACGCGCTGGCCCGTGCCGGCCTCGCGCCCGACGCGATCGACTACATCAACATGCACGGCACGGCGAGCGCCAAGAACGACGAGGTCGAGGCCGCGCTGGTGGCGCGCCGCTTCCCGGCGCGCACGCATGCCAGCTCGACCAAGGGCTTCACCGGCCACACGCTGGGCGCGGCCGGCATCGTCGAGGCGGTGATCAGCCTGCTGGCGCTGGAGACGGGCCTGATGCCCGGCACCGTGAACAGCGTGACGCCCGACCCGGTCTGCGGGCCGCAGATCCGCCTGCAGCCTGCGAAGGGCGAGGTGCGCTATGCCCTTTCCAATTCCTTCGGCTTCGGCGGCAACAACTGCGCGCTGATCTTCGGCAAGGGAGCGGCGGCATGAGCACGGCCGGCACCCCGACCCTTTACATCGAAGGCGTCGCCTTCTGGGCCCCCACACTGCCGGGCTGGGACGTCGCCCGCGCCGCCTTCCGCGGCGAAGGCGCGCCGGCCGACCCGCCGGCCAAGCGCCCGTCGCCGCAGGTGCTGGCCCCGGCCGAGCGCCGCCGCGCGCCCGACACGGTGGCGCTGGCGCTCGAGGTGGCCGGCGCCAGCGTCGCCGCCTCGGGCCGCGCCGCCGCCGACCTGCCCTGCGTCTTCGCGTCGGCGCACGGCGACCTGGCCATCAACGACTACATGTGCGCGACGCTGGCCACGGCGCCCACGCAGCTGTCGCCGATCAAGTTCCACAACTCGGTGCACAACGCCGCGGTGGGCTACTGGACCATCGGCACCGGCTGCCAGCAGGCCAGCAACTCGCTCAGCGCCTTCGACAACACCTTCGCCGCCGCGCTGCTGGAGGCCGCCGCCCAGTGCGCGGCCGACGCGCAGCCGCTGCTGCTGGTGGGCTTCGATGCCGAGGCGGTGGGCCCGCTCAAGCAGGTGCACGTGAGCGAAGGCCTGCTGGCCGGCGGCTTCGTGCTGGCGCCGCAGCGCACCGAGCGCACGGTGGCGGCCGTCGACTGGACGCTGGTGCACGGCCCCGCCGACCGTGCGGCGCTGCAATCGGCTGCCGCGCAGGCGCTGCCGCCCAACGCCATCTCCGACCTGCTGCCGCTCTTCGAGGCCCTGGCCACCCTGCCGCCCGACGGCACCCGGCTGCGCATGCCGCTGTCGCCGCAGCTCGCGCTCGAACTGACCCTCCGACCCGCCTAGGACACGCCCATGACCGCTGCCGCCCTCGACCACCACGACGTGATCATCATGGGCGGCGGGCTGGCCGGCCTCACGCTCGCGCTGCAGCTCAAGCAGCGCTTCGAGGGCATCGACGTGCTGGTGCTGGAGCGCCGGGCGCACCCGGTGCCGCATGCGGCGCACAAGGTGGGCGAGTCGTCGGTGGAGATCGGCGCCCACTACTTCGACACGGTGCTGGGCCTGAAGGACCACCTGGACAGCGCGCAGCTGCGCAAGTTCGGCTTCCGCTTCTTCTTCAGCGAGGGCCGGCGCGACATCGACCGCGTGACGGAGATCGGCGCCAGCCGCGTGCTGGCCACGCCCAGCTACCAGATCGACCGCGGCATCTTCGAGAACTACCTGGCCGAGGAGGCCGCTGCGCGCGGCGTGCGCTTCGTCGACAACGCGCTGGTGCGCAGCATCTCGCTCGATGCCGGCGCGGGCCGGCACCGCATCGGCTGGACCGAGAACGGCGAATCGCACGAGGCCGAATGCCGCTGGCTCATCGACGCCTGCGGCCGCGCCGGCCTGCTCAAGCGCAAGCTGGGCCTGGCCGAGCCGAACGCGCACGACGCCAACGCGGTGTGGTTCCGCATCGGCGAGCGCATCGCCATCGACGACTGGAGCGACGACCCGGCCTGGCGCGCCCGCTGCGAGCCCGAGGGCCGGCGCTGGCTGTCGACCAACCACCTGTGCGGCGCGGGCTACTGGGTGTGGCTGATCCCGCTGGCCTCGGGCTCGCACTCGGTGGGCATCGTGGCCGACCCCAAGCTGCACCCGCTGGACACGATGGACAGCTTCGACAAGGCGATGGACTGGTTCCGCACCTACCAGCCGCGCCTGTTCGACGCGCTCGACGGCAAGCGCCATCTGCTGCAGGACTTCATGTTCTTCCGCAAGTTCTCGTACGGCTGCAAGCAGGTCTTCAGCGGCGATCGCTGGGCGCTCACGGGCGAGGCGGGGCTCTTCCTCGACCCGTTCTATTCGCCGGGCAGCGACTTCATCGCGATGAGCAACACCTTCATCTGCGACCTCATCGCGCACGACCGCTCGGGCCGTTCGGTCGATGCGAGGGCGCAGCTGTACGACCAGATCTACCACTCCTTCTACGAGAGCACGCTGGCGCTGTACCAGGACCAGTACCCGCTCTTCGGCGACCCCGAGGTGCTGCCGGTGAAGGTGATCTGGGACTACACCTACTACTGGGGCGTCCTGTCGCAGCTGTTCTTCCAGGACCGGCTCACCGACCTCGCGTCGCTGGGCAACCTGCGCGAGGAGCTGCAGCACTGCCAGCAGCTGAACATTGCGATGCAGGCCTTCCTGCGCGCCTGGTCGGCGGTGAGCGAGCGTGCCAACCCGCCGGCGATGCTGGACCAGGCCTCGCTGCCGTGGTTCGCCGAGCTCAACGCCAGCCTGCGTCGGCCCTGCGCCGACAGCCGCGAGTTCCAGGCCCGGGTGCGCGGCTGCGTCGCGCAGCTGCGCACGCTGGCGGCGCAGATCCGCGACGAGGCGCAGCGCGCCCACCCGCAGCTGCAGGATGCGGCGCTCGATGCACTTCTCGAACAGGACATGCCCGCAACGCCCGTGGATCGGGCGCAGGGCGCTATGCTTTTCGTAGCAAGCTGAGCGTGGGCGCGGTCGCGCTTTACGGCAGCTTTACAGGGCATTCAAGACCCCTTGCCCGCGTGCGGGCAGCATGAGCGCATTCGGCTTGGCATGGCAGGCCGCGAAGAAAGAAGAGACCGCATGACGACGCCTCAACTCCTGATGATCGAAGACGACGCGCGCCTGGCGCAGATGGTGAGCGAGTACCTCACGCAGTCGGGCTTCGAGGTGGTGCACGCCGGCGACGGCGCCAAGGGCCTGGAACAGCTGCAGGCGCGCACGCCCGACCTGGTGATCCTGGACCTCATGCTGCCCGACACCGACGGGCTGGACGTGTGCCGCCGCATCCGCGCGCTGCCCGGCGCGCAGGCCAAGGTGCCGGTGCTGATGCTCACGGCCAAGGGCGATCCGATGGACCGCATCATCGGCCTGGAGCTGGGCGCCGACGACTACCTGCCCAAGCCCTTCGAGCCGCGCGAACTGCTGGCGCGCATCCGCGCGGTGCTGCGCCGCCGGGGCGAAGGCGCGCAGGCCGCGGCCGCGGCGCCGGCGACGCTGATCCGCTTCGGCTCGCTCGAGATCGACCGCGACGCCCGCACCGTGACGGTGGGCGGCCAGCAGGCCGACCTCACGTCCTACCAGTTCGACCTGCTCGTGACCATGGCCGAGCGCGCCGGCCGCGTGCTCACGCGCGACCAGATCATGGAGGCCGTGCGCGGCCGCGAGCTGGAGGCCTTCGACCGCAGCATCGACGTGCACATGGGCCGCATCCGCGCCGCCATCGAGGCCGACCCCAAGAACCCCAAGCGCATCCTGACGGTGCGCGGCGTGGGCTACGTGTTCGCCAAACAGCAGGACTGATTCGGACCCAGCGCCACCCCGGCCGTTCGGGCCGAGCTGTCGAAGCCCCGGCCCCGCCTTCGACAAGCTCAGGCCGAACGGCCTGGGATCGACACGAACACCCACCCGCTTCCCAATGATCAAGCTCTTCACCCGCCACCTCTACGTGCGCATCTGGCTGGCCGTGCTGGCCGGGGTGGCCGTGGTCGTGATCGCGGCGGGCTGGGCCTGGCGCGAGGCCGACGAGCAGCGCACGCAGCCGCTGCCGCGCGACGTGACGCTGCGCGACACGCAGGACCAGCTCATCGGCACCGGCAAGTCGCTGCGCACCAGCCGGCCGGGCGAGCCGCTGGAGTTCACCATCACGCTCAACAACGGCCAGCAGTTCGTGATGGAGCTGGGCCCGCGCGGCGACCGGCGCCCCTCGCCGCCGCCCTGGCTGGACCCGCGCACCGGCATCTTCTGGCTGCTGGGCATGGTGGGCCTGGCGACGGCGCTGGGGCTGTTCCCGATCGTGCGCCGGCTCACGCAGCGGCTGGAGAGCGTGCAGCGCAGCGTGCAGCGCTTCGGCGAGGGCGACCTGAGCGCCCGCGCGCGCGACGACGGCGAGGACGAGGTGGCCGACCTGGCGCGGCGCTTCAACGATGCGGCGACGCGCATCGAGCAGCTCATCCGCTCGCACAAGTCGCTGCTGGCGAATGCCTCGCACGAGCTGCGTTCGCCGCTGACCCGCATCCGCATGGGCCTGGAGCTGATGGGCGAGACCCCGAGCCCCACGGCCAAGGCCGAGATCTCGCGCAACATCGCCGAGCTGGACCAGCTGATCGACGAGATCCTGCTGTCCAGCCGCCTCGATGCGCGGGAGGCCGACATGGGCACCGTCGAGACCGTGGACCTGATGGGCCTGGCCGCCGAGGAGTGCGCCCGCGTCGAGGCCGACCTGGACATCGCCGAGGGCACCGACGTCGCCGCGCTCACGGTGCGGGGCGTGCCGCGCCTGCTGCGCCGCGCGGTGCGCAACCTGCTGGAGAACGCACGCCGCTACGGCGACGGCACGCCGATCGAGGCGCAACTGGCCGCCAGCGCCGACGGCACGCGCGCCGTGGTGCGCGTGAACGACCGCGGCCCCGGCGTGCCGGCCGCCCTGCGCGAGCGCATCTTCGAGCCCTTCTACCGCCTGCCCGGCGCCAGCGAGCGCGAGGGCGGCGTGGGCCTGGGGCTGGCGCTGGTCAAGTCGATCGTGGAACGCCACGGCGGCCAGGTGCGCTGCGAGGACCGGCCGGGCGGCGGCGCGAGCTTCGTGATCGAGCTGCCGAAGGGATAAGAGCATCCCCCATGCCGCTTCGCGAGGAGGCCGTCGCCAAAGGCGACGGCCGTTCATGCTGTCCAGGCCTGCACCGGCAGGCCCGCAGCCGCAGCCTTCACCCCCCTGCTCCCGCACGCGTGAAGGGGGCGCACCGAGTGGCCCGGCAGAGCCGGTTCCACGGGTGCCCTGGTGGTCAGGTGCGTCGATCCGAAGACGACGCAGGTCGATACCTCGTCGAATCGCCCTGAACATCGAATCGGCCTCCAGCGCCCGCCCTGACTGCGTGGTCAGCTACGTTTTCGATAGCAACCGGGCGACGGCCACCCCCTAGAATCGTCGCCAACATGCGCAGACTTCTCCTCCCCCGCGCCGCAGCGTGCCTGTGGGGCGCGGTGGTCTTCATGCCGGTCGGCGTGAACTACCTCGGCTTCTTCCTGCTGCTGCTGGCCATGCTGGCGGCCGGCGACTGGCGCGAACGCGCGGCGCGCGTGCGCAGCCATCCGCTGTGGTGGCCGGTGATGGCCTTCCTGGTGTGGCAGCTGGCGGTGCTGGCCTTCGGCCGCCACTACGACGAGACGCCGGTCAACCTGTGGCACGGCCTGCGGCTCACGGCCACGATGCTGATGGCGCTGGCGCTCACGCGCGACGAAGCGGTGTGGGCGATCCGCGGCTTCCTGGGGATCGCCTTCTTCAACATCGTCTACCTCGCGATCTTCTACGCCATCCTGCTGAACACGGGCTACATGCCGCCGATGCCGGCCCTGCTCAAGCCGATGATCATGCTGGTGGGCAACAAGTCGATCAACAACGCCCTGCTGTTCACGGTGCTGGGGGCCGCCGCTGCCGCCTACGGACTGCAGCTGCTCACGCAGCACCGGCCTTACCTGGCCGTGTCGGCCTTGGCGGTGACCGTCGCGACGCTGGTGATCGTCAACTTCAACCTGCCCTCTCGCACCTCGCTGCTGGCGCTGCTGATGGTGCTGCCGGCCATCTGCATCCACCAGTGGCGCAGGCGCTGGCGGGTGCTGGCCCTGGTGCTGCTGGCCGGCGCCGCGGTGCTGGCGGTGGCCGTGTGGAACGCGCCGCCCTTCATCGAGCAGAAGCTCGCCACCGGCGTGCAGGAGATCGAGGCGGCCAAGGCCGGCACCGTCTCCGAAGGCAGCTGGGTGGTGCGCTACTACATGTACACCGAGACGGCGCGGATGATCCTGGAGAAGCCGCTGACCGGCTGGGGCATCGGCGCCTGGAACAGCGAATGGCGCCTGCGCGGCCCGGCCCTGCTGGCCGACTACAACATGCCGCACAACGACTACCTCTGGATGGGCTCGCAGACCGGTTTCCCGGGCCTGCTGGCGCTGCTGGCGATCGTGCTCACCGGCGTCTGGCAGGGCTGGAAGCGGCCCGACCTGACGGGGCGCATCGCCTTCACCGCCATGCTGATCCTGCTGATGGCCACGAGCGTGAACTCGGCGCTGCGCGACGCGCAGATCGGCCTGTCGCTGCTGTGGATCGCGATGGTGTGCCTGCGGCTGGCGCGCGAACCGGTCGACTCGGGCGAGCCCTGGCGCGAGGTGCCGCCGGCACGCTGGCAGCGCGCGGCCTGAGGCGGGCCCGGCAAGAAAAAAGGCCGCGTCACGCGGCCTTCGTCGTTGTCAGCGGCAGGCGCCTCAGTGGTGGTGCCCGAAATGCTCGCCCGCCTTCAGGCGGTACACGGTGCCGCAGTACGGGCACTTGGCTTCGCCGGTGCGCGCCACGTCCAGGTAGACCTTGGGGTGGCTGTTCCAGAGCTTCATGTCGGCCTTGGGGCTGGGGCAGAAGATGCCGCCCTGGTGGTTGAGGTCCTTGGCGGCCAGCTCGACCAGCGAGCGGCGGTCGGCGGACTGGACCTGGTCGACGAGCGTGCTGTTGTGGGTGGACATGGTGTTCAGACCTTGGTGAGCCAGTGGGCGTACTTGGGGTTCTTGCCGTTCACGATGTCGAAGAAGGCCGACTGGACCTTCTCGGTGACCGGGCCGCGCGAGCCGATGCCGATCTCGATGCGGTCGAGCTCGCGGATGGGCGTGACTTCGGCGGCGGTGCCGGTGAAGAAGGCCTCGTCGGCGATGTAGACCTCGTCGCGCGTGATGCGCTTCTGCACGACCTCGATGCCGAGGTCCTTGGCGATGTGCAGGATGGTGTTGCGCGTGATGCCGTTGAGCGCGCCGGCCGACAGGTCGGGCGTGTAGATCACGCCGTTCTTGACGACGAAGATGTTCTCGCCCGCGCCCTCGGACACGAAGCCGGCCGAGTCCAGCAGCAGGGCCTCGTCGTAGCCGTCGTCCAGCGCTTCCATGTTGGCGAGGATCGAGTTGCTGTAGTTGCTCACCGCCTTGGCCTGCGTCATGGTGATGTTGACGTGGTGGCGGGTGTAGCTGCTGGTCTTGACGCGGATGCCGCGCTTGAGGCCTTCCTCGCCCAGGTAGGCGCCCCAGGCCCAGGCCGCGACCATGGTGTGGATGGTGTTGCCCTTGGGCGAGACGCCCAGCTTCTCGGAGCCGATCCACACCAGGGGGCGCAGGTAGCAGCTCTCCAGGCTGTTCTCGCGCACCACCTGCTTTTGCGCCTCGTTGATCTGCTCCTTGCTGAAGGGCAGCTTCATGCGCAGGATCTTGGCGCTGTTGAACAGGCGCTCGGTGTGCTCTTCCAGGCGGAAGATGGCCGTGCCGTCGACGGTCTTGTACGCGCGCACGCCCTCGAAGACGCCGCAGCCGTAGTGCAGCGTGTGGGTGAGCACGTGGATCTTGGCGTCGCGCCAGTCCACGAGTTCACCGTCCATCCAGATCTTGCCGTCACGGTCGGCCAGCGAGGGGAGCGCGCTCATGTGTTGTCCTTGAGGGGGAATGCGGGGAGCCGGCGATTTTACGGCGGCGGGGTTCCGGCGCGTTTACTCGGGCTTACAGGCCGGCGCCGTCGGCCCGACCGACAATCGCCCGCTTTTCACCGACACCGAGACCCCCTTCCCGTGCCCCGTTTCAAGAACGTCATCAGTTTCCGCATCGAACCGAGCTGGACGCCCGCCTTCGACGCCGCACAAGAACAGCTCAACGCCGCCGCCTTCGTGCCCTGCGGCCCCTCGCAGGAATCGTCCGCCGGCTGGGTACCGCCGCGCGGCCAGGAACACGGCCTGCTCCTCGAATCCGTGGGCGGCCAGTGGCTGCTCGAATACATGATGGAGAGCAAGGCCCTGCCCGCCTCGGTCATCCGCCGCAAGGTGGACGAGCGCGCGGCGCAGATCGAGGCCACCACCGGCCGCGCCCCCGGCAAGAAGGAGAAGAAGCAGCTCAAGGAGGACATCACCCACGAGCTGCTGCCCCTGGCCTTCACACGGCATGCGCGCATCGCGGTGTGGATCGATCCCGACAAGCGCCGCCTCACGCTCGACACCTCGAACATGACCCGGGCCGACTCGGTCGTCACGGCGCTGGTGCAGGCGATCCCCGGCTTCGCCGTGGGCGCCGTGAACACCCAGGTGGAACCCGCCAGCGCCATGGCCGGCTGGCTGGCCACGCAGGAGCCGCCCGCCGGCTTCACGATCGACCGCGACTGCGAACTCAAGGCGACCGACGATTCCAAGGCCGTGGTGCGCTATGCCAAGCACCCGCTGGACATCGACGAGGTGCGCGAGCACATCGCCGCCGGCAAGCGGCCCACCCGCCTGGCCATGACCTGGGAGGACCGCGTGTCCTTCGAGCTCACCGAGGGTGGGCAGCTGCGCAAGCTGGCCTTCCTCGAAGGCGTGTTCGAGGGCGGCGAATCCAAGGGCGGCAAGGGCAGCGACGAGAACTTCGACACCGACGCCGCGATCGTGACCGGCGAGCTGGGCCAGCTGCTGCCGGCGCTGGTCGAGGCGCTGGGCGGCGAGATGGCCTTCGGCGCCGCGCCGGCCGCCCCGCGCGACGAAGCCGCGCCGGCCACCGAGACGGCGACGGAAGACGCGCCGTTCTGAGCGCAGGCGCTCAGGCCGGCGGCAGTTCGCCCATCGAGGTCGCCGGTGCGTCGGCCGCGTCCTGCGGCGGGCGCGTGAGCTGCCACTGCACCAGCTTGCCGCTGGCGAAGGTGGCGTCGACGTACGAGCCGCCGCCGTCGGTCCAGCGGTAGACCTCGGGCTGCTCGTCCTTGGGCGTGCGCTGCAGGCCGAGCGAACGGGTCATCGCCACCACGTGCAGCAGCGTCATCTTCGGCTTGAGCTTGGCGTTGAGCATCACCGCGCTGCCCACGTAGCCCATCGGCCGGTCGGCCGCGCGCTTGAGCACCGTCATCGTGCGGTTGAAGTGCAGCAGCAGGAACATGACGATGCCGGTGGCCACGAACGCCACGCCCAGCCACCCGTAGGAGCGCCAGGCCGCGATGAGCAGCCCGATGCCGACCAGCGGCGCGAGGATCTTCTGAAGGGTCATGGGGGTGATTGTCGCTGTGGCGCAGTCGGGTACGGGATCGGGCAGCCGAACGCACCAGCCCTCACTCCAGCCCCCGCACCGCATCCAGCGCCTGCTCGATGCGCTCGACGGCGTGGATCGTCAGCCCCTCGATCGCGCCCTTCTTCGGCGCGTTGGCCTTGGGCACGATGGCGACCGAGAAGCCGAGCTTGGCCGCCTCCTTGAGCCGCTCCTGCCCGCGCGGCGCCGGGCGCACCTCGCCGGCGAGACCCACCTCGCCGAAGGCGATGAAGCCCTTGGGCAGGGGCTTGCCGCGCAGGCTCGAGGCGATGGCCAGCATCACGGCGAGGTCGGCCGCCGGCTCGGTGATGCGCACGCCGCCCACCGCGTTGACGAACACGTCCTGGTCCATGCAGGCCACGCCGGCGTGGCGGTGCAGCACGGCCAGCAGCATCGCCAGGCGGTCGCGCTCCAGGCCGACCGACAGGCGCCGCGGGCTCGGGCCGCCGTCGTCGACCAGGGCCTGGATCTCCACCAGCATCGGCCGCGTGCCTTCCAGCGTGACCAGCACCACGCTGCCGGGGACCGGCTCGCTGTGCTGCGACAAGAAGATGGCGCTCGGGTTGGCCACGCCGCGCAGGCCGCGCTCGGTCATGGCGAAGACGCCGATCTCGTTGACGGCGCCGAAGCGGTTCTTGATGGCGCGCACGAGGCGGAAGCTCGAATGCGTGTCGCCCTCGAAGTACAGCACCGTGTCGACCATGTGCTCCAGCACGCGCGGGCCGGCCAGTGCGCCCTCCTTGGTCACGTGGCCCACCAGCACCACGGCCGTGCCGCTGGCCTTGGCGAAGCGCGTGAGGTGCGCGGCGCATTCGCGCACCTGCGCCACCGAGCCGGGCGCCGAGGTGAGCTGGTCCGAGTACACGGTCTGGATCGAATCGATGACGGCGATGGCGGGGCGGTTGGCGTCCAGCGTGGCGAGGATCTTCTCGAGCTGGATCTCGGCCATGACCTGCACCTGCGAGCGCTCCAGCCCCAGCCGGCGCGCGCGCATGGCCACCTGTGCGCCGCTCTCCTCGCCCGTCACGTAGAGCGCGAGCTGGCCGGCGTTCTGCAGGGCGTCGGCCGCCTGCAGCAGCAGGGTCGACTTGCCGATGCCGGGGTCGCCGCCGATCAGCGTCACGCCGCCGGCCACGATGCCGCCGCCCAGCACGCGGTCCAACTCGTCCAGCCCGGTGGGCGTGCGCGCGACGTCGCTGGCCTCGATCTCCGACAGCACGGCCAGCTCGGAGGCGCCGGCCAGTGCGGCGAACTGCGTGCCGAAGCGGTTCTGCCCCCCGCCGGCCGACGCGGGTGCGGCCACCTGCTCGATCAGCGTGTTCCAGGCGCCGCAGCTCGGGCACTTGCCCAGCCACTTGGGGCTGGTGCCACCGCATTCGGTGCAGACGTAGACGGACTTTTCCTTGGCCATCGGGCGAGTGTAGGGAGCGCGGGTAAACCCGAGGGCGCGCCGGCCCCTCTATTCATTTAACATGTTAAATAAATCGAACGAGACAACACCGCCGTGGCCACCACCTTCGCGCACCGCAACCTGCCGCGCCTGCTCCTGCAGGCGCGCGAAGCCGTGATGGCCCACACCCGGCCCAGCCTGCGCGAGCACGCGCTGTCGGACCAGCAGTGGCGCGTGCTGCGGGTGCTGGGCGAACACGGTGCGGTGGAAACCGGCCGCGTGGCGCGCGAGGCCTTCATCCTCGGGCCCAGCCTGACCGGCGTGCTGGCGCGCATGGAGCGCGACGCGCTCATCACGCGCTACCGCGACCCCGAGGACCAGCGCCGCACCGTGATCGAGGCCACGCCCAAGGGCAAGCGGCTGGTCAAGCGGCTGTCGACCAGCATCGAGGCCCACTACCAGTGGCTGGAACGCTCGCTCGGCAAGGCCAAGCTGACGCAGCTCTATGCCTTGCTCGACGACCTGATCGCGCTGGAACAACCGGCGTCGGCCACCGCGGTGCAGACCGAAGAGGACGAGCCATGAACTACCTGCCGACGGGCACGGTGTACGGCGTGCTGCTGAACTTCCGCGCGGAAGTCGAGGCGATCGCACCGCAGATGGACCAGCCGCCCTACAAGGCGCCGCCGAAGGCCCCCGTGCTGTACGTGAAGACGGCCAACACCTGGACGCCCAGTGGCGGCGCCGTGCCCGTGCCGGCGCGCGTGCCCGAGGTGGAAGTCGGCGCCACCGTCGGCCTGGTGATGGGCGAGCGCGGCTCGGTGGCCGGCTATGTGCTGATGAACGACTTCTCGGTGCCGCACGCGAGCTTCTTCCGCCCGCCGGTCAGGTTCAAGTGTCTCGACGGCTTCCTGGGCATCGGCGGTGCGCTGCGCTCGGACGGCGACCCGGACAGGTTCACGCTGGAGGTGCGCATCGACGGCGAGCTGCGGCACAGCGCCGACTTCTCGCAGCTGGTCCGTCCCGCGACGCGCCTGCTGGCGGACGTGAACGAGTTCATGACGCTGCGCGCGGGCGACGTGCTCATGCTCGGCTGCAACGCGGGCCGGCCGCTGGCGAAGGTGGGGGACCGCATCGAGATCAGCGCGCCGGGCTTCGAGCCGCTGGTGAACACGCTGGTCGAGGAGGCCGCATGAAGCACGCACGCGTGATGCTCGACGGCCAAGTGCTCGACGCCACCGAGCGCGACGGCCAGCTGCTGCTCGCCGACGGCCGCACCGCCGCCTTCGACGCCGTGGCCTGGCTGCCGCCGCTGGCCCCGACGCCGCGCCCGCGCACCATCCTCGCGCTGGGCCTGAACTACGCCGACCATGCCAAGGAACTCGAATTCAAGGCACCCGAGGAGCCGCTGGTCTTCGTCAAGGGCGAAGGCACGCTGATCGGCCACCGGCAGGTCACGCGGCGCCCGGCCGGCGTGCAGTTCATGCACTACGAATGCGAGCTGGCGATCGTCGTCGGCCGCACCGCACGCAAGGTGCGCCGGGACGACGCCTACGACTTCATCGGCGGCTACACCGTGGCCAACGACTATGCGATCCGCGACTACCTCGAGAACTGGTACCGCCCCAACCTGCGCGTGAAGAACCGCGACACCTGCACGCCCATCGGCCCGTGGCTGGTCGATGCGGCGGATGTGCCGGACCCGATGAACCTGGCGCTCACGACCACCGTCAACGGCACGGTCACGCAGCGCGGCAGCACGAAGGACATGATCTTCGACGCGCCCTTCCTCATCGAGTACTTCAGCGCCTTCATGACGCTTTCGCCGGGCGACCTGATCCTGACCGGCACGCCCGACGGCGTGGTGGACTGCAGGCACGGCGACGTCGTCGTCACCGAGATCGAGCGCATCGGCGCCCTGTCCAACACCATCGAGGAATCCTGATGCGCATCGACCACCTCATCGCCGGCAAGGCCGTCGCCGGCAGCGACTACTTCCAGACCGTCAACCCCGCCACGCAGGAGGTGCTGGCCGAAGTGGCCCAGGGCGGCGAGGCCGAGGTGAACGCGGCCGTCGCCGCCGCCAAGGACGCGTTCCCCAGGTGGGCCAACACGCCCGCGCCCGAGCGCGCCAAGCTGATCCGCAGGCTGGGCGACCTGATCGCGAAGCACGTGCCCGAGATCGCGCAGACCGAGACCAACGACTGCGGCCAGGTCATCGCGCAGACCGGCAAGCAGCTGGTGCCGCGGGCGGCCGACAACTTCTACTACTTCGCCGAGATGTGCACGCGGGTGGACGGCCACACCTACCCGACGCCCACGCACCTGAACTACACGCTGTTCCACCCGGTGGGCGTGTGCGCGCTCATCAGCCCGTGGAACGTGCCCTTCATGACGGCGACGTGGAAGGTCGCGCCCTGCCTGGCCTTCGGCAACACCGCCGTGCTGAAGATGAGCGAGCTGTCGCCGATGACCGCCGCGCGCCTGGGCGAGCTGGCGCTCGAGGCGGGCATTCCCGCCGGCGTGCTGAACCTGGTGCACGGCTACGGCAAGGAGGCCGGCGAGCCGCTGGTGGCGCATCCCGACGTGCGCGCCATCAGCTTCACCGGTTCCACGGCCACGGGCAACCGCATCGTGAAGACGGCGGGCCTGAAGAAGTTCAGCATGGAGCTGGGCGGCAAGTCGCCCTTCGTGGTGTTCGACGACGCCGACCTGGCGCGCGCGCTCGATGCGGCCGTGTTCATGATCTTCAGCAACAACGGCGAGCGCTGCACGGCGGGCAGCCGCATCCTGGTGCAGCAGTCGATCTATGCCGACTTCGTGGCGAAATTCGTGGAGCGCGCCAGGAAGATCGTCGTGGGCGACCCGCTCGACGAGAAGACCATCGTCGGCCCGATGATCTCGCAAGCGCATCTTGCCAAGGTGCGCAGCTACATCGAGCTGGGCCCCAAGGAGGGCGCGACGCTGCTGTGCGGCGGCCTGGACACGCCGGCCGGCCTGCCGGACCGCGTGAAGAAGGGCAACTACGTGGCGCCTACCGTGTTCGCCGACGTCGACAACCGCATGAAGATCGCGCAGGACGAGATCTTCGGCCCGGTGGCCTGCCTGATCCCCTTCAGGGACGAGGCGCACGCGATCGAGCTGGCCAACGACATCCAATACGGCCTGTCGAGCTACGTGTGGACCGAGAACATCGGCCGCGCGCACCGCGTGGCCGCCGCCATCGAGGCGGGCATGTGTTTCGTGAACAGCCAGAACGTGCGGGACCTGCGCCAGCCCTTCGGCGGCACCAAGGCCAGCGGCACCGGGCGCGAAGGCGGCACCTGGAGCTACGAGGTGTTCTGCGAGCCGAAGAACGTGGCGGTGTCGCTGGGCTCGCACCACATCCCGCATTGGGGTGTCTGACGACGCGGCCCCGGCGCCGAAGAACAACGACGGAGACGAGCCAATGCCGCCATTCCTTTCCCGCCGCACGCTGCTGCAGGCCGGTGCCGCGGTCGGCGCCTGGCCGCTGTTCGCGCATGCCCAGGGCGCGTGGCCCGGCAAGCCCGTGCACCTGGTCGTGCCCTTCCCGCCCGGCGGCACGACCGACTACGTGACGCGCCTGGTCGGCACCGAGGTCGGCAAGTCGCTGGGCCCACCGGTGATCGTGGACAACAAGCCCGGCGCGGGCACGGTGATCGGCGTCGACTACGTGGCCAAGTCGGCGCCCGACGGCGGCAACTTCGTGACGGTGGCCAACAGCTTCTGCGCCAACGCCACGCTGGTGAGGAAGCTGCCCTACGACACGCTGAAGGACCTGCGCCCGGTGGCGCTGATGGGCATGTCGGAGCACGTGCTCGCCACGCACCCCGGCAGCGGGTTGAAGACGATTGCCGACCTGCGCGCGGCGGCGAAGGCCCGGCCGGGTTCGATCAGCTATGCCTCCTTCGGCAGCGGCACCTCGGCGCATCTGTCGGGCGCGCTGCTGGCGCAGCAGATGGGCATCGAGCTCATCCACGTGCCCTACAAGGGGCAGGGGCCGGCGCTGACCGACCTGCTGGGCGGGCAGGTGACGGTCATGTTCGGCAACTGGCCCGAGTTCCGCGGCCATGTGCAGTCGGGGAAGCTGGTGGCACTGGGCATGGCGACGAAGCAGCGCTCGGTCTACGCGCCCGACATTCCCACGCTGGCCGAACAGGGCGTGGCGGTGGAATCGAATTCCTGGAACGGCCTGCTCGCGCCCGCGGCCACGCCCGACGCCGTGGTGCAGGCCATGAACGCCGCCGTGAACCGCGCGCTGGCCGCACCGACGGTGACGGCGGCCTTCGAGAAGGGCGGCATCGCCTCGCTCTCGGGCACGCCGGAGCAGTTCGCGGCCTTCATCCGCAGCGAGATCGCCAAGTACGCCGAGGTGATCCGCAAGGGCAACATCACGCTGGAGGGCTGACCGATGGGCAAGCTCGCAACCCGAGGAGGTGCTCGCCATGGGTAGGCTCGCACTCGCCGCCAAGATCACCCACGTGCCGTCGCTGTACCTGAGCGAGCTCGACGGCCCGCGCAAGGGCAGCCGGCAGGCCGCCATCGACGGGCTCAGGGAGATCGGCCGCCGTTGCCGCGAACTGGGCGTGGACACCATCGTGGTGTTCGACACGCACTGGCTGGTCAACGCCAGCTACCACCTGAACTGCGCGCCGCATTTCAAGGGCGTGTACTCCAGCAACGAGCTGCCGCACTTCATCAGCAACATGCCCTACGAGATCCCGGGCAACCCGCGGCTGGGCAAGCTGCTGGCGCAGGCGTGCAACGCGTGGGGCGTGGAGACGCTGGCGCACGACGCGACGACGCTGGGCCCGGAGTACGGCACGCTGGTGCCGATGCGCTACATGAACGAGGACCTGCACTTCAAGGCGATCTGCGTGTCGGCCCTGTGCACCAGCCACTACCTCAACGACAGCGCCCGCCTGGGCTGGGCGATGCGCCGCGCGGTGGAAGACCACTACGACGGCACGGTGGCCTTCTTCGCCAGCGGCTCGATGTCGCACCGCTTCGCGCAGAACGGGCTGGCGCCGCAGTTCGCCGACCGCATCTGGAGCCCGCTGCTCGAACGCATGGACCACGACGTGGTGAAGATGTGGGAGGACGGCGAGTGGGCCGACTTCTGCGCCATGCTGCCGGAATACGCCGTGAAGGGACACGGCGAAGGCTTCATGCACGACACGGCCATGCTGCTGGGCGCGCTGGGCTGGTCGGCCTACGACGGGCGCGCGGAGGTGGTGACGCCGTACTTCGGCTCGTCGGGGACGGGGCAGATCAACGTGGTGCTGCCGGTGACGCCGCAGGATGGGTCTGCGGTGCCGAAGGCCCAGGCGTCGAGTGCGGAAGGGTTTCAGGCGGTGTCTCGGCTGTGAAAGGCTTCGTTTTCTGTGGTCCGGACCGGGCCCCGGCAAGGGGGCGGCGGCGCTTCGGTGGAGCGGTCGGCTGCGCCGACTGCCCTGCGATGCTCGGGCGGCCAGGCCGGCGCAGAACTCGCTGCGTTCACTCCGTTCACTCCGCTCAAACAGCTGCGCCGAGTCAGATCACGAAGCATGCCTGTCCTTCGGCAGGCATGCAGCCCGGCCACCCTGCGCTTCTCGGCGCTCCACAGGCGCGCCACCGCCCCCTTGCCGGGGCCCGGTCCTGCGCTCGGGTTGAACGACCGCCGTCTCCCTCCTCCTCCAAGTGCACCACCGCCGGTTCCACGCGCCGTGGAGGGGGGCCTGGGGCGCGGGCGATTTCCGGGGCGGCGAGGCGCGCAGGCCGAGGGGCGGGCGTGCCAGCGCAGCATGGCACGCTTCAACATCTGACTTGCCGCAGCTGTCTGAGCGCAGTGAACGAAGTGAACGCAGCGAGTTCTGCGGCACCGCCCCTCGGCCGAGCACCGCAGCGGAGTCTGCGAAGCAGACCGCCCCGGTATGAGCCCGCGCCCCAGGCCCCCCTCCACGGCGCGCGCCCCGGACGATAGGAACCATGCCCCACCTCGTCATCCTCTACACCCCCAACCTCGACGCCCGCACCGACATGACGGCGCTGTGCCGCCGGCTGGCCGACACGATGCTCGCGCAGCGCGACGAGGACGGCCGCCAGGTCTTCCCGACCGGGGGCACGCGCGTGCTGGCCTTCCCCGCGGCGCACTACGCGGTGGCCGACGGCAAGGCCGACTACGCCTTCGTGTACCTGAACCTGCGCATGGGCGCGGGCCGCTCCGACGCTATCAAAAAGAGAGCGGGAGACGCCCTGCTGGCGGGCGTGAAAGCCCATTTCGACCCGATATTCGACACGCAGCTCATGGGCTGCACCCTGCAGATCGACGAAAGCCCGGGACAGGTCTACGACGGCAAGCACAGTAACCTGCACCCCCTCTTCACCAAGGCCTGACTCCCGATGCTCCCGTCCGACGTCATCGAACAGCTCGCGGCCGAGCTCCACGCCAGCGAGCGGTCGCGCGTGCAGGTCGAGCACTTCTCCAAGCGCTTCCCCGGCATGACCGTGGAGGACGGCTACGCCATCTCGCGCGCCTGGGTCAGGACCAAGCTCGCCGAGGGCCGCACCGTGAAGGGCCACAAGATCGGCCTCACCTCCCGCGCCATGCAGATCGCCAGCCAGATCGACGAGCCCGACTACGGCACGCTGCTGGACGACATGTTCTTCGCGCCCGGCGAGATTCCTACCGAGCGCTTCATCGCGCCGCGCGTGGAGGTGGAACTCGCCTTCATCCTGAAATCGCGCCTCGAAGGCGAGGCCGTCACCGTCGACGATGTGCTCGCCGCCACCGAGTACGTGCAGCCTGCCATCGAGATCATCGATGCGCGCATCGAGCAGTTCGACCGCCACACCAGGGTCATGCGCAAGGTGTTCGACACCATCTCCGACAACGCCGCCAACGCCGGCATCGTGCTGGGTGGCGAGCGCGTGCGGCCCGGCGAGGTCGACCTGCCCTGGTGCGGCGCCATCCTGCGGCAGAACGGCGCCGTCGAGGAGACCGGCCTGGCCGCCGGCGTGCAGGGGCACCCGGCCATCGGCGTCGCCTGGCTGGCGCGCAAGCTCGCGCCCTGGGGCGAGGCGCTGCTGCCCGGCCAGGTGGTGCTGGCCGGCTCCTTCACGCGACCGGTGGCGGCGAAGCGCGGCGACGCGTTCGATGCCGACTACGGCCGCCTCGGGCGCTTCCAGTTCAACTTCGTCTGAAACAAGAGATCCGCATGAAGACCCCCCTCAACACCTTCAAGCAGGCCCTTGCCGACCGGCAGGCGCAGATCGGCCTGTGGGTCGGCCTGGCCGACGGCTATGCGGCCGAGATGCTCGCCGGCACCGGCTACGACTGGCTGCTGGTCGACGGCGAGCATGCGCCCAACGACGTGCGCTCGGTGCTGGCGCAGCTCCAGGGCATCGCCAGCGCGGCATCCGCACTGCCGCCCGCTGCGACGCGCTCGCACCCCGTCGTGCGCGTGCCGGTCGGCAAGACGGCGCTCATCAAGCAGGTGCTCGACATCGGCGCGCAGACGATCCTGGTGCCGATGGTCGACACCGCAGCGCAGGCCGCGCAGCTGGTGCAGGCCATGCGCTACCCGCCCGAGGGCATCCGCGGCATGGGCAGTGCGCTGGCACGCGCCTCGCGCTGGCAGGCCTACCCGCAGTACCTGCACGAGGCCAACGCCCAGACCTGCCTGCTGGTGCAGGCCGAAACGGTGGAGGCGATGAAGAACCTCGACGCCATCGCCGCCACGCCCGGCGTGGACGGCGTCTTCATCGGGCCGGCCGACCTGTCGGCCTCGATGGGCCACGTGGGCAACCCCGGCCACCCGGAGGTGCAGGCCGCGATCGCCGACGGCATCGCCCGCATCCTGAAGGCCGGCAAGGCGCCGGGCATCCTGTCCACCACCGAGGAGCAGGCGCGCAAATGGCTCGATGCCGGGGCGCTCTTCGTGGCCGTCGGCGTGGACACCATCCTGCTGACCGCTGCGGCGAAACAGCTGCTGGCCCACTACAAGGCCGCGCCCGCCACGGGGCCGAACGGCTACTGATGCACGGAGACCTCCCCATGGCACGCACACGCCTCGTCGCTCTTGTCGCCACCACCGCCTTCGCCCTCGCGGCCTGCGCGCCGATGGGCGCCGCACGCCCCACGGCCAGCGCGCAACAGGAAGCCAACCGCCAGGCGGTGCTGGCCTTCTACGAGAAGGGGCTGAACCAGAAGGACGCCGACGCCGCCTTGCAATACCTCGGCCCGCGCTACGTGCAGCACAACCCCACCGCGCCGGACGGGCCCGAGGGCTTTCGCCAGTTCGTCCACTTCCTGCGCGAGAAGTTTCCGAAGTCGCACAGCGAGATCAAGCGCAGCTTCGTCGATGGCGACCACGTGATCCTGCACGTGCACGCCGTGCGCGAGCCCGGCACGCGGGGCCATGCCATCGTCGACATCTTCCGCCTCGAGAACGGCAAGATCGTCGAACACTGGGACGTCATCCAGCCGATCCCGGAGAAGGCCGCGAACGCCAACACCATGTTCTGAGCCCTCTCCATCCGTCCATCCCGCCCCTTCCCGCCAGCCCCGACACCCGCTCGATGACCACACGCCCCACCGACCCCGCCCACTCGGGCTTTCGCTCCGAGATCATCCGCCGCGGCACCATCCGCGCGACCACGCGCAGCTTCCTGCACGCACTGGGCCAGGACGACGAGGACATCGCACGCCCGCACATCGGCGTGTTCCACACCGGCGGCGAGATGAGCCCGTGCAACCTCAACCTGCGCGACCAGGCGCAGCACGCCAAGACCGGCATCTATGCCGGCGGCGGCACGCCGCACGAGTGCCCGGTGGTGTCGGTGAGCGACGGCCTCACGATGGCCCATTCGGGCATGCGCTTCTCGCTGATCTCGCGCGAACTGATCGCCGACAGCGTCGAGGCCTCGGTGCGCGGCCACCAGTGGGACGGCATCTTCGCCATCGGCGCCTGCGACAAGAACCTGCCGGGCCTGATGATGGGCATGGTGCGCTGCAACGTGCCCTCGGTGTTCGTGCACGGCGGCTCGGCGCTGCCGGGCCAGATGCCCGGCCCCGACGGCCGCGACCTGAACGTGGTCGACACCTACGAGACCATCGGCCAGGTGCTGGCCGGCACCGCGACCGAGCGCGACCTGGAGGCGATGAGCCAGGCCTGCCTGCCCACCGCGGGCGCCTGCGCCGGCCAGTTCACCGCCAACACCATGGGCATGGTGAGCGAGGCGCTGGGCCTGGCGCCGATCGGCTCGAGCATGGTGCCGGCCGTGTTCAGCGAGCGGGCGCCGCTGATGCGCCGCGCCGCCAAGCAGCTCATGCAGGCGGTGTTCGCCAGCGCGAGCGGCGGCGGCCCGCTGCCGCGCGACATCGTCACCCGCCAGGCGCTGGAGAACGCCTGCGCCGTGGTCTCGGCCACGGGCGGCTCGACCAACGCGGCGCTGCACCTGCCGGCCATCGCGCACGAGGCGGGCATCAAGTTCCACCTCGACGACGTGGCGGAGGTCTTCGCGCGCACGCCGCTCATCGCCGACCTGCGCCCGGGCGGCAAGTACCTGGCGCGCGACGTGTACTACATCGGCGGGGCCGGCGTGATCCTGCGCACGCTGCTGGCGCAGGGCTTCCTGCACGGCGACGCGCTCACCTTCACCGGCCGCACGCTGGCCGAGGAAGTGGCCGGTGCCAACGACCCGGACGGCCGGGTGGTGCGCCGCGCCGGCGAGCCGATCACCCGCGACGGCGGGCTGGCGGTGCTCAAGGGCAACCTGTGCCCCGAGGGCGCGCTGCTCAAGACGGCGGGCCTGAAGACCCTGGTGCACCGCGGGCCGGCGCGGGTGTTCGAGTCGGAGGAAGAGGCGCAGGCGGCCGTGCAGGCCATGCGCTACCAGGCCGGCGACGTGATCGTGATCCGCAACGAGGGACCCAAGGGCAGCCCCGGCATGCGCGAGATGCTGGGCATCACCGCCCTGCTCTACGGCCAGGGCATGGGCGACAAGGTGGCGCTGCTGACCGACGGGCGCTTCTCGGGCGCCACGCGCGGCCTGTGCATCGGCTACGCCGGGCCCGAAGCGGCGGCCGGCGGGCCGATCGCGGCGCTGCGCGACGGCGACATGGTGTCGATCGACGCCACGGCGGGCGCCCGGTCGATCTCGGTGGACCTGACGGCCGAGCAGATAGTGATGCGATTGAACGAAAAAGGCGGTGTAAACGCGGGGGTGCCGCACGGTGGGCTGCTGGAAAAATACGCGCTCTCCGTCCGTCCGGCGCACCAGGGCGCGGTGACCCACTCGGGCGCCGTGACCTGGCTGCGGGACGAATCCTGATCCAGAACACTCCCGAGGAGCGTCCGCCATGAACTTCAACCGCCGCCAACTGCTGCAGACCACGGGCGCGTCCGCCCTGCTCGCCGGCCTCGGCCAGCAGGCCTTCGCCCAGGCCGGCATCGAGACCGCCACCATCGTCACCGGCTTCGCGGCCGGCGGCACCTCCGACACCATCTGCCGCCGGGTGGCGCAGAAGATGCAGCCCGACTACGCCAAGGCGGTGGTGGTGGAGAACCGCACCGGCGCCGGCGGCCAGATCGCCATCGGCTACGTCAAGGGCCGGCCCGCCGACGGGGCGACGATCCTGCAGACGCCGACGTCGATGCTCACGATCTACCCGCACATCTACAAGAAGCTGCCGTACGACCCGGTGGCCGACCTGACGCCGGTGACGGTCGGCTGCGTGTTCGACTTCGGTTTCGCCGTCGGCCCCGCGGTCCCGGCCAGCGTGAAGTCGATCAAGGAGTTCCTGGCCTGGGCCAAGGCCAACCCGGCGGGCGCCAACTTCGGCTCGCCCGCGGCCGGCTCCACGCCCCACTTCGTCGGCGCGCTGATCGGCAAGAGCGGCGACGTCGAACTCAAGCATGCCGCCTACCGCGGCACCCAGCCGGCGATGCTGGACCTGCTCGGCGGCAACATCTCGGCCGTCTCGGGCCCGATCGGCGACATCACGCAACATCTCTCGACCGGCAAGGTGCGCATCCTCAGCGTTTCGGGCGAGAAGCGCAGCCGCTTCGCGCCGGACGTGCCCACGCTCAAGGAGCAGGGCATCGACATGGCGCACAGCGAATGGTTCGCCTTCTTCCTGCCGGCCAAGGCGTCCTCGGACGTGGTGCTGCGCGTGAACAACGCGATGAAGAACGCGCTGGCCCAGAAGGACGTGATCGACGGCCTGGGCACCTTCGGCCTGGAGGCCATGTCGTCCACGCCGGGCGAGCTGGCCGAGCTGATCAAGAAAGACACCGCCAAGTGGGCGCCGATCGTGAAACAGGTCGGCTTCACCGCGGAGGGCTGACCCCCGTCCGTTCGGGCTGAGCCTGTCGAAGCCCTTCGACAGGCTCAGGGCGAGCGGCAGATGCAACCAAGGAGCTCCATCGCCATGACCCCACTCGCCACCCCAGCATCGTCCGCGGCGCTGGTCCATCCGTCCATCCACCCCGACGAGCGCGCGGCCCGCGTGCAACTCGCGGCGTGCTACCGCATCTTCGCGATGCTGGGCTGGACGGAGATGATCTACAACCACATCACGGTGCGGCTGCCCGACAGCGTGACGGGTGGCGAGAAGCAGTTCCTCATCAACCCCTTCGGCCTGCACTACAGCGAGGTCACGGCCAGCAACCTGGTCAAGATCGACCTCGCGGGCCGGGTGCTCGACGGCTCCACGCACCCGGTCAACCCGGCCGGTTTCACGGTGCACGCCGCCATCCACGACGGGCTGGACGGCGCGCACTGCGTGATGCACACCCACACCACCGCCGGCGTGGCCGTGGCCTGCCTCGAGGGCGGGCTGCAGCAGACCAACTTCTACACCGCGCAGCTGCACGGCATGGTGGCGTACCACGACTTCGAGGGCATCACGATCCATGCCGACGAGGGGCCGCGCCTGCTCAAGAGCATCGGGAACCGCAACGCGGTGATCCTGCGCAACCACGGCCTGCTGGCCTGGGGCCACACGCTGCCGCAGACCTTCGCCATCCTCTGGACGCTGCAGCGCGCCTGCGAGATCCAGATGGCCACGCTGTCGATGGGCCGCCCCATCCCCGTGAGCGAGGCGATCGCCGAGCGCTGCACGCGCGATGCGCTGCAGTTCAACCCGAACCACGGCGCCGGCCAGGACGTGTTCGACGCGCTGGTGCGCCAGGTCGACCGGATCGACACCGGGTACCGCGCCTGAGCGCCCCGTCGATCCGCTACCTTTTTGATAGCTGCTCGCGCTTGCTGCGCGGGCACTGCAGCCACTTTTTCCTATGAAGATCTGTATCTACGGCGCAGGCGCCATCGGCGGCTGGATCGCCGCCGGGCTGGCCCAGGCCGGCGCCCGCGTGAACGCGGTGGCACGTGGCGCGACGCTGGCGGCGCTGCAACGCGACGGCCTGGCCATCGTGCGCAAGGCCGAGGGCGGGGAGACGCGCACGCATGTGCCGGTCCACGCGGTGGACGACCCCGCCGCGCTCGGTCCGCAGGACCTGGTCGTCATCGCGGTGAAGGCGCCGGCGCTGGCCGCGGTGGCCGAGCGCATCGGCCCGCTGATCGGCCCCGACACCGTCGTGCTGACGGCCATGAACGGCGTGCCCTGGTGGTTCCTGGAGGGCGGCTTCGGCGGCCCGCTGGCCGGGCGGCGCCTGACGGCCGTCGACCCCGACGGGCGCATCGCCGCCGCCATCCCCGCGCGCCACGTCGTCGGCGGCGTGGTGCATGCGAGCTGCTCGCTCGATGGCCCGGGCATCGTGCGCCACCACTTCGGCAACGGCCTGATCCTGGGCGAGCCCTCGGGCGAGGCGACGCCGCGCGTGCAGACGCTGGCGGCGATGCTGGTGCAGGGCGGCATCCAGGCCACCGTGTCGCCGCAGATCCAGAAGGACGTCTGGTACAAGCTCTGGGGCAACATGACGGTGAACCCGATCAGCGCGCTGACCGGGGCCACCACCGACAGGATCCTGGGCGACGACCTGGTGCGCGGTTTCATCTCCACCGTGATGCTCGAAGCCAGGGAGATCGGCGCGCGCATCGGCGTGCCGATCGCCGACAGCCCCGAGGACCGCCATGCCGTCACGCGCAAGCTCGGTGCCTTCAAGACCTCGATGCTGCAGGACGTGGAGGCCGGCCGCCCGGTCGAACTCGACGCCCTGGTGGGTGCGGTGCGCGAACTGGGCCAGGGCGTGGGCCTGCCCACGCCCTTCACCGACGCGCTGCTGGGCCTGGCGCGCCTGCAGGCCCGCGAGCTCGGGCTGTACTGAGCGCGCGTGACCGACGCCCGCACGCGCGCCCTCAGCGGCGGCGCCTTCGCGACGCTGCTGCTCATCGCCCTGATGATGGGCGCCAACCACGTGTCGGCGCGCTTCGCCTTCAACCACGGCGCCGACGTGGCCACGGCGGTGGTGATCCGCAGCGTGGTGACGGCGGCGGTGGTCGGCGCGATCGTGCTGCTCTCGGGGGTGCGGCCGCGCTGGACCGCGCACCACCGCCGCATGCTGCCGGTCATCGGCGGCTTGATCGGGGTGCAGAGCCTGTGCCTGTACTCGGCCGTGGCGCGCCTGCCGGTGGCGCTGGCGCTGCTGGCCTTCAACACCTACCCGATCTGGACCGCGCTGTGGGCGCGCCTGCTGTACCGCCAGCGGCCCGAGCGCGCGCTGCTGTATGCGATGCCGGTGATCCTGGTCGGGCTGGCGCTGGCGCTGGACGTCTTCGGCGCCGCCTCGGGCCTGGGTGCCTCGGGCCAGTGGGCGCGCATCGGCGCGGGCGTGGGCTTCGCGCTGGCGGCGGCGGCCACCTTCGGCCTGGCGCTGGTGGTCACGCAGCACGAGGCGGGCGACGTCGACGGCCGCGTGCGCACGGCGACCACCATGGCGATCGCCGGCGTCGTGGCGCTGGCCATGGTGGCCGCGCGCGGCGGCTTCCACTTCCCGACGGCCGCGCCCGGCTGGTGGGGGCTGGCCGTGCTCACCATCCTCTACGGCACGGCTTTCACCATCATGTTCACGGTGCTGCCGCGGCTGGGCGTGGTGGGCAACTCCGCGATCATGAACGTGGAGCCGGTGTTCGCGCTGGTGCTGGCCTGGCTGCTGCTCGACCAGGCCGTGGCGCCGGTGCAGGTGCTGGGCGCGATGCTCGTGGTGGGCGCGGTGATGGCGCTCGGGCTGCGCAGGCGCTAGCGCCGCAGGATCGCCCGCACCGCATCCGGCAGCGAGTTCGCCTGCGGGATGAAGTGATCGATGCTCCAGCCCAGCAGCACGGCGCACAGCAGGGCACCGAGCAGCGGCTTCCAGGTCAGGCGCACGGCGGCAGTGAGCCAGCCCTCGCGGGTGACGCGCACCGCGGCGCGCGCGGCCACGTACGAGAAGGCCACTTCGACGGCCACGGCCAGCAGCGCGTCCCAGCCGAAGTACAGCAGCGCCAACGCGCCGGCGCCGGTCGCGACCGCGGCACCGATGAGGAAGATGGCGAGCACGGGCACGACGATGACGGCCCCCTCGTCGGCACCGGACAGCGCGTCGAGCACGCCGCCGGCCGCGTCGCCGACACCGCTGCCCGAGGCGCTGCTGCTGCCTTCACCCGCCACGCGTGCGCCAGCACGCAGCGGCGCCTGGTACGACGGCACGAAGTTGCCGGCCAGGTCCGCCACGTCGACCACGTCGCCGGCATCGGGATCGATGTCGGCGCGGTCTTCCACCAGCCGCTGCGCCCACCAGCGCAGCAGCAGCAGGTACAGCGCATAGCCCGCGCCCAGCGTGACCAGGTAACGCAGCGCCAGCGACCCGACGCCCATCCACATCTGCGCCGCCGAGATCGCCCACATCAGCAGCAGCGTGGCGCTGCCGATCAGGAGGCCGTGCGTGCGCAGGCTGTAGCGGCGGTGCAGGTCGCGTTCGAGCTGCGTCTCCCACAGACGCACGGAGCGCCAGTTGGAGAGGACCTTCACACGCCCCCGGGCGCGCCGGCCGCGCCCTCGACCACGACCGGCACGCGCGGCGCCACCGCGCACATCAGCTCGTAGCCGATGGTGCCGGCCGGGTGCGCGACCTCGTCGATGGGCAGCACCGTCCCGCGGGCGGCACGGCCCCAGAGCGTGACCTCGCTGCCGAAGCCGGCGCCCGGCACCGGCGTGAGGTCGACCGTGACCATGTCCATGCTGACGCGGCCGACCACGCGGGTGCGCACCCCGTCCACCAGCACCGGCGTCCCGTTGGGCGCATGGCGCGGGTAGCCGTCGGCATAGCCCACGGCCGCCACGCCGATGCGCATCGGCACCTCGGCCGTGAAGCGCGAGCCGTAGCCCACGGTGTCGCCGGGCTGCAGGTGCTGGATGCCGATGAGGCGGGTGGACAGCGTCATGGTGGGCTGCAGCTGCCAGTGCGCGCTGTCGTGTTCGGGGTAGTCGGGCGCACCGCCGTACAGCACGATGCCGGCTCGCACCCAGTCGGCGCGCGTCGCGTCGGCGTGGCGCAGGGTGGCTGCGCTGTTGGCCAGGCTGCGCTCGCCCGGCAGGTCCTGCGTGACGCGCTCGAAGTCGCGCATCGCCGCCTCGATGCCCTTGGCGCCGTCGGCATCGCTGAAATGCATCATCAGCGAGACCTCGTCCACCTGCGGCAGCGCCGACAGGCGCGTCCAGGCGGTGCGCAGGCGATCGGGCGTGAAGCCCAGGCGGTTCATGCCCGAGTTCATCTTGAGGAAGACGCGGTGCGGCACCTGCGTCTTGTGGGCCGCCAGCCAGTCGATCTGCTCGTCGCAGTGCACGGCGTGCCAGAGGTTCAGGCGCGAGCACAGCTCCAGGTCGCGCGGCTCGAAGACGCCCTCGAGCAGCAGCACCGGGCCGCGCCAGCCCAGCGCGCGCACGCGCTCGGCCTCGGCCAGGTCGATCAGCGCGAAGCCGTCGGCGCCGCGCAGGGCGTCGAACACGCGCTCGATGCCGTGGCCGTAGGCGTTGGCCTTGACCACCGCCCACACCCGCGACTGCAGGGCCGAGCGCCGCACCCGGTCGAGGTTGTGGCGCAGGGCCTCGGGATGGATGGTGGCGAGGATCGGGCGGGGCACGGGGGAAGGCTGCGGCAGCGGCGGCGAAAGGGGGAAAACACCCATCGGCAGGACGGGGCCGGCCGTCATTTTGGCACCGGACCCCCATGCTATAACCACGGACCCCGTTCACGGGCATCACGTCTCTTACACCGCCAGCCACCAGCCCCCACGGCAGCCAGCCTATCGATGAAGCGCGGTTTCTACACCATCATGTCGGCGCAGTTCTTCTCGTCGCTGGCCGACCAAGCGCTTTTCGTTGCTGCCGTCGAACTGCTGCGCACCGCAGGGGCGCCGGAATGGCAGCGCGCAGCGCTGGTGCCCATCTTCGCGATCTTCTACGTCGCGCTGGCGCCGCTGGTGGGCGCCTTCGCCGACGCCCTGCCCAAGGGCAAGGTGATGTTCATCAGCAACGCGATCAAGGTCGTGGGCTGCCTGATGATGCTCTTCGGCGGCCACCCGCTGATGGCCTACGCGATCGTGGGCCTGGGCGCGGCGGCGTACTCACCGGCCAAGTACGGCATCCTCACCGAGCTGCTGCCGGCCTCGCAGCTGGTCAAGGCCAACGGCTGGATCGAGGGGCTCACCATCGCCTCGATCATCCTGGGCATCGTGCTGGGCGGCCAGCTCGTGGGCCACACGGTGTCGAGCCACCTGCTGGCCTTCGACTTCCCCTTCATCGACACCGGCGTCGACACCCCGCCCGCGGCCGCGATCTCGGTGCTCATCGGCGTGTACATGCTGGCGGCCTGGTTCAACACCCGCATCCCGCACACCGGCGTGGAGATGCGGCCGCTGCGCAGCAACCCGAACCACGGCTTCGTGCGCAACCTGGTCGCGCTGCTGCCCGATTTCTGGTCGTGCAATTCGCGGCTGTGGCGCGACAAGCTCGGCCAGATCTCGCTGGCCACCACCACGCTGTTCTGGGGCGCGGGCGGCAACCTCAAGTACATCGTGCTGGCCTGGGCCTCGCTGGCGCTGAACTACAACACGGCCCAGGCCTCGGCGCTGACCGGCGTGGTCGCCATCGGCACCGCGATCGGCGCGGTGATCGCCTCGGTGCGCATGCGGCTGGACATGGCCACGCAGGTGATCCCGCTGGGCATCGGCATGGGCCTGCTGGTGATCGCGATGAACTTCATCGACAACGTGTGGGTCGCCATTCCCTTCCTGATCCTGCTGGGCGGGCTGGGCGGCTTCCTGGTGGTGCCCATGAACGCGCTGCTGCAGCACCGCGGGCACAACCTCATGGGCGCCGGCCGCTCCATCGCCGTGCAGAACTTCAACGAGCAGGCCTGCATCCTCTTGCTGGGCGCCTTCTACAGCGCCTGCACGGGGCTGGGGCTGTCGGCCTTCGGGGCCATCACGGCCTTCGGCATCGTGGTCGCGGGCTTCATGTGGATCATCCGCGCCTGGCACCGCAGCAACCTGCGCAAGTACCCCGAGGAAGTCGAGCACCTGCTGCAGATCGCGCGCAGCGACAAGCACCACTGAGAAGGTGACACGGGCGCCAGGCGCACAATCCGGCACCGCATTCCAGGAGGCCACATGACCGACATCTACGATTTCGAGGTCCGGCAGATCGACGGCGCGCAGGTGCCGCTCTCGCGCTTCAAGGGCCAGGTGCTGCTCATCGTCAACACGGCCAGCCACTGCGGCTTCACGCCGCAGTTCGGCGGGCTCGAAAAGCTCTATGAGCAGTACCGCGACCGCGGCTTCACCGTGCTGGGCTTCCCGAGCAACCAGTTCGCCAACCAGGACCCGGGCACCGACGACGAGATCGGGGCCTTCTGCACCAGGAACTACGGCGTGAGCTTCCCGATGATGTCGAAGGTGGACGTCAACGGCAGCGGCGCCATCCCGCTCTACCAGTGGCTGGTGAAGGAAAAGCCGGGCCTCCTGGGCAGCACCGCCATCAAGTGGAACTTCACCAAGTTCCTCGTCGGCCGCGACGGCCGCGTGCTGCAGCGCTACGCGCCGCTGGACAAGCCCGAGTCGCTGACCCGCGACATCGAGGCCGCACTGGCCGCCGCCTGAGCGCCGGCCCCCCGCGCCCGATGCAGCCACCGGCCCGCAGCACCCGCCTGCTGGCCGAGTGCCTGCTGATCGCGCTGCTGCTGCCGGCCCTGCTCGGCTGGCTGGCGCAGCGCCCGGGCCTGCAGGAGGCCAACCTCTTCCTCTACGACCGGCTGCTGCACCTGCGGCGCCCGGCGGTGGACCCGGGCATCGCGATCATCGGCATCGACGCGAAGAGCATCGCGGCGCTGGGACCCTGGCCCTGGCCGCGGGGCATGGAAGCCGATCTGCTCGACCGCCTGGCGCCGGCGGCGCCGCGCGCGGTGATGTTCGACCTGTTCATGACGCGGCCCGCGGCGCGTCCGGAGGACGACGCCCGCCTGGCCGCGGCGATGGCGCGGGTGCCGGTGTTCCTGCCGGTGCGCTTCGACGCCGCGACCGCCGCCCGGCCGCAGTCGCGCTTCCTGCCCCCGGTGCCGACGCTGGCGCGCGCGGCGGCCGGCGTCGGCCACGTGAACCTGCTCGTGGACAGCGACGGCGCGGTGCGCGAGATCCACCGCTTCGAGGGCGACGGCCGGCAGCAGGTGCCCTACCTCGGCATGCTGGTGGCGGCACGCGGCGGGCTCGACCTGCCCGCCACGCGAGACCGGCCGGCCGAGCGCGGCGACGGCTGGCGCGTGCAGGGGCGCTTCGGCTTCCGCTTCGCCGGCACCGCTGCCTCGTACCCGGTGCTCTCCTTCGTCGACGTGCTGCGGGGCCAGGTGCCGGTGGAGCAGTTGCGCGATCGCATCCTCCTCGTGGGCACGCTGACGGATTCCCTGCTCGGCGACGACCTCAACGTGCCGGCCCGGCGCCTGGTGGCGCCGATGCCCGGCGTCGAGGTGCATGCCAATGCCATCCAGGCGCTGCGCGCGGGCCGCACCATCGGGTTTCCCGAGGGGCTGATTCGCGCGCTGTGGACGGCCGTGCCGGTCTGGCTCGTCCTGCTGCTGTGCGTGCTGCGGCCATCCGCTTCCACGCTGTGGGTGATGGGCGGCTTGGCGGGCACGCTCGCGGCGTGCGCCGCGCTCCTGGCCTGGGCCGCCCTGTGGCTGCCGGCCGTGGCGCCGCTGCTGGGCATCGCCATCGCCGGCGTGCTGTGGAGCTGGCGCCGGGCGGTGGACGCGCTGCGTCACGCCGCCCGCTGACGGCGCACGCTCAGAAGCGGAAATCGAGGGTGCGCGGGCCGCCGCCGAGCGTGACCGACTGGCTCTTGCTGCGGCCTTCGGTGCTGGCATCGACGGTGTACTTGCCGGCCGGCAGGTCGATCAGGCAGACCGGGCCGTTGGCGCGCAGGCGCAGCGCCGAACCGCCCTCGCCCTTGATGTCGACATCGACGTTCGCCAGGTAGGCGCCGTCGGGCCGCGCGAAGAGCAGCGAGAGCGGGTGGTCCTTCATGGCGGCGCGCATGGCCGTCGATTCGTCCGAGCCGATGCCGCCGCAGACGTAGCGCGCATTGCCCTCGCCGCGCATGCGCGGCATGCCGCTGTTGGCCATGGGCGCAGCGGGTGCGCCGGGCGCCATGGCGGGGGCGGCGGGCTGCGCGGGCATCACGGGTGCCGGTGCAGTCATGGTCTGAGCATGTGCGACACCGGCGGCGGTCAATGCCAGGGCGGCGGCAAGGGACGAGAAGCGAAGGGAAACATGGCGACGCATGGCGGGCTCTCCTGAAAGTTCTGGATGTGCGCCGCAGCATGGCACGCACGCCGGCGCCGCCGGGTCGGACCGTGCCGACCTCCGGCGTACGACGCCAGCCCCGCACGCCTTGCCGGCCCCCTCAGGCCGGCAGCAGCGCCGCGTCCAGCCATTCCACCCAGTGCCGCACCGGCAGCGCGGTGCCGCTTTGCAGGTGCGTGATGCAGCCGATGTTGGCCGATGCCACGGCGCGCGGCTGCAGCTGCGACAGGTGCTCCAGCTTGCGGTCGCGCAGCTGGTAGGCCAGGTCGGGCTGCAGCACCGAGTAGGTGCCGGCCGAGCCGCAGCACAGGTGCGATTCGGTGCGCGCCACCTGCACGTCGAAGCCCAGCCGGCGCAGGTGCGTCTCGACGCCGCCCTTGAGCTTCTGCCCGTGCTGCAGGGTGCAGGGCGGGTGGTAGGCGACGACGCCTTCGGGCGCCCGCACGCGGGCCTGCAACTGCGGCACCAGGTCGGGCAGCAGTTCGCTCAGGTCGCGCGTGAGCGCGCTGATGCGGCGCGCCTTCTCGGCATAGGCCGGGTCGTGCGCCAGCGTGTGGCCGTACTCGCGCACGGTCACGCCGCAGCCGGAGGCGTTCATGACGATCGCCTCGACCTCGCCGGCTTCGACATGCGGCCACCAGGCATCGATGTTGGCGCGCATCTGCGTCCTGCCGCCGTCCTGGTCGTTGAGGTGGAACTTCACGGCGCCGCAGCAGCCGGCCGCGGGCGGAACGACGCACTGGATGCCCGCGGCATCGAGCACGCGCGCCGTGGCGGCGTTGATGTTGGGCGCCATGGCCGGCTGCACGCAGCCGGCCAGCAGCAGCACCTTGCGCGCATGCTCTCGCGTGGGCCACAGGCCGGGGTCCTGCGGCTCGGGCACCTTGGCCTTGAGCGACGCGGGCAGCAGGCCGCGCACCGACTGGCCCAGCTTCATCGCCGGCGCGAAGAGCGGTGAAGGCAGGCCCTCCTTGAGCGTCCAGCGCACCGCCTTCTCCATCGCCGGCCGCGGCACCTTCTCGTCGACGATCTTGCGGCCGATGTCGACCAGGTGGCCGTACTGCACGCCGCTGGGGCAGGTGGATTCGCAGTTGCGGCAGGTCAGGCAGCGGTCCAGGTGCAGCTGCGTGGCGCGGGTGGGCTGCTCGCCCTCGAGCACCTGCTTGATGAGGTAGATGCGCCCGCGCGGGCCGTCGAGCTCGTCGCCCAGCAGCTGGTAGGTGGGACAGGTGGCGGTGCAGAAGCCGCAGTGCACGCACTTGCGCAGGATGGCTTCGGCCTCCCGGCCTTCGGGCGTACCCCGGAATTCGGGCGCGAGTTCGGTTTGCATGGTGGTCTCGTGGGTGTCGGGAGGCGCGCTCGCGCTACGCGGGGGGATGCGGTGGGTCGGGCGCGTCGCCCGATGGGCGCCGCTGGCGCCGCAGGCGCAGCACGTCCGACACGGCCTGCAGGGCCAGGCGCAGTTCGCGCGAACGCCGCACGTCCTCCAGGAAGGGCGGCAGCGACAGCGACAGCAGCAGCGCGGCCAGCGGCAGCACGCAGATGAAGCCCAGGTACTTGAAGCCGGCGGCGCCCGCCAGGCCGCCGGCGATGAACATCAGCACCAACCCGCCGAAGAAGCGCAGCCGCGGGCTGTCGTGCCGCACGCGCTCGCCGTCCGCGCGGTCGCGCCGGTTCCAGTAGAGCATCTTGCCCAGCTCGATGCCCAGGTCGGTGAGGTTGCCGGTCATGTGCGTGGTGCGCACCTTGCCGGCGGAGGTCTTGGCCGCCAGCGCGTTCTGCAGCCCCATGGTGAAGGACAGCAGCAGCACCGTGAGCGGCACCGCGAAGGGCGTGTGCCAGGTCAGCGTGAGGGCGCCCATGAGGCCGAAGGGCAGCAGCAGCGCCGCTTCCAGCAGCAGCGGCAGCGCGTAGGGATGGCGCAGCCGGTGCTGGCGGCCCCAGTTGATCTGGATGGCCGCCACCGCGGCGCCGCAGACGAAGGCCAGGATCGCACCCAGCGCGTTGAGCAGCAGCGTGGTGTGGCCCAGCACGATGGCGTCGGCGATCTGCGAGGCGAAGCCGGTCATGTGCGAGGTGTACATGTGCAGCACCAGGAAGCCGCCCGCGTTCATCGCGCCCGCATTGAAGGCGAGCAGCAGCCCCAGCATCCGGTTGGTGGACGGGGCGCGGTGGCGACCGGTCAGGTGGCGCAGGCGTCGCATGGTGGTGCCGGGTCGGAAGGCGTGATGAATCCGGCGTGGCCGAGCGGGCTGCGGGAACGCGGCCAATCCAGGCGCAGGGCACCGCCATCGCTTGGGCCATGGCGAGCACTTGCAACGCAGAGTGGGCGTGTCGGGGCAGGACGAGCGGGCATGGCGGGTTCGTTCACACCTTCTCAGTCCAGCAGGCGGCCGGGGTTGAAGATGCCGGCCGGGTCGAAGCGCTCGCGCAGCGCCTGCTGGATGCGCAGCAGCGCCGGGCTCGGGGTGTCGAAGCGGGGCAGCTTTTCTGCATCGAATCGGGCTGCAGCGCCCGCCCCATCTGCGCGAGGCGCTATGAAAAGCGTAGCGTGTCCACCGGCGGCACGCGCCGCCTCGCGCACCGTGCCGGCCGCATCGACGGGCAGCGTGTACCAGCGCTGGCCGCCGTGCCACTCGACCAGCGGCTGCCCCGGCAAGGCCAGCACCGGCGCGGTCTGCGGCACCGACACGCGCCACAGCGCGAGGCCCTGCGCCACGGCGTGCGCGAAGAAGGGCAGGCGCTGGTCGCGCAGGGCTGCCCAGTCCTCGGCGGCGTGGGCATGCGCGCGGCGCTCGCCGCCGAGATGCCGGCAGGCCGATTCGACGGCAGCCACCGCACCGCGCAGGCGCAGCCACAGCACGCCGTCCGGCCCGTCGCCCTGCGGCTGCCAGGCGCTGGCGTTGAGCGGCCAGGGCTGCCCACCCCAGCCGTGCAGCAGCGTGAGGGCCTCGGCCTGGGTGCAGGCGAATTCGAGCGTGGCTTCGGCCGGCGGCACGGGCAGCACCTTCAGGCTCACCTCGGTGACGAGCCCGAGTTGCCCCATGGCGCCGGCCAGCACGCGCGAGACGTCGTAGCCGGCCACGTTCTTCATCACCGTGCCGCCGAAGCGCAGAGGCTCACCTCGCCCGTTGACCATGGCGGCGCCCAGCACGTAGTCGCGCACGCAGCCGACGCTGGCGCGCGAGGGGCCGGACAGCCCGGCGGCCACCATGCCTCCGACGGTGGCGCGCCCCGCGCCCGGGACATGCGAGAAGTGCGGCGGCTCGAAGGGCAGGCACTGGCGCTGTTCGGCCAGCACGGCCTCCAGCTCGGCCAGCGGCGTACCGGCACCGACGGTGACGACCAGCTCGCTGGGCTCGTAGTTCAGGATGCCGGCCAGCGGCGCGGTGTCGAGCACCTCGCCCGTGCCGGGCGTGCCGTAGAAGTCCTTGCTGCCGCCGCCGCGGATGACGAGCGGGGCACGCGCGTCGGCAGCGCGGCGGATGCGTTCGATGAAGGGCTGGAGCTGCATGCGGTTCAGAACCTCGGCAGCTCGGGATGCGGCAGCACGCCCCCGCGCACCACCTGCTTGCCGTACTCGGCGCAGCGCGACAGCGTGGGGATCACCTTGCCCGGGTTGAGCGTGCCGGCGGGATCGAAGGCGGCCTTGATGGCGAGCATCTGCGCGTTCTCCTCGGGCGTGAACTGCACGCACATGCTGTTGAGCTTCTCCACGCCCACGCCGTGCTCGCCCGAGACGGTGCCGCCCATGGCGACGCTGGTCTCGAGGATGTCGGCGCCGAAGAGTTCGCAGCGGTGCAGCTCGTCGGGGTCGTTGGCGTCGAAGAGCACCAGCGGGTGCAGGTTGCCGTCGCCCGCGTGGAAGACGTTGCAGCAGCGCAGGTTGTATGTCTTCTCCATCTCCTGGATGGCCAGCAGGATGTCGGCCAGGCGCTTGCGCGGGATGGTCGAGTCCAGGCACATGTAGTCGGGGCTGATGCGGCCCGAGGCGGGGAACGCGTTCTTGCGCCCGCTCCAGAACTTCAGGCGTTCCTCCTCGCTCTCGCTGCACTGGATGGCGGTGGCGCCGGCGGCGCGCAGCACCTCGGTCATGCGGCCGATCTCCTCCTCGACCTCCTCGGGCGTGCCGTCGGACTCGCACAGCAGGATGGCCGCCGCATCGAGGTCGTAGCCGGCATGGACGAAGTCCTCCACGGCGGCGGTCATGGGCTTGTCCATCATCTCCAGCCCCGCCGGAATGATGCCGGCCGCGATGACGGCGGCCACCGCATCGCCGGCCTTGCGCACATCGTCGAAGCTGGCCATGATGCAGCGCGCGAGCTGCGGCCTGGGCACCAGCTTGACCGTCACCTCGGTGGTGACGGCCAGCATGCCTTCGCTGCCGACCACCAGCGGCAGCAGATCGAGGCCGGCGCAGTCCAGGGCGCCGCTGCCGAACTCGACGGCCTCGCCCTCGGCCGTGAAGCCGCGCACGCGCAGCACGTTGTGCAGCGTCAGGCCGTACTTCAGGCAGTGCACGCCGCCCGAGTTCTCGGCCACGTTGCCGCCGATGGTGCAGGCGATCTGGCTCGACGGGTCGGGCGCGTAGTAGAGGTTGAAGGGCGCGGCCGCCTCGCTGATGGCGAGGTTGCGCACGCCGCACTGCACGGTGGCCGTGCGGCTCACCGGGTCGATCGCGAGGATGCGGTTGAACTTCGCGAGCGAGAGCGTCACGCCCTCGGCATGGGGCATGGCGCCGCCCGACAGCCCCGTGCCCGCGCCGCGCGCCACCACCGGCACGCCCAGCCCGTGGCAGGCCTTGAGCACGGCAGCCACCTGCGCCTCGGTCTCGGGCAGCGCCACCACCAGCGGGCGCTGGCGGTACGCGGTGAGCCCGTCGCACTCGTAGGGCACGGTGTCCTCGGACTGCCAGAGCAGCGCATGCGAAGGCAAATGGGCCTGCAGCGCCCGCACCACCTGCGACTGGCGCTCCGATTTCTGTAGCACGCGCTGCTCGGGCGCGGTGAGGGGGGCATTCATCGTGGAACCTCTCGGACGCCAGCGCGCGCGGCGCGCCGGCTTCAGGTGAACGCCTAACGTACCACCATCAGCGTCATCGGCCACACATAGGCCTGCGCCGTGACGTACAGCCCGACCAGGCAGGCCAGCGCGATCGAGTGGAAGAACACGTAGCGCAGGATGTCGCCCTCGTGGTTGAACCAGCGCGTGGCGGTCGATGCGACCACGATCGACTGCGCGTCGATCATCTTGCCCATCACGCCGCCGGAGCTGTTGGCCGCGCCCATGAGGTTGGCCGACAGGCCCAGCTGCTCGGCCGCCACCTTCTGCATGCCGCCGAAGAGCACGTTCGACGCCGTGTCGGAGCCGGTGAGGGCCACGCCGATCCAGCCCATGAGCGTGCCGAAGAAGGGGTAGAACACGCCGGTGTTGGCGAAGGCCAGGCCCAGCGTGGTGTCGGTGCCCGAGTAGCGCGTGAGCGTGCCCAGGGCGAGCATCAGCACGATGGTCAGCAGCGAGTACTTCACCAGCCAGATCGTCTTGAAGAAGGTGCGCACGACGGCGACCGGGCTGTACTTCATGAGCAGCGCGCTCACCAGGGCCGACAGCAGGATGCCGGTGCCGGTGGCCGACAGCAGGTTCAGCACGTAGACAGCGCCTTCCTTGGTCGGCTGCGGCACGACGGGCGGCATCTTCTCGATCAGGTTGTGCAGGCCCGTCATCGGGAAGGACGGCGCGAACAGCCCGTTGAGCCAGGCCTTGACCGAGGGCAGGCCCCAGATGAAGACGAAGACCGACAGGATCACCCAGGGCATCCAGGCCTGCATCAGCGCGGCGCGGCTGTGCTGCTTGATCGGCTGCGGCGGCTTGGCCTCGGCCGCGCTCGGGTCCTTGCCGCGCAGCGAGGGCGAGGTCCACACGGTCCTGGGCTTCCACACGCGCAGGAAGCCGACCAGGCACACCATCGACACGATGGCCGCGATGATGTCGACCAGCTCCGGCCCGATGTAGTTGGACACCAGGAACTGGGGCACCGCGAAGCTCACGCCGGTGACCAGGATGGCGGGCCAGATCTCCTTCATGCCCTTCCAGCCGGCGAAGGCCCAGATGAGCCAAAAGGGCACCAGCAGCGAGAAGAAGGGCAGCTGGCGGCCGATCATGGCCGTCACTTCCATCAGGTCGTAGCCGTGCACCTTGGCCAGGGTGATGACCGGCGTGCCCAGCGCGCCGAAGGCCACCGGCGCCGTGTTGGCGATCAGCGAGAGCCCCGAGGCCGCGAGCGGCGAGAAGCCCAGGCCGATGAGGATGGCCGCCGTGACGGCCACCGGCGTGCCGAAGCCGGCCGCGCCCTCGAAGAAGGCGCCGAAGCAGAAGGCGATCAGCAGCAGCTGGATGCGCCGGTCCTCGGTGATGCCCGAGAGCGAGTCCTGCAGCACGGCGAAGCTGCCGTTCTGCTCGGTGAGCTGGTGCAGGAAGATGATGTTCAGCACGATCCAGCCGATGGGCAGCAGGCCGGTGAAGCCGCCGAAGAGCGCTGCGCGCCCGGCCATGTCGGCCGGCATGCCGTAGGCGAACACGGCCACCAGGATGGCCGCCACCAGGCCCATGCCGGCGGCGACGTGCGCCTTGATGTGGAAGAAGCCCAGCGCCGCCAGCATCACCACCACCGGGATCGCGGCCAGCGCGGTGGAGATGAACATGTTGTGGAAGGGGTCGTAGATCTGCTGCCAGGTCATGGCCGTGTCTCCGGTGATGTTGTGAATCGTTGTAGGACGCCCCGTGCGCCCGCGTGCGTGTGTCGCACACCGCACTGTCGCGCCGGCGGCCGCGCGCGGCAAGCCCGCCCGGCCCGTCGGCACTGTAGGCGTGCCGCCGGGCCGGGCATTTGAAGTTTCTTCAGCGCGGGTTTGAGATTTTTTCGCGACCGGGCGGGACATCCCGATGCAGGAGCCAGTCGACGAAGGCCGCGCATTCCCAGCGCTCCAGGGTGCCGGGCCGCCAGCAGATGTAATTGGCGTGGGGTGACGGGGCGGTGCGCGAGCTCAGGCGCACCAGGCGGCCGCTGTCGAACCAGGCCGCGGCCATCTCCGTGCGCACGAGCGCCACGCCGAAGCCGCTGGCCGCGGCGTCGTAGACCAGGCCCAGGTCGTTGAACTGGGCGCCGCGCTGCGGCTCGGGCAGCGCCACCCCGCAGGCCGCGAACCAGGTGCTCCAGGGCTCCAGCGGGCTGCGGATCAGGCGCGCCTGGGCCAGTTCGGCCTCGGTGTCGAAGTTGGCGAACGGGCCGTGCTCGCTGAGGTAGCCCGGGCTGCAGGCGGGCGTGACCTCGTCGGGGTTGACGACGCGCCACTCGCGGTCGGTGTAGTTGCCGGTGCCGTAGCGCACCTCGAGGTCGGTCTCCTCGGCCGTCACGTCCATCAGCGGAATGGACACCTGCAGCGTGAGCTCGACCTCGGGGTAGGCGGTGCGGAAGGTCTCCAGCCGCGGCATGACGTAGGTGCGCGCGAAGGTGGGCGTGACCGCCACCCGCAGCCGGGTGAGGGGCTGCGCCGCATCGCGCGCGGGCAGGCGCTGGAAGGCGGCCAGCCCGGCCCGCACGTTGGCCAGGTAGGCGACGCCTTCGGCGGTGAGCGTGAAGTCGCCGCGCGCGAAGAGCTTGAAGCCCACGTGCGCCTCGAGCTGGCGCACGCGATGGCTCACGGCGCTGACGGTGACGCACAGCTCGTCGGCCGTGCGGCTGGCGCTGCGCAGGCGCGCCAGGGCCTCGAAGGTGACGAGGCACTGGATCGGCGGGATGGAGCGGAAGGACATGCGCGGCGGGGCGCTTCAGTCTTCGAAGAAATCGACCGGCCGACCGGCCGCTTCGGTGCGGGCGAAGAGCACCTGGCCGGACGCGGGCATGCGCGCCAGCTCGTCGGCCGGCCGGCCCTTGCGCGCGCTGGTGACGAAGAGCGTGCGCAGGTCCTCGCCGCCGAAGCAGGGCATGGTGGGGCACTGCACCGGCACCGGCCAGGCGTGGACGGTGCGGCCCTGCAGGTCGAGCTGCTGCAGCTGGGCGCCTTCGTACATGGCCGCCCAGTAGCCGCCCTGCGCATCGAGCGTGGCGCCGTCCGGCCGGCCGCCGTAGGGCACGCCGGCTGCCGCGGCCTCGGCCTTGTCCTCGAAGCGGCGCCACACGCGCGAGGCGCCGAGCCGGTTGTCACCCGCCTCCCAGTCCCAGGCGCGGATCGCATGCGAGGGCGTGTCGACCCAGTAGAGCGTGCCGCCGTCGAAGGCCAGGCCGTTGGCCGTGAGTGCGTCGTTGGCCATCGGCTGCAATGCGCCGGGCCGCGGCCCGCGCGGGTCGAGGCAGTACAGGGTGGCGGTGCGCTCGGTCTTGGGTTCGTGCAGCGTGCCGGCCCAGAAGCGCCCGCGCGGGTCGCACTTGCCGTCGTTGAAGCGCAGCGCCGCAGGATCGTGCAGCGCCGGCGCCATCAAGGTGAGCGCGCCGCCCCATTCGCGTGCCCGGTAGACGCCGTCGCGCAGCGCGACGACCAGGCCGCCGCTGCGGGCGGGGGCGATGCAGCCCGGCTCCTGCGGCATGGCCCAGCGCTCCACGGCGGCGGCCGGCCCGATGGCGCCGCGGGTGCGCAGGACGGCCTTGCCGGCGATGTCGACCCAGTAGAGGGATTGTTCGTGGGGATGCCAGAACGGCGATTCGCCGAGCTCGCAGGTGCTGTTGTCGAGGGCGGTCCACATGCGGGCTATTGTGGCCCCAGGCGCAGGTCACGGGCGCGCGCCGCGCCCGCGGCCCGCCGACACAAAAAAAGGCCCGCTGGCGCAAGCGCTGGCGGGCCGAACATCCAAAGGAGACTCTCGCTAAAACTCTTTGGTGATCCGTTCTGTGTAGGTTGCCGGCCACCGGCGGGCCCGCCGAAGCGGCCCGCCCGTGGTCGATCAGCGGTTGTAGGCGGTTTCGCCGTGGGACGTGATGTCGAGGCCTTCGCGCTCTTCTTCTTCCGTCACACGCAGGCCCACGGTCAGGTCGGCGATCTTGTAGGCGATGAACGCCACGACGCCCGACCACACGATGGTGAACAGCACGCTCTTGACCTGGATCCAGACCTGGCCGCCCATGCTGAAGGTGTCGGGGGTGGGGCCGCCCGTGCCGCCCAGGCTCTGCGCAGCGAACACGCCGGTCAGGATGGCACCGACGATGCCGCCCACGCCGTGGACGCCGAACACGTCGAAGGCGTCGTCGGCCTTGAGCATGCGCTTGAGGCCACCCACGCCCCACAGGCAGACGAAGCCGGCGATGATGCCCAGCACGATCGAACCCATCGGGCCGACGAAGCCGGCGGCCGGCGTGACGGCCACGAGGCCGGCGACGGCGCCCGAGGCGGCACCCAGCATCGAGGCCTTGCCCTTGTGCATCGCTTCGCCCAGGATCCAGGCGAGGGCCGCGGCGGCGGTGGCCAGCACGGTGTTCACGAAGGCCAGGCCGGCCTGTGCGTTGGCGGCGCCAGCGGAGCCGGCGTTGAAGCCGAACCAGCCCACCCACAGCAGCGAGGCACCGACCATGGTCAGCGTCAGCGAGTGCGGCGTGAAGGCTTCCTTGCCGAAGCCGATGCGCTTGCCCACCATGTAGGCGCCCACCAGGCCGGCGATACCGGCGTTGATGTGCACCACGGTGCCGCCCGCGAAGTCGAGCGCGCCGTCCTTGGCCAGCAGGCCGCCGCCCCACACGATGTGGGCCATCGGCAGGTAGCTGAAGGTGAACCACAGCACCGAGAACACCAGCACGCCGGAGAACTTGGCGCGCTCGGCGAAGGCGCCGACGATCAGCGCCACGGTGATGGCGGCGAAGGTGCCCTGGAAGGCGATGAACACGTACTCGGGGATGGTCGTCAGCGCGCCGAAGGTCTCCTGGGTCACGCCCTTGAGGAAGATCTTGTCGAGCGTGCCGAAGAAGCTGCCCTCACCCGTGAACGCGATGGTGTAGCCGTAGATGGCCCACAGCACGCTGATGAGCGAGAAGATCACGAAGACCTGCATCAGCACCGACAGCATGTTCTTGGAGCGGCCCAGGCCGCCGTAGAACAGGGCCAGGCCGGGGATGGTCATCAGGATGACCAGCAGCGTGGAGGTCAGCATCCAGGCGGTGTCGCCGGAATCGATCTTGGGTGCGGGCGCGGCGGCCGGGGCGGCAGCGGGTGCGGCAGCAGCGGGCGCGGCGGCCGCCGGGGCGGCAGCCGGTGCGGGCGCGGCGGCGGCCGGTGCCTCGGCGGCGGGCGCCGCGGTCTGCGCGAAGCTGGTCACGCCGGCGGTGAGCACGCTCAGGCCGAGCGCGAGGGATACAAGCAGTTTTTTCATGTCGATGTGCTCTCTTGTGCCTTCTTCTTTGTTGTCAGAGTGCCTCGCGGCCGGTCTCGCCGGTGCGGATGCGCACGACCTGCTCCAGGTCGTACACGAAGATCTTCCCGTCGCCGATCTTGCCGGTGCGCGCCGCACTTTCCACGGCCTCGATCACGCGATCGACCAGCTCGTCGGCGATGGCCGCCTCGATCTTCACCTTGGGCAGGAAGTCGACGACGTACTCCGCGCCGCGGTACAGCTCGGTGTGACCCTTCTGGCGGCCGAAACCCTTGACCTCGGTGACGGTGATGCCCTGCACGCCGATGGCCGAGAGCGCCTCGCGCACCTCGTCGAGCTTGAAGGGTTTGATGATGGCTGTGATCAGCTTCATGGGTTCTTCTCCTTGGAATGGATGGCGCAGACCCGGAGCAAATGCCGGGCCTGCTCCGCCGGATGGTCAGAAGGTCTTGGTCAGCGACACGATGAAGCGGGCCTTGTTGACCGACTGCGAG
>JAVHYA010000162.1 GCA_031119395.1 Pseudomonadota bacterium
CGCTGGTCAACAACGCCGCCGTGTTCGACCTCGCGCCGCTGCTCGAGAGCGACGAGGCCTCCTTCGACCGGCTGTTCGCGGTCAACGTCAAGGGCCTGTTCTTCGTCATGCAGGCCGTGCTGCGGCACATGGTGGAGGCGGGGACCGAGGGCGCCTCGGTCATCAACCTCGCCTCCCAGGCGGGCCGCCGCGGCGAAGCGCTGGTGTCGCACTACTGCGCCACCAAGGCGGCCGTCATCAGCTACACGCAGAGCGCGGCGCTGGCCATGGCGCCGCACGGCATCCGCGTCAACGCCATCTCGCCCGGCGTGGTCGACACGCCGATGTGGGACCAGGTCGACGGCCTGTTCGCCCGCCACGAGCATCTGGCGCCCGGCGAGAAGAAGCGCCAGGTCGGCCTGGCCGTGCCGCTGGGCCGCATGGGTCGCCCTGACGACCTGGGCGGCGCCTGCGTGTTCCTGGCCAGCGACGAGGCCCGCTACATCACGGCGCAGACGCTCAACGTCGACGGTGGCAACGTCATGAGCTAAGGTGCGTGCGTTGCCGCAGATGACGATGATCCCCACTGCCATGAACCCCTCCACGCGCGAACGCACCGCCCGGCCGGCCCGTGTGGCACGGCCCCGCCAGCGCCAGCCCGAGCTCGAGCGCGACTTCACCCGCTCGCCGGCCCTGGGCTACGAGGCCTCCGAGGAGACCGGCCTGGTGCGCTGCCTGGCGCACGGCTATCCCACGCCCCTGGCGCGCTGGCACTTCCACGACGAGTACGAGCTGCACCTGATCACCGCCACCTCGGGCAAGGCCTTCATCGGCGACTGGATCGGCCCCTTCGAGCCCGGGCACCTGGTGCTGTGCGGCCCGCGCCTGCCGCACAACTGGATTTCCTTCGACGTGGGCGACGGCGGCGTGGCCGAGCGCGACCTGGTCATCCAGTTCCGCCACGAGCCGCTGCAGCAGGCGTCCGAAGACATCCCGGAGCTGCGCGACGTGATGCAGCTGCTCGAGCGCGCCCGCCGCGGGGTGGAGTTCTTCGGGCTGTCCGATCGCGCGCGTGCGCACTGGGACCGGATCAAGGCCACGCGGGGCATGCGGCGCTTCGGGCACTTCTGCGAGTTCATGGCCGACCTGGCCCAGTGCCCCGACTACCGGCTGCTGTCCACCGTGCAGATCCAGGGCGCAGAGGGCGACGCCGAGGTCGACCAGATCAACCGCATCGTCAACCGCATCACCGGCAACGTCGCCGAGCCCATCAGCGCCGGCGACGTGGCGGCCGAACTGGGCATGAGCGAATCGCGCTTCTCGCGCTTCTTCCGACGCTCCACCGGCAACAGCTTCACCGACTTCGTCAACCGCGTGCGCATCAACAGCGCCTGCCACCTGCTGATGCAGACCGACCACTACGTGACCGACATCTGCTACCAGGTCGGCTTCAACAACGTGGCCAACTTCAACCGGCGCTTCCTCGAGATCAAGGGCATGACCCCGACCGAGTTCCGCCGCCAGGCCGACCACCGTTTCGGCGGAAGCCACTGACCTGCCGCGACCTGGCGCGGCCTGCTACCAAATTGATAGCTGCTCGCGCAAGCGGGACGGGCGCTACAGCCATTTTTTGCCTGAAAGAGCGACGCCATGTACCTCGGACTGGACCTCGGCACCTCGGCGCTCAAGGCGCTGCTGCTGGCCGACGACCACCGCATCGTCGGCACGGCCGGTGCCGCACTCACCGTGCGCCGGCCGCACCCGCTGTGGTCGGAGCAGCACCCGGACCAGTGGGCCGAGGCGCTGGAGTCCGTCATGGCCACACTGCACGCGCAGCATGCCGACGCACTCGCTCAAGTGCGCGCCATCGGCCTGTCGGGCCAGATGCACGGTGCCGTGCTGCTCGATGCGGACGGCGCCGTGCTGCGCCCCGCCATCCTCTGGAACGATGGCCGCAGCACGGCCGAGTGCGAACAGATCACCCGCAGCGTGCCGCGTCTGGCGCACATCGCCGGCAACCTGGCCATGCCCGGCTTCACCGCACCCAAGCTGCTGTGGGTGCGCACGCATGAGCCGGAGATCTTCGCGCGCCTGCAGCGCGTGCTTCTGCCCAAGGACTGGCTGCGCCTCCAGCTGAGCGGCGAGGCGGTGAGCGAGATGTCCGATGCCTCGGGCACGCTCTGGCTCGATGTCGGCCGGCGCGACTGGTCCGACGAACTGCTGGCCGCCACTGGCCTCACGCGTGCGCACATGCCGCGCCTCGTCGAAGGCAGTGCGGTCTCGGCGATGCTCGAGCCCCCACTGGCCGCGCGCTGGGGCGTGGGCACGGCGCACGGGCGGGGCGTCGCCATCGCGGGCGGCGGCGGCGACAACGCCGCCAGCGCCGTGGGCATGGGCATCGTGCACGCGGGGCAGGGCTTCGTCTCGCTCGGCACCTCGGGCGTCATCTTCATCGCCGGCGAGCGCTTCGAGCCCAACCCCGCACAGGCCGTGCATGCCTTCTGCCATGCGCTGCCGGGCCGTTGGCACCAGATGTCGGTCATGCTCTCGGCCGCCAGTGCGCTGAGCTGGGCCGTCGGCGCCTTCGGCTTCGCCGACGAGCCCGCGCTGCTGGCGGCCGCCGCCACGCTCGATGCCGGGGCGCGTGGCCGAGCGCCGTTGTTCTTGCCCTACCTGTCGGGCGAGCGCTCGCCGCACAACGATGCGCAGGCGCAGGGCGTGCTCTTCGGCCTCACGCAGGCGCATGGCCCGGCCGACATGGCCTACGCGGTGGTCGAGGGCGTGAGTTTCGGGCTGCGCGACGGCCTCGACACCCTCGACAAGCCCGCGGATGCGCTGGCGCTGGTGGGCGGCGGGGCGCGCAGCGCCTGGTGGTCGCAACTGCTGGCCGACATCCTGGAAGTGCCGCTCGCGCTGGGCGAGGGCGGCGAAGCCGGTGGTGCGCTGGGTGCGGCGCGCCTGGCCTGGCTGGCCGATGGCGGCGCCGTGGAGTCCGTGTGCATCGCGCCCGCCGTGCGCCAGCGCTTCGAGCCGGACATCGCCGCTGCCGCGGGGCACCGCGCGCGCCACGCGCGCTTCAAGGCCCTGTACCCGGTGCTGCGCGCGCACTTTCAAT
>JAVHYA010000044.1 GCA_031119395.1 Pseudomonadota bacterium
ATCCCGCGCGGCGGCGGCACCGGCTACACCGGCGGCGCCATTCCGCTGACCTGGAGGAGCGCGGTCATCAACACCGAGAAGCTCGAGGCGATGACCGAGGTCGAGATGAAGGTGCTGCCGGGCCTGGACGGCCGCGAGGTGCCGACGATCTGGACCGAGGCCGGCGTGGTCACGCAGCGCGTGGCCGATGCGGCCGAGCGCGCGGGCTACGTCTTCGCGGTCGACCCCACCTCGGCCGAGGCCTCCTGCGTGGGCGGCAACGTCGCCATGAACGCGGGCGGCAAGAAGGCCGTGCTGTGGGGCACGGCGCTGGACAACCTCGCCTCCTGGCGCATGGTCACGCCGCAGGCCGAGTGGCTCGAAGTCACGCGCGTCGGCCACAACCTGGGCAAGATCCACGACGCCGAGAGCGCCGTGTTCGAGCTGCAGTACTTCGCCGCCGACGGCAAGACGCCGCTGCGCACCGAGCGGCTGGAGATCGCCGGCAGGACCTTCCGCAAGGAGGGGCTGGGCAAGGACGTGACGGACAAGTTCCTCTCGGGCCTGCCGGGCATCCAGAAGGAAGGCTGCGACGGCCTCATCACCAGCTGCCGCTGGGTGGTGCACCGCATGCCGGCGCACACGCGCACCGTGTGCCTCGAATTCTTCGGCAACGCCAAGGACGCCGTGCCCTCGATCGTCGAGATCAAGGACTTCATGTTCGCGGAGCAGAAGCGCAGCGGTGTGCTGCTCGCGGGCCTCGAACACCTGGACGACCGCTACCTCAAGGCCGTCGGCTACGCCACCAAGAGCAAGAAGCACGGCGGCGGCCTGCCGAAGATGGTGCTCTTCGGCGACATCGCGGGCGACGACGCCGACGCGGTGGCGCGCGTGACCAGCGAGGTGGTGCGCATCGCCAACTCGCGCTCGGGCGAGGGCTTCATCGCCATCAGCCCCGAGGCGCGCAAGAAATTCTGGCTCGACCGCAAGCGCACGGCCGCCATCAGCCGCCACACCAACGCCTTCAAGATCAACGAGGACGTGGTGATCCCGCTGCCGCGCATGGCCGAGTACACCGACGGCATCGAGCGCATCAACATCGAGCTGTCGCTGCGCAACAAGATCGCGCTGGCCAACGAGCTCGAGGCCTTTCTCTCGCGCGGCAACCTGCCGCTGGGCAAGACCGACGACGCGCACGAGATCCCCTCGGCGGAGCTGCTCGAAGGCCGTGTGCAGCAGGCCATCGCGCTGGTGCGCGAGGTGCGCGCGCGCTGGATGAGCTGGCTGGGCGACGTGGAGTCGCTCTTCCCTCGGCTGCAGGACCATTCGCTGCGCGCGAGCTGGAAGAGCGAGATCAGGGCGCCGCTGGCGCAGATCTTCTCGGGTGCCGAGTTCGCGCCCATCCTGGCCGAATGCAACGCCATCCACCAGCGCGTGCTCAAGGGCCGCGTGTGGGTCGCGCTGCACATGCACGCCGGCGACGGCAACGTGCACACCAACATCCCCGTCAACAGCGACAACTACGAGATGCTGCAGACCGCGCACGAGGCGGTGGAGCGCATCATGAAGCTGGCGCGCAGCCTGGACGGCGTGATCTCGGGCGAGCACGGCATCGGCATCACCAAGCTGGAGTTCCTGACGGACGAGGAGCTGGCCCCCTTCGCGCAGTACAAGCGGCAGGTCGACCCCGAGGGCCGCTTCAACCGCGGCAAGCTGCTGCGCGACGGCTCGCACGCGCTGGAGGCCGACCTCACCAGCGCCTACACGCCCAGCTTCGGCCTCATGGGCCACGAGTCGCTCATCATGCAGCAGAGCGACATCGGCGCCATCGCCGATTCGGTCAAGGATTGCCTGCGCTGCGGCAAGTGCAAGCCGGTGTGCGCCACCCACGTGCCGCGCGCCAACCTGCTCTACAGCCCGCGCAACAAGATCCTCGCCACCTCGCTGCTGGTGGAGGCCTTCCTGTACGAGGAGCAGACGCGCCGCGGCGTGTCGATCAAGCACTGGGAGGAGTTCGAGGACGTGGCCGACCACTGCACGGTCTGCCACAAGTGCCTCACGCCCTGCCCGGTGAAGATCGACTTCGGCGACGTGTCGATGAACATGCGCAACCTGCTGCGCAAGATGGGGCAGAAGAGCTTCCGCCCCGGCAACGCGGCGGCGATGTTCTTCCTCAACGCCACCAACCCGACGACGATCAAGGCCGTGCGCACCGGCATGGTCGAAGTCGGCTTCAAGGCCCAGCGCCTGGCCAACGACTTCTTCCGCCTGCCGGCCAAGAAGCAGACCGCGCACCCGCCCGCCACCCTGGGACCGGCGCCGATCAAGGAACAGGTCATCCACTTCGTCAACAAGAAGATGCCCGGCGGCCTGCCCAAGAAAACGGCGCGCGCGCTGCTGGACATCGAGGATGCGGACTACGTGCCGATCATCCGCGACCCGAAGGCCACCACCTCCGAGACGGAGGCGGTCTTCTACTTCCCGGGCTGCGGGTCCGAGCGCCTGTTCTCGCAGGTCGGCCTGGCCACGCAGGCGATGCTGTGGCATGCCGGCGTGCAGACCGTGCTGCCGCCCGGCTACCTGTGCTGCGGCTACCCGCAGCGCGGCTCGGGCCAGTTCGACAAGGCCGAGCAGATGATCACCGACAACCGGGTGCTCTTCCACCGCGTCGCCAACACGCTCAACTACCTCGACATCAAGACCGTGGTGGTGAGCTGCGGCACCTGCTACGACCAGCTGCAGGGCTACCAGTTCGACAAGATCTTCCCCGGCTGCCGCATCATCGACATCCACGAGTACCTGCTGGAGAAGGGCGTCAAGCTCGAGGCCAACGCATCGGCCTACCTGTACCACGACCCCTGCCACACGCCCATGAAGCTGCAGGACCCGATGAAGACGGTGAAGTCGCTGGTCGGCGAACAGGTGCTCAAGAGCGACCGCTGCTGCGGCGAATCCGGCACGCTGGGCGTCTCGCGGCCCGACATCTCGACCCAGATCCGTTTCCGCAAGGAAGAGGAGCTGAAGAAGGGCGAGGCCGCGCTGCGCAGCAAGGCCGGCCTGGGCGAGAAGGACAACATCAAGATCCTCACCAGCTGCCCGAGCTGCCTGCAGGGCCTCTCCCGCTACGGCAACGACCTCGACAACGGCCTGCTCGAGGCCGACTACATCGTGGTCGAGATGGCCCGCCAGATCCTCGGCGAGGACTGGATGCCGAAGTACGTCGAGGCCGCGAACCAGGGCGGCATCGAGCGGGTGCTGGTGTGAGCGCCGCCGCATTCACCCCGCCCGCCGGCCCGGTGGCCGGCTGCGCGCTGTGCGAGTCGGCCGGCGGCCGCCTGCTCTTCGAGAACGCGTCGCTGCGCGTGATCCATGCGCAGGAGGCCGGTTTTCCGGCCTTCTACCGCGTCGTCTGGCGCGAGCATGCGCGCGAATTCACCGACCTCGGGCGCGCACAGCGCATGCACTGCGTCGATGCCGTGGCCGCGGTCGAGTCGGCGCTGCGCGCCCACCTGGCGCCCACCAAGGTCAACGTCGCCACGCTGGGCAACGCGGTGCCGCACCTGCACTGGCACGTCATCGCGCGCTTCGACTGGGACAGCCACTTCCCGGCGCCCGTCTGGGCCGGCGCGGCACGCGAGGCACCGGCCGACCGGCTCGCCGCCGTCGAGGCCCGCCTGCCGGCGCTCGAGCGCGAACTGCTCGCGCAACTCGGCGCGCTGCCTCCCACCTGATCCATCCTTCAAGGCACCGACTTCCACCATGGCAGGCCTCCAAGCCGGCGCACCGACGCCCACCGCCCTCACCCTCCACGGCCAGTCGCGCGTGCTGGAGATCGCGTTCTCCGACGGCGCGAGCTTCCGCATCCCCTTCGAGCTGATGCGCGTGTGCTCGCCCTCCGCCGAGGTGCAGGGCCACGGGCCCGGCCAGGAAACCCTGCAGACCGGCAAGCGCGAGGTCGACGTGGTCGACCTGCAGCCCGTCGGCCACTACGCGGTGCAGCCCACCTTCAGCGACGGCCATGCGAGCGGCATCTACTCGTGGGCGCTGCTGTACGAACTGGGCAGCCGCCAGGACGAGCTCTGGGCCGACTACCTGCGCCGCCTGGCCGAGGCGGGCATGGACCGCGATGCGCCCATGCCGGCACGCAGCGGCCATGGCTGCAGCCACTGAACGCGGCTGGGGCGTGACCGCCGCCTGCTATGAAATCCATAGCTGCCCACGCCCATCCTGCGGGCGCCGCGGGCCGATTCGGCTCGAAAATGCCCGCCATGCAATGACCGCCGCGTCGGCAAGGTCGTCCGCCTTGCACTTCGAGCTTCCGACCTAACATTCCCATCGCCATGAGCACCACCCACTTCGGCTTCGAATCCGTCGACGAGAACGACAAGGCCCGCCGCGTGCGCGGCGTGTTCGACTCCGTCGCCTCGCGCTACGACGTGATGAACGACCTCATGTCGATGGGCCTGCACCGCGCGTGGAAGGCCTACACCGTCATGGTCGCCAACGTGCGCGAGGGCTCGAAGGTGCTCGACATCGCGGGCGGCACGGGCGACCTGGCGCTGGCCTTCGCGAAGAAGGTCGGCGCCACCGGCGAGGTGGTGCACACCGACATCAACGAGGCCATGCTGCGCACCGGCCGCGACCGGCTGCTGGACGCCGGCGTGGTGCTGCCCACCCTGGTCTGCGACGCCGAGAAGCTGCCCTTTCCCGACCACCACTTCGACGTCGTGACGGTGGCCTTCGGCCTGCGCAACATGACGCACAAGGACGCGGCCATCCGCGAGATGAACCGCGTGCTCAAGCCGCGCGGCAAGCTGCTGGTGCTGGAGTTCTCGCAGGTGGCGCAGCCGCTGCGCAAGGCCTACGACTGGTATTCGTTCAAGGTGCTGCCGCGGCTGGGCAAGATGGTCGCGGGCGACGCCGACAGCTACCGCTACCTGGCCGAATCGATCCGGATGCACCCCGGCCAGGAAGAGCTCAAGACCCTCATGAAGGAGGGCGGTTTCGGACATGTGGACTATCACAACATGACTGGCGGTGTCGTGGCCCTGCATGTTGGAATCAAGTGCTGAACAGGACCGCCGCTCCGGCTGCGGCCTGGCAAAGCCGGTTCCGCGCCGGCCGCGCGTGGCCTGCTCTGCGGCCGTGCGGATCGTGGGGTGCGGGCATCGCCGCTCGGTGGGTGGTGAAGAGTTTGAGTTGAAGACGTTCGAGGAGACGTGACGATGAAAAGAAATCTTTGGGCCGTGTTGCTCGTGTGTGCCTCGGTGGCACTCGTGAGCCTGGATGCCGATGCCAAGCGCATGGGCGGTGGCAAGTCCTTCGGGCGCCAGTCGAACAACGTGACGCAGCGCGAGGCGACGCCGCCGGCCGCCCCCGGCGCGCCGACGCAGAACGCCACCAACAACGCCGCCGCGGCCAAGCCCGCCACGGCCGCGCCCGGCGCGCAGGCGCCGCGCCGTCCCTGGGCCGGCATCCTCGGCGGCCTGGCGGCCGGCCTCGGCCTGGCCTGGCTCGCCAACTCGCTCGGCCTGGGCGCCGGCTTCGCCAACATGCTGCTGATCGGCCTGCTGGTGCTCGCCGCCGTCATGGTCTGGCGCATGCTGAGCAACCGCGGCCGCCAGTCGTCCTCGGGCAACCTGGCCTTCCAGGGCGTGGGCGGCGCGGCGGATGCACGCGCCCCCGCGCAGTACAGCCCCAACAACGTCGGCAACGACGCGTCGGCCCGCCCGTGGGAACGCAACACGGCGGCCTTCGACGGCAGCGCGCCTGCGGCCACCGGCCACTCGGCGCTGGGCGGCACGGGCGTGTCGATCGGCTCCGCGCTGTCGGGCGCGCAGGGCTGGGGCGTGCCGCAGGGCTTCGACGCCGACGGCTTCCTCGCCGCGGCCAAGCGCAACTTCGTGACGCTGCAGGACGCCTGGGACCGTGCCGACATCGGCACGCTGCGCTCGATGATGACCGACGGCATGGTCGACGAGATCCGCTCGCAGCTCGGCGAGCGCGAGCGCTCCTCGGGCGGCCAGCCCAACAAGACCGAGGTGGTCATGCTCGACGCCAAGCTGCTGGGCATCGAGGAGCTGCCCGACGCCTACCTGGCGAGCGTGGAGTTCTCCGGCATGATCCGCGAGGACGCCTCGGCCGGCCCGGCGCCGTTCCGTGAGGTGTGGAACATGAGCAAGCCGACCCACGGGGGCGGCTGGCTGGTGGCGGGGGTCCAGGCCCTGCAATAAGCCTGGAGCGTCACTCGACGGGCGCCGCCTGGGCGGTGCCAAGCCGGATAATGGGGACATGGCCACACCATCGTCCCCATTCGCTTTTCTGGAAGAGTTCGCCGCGCGCATCGGCGAGCGCCTGCAGCCGCCGGCCTGGGCGATCCACGAGGTGCAGCACCGCGCGGTGCTGTTCATCAACCACGTGCTGCAGCAGGAGCCCGAGGCGCAGGACCGCCTGGCGCGCCAGCAGGGCCGCGTGGTGCTGGTGCAGTGGCGCCGGATCCAGGTGCGCGTGGTCGCGACCCCGGCCGGGCTGCTCGACCTGGCGCCCGAGACTGCCGTTCCCGACCTCACCCTGACCGTCACCGAAGCGTCGCCGCTGGCGCTCGCCGGTGCCACGCTGCGCGGCGACAAGCCTGCCGTGCAGATCGAGGGCGACGTGCAGCTCGCGGCCGAGATCAACTGGCTGGTCGACCACGTGCGCTGGGACGTCGAGGACGACCTCGCGCGGCTCATCGGCGACGCCCCGGCGCACGCCATCGGCACCGCCGCCCGTCGCGTGACCGGCGCACTGCGCGAGTTCATCGACAAGGCGGCCAAGCCCCGTTCGGACCGCCCGGCGAGCAGCGCCGAATGACGCGCTTCACGCGCGGCATCTTCATCGTCTGGGTCGCGCTGCGCTACGGCCTGGACGAGCTCGTCCTCACCAGCTTCCAGAAGCCGTGGCTGCGCGTGCTGGCGAGCATCGTCTCGGTGGGCCGCAACCTCGACGCGCCGCGCGGCCAGCGCCTGCGCGAGGCGCTGGAGCGGCTGGGGCCGATCTTCGTCAAGTTCGGCCAGGTGCTCTCCACGCGCCGCGACCTCCTGCCACCCGACATCGCCGACGAGCTGGCCTGGCTGCAGGACCGCGTGCCGCCCTTCGACTCGGCGATCGCCGTGGCCACCATCGAACGTGCGTTCAAGCGGCCGGTGGGCGAGATCTTCGAGCAGTTCGACGTCACGCCGGTGGCCAGCGCCTCGATCGCGCAGGTGCACTTCGCCACCCTGCGCGACCCGCATGGCGGCATCCGCGAGGTGGCGGTGAAGGTGCTGCGCCCCGGCATGCGTGGCGTGATCGACAAGGACCTCGCGCTCATGGCCATGATGGCCGGCTGGGTCGAACGCGCTTCGGCGGACGGCAAGCGCCTCAAGCCGCGCCAGGTCGTGGCGGAGTTCGACAAGTACCTGCACGACGAGCTCGACCTGGTGCGCGAGGCGGCCAACGCCGCCCAGCTGCGCCGGAACATGGCCTCGCTGGACATGCTGCTGATCCCGGAGATGTTCTGGGACCTGTGCCACGAGGAGGTCATCGTGATGGAGCGCATGCACGGCGTGCCCATCGCCCAGCTGGACCGCCTGCGCGCGGCCGGCGTCGACATCCCCAAGCTGGCACGCGACGGCGTCACCATCTTCTTCACCCAGGTGTTCCGCGACGGCTTCTTCCACGCCGACATGCACCCCGGGAACATCCAGGTCAGCCTGGCGCCCGAGACCTTCGGGCGCTACATCTCGCTGGACTTCGGCATCGTCGGCACGCTGACCGAGTCCGACAAGGAGTACCTGGCGCAGAACTTCGCCGCCTTCTTCCGGCGCGACTACAAGCGGGTGGCGGAGCTGCACCTGGAAAGCGGCTGGGTGCCCGAAGGCACGCGGGTGGACGAGCTGGAAGGCGCCATCCGCACCGTGTGCGAGCCGTATTTCGACCGGCCGCTCAAGGAGATCTCGCTGGGCATGGTGCTGATGCGGCTGTTCCAGACCTCGCGCCGCTTCCACGTCGAGATCCAGCCCCAACTGGTGCTGCTGCAAAAGACGCTGCTGAACATCGAGGGCCTGGGCCGCCAGCTCGACCCCGAGCTCGACCTGTGGCACACGGCCAAGCCCTTCCTGGAGAAGTGGATGGCCGACCAGATCGGCCCGCGCAAGCTGTGGGAGCAGCTGCGCGCCGAGGCACCGCGCTACGCCAAGCTGCTGCCGCAGTTGCCGCGCCTGCTGCACGACTACCTGGAGCACCGGCCCGCCGACCACCGCCGCGAGCTGCTCGAGCTGCTGGCGGCGCAGAAGCGCACCAACCGGCTGCTGCAGGGCATCGTCTACGCTGGCATAGGTTTTGTATTGGGTCTGATCCTGATCCAGGTGCTGCTGCGCGTGGCCCTGTTCTGAACCGTCCTTTTCTTCCGCCTTTCGTCCCGTCCCCGCACGTCCCGAGGAGAACACTGCCGTGCTGCTGACCCTGGTCATCGTCTACCTGCTCGTCACGATCGCCATCGGCCTGTGGGCCGCCAAGCGGGTCAAGAACACGACGGACTTCGCGATCGCCGGCCGCCACCTGCCGCTGTACATGATCGTCACCACCACCTTCGCGACCTGGTTCGGGTCCGAAACGGTGCTGGGCATCCCGGCCAAGTTCATCGAGGGCGGCCTGAACGGCGTGGTCGAGGACCCCTTCGGCGCCGGCACCTGCCTGATCCTGGTGGGCCTGTTCTTCGCCGGCAAGCTCTACCGCATGACGCTGCTGACCATCAGCGACTACTACCGCGAGCGCTACGGGCGCGCGGTGGAAGTGATGTGCTCGCTCATCATCATGCTCAGCTACCTGGGCTGGGTGTCGGCGCAGGTCACGGCGCTGGGGCTGGTGTTCAACCTGCTGTCGGGCGGGGTGGTGAGCATCCCGGTGGGCATGGTGATCGGCGTGCTCTCGATCCTGGCGTACACGCTCTTCGGCGGCATGTGGTCGGTGGCGGTGACCGACTTCATCCAGATGATCATCCTGGTGCTGGGCCTGGCCGTGATCGCGATGTTCGCCGGCAACATGGCCGGCGGCGCCGACAAGGTGATCGACCTGGCCATGAGCCGTGACCTCTTCAAGTTCTGGCCGGAGCCGAGCTGGCACGACATCATCTTCTTCTTCGCCGCCGCCATCACGATGATGCTGGGCTCCATTCCGCAGCAGGACGTGTTCCAGCGGGTGATGTCGGCCAACAGCGTCAAGGCGGCCACGCGCGGCCCGGTCATCGGTGGCGCGGCGTACATCCTCTTTGCGGCGGTGCCCATGTTCCTGGTGGCCAGCGCGCTGATCATCATGCCGGAGCAGACGGCCACCCTGCTGAAGGAGGATCCGCAGAAGGTGCTGCCCACCCTGGTGCTGGAGAAGATGCCCTTCGTCATGCAGGTGCTCTTCTTCGGCGCGCTGCTGTCGGCCATCAAGTCCACCGCATCGGCCACGCTGCTGGCGCCCAGCGTGACCTTCACCGAGAACATCTGGCGCCAGTTCCGGCCGGCCGGCAGCGACCGCGAGAACCTGCGCACCATGCGCATCACCGTGCTGCTGTTCAGCGCCGCGGTGCTGGCCTACGCCATCCGCATGCAGGGCACCTCGATCTACGAGCTGGTGTCGGGCGCCTACCAGGTGCCGCTGGTCGGCGCCTTCGTGCCGCTGGTCTTCGGCCTGTACTGGAACCGCGGCACCACGCAGGGGGCGATCGCGGCCGTGGTGCTGGGCATCGGCGTGTGGCTGCTCGGCCTGGCCATGCCCTGGGGCGCCGTGTTCCCGGCCCAACTGGCCGGCGTGCTGGCCTCGATGGCCGGCATGGTGCTCGGGTCGCTGGCGCCGCAGTGGCTGGCCAACGTGCGCACGCCGCACCGGCCGCTGGCCACCGAGCCCGCCTGAGCGGGCAGGGCGGGCCGCCGAGCCCGGCGGCCACAGAGGGGCGCAGCCTATAATCGAGGGCTTTGCAAGCCGCCCCCGCCGGCTTGCGCGTTTGCGTTTCCACCCCCTCCAATTCCCGGATCCGATGCCCATCTACGCCTACAAGTGCAGCGCCTGCGGCTTTGCCAAGGACGTGCTGCAGAAGATCTCCGACGCGCCCCTGACGGTCTGCCCGAACTGCGGCGCCGAATCGTTCAGCAAGCAGGTCACCGCCGCCGGCTTCCAACTCAAGGGCTCGGGCTGGTACGTGACCGACTTCCGCGACAACGGCGGCAAGAAGGGCGGCGACGGCAAGCCCGCCGACAGCGGCGCCGGCGCCCCTGCGGCAGCGCCCGCGCCGGCCGCGTCGCCGGCACCTGCGGCACCTGCTCCCGCGCCCGCCCCCTCGGCCGCCAAGGGCGACTGATCCCACCCCAGGCCTCCCATGCTCGCGTTGCGCAAATGGCTGCTGTCCGGCCTCCTGGTCATCGTGCCCCTGGTGGTCACGCTGGCCGTGCTCAACTGGATCGTGGGCACGCTGGACCAGACGCTGTGGCTGCTGCCCGAGCAGTGGCAGTCCTGGCTGTCGGACCACAAGATCCGCGGCCTGGGCGTGCTGCTCACGCTGGCGATCCTGCTGGCAGTCGGCGCGGTGGCCAGCAACTTCGTCGGCAAGCGCCTGCTGAGCTGGGGCGATGCCCTGGTGCGCCGCATTCCCGTGGTGCGTTCCATCTACTCCAGCGTCAAGCAGGTCTCCGACACGCTGTTCTCCGAAAGCGGCAACGCCTTCCGCACGGCGGTGCTGATCCAGTGGCCGCATGAGGGCATGTGGACCATCGCCTTCGTCACCGGCGCGCCCGGCGGCGACGTGGTCAACCACCTGCAGGGCGACTACCTCGGCGTCTACGTGCCGACCACGCCCAACCCCACGGGCGGCTACTTCGTGATGCTCAAGCGCAGCGACTGCATCGAGCTGAAGATGAGCGTGGACGAGGCGCTGAAGTACATCGTGTCGATGGGCGTCGTCGTGCCCGGCGGCCCCGGCAGCCTGCCCACGCGGCCGGCCCCGCTCGCCAACAAGTAAATCCCCAGCTATGCGCCCGAGGTGGGCGCCGGAACCTCAACCATGGCCATGCGTTCTCACTACTGCGGTCTCGTGACCGAAGCCCTGATGGGCGAAACCGTCACCCTGTGCGGCTGGGTCAACCGCCGCCGCGACCATGGCGGCGTGATCTTCGTCGACCTGCGCGACCGCGAAGGCTACGTGCAGGTGGTGTGCGACCCCGACCGCGCCACCACCTTCGCCACCGCCGAGAGCCTGCGCAACGAGTTCTGCGTGCAGGTCACCGGTGTCGTGCGCGCGCGGCCCGAGGGCACGGTCAACGACCAGCTCAAGAGCGGCAAGATCGAGGTGCTCGCGCACGAGCTGAAGGTGCTCAACCCCTCCGTCACGCCGCCCTTCCTGCTCGACGACGACAACCTCAGCGAGACCACGCGCCTCACGCACCGCGTGCTCGACCTGCGCCGCCCCGTCATGCAGAAGAACCTCATGACGCGCTACAAGGTGACGATGGAGGTGCGCAAGTTCCTCGACGCCAACGGCTTCATCGACATCGAGACGCCGATGCTGGGCAAGTCCACGCCCGAAGGCGCACGCGACTACCTCGTGCCCAGCCGCGTGCACGACGGCAGCTTCTTCGCGCTGCCGCAGTCGCCGCAGCTGTTCAAGCAGCTGCTGATGGTGTCGGGCTTCGACCGCTACTACCAGATCGTCAAGTGCTTCCGCGACGAGGACCTGCGCGCCGACCGCCAGCCGGAGTTCACGCAGATCGACATCGAGACCTCCTTCCTGTCGGAAGAGGAGATCCGCACGATGTTCGAGGGCATGATCCGCAAGGTCTTCCGCGCCACTGCCGACATCGACCTGGGCGTGTTCCCGGTCATGACCTATGGCGACGCGATGTTCAAGTACGGCTCCGACAAGCCGGACCTGCGCGTGAAGCTCGAGTTCACCGAACTGACCGAGCTGATGAAGCGCGTGGAGTTCAAGGTCTTCTCGGGCGCCGCCAACATGGCCGGCGGCCGCGTCGTGGCGCTGCGCGTGCCGGGCGGCGGCGGCGAGGGCGGCCTGTCGCGCGGCGACATCGACGGCTACACCGAGTTCGTCAAGATCTACGGAGCCAAGGGCCTGGCCTACATCAAGGTCAACGACTGGTCGCAGGGCCGCGAGGGGCTGCAGAGCCCGATCGTGAAGAACCTGGACGACAACGCGCTGGGCGAGATCATCGCGCGCACCGGTGCACGCAACGGCGACATCATCTTCTTCGGCGCCGACAAGGCGAAGGTCGTCAACGACGCCATCGGCGCGCTGCGCATCAAGATCGGCCACAGCGCCTTCGGCAGGAAGAACGGCCTGTTCGAGGACCGCTGGGCGCCCCTGTGGGTCATCGACTTCCCGATGTTCGAGTTCGACGAGGAGGGCCAGCGCTGGAGCGCCGTGCACCACCCGTTCACGAGCCCGAAGGACGGCCACGAGGACCTGATGGACACCGCGCCCGAGAAGTGCCTGGCCAAGGCCTACGACATGGTGCTCAACGGCATCGAGATGGGCGGCGGCTCGGTGCGTATCCACCGCGAGGAAGTGCAGAGCAAGGTGTTCCGCGCCCTGAAGATCAACGCCGAGGATGCGCAGGCCAAGTTCGGCTTCCTGCTCGACGCGCTGCAGTACGGCGCGCCGCCGCATGGTGGCATCGCCATCGGCCTGGACCGCCTGGTCATGCTCATGACCGGCGCCGAGTCGATCCGCGACGTGATCGCCTTCCCCAAGACCCAGCGCGCGCAGGACCTGCTCACGCAGGCGCCGAGCCCGGTCGACGAGAAGCAGCTGCGCGAGCTGCACATCAAGCTGCGCAACGCACCGGCGGCCTGAGAAGGCGACTCACCGGGCGCGGTTTGCTATGAAATCGATAGCTGATCGCGCAAGCTGGGCGGGCGCTGCAGCTGGATTCTGGGTGTAGATCTCGATGGAGGGCGCACCGCGTTGGAAGATCCCCGAATCGGTGCTGGTGGTCATCCACACCCCGGCGCTGGAGGTCCTGCTGATCGAGCGCGCCGACACGCCCGGCTTCTGGCAGTCGGTGACGGGCAGCAAGGACAGCGAGGACGAGCCGTTGGTGCTCACGGCCGCGCGCGAGGTGTTCGAGGAAACCGGATTCGACTGCCGCGCGGGCACGCCGCTGGCCGCCGGGCTGCGTGACTGGGGCCTGACCAACCTGTACGACATCTATCCGCGCTACCTCGCGCGCTACGCACCGGGCGTGACGCGCAACACCGAGCACCTCTTCGGTCTGCGGGTGCCCGAGGCGGCGGCCCCCCTCCTGAGCCCGCGCGAGCACACCGCCTGGCGCTGGCTGCCGTGGCGCGAGGCGGCCGACGCCTGCTTTTCTCCCTCCAATGCCGAAGCCATCCTCTTGCTGCCACAATTTGCCGCATGAGCGCCGAGCGCATCCACAGCACACCGCCCGGGCGCGCGATCGACGGAGCCTGCCCATGAGCGCCGCGCGTGAAGAACTGGTCCTGCCCGCCGGGGCCGATGCGGATTCGGGTTTCGCCTCGCTGGAAACCCTTCGCGTGGCCACCTACAACATCCACAAGGGTGTTCAGGGGGTCGGCCCGGCGCGCCGCCTGGAGATCCACAACCTGGGCCACGCCATCGAGCAGCTCGATGCCGACATCGTCTGCCTGCAGGAGGTGCGCAAGATGAACCGCCTGGGCGAGCGCCGCTTCGCACGCTGGCCCGAGCAGCCGCAGGCCGACTTCCTGTGTCCCGAGGGCTACCACGCGGTCTACGAGACCAATGCGTACACCCGCCATGGCGAGCACGGCAACGCGCTGCTCACCCGCTGGCCGATCGTGCGCCATCGGCACGAGGACATGTCGGACCACCGCTTCGAGCAGCGCGGCCTGCTGCACGTGGAGCTCATGCTCGCGGGCCAGCGGGTGCACGCCATCGTCGTGCACCTGGGCCTCATCAAGGGCAGCCGCGTGCGGCAGATCGCGCAACTGGGCGAGTTCATCCGGCGCGAGGTGCCGAACGACGAGCCGGTCGTCGTGGCCGGCGACTTCAACGACTGGGGCGCGCGCATGCGCGTGGCGATGAACGCCATGGGCCTGGTCGACATGCCCGGCACGCGCGCCTTGACCTACCCGTCGCGCCTGCCGCTCACACAGCTGGATTTCGTCTACGCGCGCCACCTGCGCCCCGTGTCGCTGCACGTGCCGCGCGGGCGCATCTGGGGCCGCATGTCCGACCATCTGCCGCTGGTGGCCGAGTTCGGCCTGGCTTGATTTGCTATCAAAGTCATAGCTGCTTGCGCCCATCCAGCGGGCGCTCGCGGCCAAAAACGTTCACCAACCGTTCGCTGATACGATGCCTGCCATGTTGAGGAAAGCCGACGCCGCCCCCCCGAACGACGCGCCCGGGAACTCCGATGAGGGCACGCCCGTGTCCGTCAAGATCCGCGAGCGGATCCTCGCGGCGCGACAGCGCTACAACGCGAACGACAACATCGCCGAGTTCATCGAACCGGGCGAGCTGGAGGCGCTGCTCGACGAGGTCGAAATCAAGATGCGCGGCGTGCTCGACAGCCTGGTGATCGACCTCGAGAACGACCACAACACCGGCAACACGGCGCGGCGCGTGGCCAAGATGTACGTCAACGAGGTCTTCCGCGGCCGCTACGTGCCGGCGCCCAGCCTCACCGAGTTCCCCAATGCCGAGCGCCTGAACGAGCTGATGATCGTCGGCCCGATCACCGTGCGCAGTGCCTGCTCGCACCACCTGTGCCCCATCATGGGCAAGCTGTGGATCGGCGTGATGCCCAACGAGCACACCAACGTGATCGGCCTGTCGAAGTACGCGCGCCTGGCCGAATGGGTCATGGGCCGTCCGCAGATCCAGGAAGAGGCGATCGTGCAACTGGCCGACCTGATCCAGGAGAAGACGCGGCCCGATGGGCTGGCCCTGGTGATGGAGGCCGAGCACTTCTGCATGCAGTGGCGCGGCGTCAAGGAGACGGACAGCAAGATGATCAACTCGGTCATGCGTGGCGTCTTCCTCAAGGACCCGAGCCTGCGCCGCGAATTCCTGTCGCTGCTGCCCCGCAAGTCCTGATCGTCCGTCCGTTTCCCCGAAGGTTCTGCCATGCTCGTCCGCCTGCTCTACGCCAGCCGTGCCACCGACACCAGCCCCGCGACCATCGAGGAGATCCTCGCGCAGGCGCGCGCCCACAACACGGGCAACGGCATCACCGGCATCCTGTGCTACGGCGCCGGCACGTTCCTGCAGGCCATCGAGGGCGGGCGGATGGCCGTCAACGACCTGTACGGCCACATCCAGCGCGACGCCCGCCACAAGGACGTGGTGCTGCTGCACTACGAAGAGATCATGGAGCGCCGCTTCGGCGGCTGGACCATGGGCCAGGTCAACCTCGGCAAGCTCAACGCGTCGACCTTGCTGAAGTACTCGGAGAAGGCCACGCTCGATCCCTACGCCGTGTCGGGCAAGGTGTCGCTCGCGCTGCTCGAGGAGCTGATGGCGACCGCGGCCATCGTCGGCCGGTCGTGAAAGCCGCTCGCGGCCGTCGGCGGCGGTAGCGCATGCCGCTGTCCGCCTTCGGCCTCATCGTCCTGGCCGGACTCATCCACGCCAGCTGGAACATCGCGGCCAAGAAGGCCGACGGCGACGCGCGCTTCGCCTTCCAGAGCAGCGCCTTCCTGGCCCTCGTGTGGGCGCCGGTGGGCCTGTGGCTGGGGCCGTCGGAGCTGCCGCGGTGGGGCCTGCGCGAATGGGGCTTCGTGGTGGCCAGCGGCGTGCTGCACGTCGTGTACTACATCGTGCTGCTGCGGGGCTACCGGCGGTCGGACCTGACGGTCGTCTATCCGCTGGCGCGCGGCAGCGGGCCGCTGCTGTCCTCGCTGGTCGCCGTCGTGTTTCTGGGCGAGCGGCTGAGCTGGATCGGGCTGGCCGGCATCGTCGGCGTGGTGGGGGGCGTGTTCCTCGTGGCCGGTGGCCCGCGCCTGTGGCGCCGCACGCACGACGCGCTGCAGCGCGAGCGGGTGCGCAAGGGCATCCGCTACGGCGTGCTGACGGGCACGTTCATCGCCGGCTACACCGTCGTCGACAGCTATGCGGTGAAGATGCTCGCGATGTCGCCCATCCTGCTGGACTACATGGGCAATTTCGTGCGCCTGGGCCTGCTGGCTCCCGCGGTGCTGCGCGACCGGCCCACGGCAGCGCGGCTGTGGCGGGCGCAATGGAAGTACGCCCTGCTGGTCGCGGCCATCAGCCCGGTGTCCTACGTGCTGGTGCTGTATGCCGTCCAGCAGGCGCCGATCTCGCACGTGGCGCCGGCGCGCGAGGTGTCGATGCTCTTCGCGGCGCTGATCGGCGGCCACCTGCTGCGCGAGGGCGACCGGCTCCTGCGCGTGATCGGCGCGCTCTTCATCGCCGCGGGCGTCGCGGCGCTCGCGCTCGGATGACGCACGCGCCCCCAGGGCCTCTGCTGGGCTGCGACTTCTCCAGCGCGCCGAGCCGGCGCAAGCCGATCGTCGTGGCCGTGGGGCGCCTTCGGGACGACGAAGTCCACCTGGACCGCCTCGAGACCTTCGTCACGCTGGACGCCTGGCAACACTGGCTGGCGGCGCAGCCGGCCTGGGTCGGTGCATTCGACTTTCCCTTCGGCCTGCCGCGCGAGCTGGTGGAAGCGCTGGGTTGGCCGCTCGAGTGGGAAGCCTGCATGCGCCACTACGCCGCGCTGACGCGCCAGGAGATTCGCCGGACCTTCGCCGGCTTCTGCGCCGGCCGTCCCGTGGGCGGGAAGTTCGCCCACCGGCGCACCGACGGGCCGGCGGCCGCCAGCCCTTCGATGAAATGGGTCAACCCGCCCGTGGCCTACATGCTGCACGCCGGCGTGCCGCGGCTGCTCGCTGCGGGCGCGCGCCTGCCGGGGCTGGGTGGTGCGGCGGGTTCCGGCCGCATTGCGCTGGAGGGCTACCCGGGCCTGCTGGCGCGCGAGCTGATCGGGCGACGCAGCTACAAGAGCGACGACCGTGCGCGCCAGACGGCCGAGCGGCTCGATGCGCGGCGCGAATTGCTGCAGGGGCTGCAGGCGGGGCGCTCGCGCCTGGGCCTGCGGCTGGCGCTGTCGCGCCCCCATGCACAGGCGCTGGCGGCCGATGCCAGCGGCGACCGGCTCGACGCGGCCTTGTGCCTGGTCGAGGCCGCCTGGGGCGCTCGGCGGGCCGACAGCCCGGGGCCGGGCTTCGGGCTGCCGCAGGGGCTGGATCCGCTCGAAGGCTGGATCGTCTGCGCCTGATCGCGCTCGCACATTTGTCCTACACCGGCATGCGTCGCGCGCGCGCGGACGGCCCTCGCCGGGCTTCCTAGATTGGCTCCAAGCGGCCGGCCGGCCGCCCACACCCTCCACGAAAGGAATCGATCATGAACAAGGACCAGGTTGCAGGACGCGTCGAAGAAGCCAAGGGCAAGATCAAGGAAGTCGCTGGCAAGGTGACCGGCAACGAACGGCTCGAGGCCGATGGCGTGACGGACCAGGCCGCCGGCAAGGTGCAGAGCACCTACGGCGACGCGAAGAGCAAGGTCAAGGACACGGCGCAGAAGGCCGTCGACAAGCTCTGAACAGCCGCGACGGACAGGGAGTGCTTCCAATGACCATGATGAACACCCATCCATCGTTCGGACGCCTGGCCCTCGTGGCCGGGGGTGCCGCGCTGGCCCTGGTGCTCGCCGGCTGCGACCGTGCAGACAACAAGACGGCCGGCCAGCAGCTGGACACCGCCATCGCGAAGACCGAGCAGGCGGCACGCAACGCCAAGGCGACCACGGAGTCGCTGGCGGCCGACGCGAAGGCCAAGATCGACGAGAAGGCGCCGGCGGCCGAATCGGCCGTGAAGGACGGCGCCTCCCGCGCCGGCGAGGCCACGCGTGAGGCGGGCGCAGCGATCGCCGGCGCGGTGGACGATGCCACCATCACGGCCAGCGTGTCGGCCGGGCTGGCCAAGGACAGCGAGCTCAGCGCCCTGCGCATCGACGTCGACACCCAGGCCGGCGTCGTCACGCTGAAGGGGCCGGCCCCGACCGCGGCTGCGAAGGCGCGCGCCGAGGAGATCGCACGCAACGTCAAGGGCGTGAGCCGCGTGGACAACGCGCTCGAAGTCAGAGCGTCGTGAGCGGCACGCGGCAGTCATCGCTCGGCGATGATGCGCAGAAAAAAAGCCCGGCCATGCCGGGCATTTTGCTGGGGCGTCGGAGGCCTCACTTGGTCAGCCAGTCCTTCAGCTCGTCGGCGTGCTCTTCCTCGTCGGTCAGGATTTCCTCCAGCATGCGGCGCGTCGTCGGGTCCTTGTCGCCGATCAGCGCGATCATCTGGCGATAGCTCTCCACCGCGATGCGCTCGGCCTTGAGGTTGGCGCGCACCATGGCCTGCAGCTCCGAGGACTCGTCGTAGTCGGCATGGCTGCGCTCGAGCAGATGCGTCGGCGCGAAATCGGGCTCGCCGCCCAGCTGGACGATGCGCTCGGCGATCTTGTCGGCGTGCGCCGACTCCTCGTTGGCGTGGACCAGGAATTCGTCCGCGATGGCCGGGGACGACACGCCGCTGGCGGTGAAGTAGTGTCGCTTGTAGCGCAGCACGCAGACCAGCTCGGTGGCCAGGGCATCGTTGAGCAGCTTGACGATGTCGTCGCGCCAGGGGCCGTAGCTGGGCGTCACGGCGCCTTCGTCCAGCTCCTTGCCGGCGGCCTCGATGGCGCGCTCGTCGAGCTGCAGGCGCTGGGCGCCCTCGGGTTTGTTGGCGTTCATGGTTCTTGATCCTTTCGTGGGGTGGGGTTCTTCTTGTGCATCAGGGTGGTCACGACGTCGGCGACATCGGAGGTCTTGAGCACCATCGCCAGCAGCGCCGTGGCCGACAGCAGGCGCCATGGCCTTGCCACCACCAGCACGGCGCCTGTCGCCGCGGCTGCGAGCATCAACTGGGCAGGCTGTTCGCGCGCCCGCCGTTCCAGCGCGGGGCGTGCCAGCTGCAGCACGGCATTGGCCGGGTGCCGCCGCCACCAGCGCTCGGCCACCCGCCGTCCGAGCGGCCACCAGGGCACCGCTGCGGCCCAACCCACAGGTTTGGATTGAGGCCGATGCGCGTCGATCGATGGCGGTTCAACCGGCGGTGGCGCGTCGCCGGACAGCTCGGCCAGCAGTGCGGCACGAGAAGCAGCGAGGCGTTCCTGGGGCGGACGGGTGGCGGGGCGCCGGTCAACCATGGCGACGCTCCTGCAACGCACGCAGGGCGCGCACGTCCACCTGGAACTGCGCGCCGAGTTCGTCGAAACCGTGGAAGGACGCGGGCCGCAGGGCGATCCATGCGCCCAGCATCGCCAGTACCACTGCCACGCCGGGCACCACCACCAGCACCCAGGAGAACTGGGCATGGAGCACGCCCAGCATGACGGCGGTGCCCATGAGGCACAGCGCCGTCAGCGCACTGACTGCAGCCACCGCGCCGGCGATGAGGCGGGCCACCACACCGTGCGTGGCGGTCGCCAGTTCATCGCGCACCAGGGCGCCGTAGTTGGCGGCGTGCTCCGCGAGCAGGTCGGGATGCCGCAGTGCCGCCGAAAAGAGAGGATGCCACATGGCGGCGCAGCGACGGCTGGACGATCGATCAGTAGTCGTCGCGGCTGCGGCGGGTCGCCAGGACCAGCAGGGCCGTGATGGCCGCACCGGCCGCGGCAGCCACCAGCACCGAACGCACGGGCTGGTCGGCGATGTAGCGGGTGGTCACCTGGGCGGCCTCGCCGAAGCGTTCCTGGGCGCGCACGCCGGTCTTCGAAGCGGCTTCGAGGCCGCGCTGGACGGCCTGCTGCACGCGCGAGGCGATCTGCTCGACCGCGGGCTCCATGTCGCTGCGCAGGCTGCGCACCTTCTGACCGGCCGCATCGACCGCGTTCTGCGCATATGCGCGGGTGCTGTCGACGGCGTCCTGTGCGGTGCTGCGCAGGTCGTCGGCCAGTTGCGAGGGGGTCTTGGCGGTCGAGTTCATGAAACTTCCTTTGCTACGAATAACGGATGAAAAGGGGAGCGCTTGGATGCTATCGCGCCTGGCCGCGGCGCATCAGCCCCGCGATGAAGCTGGCGATCGTCAAGATGGCGAAGATCACGAAAAGAAGTTTGGCGATGCCGACAGCGCCAGCGGCGATGCCCCCGAAGCCGAACAGTGCAGCCACCAGGGCGATGACGAGAAAGACGACGGTGTAGTGCAGCATGCGGCGCTCCTCTGTTGGATGGATGGGCTCCGGAACCAAGCGCAGCCGAGGGCGGGAGCGGTCAGTACCAAGCGATGCACAGAGCTTAGAAGCGGTGCCCCGCGGCCCCTGTCAGCAGCCGAGGGGACGGCCCGTAGGAAAGCACCGAATCGGCCTGTTGATGCGAGGTTCAGAGTGCGCGAGTGGGCAGCATGGCCTGCAGGCGCGTGCCCTCGCCGGGTGCCGAATTCACCGTGAGCTTCCCGCCGGCCGCCTCGACGCGGTGGCGCATGCCCGCCAGCCCGTGGGTCGACGGGCGTGCGCGCTGGACGTCGAAGCCGCGGCCGTTGTCGGTGACTTCGACGATCAGGTGGTTGTCGTAGTTCTTCAGCACGATCGTCGCTTCGGTGGCCTCGGCGTACTTGCCGATGTTGGTCAGGCCCTCCTGGATCATGCGGTAGACCGTGAGCTGGCGTGCCTCGTCGATGACGACCGGCTCGAGCACCATCTCCACCTGGATCCCCGAGCGGTCGGCGAACTCGCGCCCCAGGATCTCCAGCGAGGCCACGAGGCCGAGATTCGACAGCGACGACGGCCGCAGGTCTTCGATGATGCGGCGCTTCAGCGCGATGCCGGAATTGAGCAGCTCGGTCAGGTGCTGCAGCCGCTGGATGGCCTCGGGCGCGTCGGCCAGCCGCGACTTGAGCCGGGCGACGTCGAGCTTGGCCGCCGTGAGCAGGGCGCCCAGTTCGTCGTGCAGTTCGCGCGCGAGAAAGCCGCGCTCGGTCTCGCGCACTTCCTGCAGGTGGGTGGCGAGTTCGGCCAGGGAGGCGGTGCGCTCGCGGACCTCGGCCTCGAGGGTGTTGCGTTCGCGCTGAAGCGCCAGCTGCTGGCGTTCGCCCGCCGACTGCAGGGCATGGGTCTGCCGCAAGTACAGGAAAAACGCGAGCAGCCCGGCCAGTGCGATGAGGCCGATGCCCGCGCGCGCCAGCGCCAGTGCCCGCGCGATCTGTTCCCGGCCGGCCTGGAGCGACCGGTCGCTCAGGGCCGTCAGCGCCGCGGCCTGCTCCCGGATGCGGATCATCTCCTCGCGGCCCACGTCGGTGGTCAGCACGAACCTGGAGGCATCGGCCTTGCCTTCGCGCGTGAGTCGCAGGCTCATGTCCATCTCGGCGAGCTTGCGGGAGAGATGGTCGGCCAGTTGCGCCAGCTGTATCTGTTCCGCCGGCCGGCCCGCATAGAGGACGCGCAGGCGGGCCAGATGAACGCCGATGTCCTGGATCGCGCTGTCGTAGGGCTCGCGGTAGCGCGCCTCGCCGGTCAGCAGGTAGCCGCGCTGGCCGGTCTCGGCATCGAGCACGTCCTGCAGAAGCGCATTGATCGCGAAGCGCGCCTCCTGCGCCTGGCTGATCTCGGCCAGGGCCTTGGTCGACTGGCGGTAGCCCGCCTCGTTGATGCCCGCGAGCACGAGGGCGGCGAGCAGCGCCAATCCCAGGCTCCAGACCAGCTTCGAGAACAACAACCGGCGCTTCAACATGCCATCGAATCCGTCACGCGAACAATTTCATGAATAATGGTTAACAACTTATTCGCGGCTTGGGATGGCGCAGCGATGTGCCACCTGATGGAGAGAGCGACAGATGATCAAGATCGGCATTGTGGACGACCACGCGATCGTGCGGTCCGGGTTGAAGCAGTTTTTCTCCGAGCACGTGGACCTGCGCGTGGTGGGTGAGGCATCCACCGGGCGCGAGGCCATCGAGCTCGTGAGGACCACCGAGCTCGATGTGCTGGTCATGGACCTGTCGATGCCCGGGCAGAGCGGCATCGACGCGCTGGCGATGATCCGTGCCAAGGCGCCCGACGTCGGCATCCTGATCCTCAGCGGCTACCCCGAGGAGCACTACGCGATGAACCTCATCCGCCAGGGCGCTTCGGGGTACCTCAACAAGGACTGCGAGCCGCTGGAGATCGTCAACGCGATCCGCACCATCGCCATGGGCCGGCGCTACATCACGCCGGCGGTGGCCGAGCTGCTGGCGCGCCAACTCGATCGCAAGGACGACGCGGCGCCGCATGAGCAACTGTCCGAGCGGGAGTTCCAGGTCTTTCTCAAGCTGGCCAAGGGCGAGACGGCGGGCGAGATCGCCAAGACCCTGTCGCTGTCCGTGAAGACGGTGAGCACCTACCGCACGCGGCTGATGGAAAAGATGAACCTGTCGTCCAACAGCGACCTGACCTACTACGCCCTGAAGAACAAGCTCATCGACTGAGCCACGGGGCCGTGACATTCGCGGCCGACTTGGCGGCGCCCACCGTGCCTCAGGGCCTCGGGGCGCTGGCCGTCGCGGTCTGCTGGCTGTGCGCAATGCAGAAGTCGACCAATGCGTCGATCTCGTTGGACTTGTCGAAGACGGCGTCCACGCCCAGCTGGGCGCAGCGCTTGCGGATGTCGGGGGTCGCGTAGTTGCTCAGCACCACCACCTTCTGCTGCGGGCCCCGGGTGGCGCAGGCTTGCAGCACGCCCAGTCCGCTGCCTTGCTTCAGGAACAGGTCCACGATCGCCAGCTGCCAGTCGTTGGCATGGTCGCGAAGCCAGCGGCGTGCGTCGTTCTCCGTCTCGGCGAAGCCGACGGCGTTCACCTCCGTCAGCTCTTCCAGCGTGCCGACCAGGTTTTCGCGAATCGTGAGGTTGTCCTCGACGATGTAGGTGTTGAGTCGTTGGCTCATGGCTCCGAGCACAGGATTCGAGCCCGCGCCATTCCCCGCAGCTGATTTGCCTCAGTCTGTAAAACCATGGTCTGCATGCTACGGCCTTGCACCGCGCTTGGCATGCAAGGTTCGGCGGCTTGAAGTTGTAGGAGCGGTCCCACATCCGGCCGGGTGCTGGCGCAGGTAGGCGTCGCCGCACACGGTCTGCCGTGCGAGGCTGACCGCGGTCGAGACAGGGCTTTCCTACGCTCCCGACATCGCCAGCGGCGTGATGGCGGTCGGCTCTCATCGACCACAACGCCGCTCGGTTCCACACCACACGACGAGAAGGACCCATGCCATGAAAGCTGTTGCCGGCTACGTGATCGCAGGCGTGCTTGCGCTGGCAGCAGCGTTGGCGATGGTGCAGGGGGAGGCCGGCATGGCCGAGGTGCACGTGGCCAACGCGGCGCGTGGCGATGCGATGTTGTCCGTGGACTGGCTGTGGCCTTCCGAACGCTGAGGCCCCGCTCGATGGACGGCGCGACGGCACACGCATCCTCCCGTTCGGCCCGCGTGGCCAGGCATGTCCTGCTCGCGTTGGCCGTCTTCCTCGTCGCGCTGGTCCTGTTGGTGATCTTCTTCCCGTGGGACATGCTGCGCGGCCCGATCAACCGCTACGTGAGCGAGAAGACCGGCCGGCATTTCGAGATCACGCGCCGGCTCGACGTCAGCCTGGGTCTTCGCCAGGCCACCGTTCACCTGGACGGCATCGAGTTCGCCAACCCGTCATGGGCCCGGGCGCCCTACCTGGTGAAGGCCGAGCGTGCGGACATCGACCTGCGCCTGTGGCCGCTGCTGCGCGGTGAGGTCATCCTGCCCGGTGTGCGCCTGGCAGGCCCGCAGCTGGGCTTGCAGATGGAAGCCGATGGCCGCCGGACCTGGGCGTTCGGCAAGGGCGATGCGGGCGAGGGCGGCAAGGGCACCGTGCCCACCATCGGACTGCTGCAGGTCGACAACGGCGCCCTGGACTTCCTGGCGCCGCCCTATGGCGTCGACCTGCAGGCGCAATTCAGCTTCGATCCGCAGCGAGGCGAGATGCCCCTGGCCTACAGCATGCAGGGCCGCTATCAGCGGCAGCCCCTCAAGGCCGAGGGGCGCACCGGCAATGTCCTGCAGCTCGACCAGACCGGCCAGCCGCCGTTCCCGATCGAGATCAAGGCGACGGCGGGGCGTACGCGTTTCGATGCCAAGGGCACCGTGGGATCGCTGTCCGACCTGGACGGCATCGATGCACGCTTCGAGCTGAAAGGGCAGACCCTGGGCGACCTGTACCCGCTGCTGGGCGTGGCGCTGCCCCAGACCTCGCCCTACGCGGTGCGCGGGCAGGTGCGCAAGCAAGCGAAGCAATGGCAGGTGTCGTCGCTCGCGGGCCGGCTGGGCCTGTCGGACATCTCGGGCGAACTGAGCTTCGACCAGGGCGCGGCGACGCCCAAGCTCAGTGGCACGCTCGGTTCGAAGGTGATGGACATGGACGACCTGGGGCCGCTGATCGGCCTGCCGCCCACCGAGCGCAGCGCCAAGGCGGTCGAGGGCGTGGCACCGCCACCCACCGTCGAGCAGGTGCAGCGCCGCCGCGGCGACGGCAAGGTCCTGCCGACGGCTCCGCTGGATTTCGAGCGCCTGCGTGCCATGAACGCCGACGTGCGCTACACGGCGGAGCGCATCCGCAACGTGCGCGACATTCCGCTGGACCGTGGCAGCGTGCATGTGACGCTGCAGGACGCGGTGCTCACCCTCGATCCGCTGGACCTCGGCGTCGCGGGCGGCAAGATCGCCGGCGCGATCCGCATCGGCGCCGCCAGCCAGCCGGCGGACATTCGCGCGGCGCTCGACCTGCGCGCGCTGCAGCTGGCGCGCCTGGTGCCCAAGCTGGAGGCCTCGGGCAACAGCGTCGGGCGCATCGACGGGCGGATCAACATCTCCGGCGCCGGCAGTTCCGTCGCCACCTGGCTCGGCGGCGCGTCGGGCGACGTGGCCCTGCTGATGGGCGCCGGCCAGTTCGGCAACCTGCTGCCGGTGTTCGCGACGCTGGTGGGCGGCGACATCCTCAAGTTCCTGGTGCGCGGCGACAAGGACGTGCAGCTGCGCTGCGCGGCGGTCGCCTTCGACGTGGACAAGGGCGTCATGAACGGCCGCACGCTGGTGCTGGACACCAGCAACGCCGTCTTCATCGCCACCGGCCAGGCCAACCTGGCCAGGGAGACGCTGGATTTCACGATCAGCCCGGAGCCCAAGAGCAAGAGCATCCTGTCGATCCGCACCCCGCTGACCGTGGGCGGCACCTTCGCCAACCCGCGACCCGGCGTCGAGGTGGCGCCGCTGCTGGCGCGCGCTGCGGGCGTGGTGGCGGGTGCCACGATCAACCCGCTCCTGGCACTGGCTGCCACGCTGGAAACCGGTCCGGGCAAGGACGCGGACTGCGGCGCCGTCCTGCAGGATGCCCGCACCCCCGACAGCCGCTCGGCCAGCCAGGGGGCGGCGCGGGCCAAGGCCATCCGGCCCTGAATCGCGGGGCTATGAACAAAAGAGGGTGCCAGCGCGCGTCCAATCTGCGCAGGCAGCTATCAATTTCGTAGCAGAGGCTGGTCAGACGTGCCGCTGCCCGCAGACGGGGCAGGCCGGATCGCGGCGCACGCGCATCGTCTCGAAGCTGCTGCTGCGGCCGTCGAACATCAGCAGCCGCCCGACCAGGCCGCCGCCGACGCCCGCCAGCAGCTTGAGTGCCTCGTGCGCCTGCAGCGTGCCGATGGTGCCGACCACCGGGCCGAACACGCCGAGCACGGCGCAGCGGGTCTCCTCGAACTGCGCATCGGGCGGGAACAGGCAGGCGTAGCAGGGCGACTGTGCATCGCGCGGGTCGTACACGCCCAGCTGCCCATCGAAGCGGATGGCCGCGCCGGCCACCAGCGGCTTGCCGTGCGCGACGCAGGCCGCGTTCACGGCCTGGCGCGTCGCGAAGTTGTCGGAGCAGTCCAGCACCACGTCGACCTGGGGCACGCGGCGCGCGAGCAGGACGGCATCGGCGCGCGCCGCCTCGACCTCGACCGTCACCTCCGGGTTCAGCGCGCGGACGGCCTCCTGCGCCGACGCCACCTTGGGCTGCCCCACGCGATCGGTCGTGTGGGCGATCTGGCGCTGCAGGTTGGTCAGGTCGACCGTGTCGTCGTCGACCAGCGTGATGCGTCCCACGCCGGCCGCGGCCAGGTACAGCGCCGCCGGTGAGCCCAGTCCGCCGGCCCCGATGACCAGCGCGTGCGCGGCCGACACCCGCGCCTGTCCGTCGATGCCGAATTCCTCCAGCAGGATGTGGCGCGAATAGCGCAGCAGGTCCTCGTCTTCCATGGCGGCCGATGATCGCAGAGCGGCCCCCAAAGCGATCGGCCTCCGCGAGGGAGGCCGATGCACGGGGAGGCGAGCGCGCTCAGTTGTCCTTCTTCTCGTCCTTGTTCTCGACGATCACCTGCGTCTTGCTGACCAGCACCGGCTGGCCCTTCAGCTGGTTGAGCGCCTGGATCAGCGGGAAATCCTTGTCGCTGCCGAATTCGGGCGTCTTGCGGTCCTGCACCGGCTTCTTGGCCTCTTCCTCGAGGCGCTTGCGGGCCTCGTCGCGGGCCTTCTCGCGCTCGGGGTCCTTCACCTCGGGGCCCTGGCCGCTGGTCAGGTGCTTCTCCAGGTCGGCCTCGCGCATGCGCAGGGCGGCGTAGGGGCTGCCCTCGGCGCTCTCGTCGACCAGCACGTTGGGCACGATGCCGCGCGCCTGGATCGAGGTGCCGCTGGGCGTGTAGTAGCGCGCCGTGGTGATCTTCAGGCCGGTGTCGGGGCCGAGCGGGCGCACCGTCTGCACCGAGCCCTTGCCGAAGGTCTGGCTGCCCATGATGGTGGCGCGCTTGTGGTCCTGCAGGGCGCCGGCCACGATCTCGCTGGCGGAGGCCGAGCCTTCGTTCACCAGCACGATCAGCGGAACGTTCTTGAGGGCCGCCGGCAGGCTGCGCAGCGGGTCCGAGCCCGAGCGGCGCTGGTAGTCCTCGGGGATGGCCTTGTAGACCTGCTTGCTCTCGGCGAGCTGGCCGTCGGTCGTCACCACCGTCGAATTGGCGGGCAGGAAGGCGGCGGAGACGGCCACGGCCGCGTCGAGCAGGCCGCCCGGGTCGTTGCGCAGGTCGAGCACCAGGCCCTTGAGGTTGGGGTCCTGCTTGTAGATCTCGTCGATCTTCTTCACGAAGTCGTCGACGGTGCGCTCCTGGAACTGCGACAGGCGGATCCAGGCGTAGCCCGGCTCGATGACCTTGCCGCGGACCGATTGCGTGCGGATTTCCTCGCGGGTGATGGTCACCGGGAAGGTGCGGCTCTCGTCCTTGCGGAAGATGGTCAGCAGCACCTTGGTGCCCGCCTCGCCACGCATGCGCTTGACGGCGTCGTTGAGGGACAGGCCCTTGACGGCCGTGTCGTCGATCTTGGTGATCAGGTCGTTCGGCTTCAGGCCGGCGCGGAAGGCCGGCGAGCCTTCGATCGGCGAGACCACCTTGACCAGGCCGTCTTCCTGCGAGATCTCGATGCCCACGCCCACGAATCGGCCGGAGGTGCCCTCGCGGAATTCCTTGAAGGACTTCTTGTCGAAGTACTGCGAGTGCGGGTCGAGCCCGGACACCATGCCGGAGATGGCGTCGGAGATGAGCTTCTTCTCGTCCACCGGCTCGACGTAGTCGCTCTTGACCATGCCGAAAACGGCGGCGAGCTGCTGCAGCTCCTCCAGCGGCAAGGGCGCCATGGCCCCGCGCGCCACCGTCTGCAGAGAGACGGTCGTCAGCACGCCGGCGACGACGCCTGCGCTCACCCAGCCGGTGATCTTGAGTTTCTGGCCCATGGAATTCCCTTCGGCGAACCGGATCGATTCAATATACACAGCTTGGAAGCAATTTCCCGGCCGTGGTTCCGTGACCGTTGAGTCCCGTCAGGCTTTGCCCTGCGAGGCCACGGCGGCAGCCGCCTTGGCCGCGGCCTCGGCGTCGCCCAGGTAGTAGTGGCGCAACGGCTTGAGATCGTCGTCCAGCTCGTAGACCAGCGGGATGCCGTTCGGGATGTTCAGGCCGACGATGTCGCTGTCCGAGATGCCGTCGAGGTACTTGACCAGCGCGCGGATCGAATTGCCGTGCGCCGCCACCACGATCCGGCGACCGGCGCGGATGGCCGGCGCCATCGATTCGTTCCAGAAGGGCAGCACGCGTGCGACGGTGTCTTTGAGGCACTCGGTCAGGGGAATCTGCTCGGGCGAGAGCTTGGCATAGCGCACGTCGCTGCGCTCCGAGCGCGGGTCGGTCGGCTCCAGCGCCGGCGGCGGGGTGTCGTAGCTGCGGCGCCAGATCAGCACCTGCTCGTCGCCGTACTGCTTGGCCATGTCGGCCTTGTTCAGGCCCTGCAGGGCGCCGTAGTGGCGCTCGTTGAGGCGCCACGAATGGATCACGGGCAGCCAGGTCCGGTCCAGTTCGTCCAGCGTGTGCCACAGGGTGCGCGTGGCGCGCTTGAGCACGCTGGTGTAGGCGACGTCGAAATCGTAGCCCTCGGCCTTGAGCAGGCGCCCGGCCTGCTTGGCCTGCTCCACGCCGGTCTCGGTCAGGTCGACGTCGGTCCAGCCGGTGAAGCGGTTCTCGAGATTCCAGGTCGATTCGCCATGGCGGATCAGCACCAGTTTGTGCATGGAAGCCTTTTGGGTGAGTCTGAGGTAAAGCGGCATTCTAAAATCCCGCGTTTGCCTACCCGGAACGCCCCGTGAAATTCTTCCTCGACAACTGGCTCCTGATCCTCATCGCCCTGAGTTCCGGCGGCATGCTCGCCTGGCCGAAGCTGCGCGGTGCCGGCCAGGGCTCGCTGACGGTCCAGGGCGCGGTGCACATCATCAACCGCGAGCGCGGCGTGCTGGTCGACGTGCGCGAGCCCGAGGAATTCGCGGCCGGCCACCCGGTGGGCGCCCGCAACGTGCCTCTGGACCAGCTGGAGGCCAAGCTGCCCGGTGCCGTGAAGAACAAGACCGTGCCCCTGCTGCTGATCTGCGCCAGTGGCAGCCGCGCCCAGCGCGCCGTGGCCACGGCCAAGAAACTCGGCTACGAGCAAGCCCAAGCGGTCAGCGGCGGGCTGAAAGCCTGGAAAGACGCTAATCTGCCCGTTGAAAAGGCCTGACGCGTCCCCTTTGCGTCGCGGCCTGCAAGGAGCCCCATGCAACCCGTCAAGATGTACACCACCGCGGTCTGCCCCTACTGCATCCGCGCCAAGCAGATCCTCAAATCCAAGGGCGTCGAGCAGATCGAGGAGATCCGCATCGACACCAACCCCGAGGAACGCGCCCGCATGATGGAGATCACCCAGCGCCGCACCGTGCCGCAGATCTTCGTGGGCGACACCCACGTCGGCGGCTGCGACGACCTGATGGCCCTCGACAGCCGCGGCGGCCTGGTGCCGTTGCTGCAGGGCGCCTGAGTCCGCGCCGTCCCGGCCTCGCCCCCGCCCGAAGCGGTGCGGCGGGGAGGCGATAATCCCCGACCCTCTCGCACGCCCGCCGTGGGAATCCTCCCTCGCGGGCGTTGTTTTGACCTGAAAGCAAAGCCATGGCCGACCAACAAGCCGCAGAACCCGTCTTCCAGATCCAGCGCGTCTACCTCAAGGACCTGTCGCTGGAGCAGCCCAACTCGCCGGCCATCCTGCTCGAGCAGCAGCAGCCCACGGTCGACATCCAGCTGGGCGTCGAGGCACAGAACGTGACCGAAGGCATCTTCGAGATCACCGTGTCGGCCACCGTGCAGACCAAGATCGACGACCGCACCGTGTTCCTGGTCGAGGCCAAGCAGGCCGGCATCTTCGAGATCCGCAACCTGCCCGAAGACCAGATGGGCCCGATCCTGGGCATCGCCTGCCCGCAGATCGTGTACCCCTACCTGCGCGGCAACGTCGCCGACGTGATCCAGCGCGGCGGCTTCCCGCCCGTGCACCTGGCCGAGATCAACTTCCAGGCCATGTACGAGCAGCAGCAGGCACAGGCGGCCGGCGAAGGCATCCCCGCCAACGCCCAGTAAGCCGGGCGACGCACGCCGATGCGCATCTGCGTGCTTGGGGCGGGGGCCTGGGGCACCGCCCTGGCCATCAGCGCGGCCGGGCATCCGGCGGGGGGGCGCGCCGTCACGCTCTGGGCGCGTGATTCCGCGCAGGCTGCGGCCATGGCGCAGGCGCGCGGGAACGCGCGCTACCTCCCCGGCATTTCCTTCCCGCCGTCGCTGACCGTGCAGCGCGGCGACGCGCGCGATGCCTGCGCGGGCGCCGACCTCGTCATCATCGCCACGCCCATGGCGGCGCTGCGCGAACAGCTCGGCCGGCTTCAATCCGTGCAGGTGCCTGTCGCCTGGTTGTGCAAGGGCGTCGAGACGGCCGCGGGCCCGGGCCCCGGCCTCCTGGCCCACGAAATCCAGATGCAGGTCGCGCCGCACCTGCGTGCGGGCGTCCTCAGCGGTCCCAGCTTCGCCCAGGAAGTGGCGAGGGGCCAGCCCACGGCGCTGGTCGCTGCGAGCACCGATGCCAGCGTGCGCGACGTGCTGGTGGCGGCCTTCCACGGGCCCACGCTGCGGGTCTACGCCAACGACGACCTCGTCGGTGTCGAGGTGGGCGGGGCCGTGAAGAACGTGCTGGCCATCGCGACCGGCTTGGCCGACGGCCTGGCGCTCGGACTGAACGCGCGTGCGGCGCTCATCACCCGCGGCCTGGCGGAGATGACGCGCTTCGGCGTCGCCCTCGGCGCGCGGCCCGAGACCTTCATGGGCCTCTCGGGCCTGGGCGACCTGGTGCTCACCGCCACCGGCGACCTTTCGCGCAACCGGCGCGTGGGGCTCCTGCTGGCCGAGGGGCGGACGCTCGCGCAGGCGGTCGACTCGCTGGGCCACGTGGCCGAAGGCGTGTACTGCGCCCGCACCGTGGTGCAGCGGGCGCGGCACCTGGGCGTCGACATGCCGATCGCCGAGGGGGTGGTGGCGCTGCTCGACGGCAGGCTGGCGCCGGCGGACGCCGTGCGTGCGCTCATGGAGCGCGAGCCGGGCGCCGAGCACGGCTGAACTGCCCGCATTGGGGTTGCCGCTGATTCGGCGGCACCGGCCGCGGCGTAGCCTGCGCGCTCCAGAACCAGCATCAGGAGTCCTCCATGTCCCGTCGTTCCGTTCTGCCGCTCGGCGCCATCGTCGCGGCCGTGGCCCTCGTCGCCGGCTGCGGCGCCATGCGTGGCAGCACCAGCCCGATGAGCTTCTTCATCACCAGCAGCAACCCGGGCAAGGGCGGCGACCTGGGTGGGCTCGCGGGTGCCGACCGGTTCTGCCAGGCGCTCGCCGACAAGGCGGGTGCGGGTGGCAAGACCTGGCGCGCCTACCTGAGCACGGCCGCCATGAACGGCCAGCCCGCCGTCAACGCGCGCGACCGCATCGGCGCCGGCCCGTGGCGCAATGCCAAGGGCGTGGTGGTGGCCAACAGCGTGGCGGACCTGCATTCGGCCAACAACAACCTGGGCAAGCAGACCTCCCTGAACGAGAAGGGCGAGGTGGTGGCCGGTCGCGGCGACCCCGTCAACATGCACGACATCCTCACCGGGTCGAGGCCGGACGGCACGCTGGCCGTGCCCGGCGCAGGCCAGGACACCACCTGCGGCAACTGGACGCGCAGCGAGGGCGGATCGGCCGTCGTCGGCCACCATGACAAGACCGGTACCAACCCCGACCCGGTGGCCAACGTGTCCTGGAACGCCTCGCACGGCACGCGCGGCTGCAGCCTGGAGCAACTGAAGACCACCGGCAGCGCCGGGCTGCTGTACTGCTTCGCGGTGAACTGAGCAGGCTTCGCCGCCGCGCGCCCGTGCCGCTGCCGCGGCGGGCCGCCCGCCGTTGCCCGGGCTCAGGCCGGCGCGTAGGCCAGGCGCACGTAGATCGGCGCGAAGGCCTCGGCCTGGGTGATCTCGACCAGGGTTTCCTTGGCCAGTTCGAGCATGGCGATGAAGGTGACCACCATCACCGGCACGCCGCGCGAGGGGTCGAACAGTTCCTCGAACTCGACGAAGCGGCGGCCCTGCAGCGTGCGCAGCACGATGCTCATGTGCTCGCGCACCGACAGCTCCTCGCGCGAGATCTTGTGGTGCTGCACGAGCTTGGCCCGCTTGAGGATGTCGGCCCAGGCCTCACGCAGGTCGACCACGGTCACCTCGGGGAAGCGCGGCTTGAGCGACTGCTCGATGTAGACCTGCGCCTTCCAGAAGTCGCGGCCATAGGTGGGCATGGCCGAGAGCGCGGCGGCCTGCATCTTGGCCTGCTCGTACTCCAGCAGGCGGCGCACCAGTTCGGCCCGCGGGTCCTCGGCTTCTTCGCCCTCGGCCGTCTTCTTCGGCGGCAGCAGCATGCGCGACTTGATCTCGATGAGCATCGCCGCCATCAGCAGGTACTCGGCCGCCAGCTCGAGGTTGCGCGTGCGGATCTCCTCGACGTAGGCCAGGTACTGGCGCGTCAGCCCCGCCATGGGGATGTCGAGGATGTTGAAGTTCTGCTTGCGGATCAGGTAGAGCAGCAGGTCCAGCGGGCCCTCGAAGGCCTCGAGGAAGACCTCCAGCGCGTCGGGCGGGATGTAGAGGTCGTTCGGCAGCGAGAACAGCGGCTCGCCGTACAGCCGCGCCAGCGCCACCTGGTCGACGACCTCGGGCATCGGCGTCACCACGGTGGCGCCGTCCTCGTCATCGTCGTGCGCAGGATGCGCCTCGGGGCCGTTCATGGGCAGTGGTTGCTATGAAAAAAATAGCGCCCCGCGCAAGCGGGGCGGGCGCTGGAGGCCGATTTGGCCTGAAAAGGCCGGTTCAGCCCTTGGTCTGGTAGACGTAGGGCTGCTGCGACACGGTGCCGGCGTCGATCTCGGCCTGCGCGTTGCGGTCGATCGCCTTGTCCCACAGCAGGGCGCGGCCGGCGCGCTGCTCGGCTTCCAGGTCGGGCTTCTGGCGGCGCATCTGCTCGATGAACTGGGTGGCGTCGGAGGTGTAGTGGGGGCGGGCGAAGATCGACATAGACTGGAACCTGAAGTGGCGCGGATTTTAACGACGGGGAGTGATTGGACATGAGGGCACGACGCAGCATGGGGCGCCCGCTGGGCGTGGTGGCGCTTCTGGCACTGGTGCTGGGCCTGGCCGCCTGCGACCCGCAGCGCATCGACAAGCTGGAAGAGGGCGTCTCCACCGAGGCCGACGTGCGCGCCCAGTTCGGCCAGCCCGAGAACGTGTGGGACGCCCCCGGCGGCCGCGTGCTCGAGTACAACCGCCAGCCCCAGGGCCAGAAGAACTACATGATCACCATCGGTGCCGACGGCAGGATGAGCGCGCTGCGCCAGGTGCTCACGCCCGAGAACTTCGCCCGGGTGCGGCCGGGCATGCCGATGGAGGAGCTGCGCAAGCTGCTGGGCAAGCCGGCCAAGGTCACGCCCTACCCCCTGAAGCGCGAGACCGAATGGGAGTGGCGCTGGGTCCAGCCTCCCAATTCGCCCATGGTCTTCACCGCCGTGCTCGACGACCACCAGTACGTGGTGCGCAGCGGCTCCTCACCCGACCGCGGCACCGAAGCCCAGTGACCGCGACCCGTCCGCGCACGGCTGCTCCATTGGCGCGGCGCGTGCCACGGCCCCGCGAAAGCCCGATGTCCGCCCTCAGGCATAACCGCCTTGCGCTCGTGCGCTTGCTCCCTAGAATGGGTTTGCTTCAGGAACGAAACAAAGAGTAAGGGCACCACGATGCAACTCTCCCGCCGCCAGTTCATGAAAGTGACTGGCTCCACCCTGGCGGGCTCGAGTCTGGCACTGATGGGCTTCTCGCCGGCGACCGCGCTGGCCGAGGTGCGTCAGTACAAGCTCGCAGCCACCACCGTGACACGCCAGACCTGCACCTACTGCTCGGTGGGTTGCGGCATCCTCATGTACTCCCTGGGCGACGGCGCCAAGAACGCCAAGTCCTCGGTGATCCACGTCGAGGGCGACCCCGACCACCCGGTCAACCGCGGGACGCTGTGCCCCAAGGGCGCCAGCCTGCTGGACATCGTCAACAGCCCGAACCGGCTCCTGTACCCCGAGTACCGCGCGCCCGGCTCCAACGAGTGGAAGCGCATGTCCTGGGGCGAGGCCCTGGACCGCATCGCCAAGCTCATGAAGGCCGACCGCGACGCGAACTTCATCGAGACCACGGCCGACGGCAAGCGCGTCAACCGCTGGACCTCCACCGGCATGCTGGCCGCCTCGGCCTCCAGCAACGAAGCCGGCTACATCACCCACAAGGTCGCCCGCAGCTGGGGCCTTCTTCCTTTCGACAATCAAGCGCGTGTCTGACACGGCCCGACGGTGGCAGGTCTTGCCCCGACGTTTGGCCGTGGAGCGATGACGAACCATTGGGTCGACATCAAGAACGCGGATGTGATTCTGATCATGGGCGGCAATGCCGCCGAGGCGCACCCCTGCGGATTCAAGTGGGTGACGGAGGCGAAGGCGCACAACAAGGCGCACTTCATGGTGGTCGACCCGCGCTTCAACCGCTCGGCGTCGGTGGCCGACTTCTACGCGCCGATCCGCTCGGGCAGCGACATCGTCTTCCTCGGCGGGATCATCAATTACCTGCTGACGAACGACAAGATCCACCACGACTACGTGAAGGCGTACACCGACTTCACCTTCCTCGTGCGTGAGGACTTCAACTTCGACGAGGGCTATTTCTCCGGCTACAACGAAGAGAAGCGCATCTACGACAAGACCAGCTGGGACTACCAGATGGGCGAGGACGGTTTCGTCAAGACCGACCCCACCCTGCAGGACCCGCGCTGCGTCTTCCAGCTGCTCAAGAAGCACTACGCCAGCTACACGCCCGAGAAGGTCGAGAGCGCCTGCGGCACGCCCAAGGCCAAGTTCCTGCACGTGTGCGAGCAGTTCGCGTCCACGGCCGTGGCCGGCCGGGCGGCGACCATCATGTACGCGCTCGGCTGGACGCAGCACTCCATCGGTGCGCAGATCCTGCGCTGCGCCGCCATGGTCCAGCTGCTGTGCGGCAACATCGGCGTGGCCGGCGGCGGCATGAACGCGCTGCGCGGCCACTCGAACATCCAGGGCCTCACCGACCTGGGGCTGCTGTCGGCCAGCCTGCCCGGCTACCTCACGCTCCCGCGCGAGGCCGAGCAGGACTACCAGGCCTACATCACGGCCCGCACGCAGAAGCCCCTGCGCGCCAACCAGATGAGCTACTGGCAGAACTACCCCAAGTTCCACGTCAGCCTCATGAAGGCCTGGTACGGCCCGGCCGCCACGGCCGAGAACAACTGGGCCTACGACTGGCTGCCCAAGCTCGACAAGGAGTACGACATGCTCCAGATCTTCGAGCTCATGAACGAGGGCAAGGTCAACGGCTACCTGGCCCAGGGCTTCAACCCGCTGGCCGCGCTGTCGAACAAGTCGCGCGTGCGCGACGGGCTGTCCAAGCTCAAGTTCCTGGTCATCATGGACCCGCTGGCCACGGAGACCTCGGAGTTCTGGAAGAACTACGGCGAGCACAACGACGTCGATCCCGCGAAGATCCAGACCGAGGTGTTCCGCCTGCCCACCACCTGCTTCGCCGAGGAAGAGGGCGCGGTCGTCAGTTCCTCGCGCGTGCTGCAGTGGCACTGGAAGGCCGCCGAGCCCCCGGGCGAGGCCTGGACCGACATCCGCATCATGTCGGGCCTGCACCTGCGCCTGAAGGAGCTCTACAACAAGCAGGGCGGCAGGTTCGGCGACCCGATCCAGAAGCTCTGGTGGCCCTACGCGCATGCGGCCGAGCCCACGCCGGCCGAGGTCGCCAAGGAATACAGCGGCCGCGCGCTGGTCGACCTGAAGGACCCGGCCGACCCGACCAAGGTCACGCGCAAGGCGGGCGAGCAGCTCGCCGGCTTCGCCGAACTGAAGGACGACGGCAGCACCCTGTGCGGCTGCTGGATCTTCTCCGGCGCCTGGACGCAGGCGGGCAACCAGATGGGCCGGCGCGACAACTCCGACCCCACGGGCATCGGCAACACGCTCAACTGGGCCTGGGCCTGGCCGGCCAACCGGCGCGTGCTCTACAACCGCGCCTCGTGCGATCCGGCGGGCAACCCCTGGAACCCGAAGCGCCAGCTGGTCAAGTGGGGCGGCAGTGCCTGGGGCGGCGCCGACGTGCCCGACTTCGGCGCCACCCTGGCGCCCGAGACCGGTGCCGGCCCGTTCATCATGAACCCCGAGGGCGTGGCGCGCTTCTTCTCCCGCAAGGGGCTGAACGAGGGGCCGTTCCCGACCCACTACGAACCCTTCGACACGCCCCTGGGCTACAACCCCATGTACCCCAAGAACGCCAAGGCGACCAGTTCGCCCGCGGCGCGCGTGTTCAAGTCGGTGTGGGACACCTTCGGCAAAGCCGACGAGTTCCCGCACGTGGGCACCACCTACCGCCTGACGGAGCACTTCCACTACTGGACCAAGCACGCCCTGCTCAACGCGATCACGCAGCCCGAGCAGTTCGTCGAGATCGGCGAGGCGCTGGCGCAGAGCCTGGGCATCGCCAACGGCACCATGGTGAAGGTCAGCTCCAAGCGCGGCTACATCAAGGCGGTGGCCCTGGTCACCAAGCGGATCAAGCCGATGACCATCGAGGGCAAGACCGTGCACCACGTGGGCATCCCCATCCACTGGGGCTTCAAGGGCCTGACCAAGCCGGGCTTCCTGGCCAACACGCTCACGCCCTTCGTCGGCGACGGCAACACCAACACGCCCGAGTTCAAGACCTTCCTGGTCAAGGTGGAAAAGGTCTAGCGCCATGTCCATGCAATCCCTCGACATCAAGCGCCGCTCCGCCACCACCACGCCCGCGCCCAGCCAGCGCGAGGCCTACGCGGGCGAGGTCGCCAAGCTCATCGACGTCTCCAAGTGCATCGGCTGCAAGGCCTGCCAGACGGCGTGCATGGAGTGGAACGACCTGCGCGACGACGTGGGCGTCACCTCCGGCGTCTACGACAACCCGATGGACCTCACCGAGAACTCCTGGACCGTCATGCGGTTCACCGAGTACGAGAACGAGGAATCGGGCAACCTCGAGTGGCTGATCCGCAAGGACGGCTGCATGCACTGCGAGGACCCGGGCTGCCTCAAGGCCTGCCCCTCGCCGGGCGCCATCGTCCAGTACGCCAACGGCATCGTCGACTTCCATGAAGAGGCGTGCATCGGCTGCGGCTACTGCGTCACCGGCTGCCCGTTCAACGTGCCGCGCATCTCCAAGAAGGACAAGAAGGCCTACAAGTGCACCCTGTGCTCCGACCGCGTCGCGGTCGGCCAGGAGCCCGCCTGCGTCAAGACCTGCCCCACCGGCGCCATCATGTTCGGCACCAAGAAGGCGATGAAGGACCAGGCCGAGGAGCGCATCGAGGACCTGAAGGAACGCGGCTTCAAGCAGGCCGGCCTGTACGACCCGGCCGGCGTGGGCGGCACGCACGTCATGTACGTGCTGCACCATGCCGACAAGCCGGGCCTGTACCACGGCCTGCCCGCCGAGCCCACCATCAGCCCGATGGTCAGCCTCTGGAAGGGCGTCACCAAGCCGCTGGCGCTGGCGGGCATCGCGCTCACCGCCCTGGCCGGCTTCTTCCACTACACGCGCACCGGCCCCAACGAGGTGACGGAAGAGGAAGACATCGACGCCGAGGCCCATGCCCTCGCGCGCCGCGACGACGCCGGCGTGGACGCCACGGGCCATCAGAAGGAGGTGCGCCATGAGCAGCAAGGCTGACCGCCCCGTGCGGGACGACTTCGTCGTCGACAACCAGGGCCGCCCGGCCATCGAGCGCTACACGCCCAACGAGCGCAGCAACCACTGGCTCACCGCCATCTGCTTCGTGCTGCTGGCGCTGTCGGGGCTGGCCCTGTTCCATCCGGCCATGTTCTGGCTGACGGCGCTGTTCGGCGGCGGGCCGTGGACGCGCATCCTCCACCCCTTCATCGGCGTGGTGATGTTCGTGTCCTTCCTGGTCCTGGTGATCCGCTTCTGGCACCACAACTTCCTGCACGCCAACGACCGGCAGTGGATGAAGCAGATGGGCGACGTGCTCAACAACCGCGAGGAGCGCCTGCCCAAGGTGGGCCGCTACAACGCGGGCCAGAAGGTGCTGTTCTGGGTGCTGCTCGTCAGCATGGTCTGCCTGCTGCTCACCGGGCTGGTGATGTGGCGCGCGTACTTCAGCCACCTGTTCCCCATCGGCATCATCCGGCTGGCCTCGCTGCTGCACGCCTTCTTCGGCTTCGTCATCATCTGCTCCATCATCGTCCACATCTACGCGGCGATCTGGGTCAAGGGCTCCATCAAGGCCATGACGCAGGGCACCGTGAGCTATGCCTGGGCGCGCAAGCACCACACCGCCTGGTACGAGGAGGTGGTCGACCGCGAGCAGGGCCACGCCCGTCGCGCCGCCGAGCGGCGTGACCCCAGCGCGCCGGTGGCCTGACGGTCCACCCGGTGCCACGGGGCAGGGCGCTCGCATAGACTCGCCGCAGCCCCAAACGAAGCGCGAAGCGCCGGGCCACCCCCGGCGCTTCTTTTTTGTACTTCTCTTGTGCAGTGCCTTGCGCCCCTCACCGTTCGGGCTGAGCTTGTCGAAGCCCTGCGCGGCGCTTCGACCAGCTCAGCGTCAACGGGCTGGAGATGGTGTTCGGCCCGCATCACAACCGTGAACCGCCGTGCAACGCATCCTCCAACCCGGTGAAATCGAAGCCCTCGACAAGGTGAGCTTTCCGCGCGTGCGGCTGCCGCAGCCGGCCGCGCTGTTCCAGGAGCGCGCCGCGCGCCTGCGCCAGTTGGCCGACGGCAACCCCATCGCCGACTACCTGCACTTCGCCGCCCGCATCGTCGATGCCCAGCAGCGCCTTGCGGCGAAGGCGCCGGCGGCCGAGCCGGTGGCCGACGAGGTCGTGCGGCAAGCCAACGCCAACGGCATGCCGCTGCTGCCCGCGTCCGATGCGCTCGATGCCGCCTGGCGCGACGCGCTGCGCGCGCTGGTGGCCGAGGTGCGGGCCGACGCCGCGACGCCCGCGCCGCTGCAGCCGGTGCTCGACCGGCTGGCCGCCACCGGCGACGACGCGCTCGACGCCCTGGCCCGCCAGGCACTGGCCGACAACCTGGGCCGCGAAGACATCGCCGCCGCCCCCTTCGTCATGGCCGCGCTGCAGGTCGCCTTCTCGGCCCGCGCCGCCGTCGTCGACGAGCGCACCGTGCCCTACGCCGAGCCCGCCACCATCTGCCCCGTGTGCGGCAGCGCCCCGGTGGCCAGCGTGCTGCGCATCGGCGGCGAGGCCGGCGGCCACCGCTACCTGCACTGCGGCGTGTGCGAGACCGAATGGCACATGGTGCGCGTCAAGTGCAGCCACTGCGAATCGACCGAGGGCGTGCGCTACCAGGGCCTGGAAGGCGAGGGCATCACCGCCAAGGCCAAGGACCAGGTCGTGCTCGCCGAAACGTGCAGCGTGTGCCACACCTACCGCAAGCTCGTGAACCAGGAGAAGAGCCCCTTCGCCGAGCCCCTGGCCGACGACCTGGCCAGCCTCACGCTCGACCTGCTCATGGGCGACACCGAGTTCTCGCGCGCGAGCAGCAATCCTCTGCTGGCCATCGAGAAGCCGCTGGCGGTTTGAATGCGGACTTCCGTACGCGAAGGTCGCGAAGATTTCGCGAAAGTCGCAAAAGGGAAAGATGAAGGACTTCTGATGTTTCTGTCGCGTTCTTCGCGAAGCCTTTGCGTCCTTCGCGTACGGAGGTCCGGATTCCGATGACCCTCCGCCTCCCGTCCGTCGACCGCGCCCTCGCCACGCCCGCCATGCAGGCGCTGGCCGACCGCTACGGCCACAGTGCCGTCGCCGCCGCCCTGCGTGCCGAGTTCGACGCGCTGCGCCCGCAGGCCCTGGCGGGGCAACTGAGTGCCGAGGCCATCGCCGACGATGCGCTCGCCACGGCCTGCGAACGCCGCCTGGCCGCGCGCTTCGCCCCGCGCCTGAAGGCCGTGTTCAACCTCACCGGCACCGTGCTGCACACCAACCTCGGCCGCGCGCTGCTGCCCGACGAAGCCGTGCAATCGGTCATGCGCGCGCTCACCGCACCGGCCAACCTCGAGTTCGACCTGGCCACCGGCGGCCGCGGCGACCGCGACGACCTGGTCGACGAGGTGCTGTGCGAACTCACCGGCGCCGAGGCGGCCACGGTCGTCAACAACAACGCGGCGGCCGTGCTGCTCACGCTGAGCGCGCTCGCCCCGCGCAAGGACGTCATCGTCTCGCGCGGCGAGCTGGTCGAGATCGGCGGCGCCTTCCGCATCCCCGACATCATGTCGCGCGCCGGCGCGCGGCTGGTCGAGGTCGGCACCACCAACCGCACCCACGCCAAGGACTACGCCGAGGCGATCACCGAGCGCACCGCGCTGCTGATGAAGGTGCACACCAGCAACTACGCCGTCACCGGCTTCACCAAGAGCGTGCCCGAGGCCGAGGTGGCCGCCATCGCCCACGCGCGCAACCTGCCGCTGGCCGTGGACCTGGGCAGCGGCACGCTGGTCGACATGGCGCAATGGGGCCTGCCCAAGGAGCCCACCGTGCGCGACACCATCGCCGCAGGGGCCGACCTCGTCACCTTCAGCGGGGACAAGCTGCTGGGCGGCCCGCAGGCCGGCCTCATCGTCGGCCGCAAGGACCTGATCGCGAAGATCAAGAAGAACCCGCTCAAGCGCGCGCTGCGCGTCGGCAAGCTCACCCTGGCCGCGCTCGAGCCCGTGCTGCGCCTGTACCTCGCCCCCGAGCACCTGGCCGAGCGGCTGACCACGCTGCGCCTGTTCACCCGCTCGCGCGCGCAGATGCAGGCCCAGGCCGAGCGCCTGCTGCCCGCCGTGCAGCAGGCCGTGGCGCCCGACTTCGACGTCGCCGTGGCGCCCATGGCCAGCCAGATCGGCAGCGGCGCGCTGCCCGTCGACACGCTGCCGAGTGCCGGCCTGCGCCTGACGCCGCGCGAGGCCAGGCGCGCCGGCCGCCAGCTCGCCCGGCTCGAAGCCGCGCTGCGCGGCCTGCCGCGGCCCGTGATCGGCCGCATCGCCGACCAGTCGCTGTGGCTGGACCTGCGCTGCCTCGAGGCCGGCGACGAGGCGGCGTTCGGCGATCAGCTGCCGGCGTTGCACCGTGCCCTGGCCGCTGAAGGCGCACGGTAGGCATTCAAGCCAAATCGGCCTGCAGCGCCCGTCCGGCGGGTGCGAGCAGCTATGAAATCGATAGCGGCTGGGCCGCCAGGCCGTCTTCCGGCCCCTGAGGCACGCCAGCCGCCACTGGGCCCGTTCATCGTGCATCCCCGAACGGCTGTTGCGAGCCTTGGCGTGCCGACGCGCTACTTGCCTGCCTCGGCGCCTGCGGCGGGCGTTGCCGCCGCGGCCGGCGCCGCCTGCTGCTGTTGCTGCGCCTTCTCCTTCTTCGCCGCCTCGTGGTGCCCGATCGCGCAGCCGGCCGCGGCGCCGAGCACGCCGTGCTTGCCGGCCACGTGGCCCGCCACGCCGCCCACCGCGGCGCCCTTGATGCAGCCCTTGGCCTGCGCCGCCGGCGCAAAGGCCAGCAGGCCGCCCAGCGCCATGCCGGCGGCGGCCAGCTTCCAACCCGTCGATGCCGAAGAACGTGTGCCGAATGCCATGGGTGTGACTCCTTGAATGCCATGCCGGCCGCCCGGTGCGGCCGTGTGCCAGCAAGGTAGGCCGCCGCACCTTCGGCCAAGCTGACCGCGTGCTGGCGTCGACAGCCCTTCGCGGCGCCTGCCTACAGGCCCGGGTTGCGCCGGCCACCGCCGCCGCCCCGAGCACAATCCGGCCATGCGCCGCGCCCCTTCGACCTCGCCCCTCCGCACACCCGCCGTGATGCACCGCGCTGGAGGCGCCGCATGATCCTCGGCACCGCCGGCCACATCGACCATGGCAAGACCACGCTGGTGCGCGCCCTCACCGGCGTCGACACCGACCGGCTGAAGGAAGAAAAGGCGCGCGGCATCTCCATCGAGCTCGGCTACGCCTACACGCCCGTGCCGGCCGCACCCGGCGACGCATCGGCCGCCGCGCCCGGCGACGACCCGTCCCAGGTGCTCGGCATCATCGACGTGCCCGGCCACGAGCGCTTCGTCCATACCATGGCCGCCGGCGCCTCGGGCATCGACCACGCCCTGCTGGTCGTGGCCGCCGACGACGGCGTCATGCCGCAGACGCGCGAGCACCTTGCCATCGTCGAACTCTTCGGCATCGGCGAAGGCACCGTGGCCCTGACCAAATGCGACCGCGTCGATGCCGCCCGCATCGCTGCCGTCAAGGCCGAGATCGCCGCGCTGCTGGCCGGCACCCCGCTGGCCGGCGCCCCGGTCTTCGAAACCGCCGTCGCGCCCGGCCAGGAAGGCCAGGCGCAAGGCATCGACGCCCTGCGCGATCACCTCTTCGCCATCGCCCGCCGCCAGCACGCCCGCCGCCAGGACGGCCTGTTCCGCCTGGCGGTCGACCGCGTCTTCACCCTCGCGGGCCACGGCACCGTCGTCACCGGCACCGTCTTCGGCGGCGCCGTGCTGGCCGGCGACACGGTCGCGCACTTCGGCGCGGGCTCGGGCGACGGCCGGGCGCCCCCGCGTGCCGTGCGCGTGCGCAGCCTGCATGCGCAGAACCGCGCGGCCGAACAGGGCGCGGCCGGGCAGCGCGTCGCGCTCAACCTGGCCGGTGTGGACAAGAGCGACATCGCCCGGGGCGACTGGATCGCCGACGCGCGCGTGCTGCAGGCCACGCAGCGCATCGACGTGCGCGTGCGCCTGCTGGGCGGTGCGCCGCCCCTTGCCGCGTGGACGCCGCTGCACGTGCACCTGGGCGCCACGCACCGCCTGGCCCATGCCGTGCCGCTGGAAGGCGACACCGTGGCGGCGGCCGGGGACGGCGCCGGTGCCGCGGCCGCCCGTGCCGGCGCGCGCGTGCAACTCGTCTTCGACCAGCCCGTCTTCGTCGTGCCCGGCGACCGCTTCATCCTGCGCAACGCCCAGGGCACGCGCACCGTGGGCGGCGGCGTCGTGCTCGACCCGCAGGCGCCCGAGCGCCGCCGCCGCAGCGCGGAGCGCATGCAGTGGCTCGATGCGATGGAAGCGCTCGTCGGCGCGGGCGACCGCAAGGGTGGCGACGCCCGCCCGCTGCTCGCCGTGGCGCCGGCCGGCCTCACGCGCAGCGTTCTGACGCGGCTGCTGGGCCGCCTGCCCGACCCCGACTGGGCCGGCGCCGACGCGCCCGCCTTTGCCCTCGGCCAGCCCGGCCCGCTCGCCGGTTCGGCGCTCGGCGCCCCGGGCATGGGCGGCCACGCCGACGTGCTCTGGCTGTCGCCCGCCGTGTGGGCGCAGGTGCAGGCCCGGATCGTCGGCGCGCTGGAGCGCCACCACGCCCGCGCGCCCGACGAGCCCGGCCTCAACAGCGCACGCCTGCAGCGCATGGCCTTCCCCGCCCAATCGGCGTTTGCTGCGCTGCCGGGCTGGTCGTCCTGGCTTCAGAAGCTGGTGGCCGAAGGCACCGTCAACCGCAGCGGCCAGTGGCTGCACCTGCCCGGCCACAGCGTCAGCCTGAGCGAGGACGAAAGCGCGATGGCCGCCCAGCTCATGCCTTTGCTGCTCGCGGGCGGCAACGACCCGCCCTGGGTGCGCGACCTGGCCAAGGCCATCGGCGCGCGCGAAGACGCCGTGCGCGAGCTGCTGCGCAAGCAGGCGCGGCTGGGCGCGCTGTACCAGGTGGTGAAGGACCTGTTCTACCCGGCAGAGCGCATCGCCGAGCTCGCCGCCACCTTCGCGGG
>JAVHYA010000104.1 GCA_031119395.1 Pseudomonadota bacterium
GCCGCCATCACCATGGTCGGCACCGCCAACACCACCCCCGCCTTCCTGAACTCCTCCAGCATCGTGAACAGCAGGTCGCTCTTGACCCCGCCCGCCAGCCGCGGGCTGGGCACGTACGCGATGGCCTGGAAGATCAACTGCCCGTTCTCGATGCCCTCCAGCGTGAGCGAGGGCGCCGGCGTCGCCAGCACGCCGGGGTGGGCCGAGCACGCCGCCAGCATCAGCTCGCGCACCTTCTGCGCATCGGTGTTCAGCGGCATCGGCAGCCGGATCAGGACGCGGCCCTCGGCATTGGCCAGGGTCATGTTGCGCACGGTCTTGGTGATGAACTCCGAGTTCGGCACGATCACCGTGGAGCGGTCGCCCAGCGCGATCTCGGTCGCCCGCACGTTGATGCGCCGCACGTCGCCCTCGGTCGTGCCCAGCACCACCCAGTCGCCCACTTTCACCGGCCGCTCGGCCAGCAGGATCAGGCCCGAGATGAAGTTCTGCACGATGGCCTGCAGACCGAAGCCGATGCCCACCGACAGCGCACTGGCGATCCAAGCGATGCGGTTGATGCCGATGCCCAGCGCCGAGAGCGCGAAGGCCACCACCAGGATGCCGCCCGCATAGCCCAGCAGCGTGGTCAGCGAGCTCTGCATGCCCGGCTCCAGCGTGGTGGTCGGCAGGTAGCGCTCCTGCAGCCAGTGGCGCGCCACGCGCAGCGCGATGAAGCCGGCCACCAGCACGCCGATGGCGCTGAAGATGGCCGAGGGCACGAGCTGGAACTCGCCGATCTTCACGCCGGCGCCGAACTTGCCGCTGCGCTGGAACACCTCGCCCGGGTCGGTGCCCAGCGGCGCGACCAGCGCGATCACCATGTAGAAGAACAGCGCCACGCGCGCCAGCGCCGACAGCACCACGGCCGCCTGGTCGAGCGTGGCCGGCGCGAAGCCGACGCTCTTCTGCAGCCGCCCGCCGAAGCCGCTCTTCGCCGACACGGTGGCCATGAACAGGTCGTCGGCGAACTTGAACAGCACGTAGAAGGCGCAGGCCACGATGCCGGTCCACATCAGCTGCCCGGCCAGCAGGCTGGCCAGGGCCACGTAGCCCATGCCCACCAGCACCCAGATCGCGATCAGCACCAGCGTGATGGCGCCCAGCAGCATCGCCACCCACAGTGGGCGCTCGTGCGGCGCCGGCGGTGCGCCGGTGCCGTCGAGCGGGGCGGGGCCGCCGTCGCCCGGCTCGGCCGCGCCGGGGGCCTTGGGCCCGCGCAGGCGCAGCAGCATCGCGGCGATGAGCCCGGTGAGTGCCAGGGCGGTGATCACGTGCGTCGCCACCACCGCCGCCAGGCTGGCGTCGATCAGCGTGTTGATCTGCGCCGGCACCCACACCAGCACCATCGTCAGTGCGGCCAGCAGGGGGAAGGCGCGCAGGCGCTTGGCCAGCGGGTCGGGAATGGGCGGCAGCCGCCACGAAGGCCGAGCGTTCGCCAGCAGCGCACGTCCCAGGCTGACCACGAAGGTGATGAACAGCAGCGACCTGCTCAGCACCTTGGCCAGCTCGCGCGTCTGCGTGCCGAGCAGGCCGTGCGCGTCGAAGGCCGACACCGACGTGCGCAGGGCCAGCGCCACGATCAGCATGTTGGCGCCGACGATGGCGATCACCAGCAGCGATCGGCGCAGCCGCCCGCCCGGCAGCAGGCGCTGCGCCAGCAGCACCAGGCCGCGCTCGGCCAGCAGGTTGCCCACGGTGATCATCAGCAGTGCGAGCGCCAAGGTGATCAGCACCGGGCCGCGGTGCGCGTCCTGGCCGGCACGCGACACGCCGGCCTGGATCTCGGCGCCCAGGGCCTGCAGGCGGTCGATGTCGTCGGGCCAGGCCTCGGCGAGGTCGTGCCAGAAGCTGCGGCCCAGCGGCGAGGCGGAGCGTTCGCTGATCTGCGCCTCGAACAGTTCGCGCCGCTTGTTCAGCAGGTCGTTGCCGCGCTGTTGGGCATCGACCACCACCAGGCGTGCGAGCCGCACGTCGGCATCGACGGCGTTGCGTTCCTTGGTCAGCAGGGCGCGCTGGCGCGTGATGTCCGGGTCTTCGCTGGTGCCCGGCGGCGGCGGGTTGCCCAGTTCGCCCAGGCGGGCGTTGAGGTCGTTGAGCTGGCCGGTGCGCGCCGCGATGAACTTGTCGGCCTGCGCGCCGATGGCGGCGATCTGGCTCATCAACCCGCGCATGTCGCCCGGCGTGTCGGCGGCGGTGGGCAGCTTGGCGAGCTGGTCGCGCAGGTCGGCGATGTCCGGCAGGGGGGCTGCGTCCTGCGCGGCTTGCGATGGGGCCTGGGACTGCGACTGGGGCTGCGCCCAGCCCAGGCCCGGCAGGGCGGCAAGCACCCAGGCCAGCAGCAGCGCCCGCAGCGGCAGGGCGATCGAGGTGGGGAGCATGGCGCGCATGCCCGGCATCATAGGCAGCGCCATTTCCATGTGCCAAAAGTGGCCGCAGCGCCCGCCGGGTGGGCGCAGGAAGCTATCAAAAAAGGAGCAATCGCCGCATCGGCCCTGCTGCTCAGGCGGGCGGCGGGCCGCAGGACTCGCCCACCACCAGCTCGGATTCCAGCTCGATGCGCTCCGGCACGAAGCCCACGGGATCCTGCAGGCGCCGCAGCATCAGGCGCGCCGCGGCCCGGCCGGTGCTCATCAGGTCCACGCGCAGGCAGGTCAGCGGCGGGTTGGCGAATTCCATCATGTCGGTCGAACCGATGGAGACGACCGACAGGTCGCGCGGCACCTGCATGCCCCGCTTGCGCACCGTGCGCAGCGCACCCGACAGCAGCCGCGTGCCCAGGCACACGAGCGCGGTGGGCGGCTCGGGCAGGTCGAGCAGGGTGCCCATGGCCTCGCCGCCGTCCTGCAGCGGGGAGTTCATGCGCGGGATGTAGCGGCGCTCGGCCGCCAGGCCGGCCTGGCGGTAGGCATCGTCGTAGCCGGCGATGCGTTCGCCGCCCGGCACCCGGTCGAGCGCGGGCGTGATGAGGGCGATGCGGCGGTGGCCGAGGTTCAGCAGGTGCCGCGTGGCCACCCGCAGGGCGTTGCGCCGCTCCAGGCAGACGCGGTCCATGCCCTCGACGTCGCGGTCGACCAGCACCAGCGGCAGGCGGTTGCCCGCGTAGTGCGCGGCCTGCATCACCTCCGGGTGGTAGGAGGCGCCGATGATCGCGCCGTCGAGCGCACAGCGCTGGAAGGTGTCGAAGATGGCCCGCTCGCGCGCCGCCTCGCCGTGCGCGTCGGCCAGCAGCAGCATGCGCCCCTGCAGCGACAGCTCGTGCTCCACGCCCGCGATGATGCTGGCGTACATGGGGTGGCGCATGTCGTTGACCAGCATGCCGATGATGTTGCTGCGCCCCAGCCGAAGGCCCCGCGCCTGCGCGTTCGGCTGGTAGCCCAGGCGGCGCGCCGCATCGGCCACGCGGGCGCGCAGCGCCGGGCTCACGTGCTTGCTGCCGTTGAGTGCGCGCGACACCGACCCGGCGGCCACGCCGGCCTCCCGTGCCACATCGAGGACCGAGACGCTCTTCACCATGGACTGAAAAGTTTGCAGGTTTTCGGAAAACGATTGTAGGGATGCTGCCATTTGTGACCACGACGGTATGGACGAGCATCCCGCAAACGATTTCTGAAGATTTGGAGACTCCGATGGCCCGCCTTCCCCTGTTCGACCTGAGCCAAGTCGCCGGCCCGCTGGGCGAGCTGCTGCGCGCACGGCCGCCGCTGGACCTGTACCGCGTGCTGCCCCATGCGCCCGAGGTGGCCGAGGGCTTCCTCGGCCTCGGCGGCGCGATCCTGCGCCGCTCGTCGCTCGCGCCCGAGCTGCGCGAACTGGTGATCCTGCGGGTCGGCGCCCTGAGCGATGCCCACTACGAAGTGCATCAGCACCGCCGCGTGGCGCGCGGGCTGGGCATGGCGGAGGACAAGATCGAGGCCGCGCTGGCCGACCCGGCGAGCCCGCTGTTCGACGAGCGCGAGAAGGCGGTGCTGGCCTTCACCGATGCCGTGGTGCGCCAGGTCAAGGCGCCCGAGCCGCTGTACCGCGCACTCGCCGCGCACTGCAGCGGGCAGGAGCAGATGGAGGTGATCGTCACCATCGGCTTCTACATGCTGGTCAGCCGCCTGCTCGAGAACCTGGAGCTGGAGGTGGAGGATGCCCAGGCCGCGCCGCTCACCATCGAGCGTGCGGCCGCGCCGGCGCAGCCGCAGCCGCCCGAGGCCGATCCGCCGCGCCAGCTCTTCGCCCCCGCCCTGGGCCGGGCCCGCCCGGCTGGCCGGCTGGCCGGACGGCGCGTGCTGGTCGTCGGCGGCGGGCAGCGCCGCACCGTCGATGCCGATCCGCCGGTGGGCAACGGCCGCGCGATGACCGTGCTGTTCGCCCGCGAAGGCGCCGCGGTGGCCTGCGCCGACCTGGACCTCGCCAGCGCACAAGACAGCGTGGACTGGGTGCGGCGGGAAGGCGGCCGCGCCCACGCGCTGCAGGCCGACGTGTCCAAGCCCGACGAGATCACGCGCCTGGTGCGCGAGGCGACCGACGTCCTGGGCGGCCTGGACGGGCTGGTGCTCAACGTCGGCATCGGCAACAGCAGCCGCTTCGGCACCGAGACGGCCGAGGCCTGGGACGCGGTGATGGACGTCAACCTGCGCGCGCACATGCTGTGCGCCCAGGCCGCAGCCGCGGTGATGGAGCCCGGCGGCTCGATGGTCTTCGTCTCGTCCACCGCCTCCATCTCGCCCTTGAGCGGGCTGCCGGTGTACGAGTGCTCCAAGGCCGCGCTGGCGGCGCTTTGCCGCTCGACGGCCTATGCCACCCATGGCCAGGGCCTGCGGGCCAACGTGATCGCACCGGGCCTGATCGACACGCCCCTGGGCCGCGACGCCACGCGCAACCGGCCAAACCGCGCCGCGCGGCCCCTGCCGTTCGGGCGCCAGGGCACGGGCTGGGAGGTGGCGCACGGCACGCTGTTCCTGCTCTCGTCCGAATCCTCGTACGTGAACGGGCAGGTGCTGATCGCCGACGGGGGGCTGTCGATCAGCACCGTGCGCCAGCCCGAGGCGGCCTGAGCGCAGCCTGTCGCCCGCGCTCCCCGGGCGTTTGCGCGCCCCGCCCAACGACAACGACCAGGAGACACCCATGCCATTTGCTTCGAATCCCCTGCATCGCCGCCGCCTGCTGGCCGTGCTCGGCGCGGCCGGCCTCGTCGGCGCCACCGGCGTGCGGGCCGACGGCGCCTGGCCCGCCCGGCCGATCCGCATGGTCGTGCCCAGCGGGGCCGGCAGCGGCGCCGACCTGCTGTGCCGCCTGTTCAGCGACGCGCTGGCCCAGGCGGTCCGCCAGCCCGTGGTGGTCGACAACAGGCCGGGCGCCAACGGCGTGCTGGCCGCCGAGCAGCTCGTGCGGGCCGCACCCGACGGCTACACGCTGGGCTGGCTCAGCTCGTCCTCCACCGTCATCAACCAGGCCGTGCAGCCGAACCTGAGCTTCGATGTCGCCCGCGACACCGTGCCCATCGTCCAGGTCGGCGTCGGCGGCATCGCCCTGGTCGTGACGCCGGACTTCCCGGCGCGCAACCTGCAGGAGTTCGTGGCCGCCGTGAAAGCCCGGCCCGCCGGGGCGCTCAACTACGCGACGTGGGGCGTGGGCTCCACCGGGCACCTGGTGATGGAATGGCTCAAGGCCAAGGCCGGGCTCGACCTGCGCCACGTGCCCTACAAGACCATGCCGCAGATCTACCAGGACATGCAGGGCGGCAACATCCAGATCGCCTGGGTGGACGTCAGCAGCCTGGTGCCGCTCTTCAAGTCCGGCAAGCTGCGCTGCCTGGCGCTCAGCGGCACGCAGCGCAGCCCGCAGATGCCCGAGGTGCTGACGCTGACGCAGCAGGGCTACCGCTTCGAGGCCGACGCGTGGTACGGCGTCTTCGCGCCCAGGGGCACGCCGGCGGCCGTGGTCGACGCGGTGAACCGCCATGTGCGCGCCGCACTGGTCGCCCCCGAGCTGAAGGACCGCCGCATGGCCCTGAACCTCGACGACAACACGCCGCAGCGCTCGCCCGAGGAGTTCGGGCGCCTCGTGCGCGACGATCTGAGGTTGTGGCAGGGCATCGCCCGCGATGCCGGCATCAAGCTCGACGCCTGAGCACGGCGCTCAGGCCGGCGCGAACAGGTCGACCCGGTCGGTGATGATGCCGTCGGTGCCCAGATCGATGAGCCGTTGCGCCGCCCAATCGTCGTTGACGGTGTAGCTCAGCGTGCGCAGGCCCGCGGCCTTCGCGGCAGCCACGGTGGCCGCGTCCCACAGGGCGTGGTTGCACACGACGGCCTGGCAGCCCAGCGCCCTGGCCGTGTCGAGCCAGCCCTCGTGCAGCGCGTCGAGCAGCAGCCCGCGCGGCAGCTCGGGGGCGGCCTCGCGCGCGGCGGCCAATGCGTCGGGCCTGAAGGAGGTGAGCAGCGGCGGCACGGCCGCGCCCGACCACAGGGCAGCCGCCTCGCGCGCCACGGCCGCGCCGGTCGCATCGTCGGTGCCCGGCGTCGGCTTGATCTCGATGTTCAGGAAATGGCCGTTGGCGAGGCAGAAGCGTGCCAGCGCCGCCAGCGTGGGCAGCGGCTCCCCGGCGTGGCGGCGCGAGTGCCAGCCGCCCGCATCGCGCTGCGACAGCGCGTGCCAGGGCTGTTCGCCGCCGATGCCGTGGCCGTCGGTGGTGCGGTCCAGCGTGGCGTCGTGCATGAGGAACACCACGCCGTCGCTGCTGAGCTTGGCGTCGCACTCGAACATCCGGTAGCCGTGCTCCGCGCCCAGGCGGAAGGCGGCCAGCGTGTTCTCGGGCGCCAGCTTGCCGGCACCGCGGTGGGCGATCCAGCGTGGGTAGGGCCACGCGGGCAGGGCGCCGGCCGTCATCAGTTGGCCGCTCTTTTACCGGAGCCGGCGTCGAACCAGTGCAGCTTGTCGGGCCGCGCCGCCATGCGCACGGTATCGCCCACCTTGGGCGCGCGCTGCGACTCGTCGGCGCGCATGATGATCTGCTCGTCGCCGATGCGGCCGTAGATCAGGCGCTCGGCGCCCAGCAGCTCGACCTGCTCGATGTTCACCGTCCAGCCGCTGTCGTCGAGCACGATGTGCTCGGGCCGGATGCCCAGGATCTGGCCCGTGCGCACGCCCGGCGCCTGCTTGAGCAGGTTCATCGGCGGCGAGCCGATGAAGCTGGCCACGAAGGTGGTGGCCGGCGTGTTGTAGACCTCCTCGGGCGTGCCGAACTGGTCCATCACGCCGGCGTTCATGACGATGATGCGCTGCGCCAGCGTCATGGCCTCGACCTGGTCGTGGGTGACGAACAGGCTGGTGATGCCCAGCTCGCGGTGCAGCTTCTGGATTTCCAGCCGGGTCTGCGCGCGCAGCTTGGCGTCGAGGTTCGAGAGCGGCTCGTCGAAGAGGAAGACCTGCGGCTGGCGCACGATCGCGCGGCCCATGGCCACGCGCTGGCGCTGGCCGCCCGAGAGCTCGCGCGGCTTGCGCTCCAGCAGGTGGCCCAGCTCCAGGATCTTGGCGGCCTTGTCGACGCGCGCCTTGATCTCGTCCTTGGGCACGCCCTGGATGCGCAGGCCATACGCCATGTTGTCGAAGTTCGACATGTGCGGGTACAGCGCGTAGTTCTGGAACACCATCGCGATGTCGCGCTGCGCCGGTTCGAGGTTGTTCACCACCCGGTTGCCGATGGCGATCTCGCCGGCGGAGATTTCCTCCAGCCCGGCGACCATGCGCAGCAGCGTGGACTTCCCGCAGCCCGAGGGACCGACGATGACGACGAACTCGCCGTCCTTGATGTCGGCGCTCACGCCGTGGATGACCTGGTTGGCCTTGGCGCCCTTGCCGTAGCGCTTGATGACGTTGCGAAGAGAAATTGCTGCCATGTTCTAGTCTGGATGACCAACCCCGCCGTCACGGGGCCGGCGTTTCATTTTTCGGTGTCGACGAGGCCCTTGACGAACCACTTCTGCATCAGCATGACGACCACCGCGGGTGGAAGCATGGCGAGGATGGCCGTGGCCATGATGACGTTCCAGTCGTTGGCCGCCTCGCCCCCGGCCAGCATGCGCTTGATGCCGATCACGACCGGGTACATGTCCTCGGAGGTGGTCATCAGCAGCGGCCAGAGGTACTGGTTCCAGCCGTAGATGAACTGGATCACGAACAGCGCGGCGATCGAAGTGCGCGACAGCGGCACCAGCACGTCCTTGAAGAAGCGCATCGGGCCCGCGCCGTCGATGCGCGCCGCTTCCACCAGCTCGTCGGGCACGGTGAGGAAGAACTGCCGGAACAGGAAGGTCGCGGTGGCCGACGCGATCAGCGGCAGCGTCAGGCCCGCGTAGCTGTTGAGCATGCCCAGGTCGGCCACGACCTTGTAGGTCGGCAGGATCCGGACCTCCACCGGCAGCATCAGCGTCACGAAGATGGCCCAGAAGCACAGCGTCTTGAACGGAAACCGGAAGTAGACGATGGCGAAGGCCGACAGCAGGGAGATGGCGATCTTGCCCACGGTGATCACCATCGCGGTCACGAAGCTGACCCACATCATGCGCGCCACGGTGATGGTCGAGCCCGCCTTGCCGCTGCCGAAGAGCGCGGCCTGGTAGCTTTCCCATGCGTGGGCGCCGGGCAGGAGGGGCATGGGCACCTGCACGATCTTGTCGGGCGTGTGCGTCGAGGCCACGAAGGCCAGGTAGAGCGGGAAGGCGACGATCAGCACCCCGAGGATCATCACGGCGTGCGACAGCACGCTGAGCCAGGGACGACGGTCAACCATGGAAGGCCTCGGGCGTGGAGGTGTGGGCGCGCGGCATCAGTACTGCACCTTCTTCTCGACATAACGGAACTGCACCACGGTGAGCGCGACGACGATGACCATCAGCACGACGGACTGTGCGGCCGAGCCGCCCAGGTCCAGCGCCTTGAAGCCATCCTGGTAGACCTTGTAGACCAGGATCGAGGTCGACTGCCCCGGCCCCCCGGCCGTCATCGAATCGATGATGCCGAAGGTGTCGAAGAAGGCATAGACCACGTTGATGACCAGCAGGAAGAAGGTCGTGGGCGACAGCAGCGGCAACTGGATGCTCCAGAATCGCCGCCACGGTCCCGCGCCGTCGATGGAGGCCGCCTCGATCAGCGCTTTCGGTATGGACTGCAGGCCCGCCAGGAAGAACAGGAAGTTGTAGGAGATCTGCTTCCACACCGACGCGATCACGATCAGCGACATGGCCTGCCCCTCGTTCATGAGGTGGTTCCAGGTGTAGCCGAACTTCTGCAGGTAGTAGGCCACCACGCCGATGGAAGGCGAGAACAGGAAGATCCACAGCACGCCGGCGATGGCCGGTGCCACGGCATAGGGCAGGATCAGCAGCGTCTTGTAGACCATGGCGCCGCGCACGATGCGGTCGGCGAAGATCGCGAGCAGCAAGGACAGTGCGATGCCGCTGGCCGCCACCAGCACCGAGAACAGCGCGGTGATCTTGAAGGACGCGAGGTAGCTGGCGTCGTCGAAGATGCGCCGGAAATTGTCCAGGCCGACGAATTCGCGGCTGGTGCCGAAGGCGTCCTCCATCTGCATCGACTGCAGGATGGCCTGGCTGGCGGGAAGAAAGAAGAAGACACCGATGATGATGAGCTGCGGCAGCAGCAACACCCAGGGCAGCCAGCCCGATCGGAAAAGTACGCGTTTTTCCATCGTCCAATCAAAGAGAAGCCGCCGAGGCCCCGAAGGGCGCCAGGCGGCGGGCAGAAACGCGGGCCGGCGGCGGAAGTGCCGGCGGCCTGCGTCGGATATTGTCGCGGACTGTAAGCGACAGGCGGCTCAGGGCTCTCCCGCCCCGGCGCCGCAGGCCCTCACTTGCCCTTGTTGGCCGCTTCGAAGCGGGCGAGCAGTTCGTCGCCGCGCTTGACGATCGCGTCCAGCGCTTCCTTGCCGGTCTTCTTGCCGGCCCAGACCTGTTCGAGTTCCTCGTCCTCGATGGTGCGGATCTGCACGTAGTTGCCCAGCCGGATGCCGCGCGACTTGTCGGTGGTCTTGCGGATCATCTGCGTCACCGCGACGTCGGTGCCCGGGTTCTTCTGGTAGAAGCCGGACTTGTCGGTCAGGTCGTAGGCCGCCAGCGTGATCGGCAGGTAGCCGGTGCGCTGGTGGCTGGCGGCTTGCACCTTGGTCTGCGACAGGAAGTCGAAGAACTTGGCCACGCCCTTGTACTCCTCGGCCTTCTTGCCGGACATCACCCACAGCGATGCACCGCCGATCACGGTGTTCTGCGGGGCGCCCTTCACATCCGGGTAGTAGGGCAGGGCCGCGAGGCCGTACTTGAACTTGGCGTTCTTCGCCACGTCGCCGTAGAAGCCCGACGAGGTCTGGATCATGGCGCATTCACCGGCGGTGAAGGCGGCCTGCGGCGTGGAGCCGCGGCCCTTGTAGACGAACTCTCCGGCCTTGGCGGCGGCGGCGAGGTTGTCGATGTGCTTCACGTGCAGCGGCGAGTTGATCTTCAGGCGCGCGTCCATGCCGGCCAGGCCGTTCATCTTGGTGGCGAATTCGACGTTGTGCCAGGTCGAGAAGCTCTCGAGCTGCGTCCAGCCCTGCCAGGCCAGCGTCATCGGGCAGCTGTGGCCACTGGCCTTGAGCTTCTTGGCAGCTTCGAAGACCTCGGGCCAGGTGGCTGGGGCCTTGTCGGGATTCAGGCCGGCCTTCTGGAAAGCATCCTTGTTGTAGTAGAAGATGGTCGTGGAGCTGTTGAAGGGGAAGCTCAGCATCTGGCCGTTGGGTGCCGTGTAGTAACCGGCGACGGCGGGGATGTAGGCGGCGGGGTCGAAGTTGAAGCCCGCGTCGCTCATCACCTTGCCCACGGGCACCGTCGCGCCCTTGCTGGCCATCATGGTGGCCGTGCCCACTTCGAAGACCTGCAGGATGTGCGGCGCATTGCCCGAACGGAACGCCGCGATGGCGGCGGTCATGGCCTCGTCGTAGGTGCCCTTGTAGGTGGCGACGACCTTGTAGTCCTTCTGGCTCTCGTTGAACTGCTTGGCCAGATCGTTCACCCACTCGTTGTTGACGGCGGTCATGGCGTGCCACCACTGGATTTCGGTCTGGGCGTGCGCCGGGAGGGCGAACGCGACGGCCAGTGCGGCGGCCGAGGTGAGCGTTTTGAATCGCATGCAAAGACTCCTGCTGAAAATGACAAAGCCGCGCATGCTATTCGCTTTCTGTGACAGCGCGGCGGCGGGTGTTTGTCGCATGGCCCGCCCGTGGCTGCGAAGGGGGGAAACCCTTTTTCGGTGCACGTGTGTCGCGCGCGCGCCAGCCCGTGGTGCCGGCCGCGCCAATAGCCGCACCGGGCGTGTGCTGCGGCGCACCATGCTAGGCTGATCGACTCCTCCATCCCTCACTGGCTTCGTATCGGGCCGCCGGCGTCATGACCAAGACCTCCCTGGACAAGAACAAGATCAAGTTCCTGCTGCTGGAGGGCATCCACCCCTCGGGCGTGGAGCTGATCCGGTCCGCGGGCTACACGCAGGTCGAGACGCTGACCGGCGCGCTCGAGGGCGAGGAACTGAAGGCCAAGGTGGCCGACGTTCATTTCCTGGGGATCCGCTCGCGCACGCAGCTCACGGCCGACGTGTTCGCCGCGGCGCCCAAGCTGGTGGCGGTGGGCGCCTTCTGCATCGGCACCAACCAGATCGACCTGGGCTCGGCGCGCGAGCATGGCGTGGCGGTGTTCAACGCGCCGTACTCCAACACCCGCTCGGTGGCCGAACTGGTGCTGGCCGAGGCGATCCTGCTGCTGCGCGGCGTGCCGGAGAAGAGCGCCGTCGCGCACCGCGGCGGTTGGCTCAAGTCGGCCGAGAACGCCTTCGAGATCCGCGGCAAGACGCTGGGCATCGTGGGCTACGGTTCCATCGGCGCGCAGCTGTCGGTGCTGGCCGAGGCGTTGGGCATGCACGTGGCCTTCTACGACGTGGTGACCAAGCTGCCGCTGGGCAACGCGCGGCAGGTGCGCAGCCTGCACGAGCTGCTGGGGCAGAGCGACATCGTGACGCTGCATGTGCCGGAGCTGCCGTCCACGCAGTGGATGATCGGCGCGGCCGAGATCGCGGCGATGAAGCCGGGCGCGATCCTGATCAACGCTTCGCGCGGGACGGTGGTGGAGATCGAGCCGCTGGCCGAGGCCCTGAAGGCGAAGAAGCTGCTGGGCGCCGCGATCGACGTGTTCCCGGTCGAGCCCAAGAGCAACAAGGACGAGTTCCAGTCGCCGCTGCGCGGGCTGGACAACGTGATCCTGACCCCGCACATCGGCGGCTCGACGATGGAGGCGCAGGCCAACATCGGCGTCGAGGTGGCCGAGAAGCTGGTGAAGTACAGCGACAACGGCACGACGACCAGCAGCGTGAATTTCCCCGAGGTGGCGCTGCCCGCGCACCCGGGCAAGCACCGGCTGCTGCACGTACACCACAACGTGCCGGGCGTGCTGTCGGCGATCAACCAGGTGTTCGCGGACCACCACATCAACATCTCGGCGCAGTACCTGCAGACCAACGAGAAGGTCGGCTACGTGGTGACCGATATCGACGCCGCCTCGTCGGACGTGGCGCTCGAGGCGCTGGCCAAGGTGCCGGGGACGATTCGCAGCCGGGTGCTGTTCTGAGGCTGGGTTCCAGATCGTCACGTTCGTGACGAGTTTGGT
>JAVHYA010000045.1 GCA_031119395.1 Pseudomonadota bacterium
TCATGATCTCGCCCATGCGGCGGATCACCTCGTCGGTGCGGTCCAGCGTGGCGCCATCGGGCAGCTGCGCGAAGCCGATCAGGTACTGCTTGTCCTGCGTGGGCACGAAGCCGCTGGGCACCGCCTTGAAGAGGCCGAAGGTCACGGCCACCAGCGCGAGGTAGATCACGAACATGATCGTCTTGCGCGAGATGACGCTCCTCACGCCGCCGCTGTAGGCCTCCGATCCGCGCTGGAAGACGCGGTTGAAGCCGCGGAACAGCCAGCCCAGCGCCTTGTCCATGCCGCGCGTGAGCGCGTCCTTGGGCGCGTCGTGGCCGCGCAGCAGCAGCGCCGCGAGGGCCGGCGACAGCGTCAGCGAGTTGATGGCCGAGATCACCGTCGAGATGGCGATGGTGACCGCGAACTGGCGGTAGAACTGCCCCGTGAGGCCGCTGATGAAGGCCAGCGGCACGAACACCGCCACCAGCACCAGCGCGATCGCGATGATCGGGCCCGAGACCTCGCGCATGGCGCGGTAGGTGGCCTCGCGCGGCGTGAGCCCGGCCTCGATGTTGCGCTCGACGTTCTCGACCACCACGATCGCGTCGTCCACCACGATGCCGATGGCCAGCACCAGCCCGAAGAGCGACAGCGCGTTGATCGAGAAGCCCAGCAGGTGCAGCACCGCGAAGGTGCCGATCACCGACACCGGCACCGCCAGCAGCGGGATGATCGACGCGCGCCAGGTCTGCAGGAACAGGATCACCACCAGCACCACCAGCATGATGGCTTCGAGCAGCGTGTGGATCACCGACTCGATCGATGCGCGCACGAACTGCGTCGGGTCGTAGGCGATGCGGTACTCCAGCCCCTCGGGCATGTTCCTGTTGAGCTCGACCATGGTCTTGCGCACGTTGGACGAGATGTCCAGCGCATTGGAGCCCGGGGCCTGGAACACGCCCATGCCCACCGCCGGGTTGTTGTTGAGCAGCGAGCGCAGCGAGTAGTCGGCCGCGCCGAGTTCGATGCGCGACACGTCGCGCAGCCGCACCACCTGCCCGTCGGCACCGCTCTTGACGATGATGTCGCCGAACTCCTCCTCGGTCGTCAGGCGCCCCTGCGCGTTGACCGACAGCTGCACGTCGATGCCCGAGAGCCCCGGCGAGGCGCCGATCACGCCCGCGGCGGCCTGCACGTTCTGGCCGCGGATGGCCGCCACCACGTCGGCGGCGGACAGACCGCGCTGCGCGACCTTCTGCGGGTCGAGCCAGATGCGCATCGAATAGTCGCCGCCGCCGAAGACCTGGACCTGGCCCACGCCCTCGATGCGCGCCAGCTGGTCCTTGACGTTGAGCACCGCGTAGTTGCGCAGGTAGTCGATGCCGTAGCGACCGTTGGGCGACACCAGGTGCACCACCATCGTGAGGTCGGGCGCGCTCTTGACCGTGGTCACGCCCAGGCGGCGCACTTCCTCGGGCAGGCGCGGCTCGGCCTGCGAGACGCGGTTCTGCACCAGCTGCTGCGCCTTGTCGGGGTCGGTGCCCAGGCGGAAGGTGACGGTGAGCGTCATCACGCCGTCGGTCGTCGCCTGGCTGCCCATGTAGAGCATGCCCTCGACGCCGTTGATCTGCTCTTCGAGCGGCGTGGCCACCGTCTCGGCGATGACCTTGGGGTTGGCGCCCGGGTACTGGGCGCGCACGACCACCTGCGGCGGCGCGACCTCGGGGTATTCCGAGATCGGCAGCCCGCGCAGCGCGATCAGGCCGGCGATCAGCATGAGCAGCGACAGCACGCCGGCAAAGATCGGCCGGTCGATGAAGAATTTGGAGAGGTTCATGACGAACTTTCAGCGCAGCGCATGCGCGTGTTCAGGGGTTCGAGGCCAGCTTGCCGGCCTTGGCGCTGCCGCCCTGCGCCGTGGCGTCCATGGGCACGGCCTTGGGATCGACCAGCGCGCCGGGGCGCACATGCTGCAGGCCGTTGACCACGATGCGCTCGCCGGGCTTCAGGCCGCTGGCCACCACGCGCAGGCCATTGATCGGCGCGCCCAGCGTGACCTCGCGGTACTCGGTCTTGTTGTCCGCGTTGACGACCATCACGAACTTCTTGTTCTGGTCGGTGCCCACGGCGCGTTCGGCCACCAGCAGCGCCTTGCTCTCCTGCGCCTGGCCCATGCGGATGCGGGCGAACTGGCCGGGGATCAGGGCACCGTCCTTGTTCTCGAACGTGGCGCGCACGCGCACGGTGCCGTTCCTGGCGTCGACCTGGTTGTCGATGAGCTGCAGCTTGCCTTCGAAGGGCGTGCCCTCGGTGGCGGCGGTGCCCATCTGCACGGGGATCTGGCCGATGAGCGAGCGGGCGCTGGCGCCGCCGGGCATGTCGCGAAGGGCGCGGCCGATCACCTGCTCGTCGGCGTCGAAGCTGGCGTAGATGGGGCTCACCGACACCAGCGTGGTCAGCACGGGCGCGCCGGGCCCGGCGGCGACCAGGTTGCCCACCGTGACTTCGAGCTTGCCGATGCGGCCGGAGACCGGCGCACGGACCTGGGTGTACGACAGGTTGAGCTTCGCGCTCTGCAGCGAGGCCTGCGCAGCGCGCAGGTTGGCGTCCGCCTCGTTGCCGGCGTTCAGGCGCTCGTCCAGTTCGCGCTGGGCGATGGCCTGCTCGGCATACAGGCGCCGGGCGCGTTCCTGTTCGCTGCGGGTGTAGGCGGCGCGCGCCTGGGCCGACGCGACCTGCGCCGCGGCGCGGTCCACCTCGGCCTTGTAGGGGGCCGGGTCGATGGTCACGAGCAGGTCGCCCTGCTTGACCAGCGCGCCCTCGCGGAAATGAACGCTCTGCACCGCGCCGGCGACGCGCGAACGCACGTCGACGCGCTCCACCGCCTCCAGGCGGCCCGAGAACTCGTCCCAGGCGTTGACCTGGGTTTCCGTGACGGTGGCCACCGACACCGGCGTGGCCTGCGGCTGGTTCTGCGGCGGCGGGTTGCTGGCCTCGGCCTTGAAGCTGTGCATGCCGAAGACGCCCGCTGCGACGGCCAGCACGGCCGTGACGCCGGTGACGGTGGGCCACACGCTGCGGCGTGCCAGCGATGCCCCGGCCGGGTTCGCCGGGGTGGATGACGCCCCGGCACCTTCGGAGCGGTCGGGCGTGTTGTTGTTGCTTGGGTTCGACATGGTTCGTCCTTGTGGGTACTTCGGGGATGCGACAACCCTCCGGACGCGGGTGGCGTCCGTCGGGAACGGATGATTTCGGTGACGTCGCCAGCGCGCCGGCTCAGGACGCTGCGGTCCCGTCGGCGTTCGTCAGGCGAAAACTCCCTCCGGACGGCGGTCTCCGCGCCGTCTCGTGCCTTGTAGTGATGGGGGCCTCTCGTCGGAGGCCGATGCGTCCGGCGCCTTCGCGCCTGGCCTAGTGAGGCGGTGGCGTCGCGGCCTGGAAGAAGGCGCGGAACTGGTCTTCCACGCTCTGCTCGCAGGCCGTACAGGCATTGCTGTCGGGTTCGTACAGCGCCTCGGGCCAGTTCGACGCGCCGGGCAGCACCTGGCTGGTCACGGGGATGCCCGCGTCGCCCAGGCGCTTGGCATAGGCCAGCGCCTCGTCGCGCATCGGGTCGTCCTGGCCGACCAGCACCAGCGTCGGCGCGATGTCGGCCAGCCGCAGCGACGAGCCGGGCACCGCATAGGGATGCAGCGCGTCCATCGGCCGGTGCAGGTACTTCTGCCAGCCCTCGGCCCATCTGCAGCTCACCGTCGCTTCCGCACAGCTCGCCTCGCGCAGCGACGCGGTGCCGGCGCAGGGGTCGAGCATCGGCGACAGCAGCACCTGGCCCGCAAGCGGCGGGTGCGCGCGGTCGCGGGCCACCAGGGCCACGGCCGCCGCCAGGTTGCCGCCGGCTTCCTCGCCGGCGAGGAAGATGCGCGCGCCCTTGCCGACCAGCTTGGTGCGCTGCTTGTAGAGCCACTCCAGCACCGCGTAGCCGACCTCGATGGGCTTGGGGAACGGGAACTCCGGCGCCAGCGGATAGGCCAGCGACACCACGAAGGCGCCGGCACGCGCCAGCAGCCGGCCGACGGTGCGGCCGTTGTCGAGGTCGCCGCACACGAAGGTGCCGCCATGGAAGTGCAGCACCACCGGCTGCCCGGCGCCGCCGGTCTTCTCGCCGTAGGTGCGGGCGTCGACACCCTCACCCTGGGGCAGCTCGATGCGGATGTCCTTCTCGGCCACGGCACGCCCGGCCGGGGCTTGGGCCTCGGGCTGCTGCGGGGTGGGACGGGATGACATGGTGCGGACCTTCCGGATCAACGATGGATGAAATATAAGGGTCGCCGGCGACGCATGAAACCGGGCCGGGCGCCCCACTCTGTTTCCGACGCGACAACAATCGCGGCGCTTTCAGGGCCCAGAATCCGACCCCTTCCCCGGAACAGGTCAATGCGCATCCACAAGAATGCGCGCTCGCGGGCGCCTGCGCCGTCAGCAACCATCCCTTTGTACCTATGGACCAGATCCAAGCCATGCGCGTGTTCGTGCGGGTCGTCGAGGCCGGCAACTTCACGCGCGCCGCCGACTCGCTCGACCTGCCCAAGGGCACCGTCACCAAGCAGATCCAGGCCCTGGAGGCCCGGCTGCACGTGAAGCTGCTCAACCGCACGACGCGGCGCGTCACGGTCACGCCCGACGGCGCCGCGTACTTCGAGCGCGCGGCGCGCCTGCTGAACGACTTCGACGAGCTCGAGGCGAGCATGGCGAACGCCCAGGCGGCGCCCACCGGGCGGCTGCGCATCGACGTCGGGACCTCCACCGCTCGCCTGGTGGTCATCCCCGCGCTGGCGTCCTTCTGCGACAAGTACCCCGACATCCAGGTGGACCTGGGCGTGAGCGACCGGCCGGTGGACCTGATCAGCGACAACGTCGACGTGGTGATCCGCGCCGGCGACATCACGGACCAGTCGCTCGTCGCCCGGCGTATCGGCAACCTGCCCTTCATCACCGTGGCCTCGCCCGGCTACCTGAAGAAATACGGCACGCCGGCCCATCCGCGCGAGCTGGAGCGCGGCCGCCACCACGTGGTGAACTTCTTCGCCGGCAACACGCGGCGCATCTACCCGCTGGAGTTCAACAAGGACGGCGAGACCATCGAGATCGGCGGCCCCTACCGCGTGTCGGTGAACGAGAGCAACGCCCACACCACCGCGGTGCTGGCCGGCTTCGGCGTGTCGCAGATGGTGGGCTTCATCGCGGCCCCCTACCTGGCCAGCGGCGACCTGGTGCAGCTCATGCCCGACTGGACGCGCGACTCGCTGCCGGTGCACGTGGTCTACCCCCCGAACCGGCACCTGAGCGCCAAGGTGCGCGCCTTCGTGGACTGGGCGGCCGAGGTATTTGCCCGGGATCCGCAGCTTGCGCGCGCCTGAAGCGGCGAAAATAGCGAACCTTTGGGTTACATTCCGGCCCACCGGCGCCTTTTCTGGCCCGGCCAATCGGGCCCCCTTGATGAATCACGTGATGCGCGCCTGGACGTTCTGGATCCGCGCCGAACTCCGGGACGAATGCCGGGAACACCTGGAGAACACCAAGCTCCCTCAACTGCGTGCCGTGCCGGGCAACCTGCGCACGGCCGCGATCTTCCGCGACCTGGGTGACGGCACGACCGAGGTCGTCGTCGCCTCGCTGTGGGATTCGCTGGACAGCATCAAGGCCTTCGCCGGGCCGGACTACCTCAAGCCGTCCATCGACCCGGGCGACAAGGGCAAGCTGCTGGACCGCGACGTGATCGTGCGCCACTACAGCATCGACGCGATGGACGCCGACGTGTTCGAGCGCGCCCTGGGGTCGCCGCTGCCGCTCTGAGGCTCCGGCGTCCATGCCGCCAGGCGCCGACGCGCGCCGCCCCCCGACCGCCGTCAGGCAGGCCAGGCCGCGGCCAGCGCGTCCTGGCCCTGCGGCGCCAGCACGCCCAGCCGCACATGGCCCGGGAGGCCGAAAGAGGCGCAGTCGCGCAGCTTCACGCCCTGCGCGCGCAGCGAATCCAGGGCGGGCTGCAGCGGCGTCCCCGCAGGCCAGCGGGCACAGAAGAAGTTGGCGACGCTGGGCAGCACCTCGCAGCCCAGGTCGGTGCACAGCCGCTGCTGGCGGCGCTTCCAGCGCCCCAGCACCGCCAGGCTGCCGGCCAGCCAGTCCTGCGCGGCCGGTTCGGCCCAGGCCGCGAGCATGGCGACCGCGTGGGCGCCGAGCGGCCAGGACGGTGCGAGGCCCTGGACGTGGGCAAGAAAGGCCGGCGGTGCGTCGTGCGGCGCGATCGCGTAGGCGCCGCGCACGCCCGTCAGGCCCAGCGCCTTGTTGGGCGACCACAGCTGCCACACGCGCGCGAGGCGATCCGGCCCCAGGCTGCCGCCCGCCGGCCCCTCCAGGCGCAGGGGCGCGTAGGCGCGGTCGAGCACGAAGGGGCGATCGGCCGGCCACGCATCGACACGCGCCGCCAAGTGCGGATCGTCCTGCCCGAGCGGCGTCGACGGCTCGCAGCCCCAGGCGAGGCGCGGCGCGGGCGCTGCGGGCGCGGTCGCCGTGGCCGGGTGCAGCGCCAACCCGTGCGCACGCGCCGCGCGGGCGTAGTCGGCATAGGCCAGCGCCGGCACCACGACGCTCCCGCCACCGCCTGCACCTGCCGCTGCCGCTGCCGTGATGCGCACGATGAACTCGCTGGCGCTGGCGGCGACCACGATGCGTTCGCGGCCCACGCCGTGGAAGGCTGCGAGCCGCTCCCGCAAGTCGGTGTGGTTCGGGTCCGGGTAGCGCGAGGGGTCGGCAGCACGCAGCGCCTCCAGCGCCGGCGGGCACGGGCCGCAGGCGTTGGCATTGGTCGAGAAGTCGTGCGGCGGCACGCCCTGCGCGTCCGGCCCGCCGTGCACGTTCATGTCGCCCACGCCTTCACCCGATGCGCAGGAGGCCGGCGCCCCCGGTGCCGGCCAGCGCGGCGGTGGCCAACACGGCGGCCGCGAACACCGCACGCCCGCCCAGCACGGCGCACGCGCGCGCATCCGCCGGGACGGGCGCGCGCCCCTGGGCGTTCAGCGTGTAGACGCCCGGCTTGCGCAGGCGCACGCCGAGCACCCCCGCCATCGCCGCCATGGGCCAGCCGCTGTTGGGCGACGGCGTACGCGCGGCCTCCCGGGCCAGGCCCGATGGCCAACGCCACGCCGCCAGCGCAATCAGCAGCGCGCTGAGCCGCGCCGGCACCCACGACAGCCCGTCGTCCGCCCGTGCCGCCCACCTGCCGGCCCAGGCCCAGGAACGGCCGCCGCGCTCGCCCGGGTAGCCCCACATCGCGTCGGCCGTGTTGGCGAAGCGGTAGACGGCCGCCCCCGGCAGGCCGAAGAGCACGAACCAGAACAGCGGCGCGACCACCGAGTCGTTGAGGTTCTCGGCCAGCGACTCGATCGCGCTCTCGCGCACGGCGTCGGCATCGAGCGATTGCGTGTCGCGGCTCACCAGATGCGCCAGCCGCGAGCGGCCGGCTTCGAGCGACTCCGCCAGCGCCGCCTCCACCGCCAGCACTTCGTCGCGCAGCATGCGCCAGGCCAGCAGCGGCTTGAGCGCCAGCGCCAGCGTGAGCGCCGCCACCGGCCACGGGAGATGGCGCATCACATGCCACTGCACCGCCCACGACGCGACGACGACCATGGCGGCTCCCGCCCACCAAGCGAGCGCTCCGAGCACCAAAAGCCTGAAAGGTCCCGGCTGCTGCGCGTCGGCGCGCGGCGCGATGCGGGGGCCCGCCCAGCCCAGCCACGCGCCCATCCACACGACCGGATGCCAACGCGCCGGCGGTTCGCCCAGCCAGCGATCGATGGCCAGCGCCAGCCACAGCGCGCCGATGGCGACGCAGGCGTGGGCGCCGAGCAAAGCCTCAGACCCCGCGGGCACAGCGCCTTTCCGATCCGGCGCGTGTCAGCCGGGCGCAGAGCAGACCGCGCGCGCCCCCTTCGCGCAGCGCACGGGGGAGCCGCGCAGCGGCATGGGGGTTGTTCATGTCAATCCTCGATCCCGCGCTGGGCCGGGATGCCGGCCTTGAACGCGTGCTTGACCATCTGCATCTCGGTCACCGTGTCGGCCAGCTCGACGATCTCGGGCGGGCAGCGGCGGCCGGTGAGCACCACGTGCACCTCGCGCGGCCGCTCGCGCAGCGTCTGCAGCACCGCGTCGAGCGGCAGCCAGCCGTAGATCAGCGGGTAGGTGATCTCGTCGAGCACCACGAGGAAGAACTCGCCCGAGAGGATCGCCGCCCGCGCCTTCTCCCAGCCGTCGCGGGCAAGCTGCGCGGAGCGTTCGAGGTCCTGGCTTTTCCAGCTGAAGCCGTCGCCGAGACCCTCGATCATGGGCCCCCACGCCCGGCACTGCGTGTCCTCGCTGCCCCCCGAGGGGGCGCTGTCCGCCTCGGGGCGGCCCGGCGCCGGACGGAATGCCTCGAGCTGCTCGAACGCGCGGTGCTCGCCGAAGCGCGCCGTCGGCACCTTCATGAACTGGAAGATCTTCACCGCCTTGCCGCGGCCGTGGGCGCGCAACGCCAGGCCGAAGGCCGCCGTGCTCTTGCCCTTGCCGTCGCCGGTGTTCACCAGCACCAGGCCGCGGCGCTCGCCCTCGGGTTTGTCGTAGGGCTTGTCGGTGGGGGGTGTTTCGATGTGCATGAGAGGCTTTCAATACGGGCAGCCGGACGCGAAGGACGCGAAGGTTTCGCGAAGGCGCGAAAGAACAGCCGGATGAACAATGTCTTCTTTCGCGTCCTTCGCGCAATCCTGGCGTCCTTCGCCTAGGGTTGTCGGGATTCAGCGCGCCAGCGCCACGAACTCGCCGGCCACCTGGTGCACGGCGACGCGGTGCTCGAAGACGGCTTCGAGGGCGCGATGCGTGACCGGGTCGGCGGCGGGTCCTTGGTGCGCGATGCGACCGGCCGCCATGACGACCATCGCATCGGCCGCCAGGGCCGCATGCAGTTCGTGCAGCACGCTCACGACGGCGCAGCCTTCCGCGGCCAGCTCGCGGGCGGTCGCCAGCCAGTCGGCCTGATGCGGCGGGTCGAGGTTGGCCAGGGGCTCGTCCATGAGCAGCACCTCGGCCTCGACGGCCAGCGCCCGCGCGAGCAGCACGCGCTGGCGCTCGCCACCCGAGAGCTGGCCGATCGGCCGGTCGCGCCAGTCCCAGGCCTGGGTGCGGCGCAGCGCGCGCTCGACGGCCGCACGGTCGGCGCCCGAGGGCGCGGCCAGCCAGCGCTGGTGCGGCAGGCGCCCGAGCATCGCGACGTCGTAGCTGGTGAGGTCGTCGGCCGCCGCGTCGCCCGCACCGCTCTGCGCCAGCCAGGCCAGGGACCGCGCCCGCGCGCGGGCCGACCACTGCGCCCACGGGCGCCCCAGCAGTTCGACCCGGCCGGCATGCGGCAGCAGCCCGGCCAGCGCGCGCAGCAGCGTCGACTTGCCGGCGCCGTTGGGACCGACCACGCTGGTCCAGGTGCCGCGCGGCAACGCCAGCTCGATGCCGTGCAGCACCTCCGTGCCGCCCAGCGACACGCGCAGGCCGTGGACCGCCATCGCCCGATCTTTGGAGCCAAATCGGGCTTGCGCGCCCGCCCCGCCTGCGCCCCCAGCTATGGAATTCATAGCAATCATGCGCCCCGCCCCGCCGCACGCGCTGCGCGCCGATGCATCAGCCACAGCAGGTAGCCGCCGCCGAAGACGGCGGTCAGCACGCCCACCGGCAGCTCCTGCGGCGCGATCAGCCAGCGCGCACCCAGGTCCGCGGCCATCAGCAGCAGGCCACCCATGAGCGCCGACAGCAGCACCAGCCGCATGTGCGTGGTCTTGACCAGCGAGCGCACCAGGTGGGGGGCCGCCAGGCCGACGAAGGCGATCAGGCCCGTCTGTGCCACCGCGGCGCCGGTGGCCAGCGCCAGCACGGCCACCAGTGCCACGCGCAGGGCCGGCAGCGGCAGGCCCAGGCTGGTGGCCGTGGCCTCGCCCAGCGCCAGGCCGTCGAGCACCGGCGCCAGCGCGGCGCCCGCCAGCCCGCACAGCGCGAGCACGCCGGCCATGACGCCGCAGGCGCCCCAGCCCACCAGCCCGGTGCTGCCGAGCATGAAGGCCTGCAGCGCCTGCAGGATGTCGGCCGAGGCGATGCTGATCAGGTCCTTCACCGCGCCCAGCACCACGCCGACGATCACGCCGGCCAGCAGCAGGCGCAGCGTCTGCTGCACCCCGCGCGCCAGGGCCAGGGTGAGCAGCACCGCCGCCACGGCGCCGACGAAGGCCGCGCCGGTGAGGCCCAGGCGCACCACCCAGGCCGTCGAGTTGACGGACATGCCGAACAGCGACAGCGCCGCCGCCACGCCCAGCGAGGCGCCCGACGCGCTGCCGAGCAGGTACGGGTCGGCCAGCGGATTGCGGAACAGCCCCTGCGCCACCGCCCCCGCCAGCCCGAGCAGCGCGCCCGCGAGCCAGGCACCCAGGGTGCGGGGCAGCCGGATGTCCCACACGATCTGCCAGGCCACCGCGTCGCCGCGCAGCGACCACAGCGTGTCGAGGCCGGTGCTGCCCACGGCAGCGCCCAGCGCCAGCAGGCCGGCGGCCGCGAGCAGCAGCATGAGGGCGATCCAGCGCGCGCGGCGGGCGTGCATGCTCAGCGCCCGGCCGTGCCGGCCAGGCAGCCGGCCATCAGCCGCGCCGCCTCGCCCATGCGCGGCCCGGGGCGCACCAGGACGTCGGCCTCGTCGGCGCTGAAACGGCAGACGCGGCCGGTCTTCACGGCGCGGATGCCGGCCCAGCCGGGCCGCTGCTCCAGCCCCTGCGCGCTGCGCACGCTGACCATGATGAGGTCGGGATCGGCGCGCACCACGAACTCGGGGTTGAGCTTGGGGAACGGTCCCATCGAGGCCGGCACGATGTTGCGCGCATGCAGGCGGGCGAGCGTCTCGCCGATGAAGGAGCTCTCGCCGGCGGCGTAGGGCGCGGCGTTGACCTCGAAGTACACGCGCGTGCCGCGGGCCGAGGCCGGCAGCGACTGCGCGGCCGCGTCCACGCTGGCGTCGATGGCGCGCCACACCGTGTCCGCGCCCGGTGCCCCGAGCAGCTGCGCGACCTGCCGCAGCACGCGCTGCACGTCGGCATGGTTCTTCGGCTCCAGCACGGCGACCTTCAGGCCCAGCGATTCCAGCCGCTGAGAGACGCGCGAGGACTTGGCCGCCAGCACCAGGTCGGGCTTGAGCGCCGCGATGGCCTCGACGTTCGGGTCGATGCCGCCGCCGACCTGCGGCAGGGCCTTCACCGCATCGGGCCAGTTGGAATAGCGGTCGACGCCGACCAGCCGGCCGCAGGCGTCGAGTGCGCACACGGTCTCGGTGAGCGACGGCAGCAGGGAGACGACGCGCCGTGGCGGCGCCGGCAGTTGCACCGCGACGCCGCGCTCGTCCGTGACCTGCACCGGCGCCGCGCCGGCGATGCCCACGCACAGCGCGGCCAGGACGGCGCCGAGCCACCGCTTCATGCGCCACCCTTGAGCCGCAGGGGCAGCCCTGCCGCCATCAGCGTGACCCGCGCGCAGGCCGCGGCCACCTGCTGGTTCAGCCGCCCCAGCACGTCGACGAAGGCGCGCGTCTCGGCGCCCAGCGGGATCACGCCCAGCCCGATCTCGTTGCTCACCAGCACGACCGGCCCCTGCGCCGCCGCCAGCGCTTCGGGCAGCAGGCCCACGCCGTCCTGCCAGTCGGGCGCGGATGCCCGCTCGGGCGCCAGCTCGGCCGGCATCATGAGGTTGGTGAGCCACAGCGTGAGGCAGTCCACCAGCACCAGCGTCTGTGGCGTGCTGGCGGCCATGACGGCCTCGGGCACGCGCCACGGCTCCTCGATGGTCTCGAGCGCCGGCACCCGCGCGGCGCGCTCGAACTGGTGCAGCGCGATGCGCTGGTGCATCTCGTCGTCCCAGGCCTGCGCGGTGGCGATCATCACGGCCTTGTGCGCGGGCGAGCGCGCCAGCCAGGCCGCGGCCAGCGACTCGCCGCGGCGCGACTTGCCGCTCTTCTGGCCGCCGAGGATGAACTCGCTGGCGGCGATGTCGAGATCGGGTGTCGCGCGGTCGGTCATGCAGGCGTGGGCGTCAGCGGGGCTGCCACTTGAGGCCGACGTAGACCGTGCGGCCCGCGGTGGCGTAGTCCTTGACGAGCTGGTAGTTCTTGTCGGCCACATTGTCCACACGGGCCACCAGCGTCAGGTCGCGCGCGACCTCGCCGCTGGCGCTGAGGTTCACGATGCCGTAGCCGCCCAGGCGCTGGGTGTTGGCCGCATCGGCCCAGCGCCGGCCCGAGGCCTGCAGCTCGGCACCCAGGGTCCAGGCGCCGAGACGCCAGTCGGCGCCCAGGGTGCCGTGCACCTGCGCGCGCAGCGGCAGCATGTGGTTCGTCTCGACGTCGCGCGGGTTCTGGTAGTCCAGCGAGCCGCGCAGGGTGAGGTCGCCGATCCGGTGGCTGGCGGCCAGCGTGACGCCCTCGTACTTGGCGCGGTTCACGTTCGCGTAGCAGCCGAACAGGCTTTCGCAGGCGGTGCTGCTGTAGTCGAAGGTGATGAGGTTGCGCACGCGGTTGCGGTACGCGACGAGGCTCGCGCTGGTGATGCCGTCGCCATAGCGCAGGCCGACTTCGGCGTTGCGGCTGGTCTCCGGGCGCAGGGCGGCGTCGCCGTACTCGCTGAAGCGCTGGTACAGCGTCGGCGCGCGGAAGGCCGTGCCGGCCGAGGCCGTGACGCGCCAGTTCTTCACGAACTCGTAGCCGTAGGCGACGCTGCCGGTGTTCTTGCCGCCGAACTCGCTGTCGTCGTCATGCCGCAGGTTGAGCTGCAGCGAATGCGGGCCCTGCACGAAACCGTAGCCCAGCGCCAGGGCGTCCTGCGAGCGCTTGCGGAACAGCGTGGTGCCGTAGCCGTCGAGGGCGGGATTGAAGAGCTTGTCCTCGCGCCGCTCGAGCGCCGCGGTGAACAGGTGCGAACCCATGCGGTACTCGTTCTGGAACAGGTAGCCGCGCAGGCGGGTCTGGGTGATGTAGTCGGGCTGCTCGCCCTTGACGTTGGTCTGGTAGCGCTGGTTGGAGTCGGTGACCGAGAGCTTCGTCCGGTACTCGGGCGTCCACTGGGCGGTCCAGGTCAGGCCGGCCGTGCGCAGGTGGTACCGGTTGCGGTCGTCCACGCCGCGCAGCGGGTTGAACGGGCGCGACAGGAAGGCGTCGTAGCCCGAGTCCATCTCGCTTTCCAGGGCCGTGAGGTCCAGCCGGTGCTTCTCGCCGATCTGCCAGCCCAGGCGCACGTTGCCCGAGATGCTCTTGTAGGAGTCGGCGTCGGGGTTGTGCCTGACGTTCGGCGTGCGCACGTCGAAGCCGCTGCTCTGCTGGTACGAGGCGCCGACCGAGTAGTCGAAGGCGCCGGCCGAGCCGCTGATGCCGGTCTGGATGTCCTGCGTGCGGCGGTTGCCCACGCCCCAGCTCACGAAGGGCGTGGGCCGGCCCTCGCCCTTCTTCGTGAAGAGCTGCACGACGCCGCCGATGGCGTCGGAACCGTACACCGCCGCAGCCGGGCCGCGCAGCACCTCGATGCGGTCGATCTGCGCCAGCGGGATCGATTCCCAGGGCGCACCGCCGGTGGACTGCGAATCGATGCGCACGCCGTCCAGGTAGACCGCGGTGAAGCGCGTCTCCGCACCGCGGATGAAGAGGCTGGTGGCGTTGCCCACGCCGCCGTTGCGCGAGATCTCCACGCCGGGCAGACGCGCCAGCAGGTCGGCCACGCCCGTGGCGCCGCTGCGCTCGATGGTGGCGCGATCGATCACCGAGACGTCGGCGACGAGGTCAGAGATCGGCTGCTCGACGCGCGTCGCCGTCACGACGGTTTCGCCGAGCGAGGGTGGTGTCTGGCCCGTGGCGAGGGTGGGCAGCGCGGCCGCCAGCGCGGCAGACAGCAGGGAGGCACGCGGCAGCGCGCGCGTGATCGGGGCACGGGGGGTCATGGGACGACAAGGATTCCAGCAGCAATGCCCTGGCCGGCTTCCCCGCCGGCGCCTGGGCGTCATGGCCGTCGCGGCGAGCCCCGAAGGGCATCGCACGCGGCAACCGCCTTGTTGGCCGGTATCCGGGCTGACAGCGCGCACCTGCCGCCTTCCCAGGCGCCGTGTGTCGGCGGTGCCCAGTGGCTGATGTGGAAGGTGTGGCGTTCAGGCAATGTGCCTGGACGCCGGCTGCTTGACCGTTGCGGGGGCAGCGCAGGCCGGCTTCGGCACCGTGGGTGCATCGGCTCCTGCTTCCCGTTGAACTGCGACGCGCGAACCGCGGCGCGAGCACCAACAGGCGCGGAGTTTAATTTGAAACCGGCGGTGTAAGCCGGGAACCTACAATCGCGGCCCATGTCCGCACCGAGCCACTTCGACCAGATCGCCGAGCGCGTTGAACGTCTGCTCGTGCGCTACGAGGAAACCCAGCGCACCAACGCGCTGCTGCAGCAGCAGGTCGAGGCCCTCGCCCGCGAGCGCGACGCGCTCAAGGCACGGCTCACGGCCGCGCGCACGCGCATCGACGCCATGCTGGAGCGGCTGCCCGCCGAACCGTCCAACGATTCCCCCTCCAACGCGACGTGAAACAAATCGAAGTGCAGATCATGGGCCAGAGCTACCTGCTCGGCTGCCCCGAGGACGGCGAGGCGCAACTGCGCGAAGCGGTGGACCGCGTGGACGCGGCCATGTGCAAGATCCGCGATGCGGGCAAGGTCAAGGCACGCGACCGCATCGCGGTGCTGGCTTCGCTCAACCTCGCCTTCGACCTGGTGCAGCGCGATGCCGCGCCGGCACCGGCGCCGCCGGCAGAGCCGGCGAGCGCGCCGAGGTCCGACGCGACGGCCGACGATGCGCGCGCCGCCCAGCTCGTGCAGCGCCTGGACCAGGCACTGGCGGGCGACGGCCTGCTGCTCTGATTTTTTTGCCCTGTCGGACGACGCCGGCTTTGCGTTGTCAAGCCTGTACGCGCCGGATGCAGCGCGTAAAATCCAAAGCGTCTGCGGTGCATGCCGGGCTTTATATTTCCTTGAACCAATGCTCTACGGAGCCCGGGCTTGGTACATCGCTTGGCAGGCGTGAACATCTCGCGTCAGATGATCCCAATGCCTTGCTGCCCTCGCCCACCTGAACCCTGCGTTCAGGATGACGGTCCGGTGGCACTTGCAGACACCTCTTTCGACGGCCCGCCTACCAGCGGGCCGTTTCCTTGTGTGCCGCCCCCATAAGAACACCGAGACCGCCGCATGCCGATCGAACCCCTGCTCGTCCTCGAACTCGCCGTGCTGGGCGTGGGCACCGGCTTCCTGGCGGGCCTGCTGGGCATCGGCGGCGGCATGTTGATGGTGCCCTTCCTCACCATCATCCTGGGCAACCGCGGCGTGCCGGCCGACCTGGCCGTGAAGATGGCCATCGCCACATCGATGGCGACCATCATCTTCACCTCCATCTCCAGCGTGCGCGCACACCACAAGCGCGGCGCCGTGCGCTGGGACATCGTGAAGCGCCTGGCGCCGGGCATCGTCATCGGCAGCCTGATCGGCAGCCTGGGCGTGTTCTCCCTGCTCAAGGGCACGGCGCTGGCCATCTTCTTCGCGCTCTTCGTGAGCTTCTCGGCCACGCAGATGTTCCTGGACAAGAAGCCCAAGCCGACGCGACAGATGCCGGGCACGGCGGGCCAGCTCGGCGCGGGCGGCGTGATCGGTTTCGTTTCGGGCCTGGTCGGCGCGGGCGGCGGCTTCATCAGCGTGCCCTTCATGACCTGGTGCAACGTCGCCATCCACAACGCGGTGGCCACCAGCGCCGCGCTGGGCTTCCCGATCGCGGTCGCCAACGTGGCGGGCTACATCGCGGGCGGCTTCTCGCTGCAGGGCCTGCCGCCCGGCGCCTTCGGCTACATCTGGCTGCCGGCGCTGGTGGTGATCGCGGCGAGCAGCGTGCTCATGGCGCCGCTGGGCGCACGGGCGGCGCATGCGCTGCCGGTGGGCAGGCTCAAGCGCGTCTTCGCCAGCGTGCTGTACCTGCTCGCGGCCTACATGCTGTGGAAGGGCCTGCACGGCTGAGCGGCCGCGCAGGCCTGCGCCGCTACGACGGCCGGCGCAATGGCCAGCCCGCCGTCGAGGCCCGCCAGCGCCGCAGCAGCAGCCGGCGCGCGAGGCGCCCGCGCGGCGCGGCCCATCGCTGCCCGAGCCACACGGCCATGAAGCGAAGGCCGTAGACCAGCACCGCCGCGACGCCGGCGCCGCCGAGGATGTCCATCGGGTAGTGCAGCCCGCCATGGACGCGCGCCCAGGCGGTCGCCAACCCCAGCGCCGCCATGGCCAGCGCCGCGGCGCCCATTCCGCGCAACTGCCACAGGCCCAGCGCGGCCGCGAACATGACGGTGGCATGCGCGCTCGGGAAGGCGCCACGCCCACCATGTGCGATCCAGGGCGCGCTGTCGCCCGTGACGAAGGGCCGCGGCATGGCGATCGCGTCGGCCAGCGCATGGGCCACGGCCGCCGCCAGCGCCGCGAGCAGGCCGACTCCGCACACGCCGGCCCGCTGCGTGGGGCGCAGCCACCAGAGCACCAGCAGCATCAGGATGCCGATCGTGGCCCCATGCTCCGCCATCCAGCGCGCGGCGGGAATGAGCGGCGCATCGGTCCCATGGCCGGCGGCGAGGCGGCTGAACAGCCAGCGGTTCCAGTCGAACATGCGCGCAGGCTAGGCCGCGCAGATGTCGCGCCCATGAAAGCGCGGACGATCCGTCCTCTGGCGGCTCGGTGCCGAATCGGCCCTCAGCGCCCGCCCGGCCTGCGCGATCCGCTATCTTTTCGATAGCATCCCGGACTCAGAGCACGCCGCACCAGGCAAGGAACGCGGCGCCCGTGTCGTGCCACAGCGCCCAGGCGGAGGCCGCGACGAGCGCCAGCCCCGAGAGCCGCACGGCCACCTCGCCGCGGCCGCCGATCGCCGTGCCGTCGCGCGCAGCGGCCCAGCTGCGCAGGCCCAGCCAGGTGCCCCCCAGCAGCCACACCGCGCTGCCCGCCGCGAAGGCCGCCATGCACAGCGCGCCGGCGGCCGCGTTGCCGGCCAGCGCGGCCACCACCAGCGCCGAATACAGCAGGCTGCACGGCAGCAGCGCCCACAGTGCGCCGATCAGCCAGGGCCACCGGTGTGCCGCTGCGGCGCGCCGCACGCGCGCCCAGGCGCCGCGCGCCAGGCCGTCGAGCCACGGCGGCTGCCGCGCCCGCCACAGCAGAACGGCGCCGAGCGCGAGTGCGGCCACGTGCAGCAGGGTCCAGAAGGGACGCAGCGCGGCGACCTGCGTGCCGAGCCAGCCCACCGCCTGCAGGCTGACCGCCGCGAGCGCGCCCAGCGCCGCGTAGCCGGCCACGCGCCCGACGTGGAACTGCCACAGCGCCCGGCGCGTGCCGCCAGCCGCCTGCACGACGCCAGCGCACGGCGCGCTGCACATGCCCAGGCAGTGCGCACCACCGGCCAGCCCCATCAGCCCACAGGTCATGGCCAGGGCGAAGTTCACGGGGGGCTTGCCCTTCAGATGATGCGCGAGAAGCGGGTGCGCGTCCGGTCGGCCTGCAGGTGGCGGTCGAATACCATGGCCACGGCCCGCACGAAGAACCAGCCGGTCTCGGTCACCTCGATCTCGCGGGCGCTCAGGCGAACGAGGCCGTCGGCCTGCAGCGCCTCGAGCGTCTCCAGCTCGGCCGCGAAGTAGCGCCGGAAGTCGACCAGGTAGGCGGCGTCGATGGTCTCGAAGTCCACCCGCCCCTGGCACATGAGGGCCATGATCACCGCACGGCGCAGCACGTCGTCGCGCGACAGGGCCAGCCCCCGCACCACCGGCAGCCGCCCCTGGTCGATCAGGTCGTAGTACTCGTCCAGCGTCTTGGCGTTCTGGCTGTAGCTGGCGCCCACCCGACCGATCGCCGACACGCCCAGGCCCACGATGTCGCAGTCGGGCTGCGTGCTGTAGCCCTGGAAGTTGCGGTGCAGGCGGCCCTGGCGCCGCGCGATGGCCAGCGAGTCCTCGGGCAGCGCGAAGTGGTCCATCCCGATGTAGCGGTAGCCCGCCTGCGTCAGGCGCTCGATGGCCTGCGACAGCATCTCCAGCTTGGCATCGGCCGACGGCAGCTCCTCGGCCGCGATGCGCCGCTGCGGCTTGAAGCGCTCGGGCAGGTGCGCGTAGGCGTACAGGGCGATGCGGTCCGGCCGCAGCTGCGCCACCTGGTCGAGCGTGCGCCGGAACGAGGACGGGCTCTGCCGCGGCAGGCCGTAGATCAGGTCGGTGTTGATGGAGCGAAAGCCCAGTTCCCGGGCCGCCTGCACCAGCGCGAAGACCTCGTGCGCCGGCTGGATGCGGTGCACCGCCTTCTGCACCTGCACATCGAAATCCTGCACCCCGAAGCTGATGCGGTTGAAGCCCAGCGTGGCCAGGTGGGCCAGGCGCCTGGCGTCCACGGTGCGCGGATCGACCTCGATCGACCATTCGCCGTCGGCCGTGAAGCTGAAGGAGCGACGCAGCATGGCGACCAGCGCGGTGAGCGCCGCATCGTCGAGGAAGGTGGGCGTCCCGCCCCCGAGGTGCAGCTGGCTGACCGAGGCGTTCGGCCCCAGGTGCGCCACCTGGAGCTCGACCTCGCGCGCCAGGTAGGCCAGGTAGTCCTGCCCCTTCTCGTGCCGCCGCGTGACGATCTTGTTGCAGGCGCAGTAGTAGCACAGCGCTTCGCAGAAGGGGATGTGCACGTACAGCGACAGCGGCAGCCGTGCGGCCAGGCCGACCTGGCGCCGCTGCTCGAGCGCCTGGGCATAGTCCTCGGCGCCGAAGGCATCGACGAAGCGGTCGGCGGTGGGGTAGGAGGTGTAGCGCGGCCCGGGAACGTCGAAGCGGCGCAGCAGCGACGGCGGAACGGCACCGGCCCGGGCGACCGGGTCCGCCTCGGAGATCGTGGACAGTGGCAATGTCATGGCAAGGGGCACCGGCCCAGGTGGCGCGGCGCATCCTTGCACTGTGGCGGCAACCGGCACGGGCTTGCTTGACCTGGATCAAACCCGCGAGCAATAGCCCGCGCACAATGCATGGGCCCTCACCGCACCCCTGCCGGAAGGTGCATCAACCTGCCCTCCTCATGACGCTCAACGCCGACACGATCAAAGTCGCCTGCTCCAACTGCAACCTCCGGGAGCTGTGCATGCCCGTGGGCCTGCAACCGCAGGAACTCCAGCGCATCGACGACATCGTGGCCACGCGCCGCAAGGTCCGCCGCAAGGAAACCCTGTTCGCGAGCGGCGAGCGCTTCACCGCCCTCTACGCCATCCGCACCGGCGTGTTCAAGACCCAGGTCACGGCCGAGGACGGCCGCGAGCAGGTCACCGGCTTCCAGATGGCCGGGGAGATCATGGGCCTGGACGGCATCGTGAACGACCACCACACCTGCGACGCCGTGGCGCTGGAGGATTCCGAGGTGTGCGTGATGCCCTTCGAGCGCATCGAGGAACTGTCGCGCGAGGTGACGGCCCTGCAGCGCCACGTGCACCAGATCATGAGCCGCGAGATCGTGCGCGAACACGGCGTGATGCTGCTGCTGAGCAGCATGCGCGCCGAGGAGCGCCTCGCGGCCTTCCTGCTGAACCTGCTGCAGCGCCTGCATGCACGCGGCTTCTCGGCCTCCGAGCTGGTGCTGCGCATGACGCGCGAGGAAATCGGCAGCTACCTGGGCCTGAAGCTCGAGACCGTGAGCCGCACGCTGTCCAAGTTCGCCGAGGACGGCCTGGTCGAAGTCAATCAGCGCCACGTGCGCATCCTCGACGCGGACGCCCTGCGCCGCATGGTCAATCCGACGGTGTGTGCGTGAGCCCCGGCTCCTGCGGCGGCGCCTTGATCAGCATCGCCGTCAGCGCGCTCGACGCCGCCGTGGCGGCCCAGAAGGCGAAGAAGCCCATCGCGTAGACCGCCTGTCGCGACACGGGGCCGCCGGCGACCGACCAGTGCAGGTCGCCCGGGTCCACCAGGCCGAACACCAGCATCTCGAGCGCGCAGGCCGCCAGGAACGACGGCCAGAGCACGCACAGGGCCCGCAGCATGCCCCTCATCGCTGCTCCCCGCGCACGTGCGGCAGATCGTCCGCGGGCGTCATCGCATGGTTGCGGCCGGCCTGGGCCGGCAGCATGGCGGTGCCGGCGGACAGGGTGCGGTTGATCTCGATGCCGCGCCGGTAGTAGTCGGCCTCGACCACGGGGTCGGGCACGCGCATGGCCAGCCAGGCCGTGTACACGGCGGCCACCACCACGATGGCCGGCCCGCCGACGACCATCCACATGATCGGATGGCGCCACCAGCGCGCGTCGGGTGCAGGAAGGTTCCGGGTCGTCATGGGTCGTTCTCCTTCGGACAGGCGCATCAGCGCGGCACCAGGAACACGGATTTCTCCGACACCTGCGCCCCGCCCTGTTCCTGCCGCACGTCGAAATAGATGGGGTGGGAACCCGGCGACGCGGTCCCATCCATGATCTGCAGCCGCACCGGCACCCAGCGGGACTCGGCCGGGCCGACCTCCACCGCGCCGTCACCAGCGAGGGCGAGGCCGTCGAGCCCGCGCGCCTCGATGCGGTAGCGCTGCGCCGATTCGGTCGCGTTCATCACCTGAAGGCGGTAGACGTTCTCCAGCCGGCCGCCTTCGACCAGCCTTGCCAGCGAGGCGCGGTCGCGCACCACGTCGACCTTGAGCGGCGTGCGTGTCACCAGGCTGGCCAGCAGGCCCGCCACCAGCAGGGTCAGCACGCCGGCATAGACCAGCACGCGCGGGCGGAACACGCGCCGCATCACCTGTGCCGGCGACCAGCGCCCGGCCAGGCCGTTCTGCGTGTCGTAGCGGATCAGGCCGCGCGGCAGGTGCACCTTGTCCATGACCGAGTTGCATGCATCCACGCACAGCCCGCAGCCGATGCACTCGTACTGCAGGCCGTTGCGGATGTCGATGCCGGTCGGGCAGACCTGCACGCACAGCGCGCAGTCGATGCAGTCGCCCAGGCCGGCGGCCCGCGCGTCGGCGTCCTTGCGGCGCGGGCCGCGGCGCTCGCCGCGCTGCGCGTCGTAGCTCACGATCAGGGTGTCGCGGTCGAACATGGCGCTCTGGAAGCGCGCATAGGGGCACATGTACTTGCACACCTGCTCGCGCATGAAGCCGGCGTTGCCGTAGGTGGCGAAGCCGTAGAAGAAGACCCAGAACACCTCCCACGAGCCCATGCGCGTCTGCAGGAAGGCCAGGCCCAGTTCGCGGATCGGCGTGAAGTAGCCGACGAAGGTGAAGCCCGTCCAGGCCGCGATGGCGATCCATACCAGGTGCTTGAACCACTTCTTGACCAGCTTCTCCATCGACAGCCGGTCGCCGTCGAGGCGGATGCGGGCACTGCGGTTGCCCTCGATCTTCTGCTCGATCCACAGGAAGATCTCGGTGTAGACGGTCTGCGGGCAGCTGAAGCCGCACCACAGCCGCCCGGCCACGGCGGTGAAGAGGAACAGCGAGAGCGCCGAGATGACGAGCAGCCCGGCCAGGTAGATCAGGTCCTGCGGGTACAGCACCCAGCCGAAGAGGTAGAAGCGCCGCGCCGCCAGGTCGAACAGCACCGACTGGCGATGGCCCCATTCGATCCACGGCAGGCCGTAGAACACCGCCTGCGTGAGGAACACCATCGCCCAGCGCCAGCGGGCGAAGCGGCCGTCGATGGTGCGCGGGTAGACCTTCTTCGAGGCGGCGTAGAGCGCCCCGCCGTCCGCCGCGATGGGAATCACCCGTGCGGCCGGACCTGCCGGGGCCGCCACGTCATCGACACGGTCCATGGCGCCTCAGCGGGCCGCACCGGGGCCGTTCGACAGGCCCCAGACGTAGGAGGCGAGCACCTGGATCTGCGCGTCGGTCAGCCGGCCCTCCTGCGCCGGCATCTCGCCATGGCGGCCCTGCGTGATGGCCGTGATGATGGCCGCCTCTCCGTAGCCGTGCAGCCAGATGTTGTCCGACAGCCGCGGTGCGCCGAGTGCCTGGTTCCCCACGCCGCCGATGCCGTGGCAGGCCGCGCAGGCGGTGAAATGGGCCTTGCCCAGGCCGGCACGCACCGAGTCGTGCGGGCTGCCCGACAGGCTCAGCACGTAGTTCGCGAGGTTCTTGACGTCGTCTGCGCTGCCGACGGCCGCCGCCATGGGGGGCATGACCCCCGCACGCCCCTTGGTGATGGTCTCGACGATCTTGTCGGGCGTGCCGCCGTAGAGCCAGTCGTTGTCGGTGAGATTGGGAAAGCCCTTGCTGCCGCGCGCGTCCGAGCCGTGGCATTGGGCGCAGTTGTTCATGAACAGCCGCTCGCCGATGGCATGTGCCGCCGGGTCGGCCGCCATCTTCTCGGTGCTCATGGACGCGAAGCGGCCGTAGACCGGCGCCAGGTCGGCCTCGGCCTTCTTCATCTCGTCGGCGTACTCGCCGGCCGAGGTCCATCCCAGCTGCCCGGCCATGCGGCCCAGGCCCGGGTAGAACGCCAGATAGGCGAAGGCGAACACGATGGTGATGACGAACAGGCCCACCCACCACAGCGGCAGCGGGTTGTTGGCCTCGCGCAGATCCTCGTCCCAGACGTGGCCTGTCGTGTTGTCGCCGTCGGCGACGACGCGCTTGCGCGCCGTGAGCCACAGCAGCAGCAGGCAGCCGACGATGCTCAGGATCGAGGCAGCCGCCACGTAGTGGGACCAGAAGTTGCTGACGAAGTCGCTCATGGCTTGGCTCTGCGGATGGGGGAAGTGCGCGTTCTCAGTCCTGCTCGAAAGGCAGCCGGGCGGCTTCCTCGAAGCGGGCGCGGTTGCTGCGCGCATAGGCCCAGCAGACGATGCCGACGAAGAGCAGGAAGCACACGACGGTCGCGGCTTCGCGCAGGAGGGTGAGGTTCATGGGGTGCTCCCGGTCCAGGCTTCACTTGAGGCTGCGGCCGAGCGACTGCAGGTAGGCCACGAGGGCGTCCATCTCGGTCTTGCCGCCGACATCGGCTGCGGCGGTGCCGATCTCCTCGTCGGTGTAGGGCACGCCGACGCGGCGCAGCGCCCGCATGTGCGCCGGCATGGCCGCGGCGTCCACCGGTGTCTTCTCGAGCCAGCGGTAGGCCGGCATGTTCGATTCCGGCACCACGTCGCGCGGGTTGTTCAGGTGCACGCGGTGCCACTCGTCGCTGTACTTGCCACCCACGCGGTGCAGGTCGGGCCCGGTGCGCTTGCTGCCCCACTGGAAGGGATGGTCGTAGACGAACTCCCCCGCCACCGAGTAGTGGCCGTAGCGCAGCGTCTCGGCGCGGAAGGGACGGATCATCTGCGAGTGGCAGTTGTAGCAACCTTCGCGCAGGTAGACGTCGCGGCCCGCGAGCTGCAGCGCGGTGTACGGCTTCAGGCCGGCGATGGGCTCGGTGGTCGACTTCTGGAAGAACAGCGGCACGATCTCCACCAGGCCGCCCACGGCGACCACCAGCAGGATCAGCACGATCATCAGGAAGTTGTTGGTCTCGACCTTCTCGTGCGAGAAGCCGGTCTTTTCGGTGTTGGTGGTGCTCATGGTGTCAGCGGCGTCGGGCCGTCAGGCGGAGGCGGTGGAGGCCGTGGCGAGGGCCGGCACGGTGGCGCGCTGCACGCGGCCGGAGGCGACCGTCATCCAGACGTTCCAGGCCATGACGAGCATGCCGGCCAGGTACAGCAGGCCGCCCGTGAGGCGCACGACGTAGAAGGGATAGGTGGCCTTCACGCCCTCGGCGAAGGTGTAGGTGAGCGTGCCGTCGGGGTTGATGGCGCGCCACATCAGGCCCTGCATCACGCCGGCGATCCACATGGCGGCGATGTACAGCACGATGCCGATGGTCGACATCCAGAAGTGCAGCTCGATGGCCCGCGTGCTGTACATGGTGGTGCGTCCCCACATGCGCGGGATCAGGTAGTACAGGGAGCCCATCGAGATCAGGCCCACCCAGCCCAGCGCGCCGGAGTGCACGTGGCCCACGGTCCAGTCGGTGTAGTGGCTCAGCGCATTGACCGTCTTGATGGACATCATCGGACCCTCGAAGGTCGACATGCCGTAGAAGGACAGCGCCACGATCAGGAAGCGCAGGATCGGGTCGGTGCGCAGCTTGTGCCAGGCCCCCGAGAGGGTCATGATCCCGTTGATCATCCCGCCCCAGCTGGGCGCCAGCAGGATCAGCGAGAACAGCATGCCCAGCGACTGCGTCCAGTCCGGCAGCGCGGTGTAGTGCAGGTGGTGCGGGCCGGCCCACATGTAGGTGAAGATCAGCGCCCAGAAGTGCACGATCGACAGGCGGTAGCTGTACACCGGCCGCCCCGCCTGCTTGGGGATGTAGTAGTACATCATCCCCAGGAAGCCCGCCGTGAGGAAGAAGCCCACAGCGTTGTGGCCGTACCACCACTGCACCATCGCGTCCTGCACGCCGGCATAGGCCGAGTAGCTCTTCATCCAGCCCGCAGGCACCTCGGCGCTGTTGACCACGTGCAGCAGCGCGACCGCCAGGATGAACGCGCCGTAGAACCAGTTGGCCACGTAGATGTGGCGCACCTTGCGCGTGCCCACGGTGCCGAAGAACACGATGGCGTACGACACCCACACCAGCGTGATGAGGATGTCGATCGGCCATTCGAGCTCGGCGTACTCCTTGCCCGTGGTGTAGCCCAGCGGCAGCGAGATGGCGGCGGCGACGATCACGGCCTGCCAGCCCCAGAAGGTGAAGGCCGCGAGCTTCGGTGCGAACAGCGGCACCTGGCAGGTGCGCTGCACGACGTGGTAGCTGGTGGCGAAGAGCGCGCAGCCGCCGAAGGCGAAGATCACCGCGTTGGTATGCAGCGGGCGCAGCCGGCCGTAGCTCAGCCAGGGAATGCCCAGGTTCAGGTCGGGCCACGCCAACTGCGCGGCGATGATGACGCCGACCAGCATGCCGACCACGCCCCACACCACCGCCATCAGCGAGAACTGTCGGACGACCGTGTCGGAGTAGGTCGCGGTAGAGGCATCGTGGGTGGGCATGGTCGCAGTCGTCCGTGGGGATGAATGCAGTGTCGAGCGCCACCGGGTCGCGACACTTGATCCGGATCAATCGTTGCCGAGAATGCGTGAACCTTCACGCTCGATGTCGTCGAACTGCCCGCGTTCGACGGCCCACCACAGGCCGACGATGATGGCGAGCGCCATCAGCACCGACAGCGGCACGAGGACGAAGAGGATGTCCACCTCAGGCTCCCGACGCCTCGGCGGGCGCGGCGGGCGAACGCGCGAGCCGGGCGCTGTTGAGCACCACCAGCAGCGAACTGGCCGCCATGCCCAGGCCGGCCAGCCAGGCCGGCATCCAGCCGGCCAGCGCCAGCGGCACGCAGGCGGCGTTGTAGAGCACCGACCAGGCGATGTTCTGCCGCACCACGCGCATCGTGCGCCGCGCCTGCCTCCACGTGGCCGGAATGGCCGTGAGCGCGTCGCCCAGCACGATGAAATCGGCCTTGGCGCGGGTGCGGCCCACGGCCTGCCCGACGGCGAAGGCCACGTCGGCCTGGGCGATGACCGGGCCGTCGTTGAGGCCGTCGCCGACCATGGCCACGTGCCGGCCCTCGGACTGCAGGCGGCGCACCGCCTCGAGCTTGTCCTCGGGCTGGCAATCGCCGCGCGCGTTGCCGATGCCCGCCGCCGCCGCCAGGCGGTGCGCGGCTTCGGATCGGTCGCCCGACAACAGGCGCACGTCGATGCCGCCGTCGCGCAGCGCGCTCACCGCGGCGCGTGCGTCCGGACGCAGGTCCTCGTCCAGCACGAAGCTGGCCAGCCAGCCCTCGTCGTCGCTCAGGTGCACCTGCATCGCGGGCACGTCCAGCGTCGCAACGCCGCAATGCGCGGCCGAGCCCAATCGCAGGCGGCGGCCCGCACCGCCCGCGGCGCGCCGGGGCACCAGACGCCCTTCGACCCCGCGGCCGGCCACCTCGACCAGTTCGGCGAGCGTCCAGTCGCTGCGCTCGCCCGCATGCTGCGTCCAGGCGGCGACCAGGGCGCGCGAGGCTGGATGCACCGACCCCGAGGCCATCGCCGCCGCCAGTCCGAGCGCGTCGCCCGGCGGGACGCCGCGCCGGCTGTAGATGCGGTCGAGCCGTGGCAGCGCTCGCGTCAGCGTGCCGGTCTTGTCGAAGACGACGGTGTCGACCGCGGCCATCGACTCCAGCGCCTGCAGGTGCGCGACCAGCACGCCCTGCCCGGCCCGCTCGCCCGCACAGGCCAGCATGGCGGCGGGCGTGGCCAGCGACAACGCACAGGGACAGGTCACGATGAGCACCGAGGCCGCGACCATGAGCGCGTGCCCCGGGCCGGACGGCCACCACCACACGGCTGCCGCCAGCGCGGCCAACATCACGACCAGCAGAAAGGGCCGCGCCACGCGGTCGGCCGCGCGTGCCAGGCGCGGCTTCTCGACGGATGCGGCCTCCATCAGCGCCACGATCCGGCCGAAGCGCGTGTCGCCGCCCAGCGCGTCGACGCGCACCAGCACCTGGGCGCCGACGTTGTGGCTGCCTGCGAGCACCTGCGAGCCGCAAGGCCGCGGCACCGGGTGCGCCTCGCCCGTCACCAGCGCCTCGTCGGCGCTGGTGTCGCCCTCGACGACGCAGCCGTCGGCCGCGAAGGCTTCGCCCGGCCGCACCCGCAGCACGTCGCCCACGCGCAGGCGGTGGGCGCCGATGCGTTCCGCAGTGCCGTCCGGTCGAAGCCGCTCCACGCTGTCGGGCAGCCGCTCGAGCAACGCGTCCAATGCGCCGGCGGTGCGCTCGCGCAGGCGCGACTCCAGCCACCGCCCGGTGAGCAGGAAGAAGACGAACATGGTGAGCGAGTCGAAGTAGACCTCGCGCCCCAGCGCACCGTCGGGGTCGAAAGTGCCGGCCGTGCTGACGGCGAACGCGATCGCGATGCCGAGCGCCACCGGCGTGTCCATCCCCACGCGCAGGCGCCGCAGGTCCTGCCAGGCGCCGCGGAAGAAGGGGCCGCAGGCCAGCAGCACGACGGGCAGCGACAGGACCCACGAGGCCCAGCGCAGCAGCAACTCGATGTCGCGGGTCATCTCGCCGGGGCCCGCCACGTACGCCGGAACGGCGTACATCATCACCTGCATCATGCACAGGCCCGACACCAGCCAGCGGAAGAGCACGCGGCGCGATTCGCGCCGGCGCACCGCCTGACGGCCATCGGTGCCCACGGGCGACAGACGGTAGCCGGCGTCGCGCACGGCCTCGAACCAGCGCGAGGGCGTCGTGGCCTGGGGCGACCACAGCACGCGCGCACGGCGGCCGCCGGACTGCACGGCGGCGGCGCTGACACCGGGGACGGCGCACAAGGCGTCTTCCACCGTGAGCGCACAGGTGGCGCAATGCATGCCCTCGACCGCGACCCACGACTCCCAGCGGGGATCGTCGCCGCCCAGCGGCCGGCCGAACGACGGCCACTCGGCCGGATCGTCGATGCCCGGCGGCAGTGCCTCGTGCACGGGCGCGGCCGCAATGAAGCCCGTGGCAGGCAGCGGGCCAGGGGATTCGAGCGCAGCATCGACCATGGTGTGCGCATGGTGCGGCGGCCGCGCCGACGCCACCTTGATCCCGGTCAAGCTCCATGGCAGCGGCCGCACCTAAGCTGCCGCCCATCCTCATCACCGGAGTCACCGCCATGTACCAGCGCATCCTCGTTCCCACCGATGCCACACCGCTGTCTAGGAAGGCCGTGACGCACGCCCTGGCCCTGGCCGCCGAACAGGGCGCCGAGCTGGTGGTGCTGAACGTGATGCCGCGCTACCCGACGAGCTACCTCGAGGGCGCGATGGTCTTCGAGGCCGAGGACGTCGCGCGGGTCGAGAAGCAGTGGGCCGAGCAGGCACGCACGCTCGTGAACCGCGTGGCGGAGCAGGCGCAGGCGCGCGGCATCAAGGCGCGGGCCGTGGTGGTGAAGTCCGACCTCGTGGCGGAGTCCATCGTGTCGGCCGCCGCCAAGCACAAGGCCGACCTCATCGTGATGGCATCGCACGGGCGCAAGGGCCTCAAGCGCGTGCTGATGGGCAGCGAAACGCTCAACGTGCTGACGCACTCGGACGTCCCCGTGCTGGTCCTGCGCTGAAGATCCCGCAAACGAAAAAGGGCTACGACGCCCGCTGGATGGCCGTCGGCCGCTACCGAAACCATGGCAAGCGCATCCGTGCCCGCTTGCCCGCACCGCCGGCCTGCCCTACAAGGCCGGTGGGCCCGCCGCCCTTCGGGGCGGCTTCCCTTTCAAACCCAAGGAGTCGAATCATGAAGATCGTCGTCGCCGTGGATGGCAGTGCATTCACCCGCAAGGCCATCGACTACATCGCCGTCAACCGGCGCATGTTCGTGGAGGGCAACGAGTTGCTGGTGGTGCACGTGTGCACGGGCATCCCGCCCCATGTGACCCGGCACATCGGCAAGGACGTGCTGCAGGCCTACTATGCCGAAGAGGGTGCCAAAGTCATCGAGCCGGTGAAGGCGCAGCTCGCGGAGCACGGCATCCAAGGCTACGGGGTCGAACTGCGTCACGGCTACGCGCCGGAGGAGATCCTGCGCGCGGCCACCGCCGCGCAGGCCGGCCTGATCGTGATGGGCACGCACGGCCACGGCATCTTCGGCCGCGCGCTGATGGGGTCGGTGGCGACCAAGGTGATCGCCGAGGCGGACATCAGCGTGTTGCTGGTCCAGTGATGGTGATGGCCGCCCCGTCGGCGGCCTCGCTCTCCAGCGGCCCGCTGTTCGCCTCCAGCAGCGCATTGGAGCGGGAGAGGCTGTCTTCCATGCGAACGTTCAGATAGCGCCACCCGCGCGAATAGGGCATGGCGACCGCCATCCATACGATGCCCACAGCGCAGAACAGCATGACCGTCATATCCCAATCCATCGCGGCGATCCCTGATACTTTTATGCACAAATTTTAGTCAGCACGCCGTCTTGCGGGGGCGTGCCGACCGTTCGCCAGGGGCGCAACCGTGATCAATGTCCCGCGAACAGCGCCTTGTATTGCTCGCGCAGCAAGGCTTTCTGCACCTTGCCCATGGTGTTGCGCGGCAATTCGGGCACCACGAAGCAGCGCTTGGGGATCTTGAAGTTCGCGAGCCTGGCCTTGAGCTCGGCCACGATGCCGTCCGCGTCGAGGCTGGCACCGGCCTTGCCGATGACGATGGCCACGCCCACCTCGCCGAAGTCCGCATGCGGCACGCCGACCACGGCGCTCTCGGCCACGCCGGGCATCTCGTTGATGTAGCCCTCGATCTCGGCCGGGTAGACGTTGTAGCCGCCGCTGATGATCAGGTCCTTGCTGCGGCCGACGATGGTCACGTAGCCCAGGCCGTCGACCTTGCCCACGTCGCCGGTCTTGAAGTAGCCGTCGGCGGTGAACTCCTCCTTCGTCTTCTCGGGCATGCGCCAGTAGCCGGCGAACACGTTGGGGCCGCTGACCTCGATGTTGCCGATCTCGTCGGTGCCGCAGTCGCGGGCTTCGCCCTTGTCGTCGTAGGCGCGCACGCGCAGGCTCACGCCCGGCAGCGGAAAGCCCACGGTGCCGCCGCGCCGCGCGCCCTGCACCGAGGTGTAGGGGTTGGAGGTGAGCATGATCGTCTCGCTCATGCCGTAGCGCTCGAGGATGGTGTGGCCCGTGCGCTCCTGCCACTCGTTGAAGGTCTCGATCAGCAGCGGCGCGGAGCCGGCGATGAACAGCCGCATGTCCTCGCACTGCTTCTTGCCCAGCGCCGGCTCGGCGAGCATGCGCACATAGAGCGTGGGCACGCCCATGAACACGGTCGCGTCCGGCAGGCGCGCCACCACGCGCTTGGGATCGAATCTGGAGAACCAGATCATCTTGCTGCCGTTGAGCAGCGCGCCGTGGATGGCGACGAACAGGCCGTGCACGTGGAAGATGGGCAGCGCATGCAGCAGCACGTCGCCCTGCGTCCAGCCCCAGTAGTCCTTGAGCACTTCGGCGTTGGAGCGCAGGTTGCGGTGCGTGAGCATCGCGCCCTTGCTGCGGCCGGTGGTGCCGCTGGTGTAGAGGATGGCCGCGAGGTCGTCGTCCTGCCGCGCGGCGACCGTGTGCTCGTCGCTGCACTGCGCGGCCAGCTCCAGCAGCGTGCCGGTGCGGTCCTCGTCGAGCGTGAAGACATGCACCGGGCCGCCCTTCTTGCCCAGCCTCTTCTGCAGCTTCTGCGCGATCGGACCGACCCACGGCGCATTGCGGCTGGAGCAGACCACGACCGAGGGCTCGGCGTTGTCCAGGAAGTACTCGATCTCGGCGCTCTGGTAGGCGGTGTTGAGCGGCAGGAAGACGTAGCCGGCGCGCAGGGTGGCCAGGTACAGCATCATGGCCTCGACCGACTTCTCGACCTGCACGGCGATGCGCGCGCCGGCCTTGAGCTTCAGCGCATCGAACAGGTTGGCGATCATCGCGCTGGCCCGGTCGAGGTCGCGCCACGAATAGGCCAGGCCCTCGTCCGTCTCCACGGCGATGGCGTCGAGGTCATGCGGGAAGGCGGCGCGCAGGTGGGCGAACAGGTTGGCGTTCTGGATCGGGCTCATGGCAGTGGAACGAAGGGCGGACGAAGAAGAAGATGAGGAAAAAGGAAAAGTCTCAGAAATTCGGGCGCCGCTTGGCCAGGAAAGCGCCGATGCCCTCGCGGTGCTCGGGCGAATCGGCATAACGGTAGGCGTCGGCGCACAGGGTTGCTATCGGATCGATAGCGCCTCGCGCAGCATCCACGGGCGCCAGCGCCCGATTCAATGCCGAAAAGGTGGCCTTGTTGAGCCGCGCGGCCTGGGGTGCGAGTGTGGCGATGCGGCGCGCATGCTGCAAGCACGCATCGGCCACGGCGTCGTCGGGCAGCACCTGCAGCAGGAAGCCCGCGTCGTACAGCCGCTGCGCGTCGTGCACGCCGGCGGCCAGCAGCATGTCGCGCGCCAGCACCTCGCCGACCGCGCCGCGCACCAGGGCGGCCTCGCGCGGCGCCATCGGAAAGCCCAGCTTGGCGATCGGCGCGCCGAACTTGGCCCCGGCGCCGGCCAGGCGGATGTCGCAGCAGCTGGCGATCTCCAGGCCCGCGCCCATGCACGCGCCCTCGATCTGCGCAAGCAGCGGCACCGGGCAGGCCAGCAGCGCCGACAACGCGCCCCAGACCTCGTCCTCGTGGAAGGCCCGCAGGCGGGCCTCGTCGTAGCGGAAGTCCGGGTACTCCGAGATGTCGCCGCCGGCACAGAACGCCCCGCCCTCCCCGCGCAGCACCACGCAGCGCAGCGACCCGTCGGCCGACAACGCCTCGGCCGCCGACCGCAGCTCGCGCCACATCGCCCGCGTCATGGCGTTCAGCCGACCGGGATGGCGCAGCGTGAGGGTGGCGACCGCGGCGTCGCGGTGCAGGAGGACAGTGGGCACGTCATTCATGGCACGCATTCTGGCCACAAACGATGCGGCATCGGCCGCCAAGCTCGAGGCGCTTGCACATCAGGGCACCCGCGCAACTGGCTCCGCCAGGCCGCTGGGTGCGCCCCCTTCGCGCAGTGGAAGGGGGGTGAAGGCTGCGGCCCCAAGCCTGCCTGCGCAGGCTTGGACAGCCCGAACGGCCGGCGGCTCAGACGCCGGCCTCCTCGCGAAGCGGCATGCGGGATGTCATTCGAGCTTTGCGCCCGAGGCCTTCACCACCGCCGCCCAGCGCTTGACCTCGCCGCTCACGAACTGGCCGTAGGGGGCGCCCGCCAGGCTCGGGATCTCCGAGCCGTTCTGGGCCCAGATGGTCTTGAGCTCGTCGGTGGCCAGCGCCTTGCGCATGTCGTCGGTGATGCGCGCCACCGTGTCGGCCGGCGTGCCCTTGGGCGCCCACAGGCCGTACCAGGTGGTCACGGTGTAGTCGGGCAGCCCCACCTCGGCGGCACAGGGCACGTCCGGAAAGGCGGGGTTGCGCTTGGCACCGGCCACCATCAAGGCCTTGATGCGGCCGGCCTTGATGTGCTGCGCCGACGAGCCCAGGCCATCGAAGCCGCAGTCCACGTTGCCCGCGATCAGGTCCTGCAGCATCGGGCCCGCGCCGCGGTACGGGATGTGGGTGATGAAGGTGCCGGTCTGCAGCTTGAACAGCTCGCCCGCCAGGTGGTGCGAGGTGCCCGCGCCGGCCGAGGCGTAGTTGAGCTTGCCGGGGTTCTTCTTCGCGTAGGCGATGAATTCCTGGATGGTCGGCTGCGTCACGCGGCGCGGGTTGACCACCACGACCTGCGGCACGTTGGCCAGCAGCATGATGGGCACGAAATCCTTCTCGATGTCGTAGTCGAGCTTCGGGTAGATCGACGGCGCGATCGCGTGGTGCACCGCGCCCATGAAGAGCATGTAGCCGTCGGGCGCGCCCTTGGCCGCGATGCTGGCGCCCACGGTGCCGCCGGCGCCGCCGCGGTTGTCGATCACCAGCGTCTGGCCCGCCACCTTGCCGAACTGCGCCGAGAGCGGCCGCGCGAAGGCGTCGGTGCCGCCGCCGGCCGGAAAGGGCACGACCATCGTGACCGGCTTGGTCGGCCAGCCGCTGCCCTGGGCCCGCACGCCGCCGCACGCCAGTGCCGCGGCCGCGGCGCCCAGGCGCAAGACGTCGCGCCGCTGAAACTGTTCTGCCATCTGTTGTCTCCAGTTGTGATGAAAAACGCAGGACCGCCCCGGCCTCTTGCCTCGCGCGGGTGTCGGGTCCGGGCCATGCGGCCCTGGGAATTCCCTCGTCGATGCGCCGGGGCCGTCGGCGTCTTCGTCGTGATGCGGCCCACTCGGAATCAGGTCTTGAGGAACAGGTCCTCGATGTCGCCCGACACGGGCACCTTGCCCTGCGCCAGCAGCGCGCGGTGCTTGTCCAGGCGCTTGAGATCGTAAAGATAGTTCACCATCAGGCCCCAGGACTGCTTCATGCCCTTGGCCGACGGGTCGGCCGCCCAGTCCAGGCGCTCGACGCGCGCGCCGTTGCCCAGGTGGAAGCGGGCGACGGCGTCCAGCGGCTTGTCGTCCTTGAGCCCCCGCCCCAGGTACTCGGCCGCGCACTGCAGCAGCGCCTGGCGCAGCGGCGACTTCGGGCCCAGTGCGAGCGCGTCGTCCAGCGCGGGCAGGAAGCGCTCCGCCGTCGGCGGCAGCGAGCCCAGCAGGCGCCCCAGGGCCTCGGCCTGCTTCTCGGGCAGGCGCGCCAGCAGGCCGGCGGCGTGCTGGGCCATCCATTGGCGCAGGCCCGGGATCGGCGACAGGGTCGCGAAGGTCTTGAGCTTGGGGAACTCGGCGCGCAGCGTTTCGACGACGCGCTTGATGAGCGAATCGCCGAAGCTCACACCGCGCAGCCCCGTCTGCGTGTTGCTGATCGAATAGAAGATCGCGGTGGTGGCCTTCTCCACCCCGGGCAGCGCCGACTCGTCCAGCAGCGGCGTGATGCTGTCGCTGATGGCGTCGGTCAGCGCCACCTCCACGAAGATCAGCGGCACCCCCGGCATGCGCGGGTGGAAGAAGCCGTAGCAGCGGCGGTCCTTCTCGTCGAGCCGGTTCTTCACGTCGGACCAGCTCTTGATGTCGTGCACCGCCTCGTAGCGGATCAGCTTCTCGATCAGCGAAGCGGGCGAATCCCAGCTGATGCGCTGCAACTCCAGGAAGGCGACGTCGAACCAGGTCGAGAACAGCTGCTCGAGTTCGGCATCGAGCGCGAGCAGGCGGCGGTCCTTCTTGAGTTCGGGCAGCAGCTCCGCGCGGAGGTCGACCAGGAAGCCCAGCCCGTCCGCATCGACGGCGAAGCGCTGCAGCAGGCGCGCCCGTGGCGACACCAGCGCGCGGCGCAGCTTGAGCTCCGCCTGGCTGTGCTCGGCGGAGCCGACGGGGGTGGCCTCGTACTGTTCGCGCGCCGCCTTGATCTTCTGCCCGTCGGGGGCGAAGCACTCGCTCATGAGCAGCCAGACGTCGTGACGCTCGGCTGGCGGCAGGGCCGCATAGGCCTGGGCCACGGCATGCGCGCGGCGGCCGGCCTCGACCTCGCTGACGCGCGCATCGACCACGGCCTGCAGGTCCTCGAGCATCTTGCGCAGCGCCCGCGGCGCCATCGCCTCGCCGTGGCGGCGCAGCGTCGCTTCCAGCCGTTCGGCCAGCGTGCGCGGCGGGCGGCTGTCGGACGCTCCTTTTTTCATAGCTGACTGCGCAGGCGCGGCGGGCGCTGCAGCCCCTTTTTCTTCGGAACCGGTGGCGCGCAGCAAGGACACGCTGCGTTGCAGCCATTCGGAAGCGCTCATGCCGGGCCTCCTGGCGCGTGGGTGCTCGGGGTGCTCATGCGGAAAACCTCGCTTTCTGTTGCAGCGCCACGGCCCGCAGGGCCTCGCGCTGGCGGTTCAGGTGGGTGCGCATCGCCGCCTCGGCGCCGTCGCTGTCGCGCGCCTTGAGGGCGGCGAACACGGCCAGGTGCTCCGACAGGCTCTGGTCCAGCCGACCCGGCGCGTGCAGCTGCTGCAGGCGCGCGAGCTTGAGGATCTTGCGCAGGTCGCCGATCACCTGCGCCAGCCAGCGGTTGTCGGCCAGGGAGATGATGGCTTCGTGAATGGCGAAATTGGTCGCGTAGTACTCGTTGATGCGCCTGGCCCTGGCGTGGCGCGCGAGCTTCTCGTGCATGGACTCCAGCGCCTCGAGCTCGGCGTCGGTGGCGTTGCGCGCCGCTTCCCAGGCGCAACGGCCCTCGAGCAGCGCGATCACCGGGAAGATCTCGTCCAGGTCCTTCTGCGTCACTTCGGCCACGAAGCAGCCGCGACGCGGCTCGTGCCGCAGCAGTCCCTCGGCCGTCAGCACCTTCAGCGCCTCGCGCAGCGGGGTGCGCGAGATCTCGAGCCGCTCGCACAGCGCCGCCTCGTCGAGGAAGCTGCCGGGCACCAGCGTGCCCGCGAAGATCTCCTCGCGCAAGGTGGCGGCGACCTGGTCGTGCAGCGAATGCGGAACGATGCGCATGGCGGTGATGGGCTCCGGCGGCGGGGTCGAGCCGGCCAGCGGCCGGCGATGCATCGCAAGGATCGCGGCGCTCGGCTCGCCCGGCGAGCCGGCCGGACCCAGCGCCTGTAATTACCGATAATTATGGAAAGGCCCTCGAGCGAGCGCAAGGGCCCCGGCGTCGGACAAACCCTCGGATCCCTCATCCATGGACAATCGACGCAGACACCCGCGATGCGGGCCGCGCCGCCGGCATCGAGGGCCCGGGCGGCCCGACGCGTGCCACGATCCCATGAAACTTCATCAACTGCGACAGCGCCTGCGCGACGCGGGGGCCGGCCCCAGCCACGAGCAGCGCATCCTGCGCGCCTGGTCGCACGCGCTGGCGCGCGAGAGTGGCCGCCGACGGCCGTCGACCTTCTTCCCTGCACCCCTGCTGGCCGCCCTGCCCGGCATCGAGGCCGAGCTCGCGGGCCTGGCGCGGCTGCGCACGGCCCACGCCGGCGCCGATGGCTCGGAGCGCCTGCTGGTGGCGCTGGCCGACGGGCAGGCCGTGGAAAGCGTGCTGCTGCCGCGCGATGGGCTGTGCGTGTCGACGCAGGTCGGCTGCGCGGTCGGCTGCCGCTTCTGCATGACCGGCCGCGACGGGCTGCTGCGCCAGGTCGGCAGTGCCGAGATCGTGGCGCAGGTGGCGCTCGCGCGTGCGCGGCGGCCGGTGCGCAAGGTCGTGTTCATGGGCATGGGGGAACCGGCCCACAACCTGGACAACGTGCTGGAGGCCATCGACTTCCTCGGCACCGTGGGCAACGTGGGCCACAAGAACCTCGTCTTCTCGACCGTTGGCGATCCCCGCGCCTTCGAGCGCCTGCATCGGCAGCAGGTGCGGCCGGCCCTTGCGCTGTCGCTGCACACCACGCGCGCCGGCCTGCGCCGCGAACTGCTGCCGCGTGCGCCGGACATGAACCCCGAGGAACTGGTGGCTGCCGCGGAAGGCTATGCCCGCGCGACCGGATACCCGGTCCAGTACCAGTGGACCTTGCTGGACGGCGTCAATGACAGCGAGGCAGAACTCGACGCGCTCGTGCGGCTGCTGAAGGGGAAATACGGCGTGCTCAACGTCATCCCTTTCAATGACGTCGAGGGCGCCGGCTTCGGCCGGCCGAGCTGGGAGCGCTGCCGTGCGTTCGCACGCGCCCTGCACGAGCGCGGCATCCTCACCAAGCTGCGCGATTCGGCCGGGCAGGACATCGATGGCGGCTGCGGGCAACTGCGCGCCCGCGCGCTCGGGCTGCCGCAGCCCCTGCGTCCCCTGGGCCGTGTGCACGGCACGACGCGATCCCTGCCATCCTCGGCAGCGGAACCCGGGCTGGCCGAGGCGCCCTGAGAACGCCTAGTTCCGCCCGACGCGGAACTCGATCCGTCGGTTGCGCGAGCGGCCGTCGGCCGAGTCGTTGGACGCCACGGGCTGGTCCGGCCCGGCACCACTGGTGGCCAGCGTGGCCGGATCGATGCCCTTGTTCACGAGGTAGCCCTTGACGCTGTCGGCCCGCGCCTGGCTGAGCGCGAGGTTGGCGCCGCGGCTGCCTGCGTTGTCGGTGTGGCCGATGATGGCGACCGACTTGTTGGTGAGCTTGAGGAGGGTGGGCGCCATCTCGTCCAGGATGGCCCGGCCCTTCGCCGTGAGCGTCGCGCTGCCGACCTCGAACTCGACGATGCGGTTGGCCAGCGCCTGGTCGACCATGATCTGCTCCGAGACCGGCACGCGCAGCCCGTTGCGGATCGTGTAGGTGGGGTTGAGCGCGGCAGCCATGTCGCTGACGATCCTGGTGCGCAGGCCCTCGTTGCCGACTTCGCCGGTCACGGCCATCTGCGTGCCGTCGATGGCAATCTGGCCACGGCGGATGTCCTTGAGGGCCGGCGTGATCAGCTTCTGCACGTTGGCCGACCAGTTGGCCGGCGCCGCCACGCCGCCGTCCACCTCGATCTTGTCGATCACGTGGGCCGGGCCGTAGATGTTGCGCAGCGCGGTGATCACCGCCACGCGGGTGGCCTCGTCCGGCACCTGGCCGCCGGCCACCACGGGCTCGCCCCGGGGCGCACTGCCCGCCTCGTTGACCACCGCCGCCGGCGCGGGTTGCGCCGCGACCGGCAGCATGGCCGCCAGGGCCATGGAAAGCAGCGCGAATGGAAGCGCACGTCGAAAGGCCAGCATCTCACTCCCCGATGAAAACTTCGCGGAACGTGCCCAGCACGATCGCGAGCGGCAACTGCGGCTGGTCGAGATAGCTCACCAGCTTGTACAGCGCGTAGTTGCTGTGGATGCTCTCCTCCACCCACTCGGCGTTGTCGACCTCGATGTTCTGCTCGGCATAGACCTGCGGATGGATCACGCCCTGCAGGCTGCGCGGCGACAGGCCGTTGAATCCGATGACCAGGCGCGGCCGACCGTGGACGTCGCCGATGCACACCAGCAGCTCCAGGTCGGCCCTGGCGAAGAACTGCGAGACCAGGTCCAGCCAGAAGGTGGCCACCAGTTCGCGGCAGGCCGGGTCGCTCGGCAAAGGCAGGGTCAGGCCCTTCTCGAGGTGCGGGACCGAGCTTCCCATGACCGGTTGCAGCAGCATGCCCAGCGCGAGGATGGCGCGCCGCAGCGACACGCGGTGGCCGGCGAAGGCCAGCATCTGCTCGACCCGCAGCAGGCTGTAGCCCTGCAGGAAGGCGTCGTAGCTCGCGGCCTGCACGGACCCGCGGAAGGCCGAGGGAATGGCGGGTGACCAGTTCTCCAGGCCGCGCAGCGGCGCATCGGGCTCCGTCGAGGCGGCCAGCTGGGCGACGGTGCCGGCCAGATGCTGCCAGCAATCGCCCAGCAGCGCCGGCGCGCCGACCAGGAAGTCGAGGGCCGCCTCGGCCTCGATCGGCACGGCGGCCAGGAAGGGGTAGCGCCGCGAGGCCTCGTCGTGGCTGGGCCGCAGGTGGCCGGCGATCGCCAGCCGGCTGCGCGAGCCGAGGCAGGCGAAATGAAGCGGCGGGGCCGCGTCGTAGATGAGCTTCCAGCGCGGATCCTCGGCCAGCAATGCCATGGCCTGGGACAGCCATTCGTCGAGGGCCTTGAGCAACTGCGGGTTGTACTGGCCCTTCACGAAGTCGCCGCGCGACGGCAGCTTGCCGAAGTACGACGGCCGCTGCATCTGGACCTGCGGCGCGCTCATGGCTTGCTCCCGGGCGCGGCCGGCGCCGCCGCGGCCGCCGGGGCCTGGGCCACCGCCGCGGGCAGCGTCACGCCGCGCAGGCCCCTGCCCTGCGGCGAATCGCCGGCCCCGGCCTGGGCGCTCTGCACCACGCGCAGGCGCACCGTCACGTTCACGCCCTCGCGCACCCACTGCAGCTCGAAGCTGCCATCGGGCTGGCGCGTGCGCTGGGCGGTGTTGAGCAGGCGCTCCAGGCCGAAGTTGCCGGGCTCGTTGATGAGCTCCACGGTCCGGCCGTCGAAGGTCGTGGCCGTGATGCGCGCGCCGGGCGATCCCTGGGCGTTGGGCCACACGAAGTTGGTCCACTGCGGCGGCGTGTTGCGGTAGCGCAGTTGCTGGCCGTCGATCTCGACCAGGTACTCCGTCAGGCCCGACACCGGCTGCGGGAGGATCTGGAACAGCGTCTGCGGCTGCCCGCCCGCACCGCCGCCGCTGGCCGCCCCACCCTGCAGCGGCGCCACCCACTGGGCGAAGCCGGTCACGAACTCCTGGCCCAGCTGCAGGCTCTGGTCGCCCCAGGCGCGCGCGGAGAGAAGGTCGCCGCGGCGGATGACCAGCGGCCCCATGGTCGCCGTCACGTACTTGCTGATGGCGCCCTCGGGGCCGAAGACCTGGGCGATCTCGGACGGCGCGGCCTCGATCCTGGCGGTCGGCGAGAAGGGGTACTTGGCGGCGAGCGACTGCTGGAACAGCTGCACCACCTGCGCATTCCAGACCTTGTTGAGCTCGGCCGCCGTGGGCTGCAGCACGACCGCGTAGGCCTGCACCAGCGGCCGCACCAGCAGCGGCCGCAGGGCCTGGCGCTGTGCGGCGTCCATGCCGGTGAGCATCTGCTCGTCCACATACTTCAGCGCGTCGGCCAGCTCGGAGCCGTTGCCGTCGAGCGTCTGCTGCATCAGGAGGCGAGCGCCGGGGCCGGGGTCGCCCTGGTTCTTGATCTGGTTGAAGCGGGTGCGCAGTTTCGACAGCTGCTGCAGGTAGGCGCGCAGGAGCGAGTTGTTGTCGCGCTCGACCACCAGGCGCGCCACGCCGGCGAAGTCCTTGCCCACCGGCCCCATCGGCACCTCGAGCGCGCCGACGGTGCTGGCGTCGACGTTCACGTTGACGTTCACGCCCGACGGCGCAGCGCCGCTGAACAGTCGCTTGACCCAGTTGACGGCGCCGCTGCCGGCCTTCTGCAGCCCGGCATTGACCGCAGTGGGGTTGTCCCACGAGGTCTGCTGGTAGACCGTGTCGAGCACCTTGCGGATGGGCGAGTTCTGCGGATCGCCCAGCTGGTTCATCGCGTCGACGGCCTTGTCGAAGCTGCCCATGTCGCGCACCGCGATGCCCTGCACGAAACGCTGCCACTCGCGCGCGTACTCGAGCTTGTACAGGGTGACCAGCGTCTTGCGGATCTGCTCGGGGCTGCCTTCGAGGGTGAGGTCGTCGTTGGCCGCCACGTTGAGCACCCAGTCCTTGGTGTTGCTCTCCTTGTTGGCGGCATCGCGGATCGCCTGGTCGACGTAGTCCTGCCAGGCCTCGCGCGTGAAGGCGCCCGAGATCACGGTGCTGCCCGCCACCACGCTCTCGGCTTCGGCACCGCCCGTGCCCAGGATGCGCGCCACCGTCATCGGTGCGAAGCGGGTCGACGCACGCGCCTTGATGTCGGCGTAGACCCGCTCGCGTGCCGGCATGCCGCGCACCACGCGGCGCAGGTTGTCGCGCGTCTGCTCGACCAGCGCGAGGTTGCTGTCGGCGAGCACGGGCCAGTTGTCGTCGCCCACGCGGCTGAGGTAGAAGCCGATCATGCGCTCGGCGTCGCGGATCACTTCCTGGCGCGTCATGTCGCCGCGCTGCGACTCCAGCCAGCCCCGCCAGAAGCGCGGCAGCTGGTCGGTCAGGTGGGCCGCTTCGAGGTGCCGCTTGTCCGACAGCATGAGGTAGGTCTTGAGGGCGTTGTAGGCGTCCTGCACGTCGGCGGGCGACGCGCCCGCGTACAGCCCGCCGCTGGCCGGCGCCGAAGCGGCCGGCGCTGCACTGGCGCCGCTCGCCGTCACCGTGAGCGGCTTGAGCTGCTCGGGCTTCGCGTTGACCTCCTTGAGGAAGGCCTGCAGGCTGCCTGCGACCGGCGCCAGCATCAGTTGCTTGACGCCGCCGTAGTACTCGGCCACCAGCTTGTCCTCGAGCTGGTTGCCCTGGTAGAGGCCCAGCGCCAGCGCCAGGGGCCGGTCTTCGCGGAACCTGTGCAGCTGCTCGATGCGGTCCTGCAGGATGTTCAGTGCCTCGAAGCGGGGCTTCAGGCCGGCTCCGCCGGACTGCAGCTTCACCACCTTCTGCAGGTCGGCCTCGACGTTGGCGACGAGCTGCCGGTTGCCCAGGTACGACCAGGTCCATCCGCCCAGCGCCAGCGCCAGGAGCGCGACGAAACCGAAGAAGCCCAGGTAGCGCAGCCGCGTCTTCACCGGGCTCGCGAACTGCCGCACGGTCCTGCGGTCGGCGAACACGACCTTGGAGAACAGGTCGCGCAGGAAGAAGCCGTTCTGCGAGTAGATCTCGCGCGCCTCCCGGTTGGCCGGGCTGAGCGTCAGGCCGAAGCGCGCGGCGATGCGCTCGGTCGAGAGGCTGCGCACGGTGCCTTCCTGCAGCGCACTCGTGAAGTAGAAGCCGCGGAACACCGGCTTGTACTGGAAGGGATTGCTCTCGAACAGGGTGGCTAGGAAGACCCGCAATGCCGGCTTGATGCCCGCGAACTCGAGCGGAAAGATCATCAGCTCCGGCGACGGGTTGGCCGCGCGGTGGGTCGCGATGTGCGCGACGCTGATCTCCTTCAAGCCGGTGTAGAGCTCGTCGAAGCGCCGGTCGAACAGCGCCACCGCGTCCTGCTTCTCGTCGGGCTCGTAGGGCAGCGAGGCGCCCCACACCCGGTCGCGCTCGGCCTTCACGCTGTCGCCGAAGAACTCGGCGAAGCCGGTGATGCGGTCCGCCTTGGTGAACATCACGTACACCGGCGCGAAGATCTCCAGCCGCTCGGTGAGCTCCTGCACGCGCTGGCGCAGGTTCTTGGCCAGGTTGATCGCGAACTGCGGCGGGTTGTCCATCAGCTCGGGGATGCTGGCCGTGACGATGATGCCGTTGATGGGCGCCTTGGGCCGGTATCGCTTCAGCAGGTCGAGGAAGCCGAACCACTCCTTGCGGTCCTCCTCCTGCACCGAGTAGCGGCCGGCCGTGTCGAGCAGGATGCCCTCGGTGGTGAAGAACCAGTCGCAGTTGCGCGTGCCGCCGATGCCCTGGATCACCGCGCTGCCGCCCCTGTCGGCAAAGGGGAACTGCAGGCCCGAATTGAGGATCGCCGTGCTCTTGCCCGCCGCCGGGTTGCCGATGACCATGTACCAGGGCAGCTCGTACAAGGCTTCGTTGCCCGAGAGCTGGCCGATCTTCGACGTCTTGATGGTCCTGACGGCCTCGACCATGCGCTTGCGCAGCTCTTCCACCTCGGCCTTGCGCGCCGGGTCGGCGGCGGGGCCGGCAGCGGCCTGCGCGGCGCTCTCGGCCTGGTCTTCGAGCATGTCGCCCAGGCGGCGGTTGGCAGCACGGCGACGCCAGCGGCGCACCGCCCACACGGCCAGGCCCAGGAGCACCAGCAGCGCGAACACGGCGACCGCCCAGGCCAGGCCGAGCTCCAGCGTCCGGGCGCCCAGCAGCAGGAAGGCGCCCATGGCCAGGGCGCCCACGATCACCAGGGTGGTGGGATGGATGAGGAAGGCAATGAATCGCCGCATGGCTGGCACGTCGGTTCAGGCACCGCCCGCCGGACAGCCGGCCGACGCCGCGGCCATGGCTGCCTGCACGGGCACATGCCGTGCGTTCAGGAAAGGGGGATCGGTGCAGCCCGCAGCGACGGCGTGCCGCGGGTCGAGATGCGCTGCGTCTGCGCTCGATGGTCGACGGCGTCCGCGCCGCGGCGGCGCGGGTCGGTGCCGGCGGCACCCATGGCAAGCCCGAGCGGGCGGCCGAATCGTTTCATGGTGTCCTCTCCCTGAGCGTCCGGCCTCCAGGGGGGCGGACGCGCGCATTCTCTCACTCAGTCGCGCGGCAACCTGAAGCCCGGCTTGCGATATTCCACATGGCCGTAGTCCTTGAAGGACCAGCGCCCGCCCCACACCAGGCCCAGCGACTCGGCCACTTCGCCGTACAGGCGATAGCCTTCCATCGCCCAGGGGTCCTTCTCGGAGATGACCAGCCTGCCCTCGCGGTAGAAGGCGTTGTCGGCCGCGAGGCCGTACTGGTGGTAGCTCTGGTTGGCCTTGGCCTGCGTCACGTGGCCGCCCAGCGCCGCCAGGCGCGCCTGGCGCTCGGGGCTGCGGTAGCCCTCGAGCAGCGCGAGGTCGTAGCCATGGCGCTCCTTCATCAGCTTGTAGACCACGAGCAGCCGGTTGCGGAAATCCACGTCCAGCGCGCCCCAGTCGCGGCTGCCTTCCTTGGTGAGCGGGCGCACCTGCTCCACCTCGGCCGTCGCGAAGACCTCCGGCGGCAATGGCGGCGGCGGCACGAGCTGCTCACCCTTGAGCAGCGCATCCACCTTGGCATCGACGTCGCGCGAAGCATCCTCAAAGAAGAGGATGTTTCCGCGCCCGAAGAGCACGCCGAGCAGCACGCCGGCCGCCATCAAGCCCGCGGCACCGGCCCACAGCACGCGCTGCTCGACCACGAAACGCCCGAAGCCCGCGCCGGCCTGCTTCACGGAACGCGCGGAGCCGGCGGCCATCCGTGCCGAGCCCTGGCGCCATCGGCGCCACCTTGCACAGCCACCCTGCCACACCCGTGCCACGGTGCCGAACACGCGCTGCCGGAATGCCGGAAACAGGCCCAGCGCGAGCGCGAACACGGCGAGCAGGAAGTAGGCGAAGAGAGCGACGAGGAACACGGACAGCCCGATGGAAGGCCAACGGCGCGCGATTCTAGGGAGGCTTCGGCCCGGGACGCGCCAGGCGCCGGTGCCGGGGCGCCCGTTCGCCGGTCGCCACGCCAACAGTGCTAACCTGCGCGCGCTGTCACACCGCGCCGAAGACCCGATCGGGCACGCGCGACATTCATCAGGGCGGGACATGAACGAGAAACAACCCCCAACGGGCGCCACGGCGCGCCCCAGCTTGATGTCGGCACCGCACCTGTCGGGCGGCACCGGCCCCGCGTCGACTTCCACCCGCGTGCTGGCCGAGCTCGGCGGCACGCCGGCGGCTGCCGGGCGCAGTCCGCACCGCCGCACGGTCGGGTTCCTGGGCGCCGCCACCGCCGTGGCCGGCCTGCTGGCCTGGGCGGGCTGGCAACATGCGCGCCCCCTGCCCGATGCCGGGCCGGCCACGCCAGCGCCCGTGGCCGCGCCCCCCGTCGCCGTGGCGGTGGGCACACCGCCGGCGCCTGCGCAGATC
>JAVHYA010000105.1 GCA_031119395.1 Pseudomonadota bacterium
CCTTGCTGCGGTCGGTGATCTGCAGGTAGCCCTCGGCGTCGATGGTCGCCACGTCACCGGTGGGGAACCAGCCGTCGCCCCGGGCGTCCTTCACCAGCGGGTCGCCGCCCTCGCCCTTGAAGTACTCCTTGACGATCCAGGGGCCTTTGACCAGCAGGTCGCCGTAGGCCTTGCCGTCCCAGGGCAGTTCGTTGCCGTCGCCGTCGACGATCTTCATGTCGACGCCGAAGATCGCGCGGCCCTGCTTCATGCGGATGGCCAGGCGGGCGTCCTCGTCCAGCGCGTCGTGCTTGTTCTTGAGCGTGCACAGCGTGCCCAGCGGGCTCATCTCGGTCATGCCCCAGGCGTGCAGCACTTCCACGCCGTACAGGTCCTGGAAGGCGCGGATCATGGCCGGCGGGCAGGCCGAGCCGCCGATGACCGTGCGATTGAGTTTCGAGAACTTCAGATCGCCGGCCTGCATGTGGCCCAGCAGCATCTGCCACACGGTGGGCACGCCGGCGGCGAAGGTGACCTTCTCGCCCTCGATGAGCTCGTAGACCGACTTGCCGTCCAGCGCCGGCCCCGGAAACACCAGCTTGCAGCCCACCAGCGCCGCCGAGTACGGGATGCCCCAGGCATTGACGTGGAACATCGGCACCACGGGCAGGACCGAGTCGCGCGCCGACAGGCGCATCACGTCGGGCAGCGCGGCCGCGTAGGCGTGCAGCGTGGTCGAGCGGTGGCTGTACAGCGCGGCCTTCGGGTTGCCGGTGGTGCCGCTCGTGTAGCACATGCTCGAGGCCGAGTTCTCGTCGAACACCGGCCAGTCGTAGGCGGCGGGCTGGTCGGCGATCCAGGCCTCGTAGCTCACCAGGTGGGGGATGCCGCTGTCGGCCGGCAGCCTGTCGGCATCGCACAGGGCCACGTACTTGCGGATCGTCGGGCAGCGCGCGTGCACCGCCTGCACCAGCGGCAGGAAGCTCAGGTCGAAGCACAGGACCTGGTCCTCGGCATGGTTGGCGATCCACGCGATCTGGTCCGGGTGCAGGCGCGGGTTGATGGTGTGCAGCACCCGGCCCGAGCCGCTCACGCCGTAGTACAGCTCCAGGTGGCGGTAGCCGTTCCAGGCCAGGGTGGCGACGCGGTCCGAGAAGAGCAGCTTCTCGCCGTCCAGCGCGTTGGCCACCTGGCGTGAGCGCGCGGCGCAGTCGCGCCAGGTGTAGCGGTGGATGTCGCCCTCGACGCGGCGCGAGACGATCTCGGCATCGCCGTTGTGGCGGTCGACGAACTCGATCAGGTTGGAGATCAAGAGCGGGCGGTCTTGCATCAAACCCAGCATGGGGAAGGCTCCTCGGGTGATTGGGAAAATCGATGGGAAACGGATCGGGGGCGAGTATCACGCACCGCCCTGCGCGCCCGCAGGCGGGATTGCCCGCAATCCGGGGGCATTCGCCCACGTCCGATCGCCCATCGCCCCACCCGATTCAAGGCGCGCTGTTCTGCAGTTGCGTCTTGCTGGCGTCGAACACGATCCGGCGCGGCCAGTTCGGCCAGGTGACGCCCAGGCCGGGATGGTTCGGATCCCCCGTGCGCGCGAAGGCGGCAAGGCTGCCGACCATCGCGTCCGACAGCGCCTCGCGCCCCGGCCGGTTCGCCTCGCCGTAGGCGAAGGAGAACACGTTGGTGCCGAAGTTGTGGAAGAAGAACACGGTGTCCATGCCGTGCGTCGCGCCGTAGACGGTGTTGAAGGGCGCCGCCTCCTGGCTCCAGTCGAAGCGGTAGTACCAGGTCTTCGTCGGCAGCTGGGCGGCGACCGAGTCGATCTGGGCCGACAGGCCGTTGAGGAAGATCGACTGCGTGACCAGGTCCGACACGGCCTTCCACCCGGTCTGCGGCGTGTTGACCGGCAGGTAGGCCGAGTTGATGAGGTCGGCCTCCGTGAGGCTGGGCGCCGCATCGGGGTCGAAGCCGAACTGCAGGCCGAAGCGGTCGTAGTCGTTCGGCTTGAAGCCCGGGATGCCGCTGCCCGTGTACAGGCCGAAGAGGCCGCCGAACAGCGTGCCTTCGTCGCGCGTGTTGCCCACCAGCATCGGCACCTTGTTGAAGGTGCCGGCGGCCACCGCGGCGCGCGAGTTCACCGGCAGCACCGTGCCGTCCTCGATCGGTGCCGGCGAATTGCCCAGCTGCGGGTTCGCCAGCATGGTGGTCAACAGCTTGTCGGCCGGCAGGCTGCGCAGATAGCTCGCCACCTGCGCGTCGGTCTGGCCGGCGAGCCAGGCGGCGGCCGAGGGGGTGTCGGTGGCCTTGCCGTCGGCGACGACGATCGCGTTGACCAGCGCCTTGGCGTAGGTCTGCGCAGTGGCGCGGGACGAGAAGGCGATGCCCCCGCTCATCGGCACGGCCTTGTGCAGCAGGCCGGCCGCCGCGGGCGAGGTGACCAGCGCCCAGGTGTTGACGGCACCCGCCGACTGGCCCATCACCGTGACGTTGGCGGCGTCGCCGCCGAAGGCACCGATGCTGGACTGGACGAACTTCAGCGCCTGCATCTGGTCGAGCAGCGCGAAGTTGCCCGAGTCGTTCTTCGGCTCGCCGGTCTTGAGCTGCGGCAGGTCGAGCCAGCCGAGGAAGCCGAGCCGGTAGTTGACGGTGACCACCACCGCGTTGGCCCGCTTGGCCAGCTGGGCGCCGTCGTAGCTCGGGTCGGCGGTGTAGCCCGAAATGTTGCTGCCGCCGTAGATGAACACGATCACCGGCAGCTTCTCGTCGGTGTTGGCGGGCCGCCAGACGTTGAGCGTGAGGCAGTCCTCCTCGCCCACCGGCTTGCCGAAGCCTTCGCGCACCGCCAGGCCGTAGGGTGCACCGCCCGGCGCCGGGCTGAAGAAGCGTCCACCCTGCGCGCAGCTGGGGCCGAACTGCGTGGCGGCGCGCACGCCGTCCCACGGCACGGGATCGGCCGGTGGCGCCCAGCGCAGGTCGCCGACAGGCGGCTTGGCGAAGGGCACGCCCTTCCAGGACCAGGTGCCGGTGCCGGCACTGTCGTCCACGCCCTCGACCTTGCCGGCGGCGGTCTGCCGCACCAGCGGGCCGTCCGGCGCGGGAGCGGGAGCGGGCGCGGGAGCGGGAGGCGGCGGCGGAGGCGGCGGGGGCGTGGGCGCCGCAGGAGGTGCGGGCGGCACCGGCAGGAACACGCCGGGCGAGCCCGACGAACCGCCGCCGCAGCCGGCCAGCACGAGGCCGGTGGACGCCACCGCCGCGACGGCCAGGCCGCGCACCGCGATGGCGATCGAATGGAAAGGCACCGCCGCGGATCCCGTCGGCGTTCTGCTGTCGTGCATGCGTTCTGTCTCCATACCGGGTTAATCGGAATTCACGCATCGGCGCCCTGCGCCCATGCTTGCTGCTTCTCCGGCAACCGCCGAATCCTAGGGTCCGCCCCCGGGCCGACCACTATCCGAAGCGCGCCAATCGAGTGACTTCCCCCGCCCTCCCGACCCACCGGCCGCGCCGCCGCGCCACCGGCCTGCCGCACCCCGAGGAGCGCACCAGTTCCGCCGCCTGGCTGATCGGCCTGTTGTCGATGTTCGAGGCCGAGGGCCTGGCGGTGCCGGCACTGCTGCGCGACGCGGGTTTCGACCCCGAATCGCTGCACCGGCAGAACACGCGCATCCCGGTCGACGAGATCACCGTGCTGTGGCAGCTGGCGGTTGCGCGCGCGGGCCGGCCCACGCTGGGGCTGGAGCGCGAACTGGCCGACACGCACAGCAACACCAGCACCGTGGGGCACGCGATGGCCTGCAGCGCGGACCTGCGCGGCGGCCTGGAACGCCTGGTGCGCTACATGCCCGTCATCTCCGACTGCACCGCCTTCTCGATGCAGCCCGACCCGCGCGGCTGCTGGCTGGTCATGGAGCACACCGGCGGGCGGCTGCCCATCCCGCGCCAGCGGCTCGAGCATGCGCTGCTCACGGTGCTCATGCAGTGCCGCTGGCTCACGCGGCGCGCGGTCGAGCCGCTGGCGATGGAGTTCGTCTACCCGCCGCCGGCCGACGACCGCCCGCACCGCGAAGCCTATGGCTGCGAGCTGCGCTTCCACGCGTCGGCCAACCGCATGCTGGTGTCCAGCGCCTGCCTGGCGCTGCCCCTGCCCACGCACCATCCCGAGCTGGGCCGCATGCACGACGCGCTGCTCGATGCGCAGCTGGACGAGCTGGGCCAGACCACCACCGCCACGCTGGTGTGCGCCGAGATCGCGCGCCGCCTGCCGCACGGCGAGCCGCGCCGGCAGGACGTCGCCTCCGGCCTCGGCCTGGCCGACCGCACGCTGCAGCGGCGGCTGCAGGAAGAGGCGGTGTCCTTCCAGTCGCTGCTGGAGCGCACGCGCCGCGAACTGGCGCAGCAGTACCTGGCCGAGGACCGACACAGCCTGACCGACGTGGCCGACCGGCTCGGCTTCGTCGACACGAGCAATTTCTTCCGCGCCTGCAAGCGCTGGTTCGGCGTGCCGCCGGCCCAGTACCGCGCACGCATCTGGGCCGCCCCGGCCGTCGCGCGCTGAGCCTCGGCCGGGATGGCCCGCTGCGCCCGGGGTTACACCCGCGGCCCGACAATCGGGGCATGAGCCTGACCGCCGAGGACACCACGTCCGCCGACCTGGGCCTGCACTGGAAGCCCGGCTTCGAGTCGCTGGGGCCCGCCTTCTTCACCCACCTGAACCCGACCCCGCTGCCCGAGCCCTATTGGGTCGGGCACAGCGACGCCGTGGCGCGTTGGCTGGGGCTGCCCGCCGACTGGCGCACGCCCGGCGCACTGCAGGCGCTCACGGGCAGCCTGCCCGCGGCAGGCACCCGGCCGCTGGCCACCGTCTACAGCGGCCACCAGTTCGGGGTGTGGGCGGGACAGCTGGGCGACGGCCGCGCCATCCTGCTGGGCGAGACGGCCGGCGGGCTCGAAGTGCAGCTCAAGGGCGCCGGCCGCACGCCCTACTCCCGGGGCGGCGACGGGCGTGCCGTGCTGCGCTCGAGCATCCGCGAATTCCTGGCCAGCGAAGCGATGCACGGCCTGGGCATCCCGACCACGCGGGCCCTGTGCGTCACCGGCTCCGACGCGCCGGTGCGGCGCGAAACGCTCGAAACCGCCGCCGTGGTCACCCGGGTCGCACCCAGCTTCATCCGCTTCGGGCACTTCGAGCACTTCGCGGCCCGCGGCCAGCACGAGGAGCTGCGCGCGCTGGCGGACTTCGTGATCGACCGCTTCTATCCCGGCTGCCGGGACGACGCCCGCTTCGATGGCAACGCCTATGCGAGCCTGCTCAACGCCGTGAGCGAGCGCACCGCGGCACTGATGGCGCAGTGGCAGGCAGCGGGCTTCTGCCACGGCGTGATGAACACGGACAACATGAGCATCCTGGGCCTGACCATCGACTACGGCCCCTTCCAGTTCCTCGACGCCTTCGACCCCGGCCACATCTGCAACCACAGCGACACCTCGGGCCGCTACGCCTTCAACCAGCAGCCCAACGTGGCCTACTGGAACCTGTTCTGCCTGGCGCAGGCGCTGCTGCCGCTGATCGGCGAGGAAGAACGCGCGATGGCCGCCCTCGCCTCGTACCGCACGGTGTTCCCGGCCGAATTCGAGGCCCGCATGCGCACCAAGCTGGGGCTGCACGAGGCCCGGCCGGACGACCTGGCGCTGGTCGAGGCCTTGCTGCGCCTGCTGGCCGCCGGCCGCGTCGACTGGCCCATCTTCTGGCGCCGCCTGGCCGAGCACCGCGCCGGCGGGGAACTCGCGCCAGTGCGCGACCTGTTCCTCGACAGCGCCGGATTCGATGCCTGGATGCTATCGTTTTCGGAGCGCCTCACGCAGGAACCACGGGCGCTGGAGCCCGATTCGATGCTCAAGGCCAACCCGAAGTTCGTGCTGCGGAACCACCTGGCCCAGGAGGCCATCGAACAGGCCCAGCGCAAGGACTTCTCCGGGGTCTCGCGCTTGCTGGCGCTCATGCAGGCCCCATATGACGACCATCCCGGCATGGACGCGATGGCCGGCTTCCCGCCCGACTGGGCTTCCACGATCGAAATCAGCTGCTCCTCATGACCACTCCCAAGATCCAGAAGACCGACGCCGAATGGAAGGCCGTGCTGGCCGAAAAGGGCGCCGAGCGCGCGGCCTTCGAGGTGACGCGCCATGCCGCCACCGAGCGCCCCTTCACCGGCAAGTACGAGGCCCACTGGGCCGACGGCAGCTACCACTGCATCTGCTGCGGCGCCAAGCTCTTCGACTCGGCCACCAAGTTCGACGCCGGCTGCGGCTGGCCCAGCTTCTCGGAAGCGGCCGAGCCCGGCGCGATCACCGAGATCGTCGACCGCTCGCACGGCATGGTGCGCACCGAGACGGTCTGTTCCAATTGCGGCGCGCACCTGGGGCACGTGTTCCCGGACGGCCCGGCGCCCACGGGCCTGCGCTACTGCATGAACTCCGCCTCGCTGGACTTCGAACCGGAACAATGAAACTGCTGCTCGACTTCTTCCCGATCCTGCTGTTCTTCGGCGCCTTCAAGCTCTACGGCATCTATGTGGCGACGGGGGTGCTGATGGCGGGCACGGTGGTGCAGATGGCCATCGTCTACGCGACCGAGAAGCGCCTGCAGCCGATGCAGAAGGCGACGCTGGCGCTGATCCTCATCTTCGGCACGCTCACCCTGGTGCTGCACGACGACCGCTTCATCAAGTGGAAGCCGACGGTGCTCTACGGCGCCATGGCGGTCGCGCTCGCGGTGGCGCTGTGGGCGATGCGCAAGAACTTCCTCAAGATGCTGCTGGGCAGCCAGCTGCAGCTGCCCGAGCGCATCTGGAACCAGCTGAACGTGGCCTGGATCGCCTACTGCGTGTTCATGGCCGCCATCAACGCCTACGTGGCGCTGTACTTCAGCACCGACGCGTGGGTGAACTTCAAGCTCTGGGGCTACGTGTTCCCGATCGCCTTCCTGGTGGCGCAGGGCCTGTACATCGCGCCGCACCTGAAGTCGGACGAGTCCGCCGCCAAATGAGCGCCGGCGTGACGAGCCCGCCCACCGCCGGGGAACTCGAAGCGGCGCTGCGCACCGCGCTCGCGCCCACGGTGCTCGAAGTGATCGACGAGAGCGCGGCCCACGCGGGCCATGCGGGTGCCGGCCCGGCCGGCTACGGCACGCACTTCCGGGTGCGCGTGGCCTCCCCCCGGTTCACGGGACTGTCGCGGGTGGCGCGACATCGGCTTGTGTATGATCCGCTGCAGGTTTTTGTCCCCCGTGGCCTCCACGCCATCGCCATCGAGACGCTCTGAGCCGTCCTGATCGCCGGATCCCACGGCGGCACTTCCCTCCCCCGCCTTCGTCCCTCCGTTCATCGCGTCGCACGTTCAACGCGCCTTCCTGTTCCCGAGGTCTGCCTTCATGAAAAAACAACTCCTGCAAGCTGTCGCGGCCGCCGCGCTGCTGGGTGCGGTGCCTGCCTTCGCGCAGAACGCCGCGATCGTCAACGGCAAGCCCGTGCCGAAGGCGCGCATGGACATGCTGGCACAGCAGCTCGCCGCCGCCGGCCGCCCGGTGACGCCCGAAATGCAGAGCCAGCTGCGCGAGGAAGTCATCGCGCGTGAAGTCTTCATGCAGGAAGCCCAGAAGAAGGGCCTGGACGCCACCGACGACTTCAAGGCCCAGATGGAACTGGCGCGCCAGGCCATCCTGATCCGCCAGCTCTTCGAGGACTACCGCAAGGCCAATCCGGTGAGCGACGCCGACATCAAGGCCGCCTACGACAAGCTCGTCGCGGCCAACAGCGGCAAGGAATACAAGGCCCGCCACATCCTGGTCGCCACCGAGGACGAGGCCAAGAAGGTCATCGCCGACCTGAAGAAGGGCGCCAAGTTCGAGGACCTGGCCAAGAAGCTGTCGAAGGACCCGGGCTCGGGCGCCAATGGCGGCGACCTCGACTGGACCAACCCCGCCGGCCTGGTGCCCGAGTTCTCGCAGGCCATGATCAAGCTCAAGAAGGGCGAGACCACGCAGGTGCCCGTCAAGTCGGAATTCGGCTGGCACGTGATCCGCCTGGACGACGTGCGCGAACAGTCCTTCCCCAAGCTCGAAGAGATCAAGCCGCAGCTCGCACAGCAGTTGCAGCAGCAGAAGCTGCAGGAATACCAGCAGTCGCTGCGCGAGAAGGCCAAGGTCGAGTAAGGACCGGCGCGGGGCCTGCGCCCCACCGACGAGAGCGGCCTTCGGGCCGCTTTTCTTTTGGGGGGCCGCCGGCTGCTAGCGCAGGTAGTCGCCCGCCGCCTCGGGCTGATAGGCCAGCGCCACGATGCGCGCCGTGCGCGAGGCGCCGTCGGGCTGGCGCCAGCGCACCGTCTGGCCCACGCGGGCGCCCAGCAGGCTGGCACCCACCGGCGACAGCACGGACACCTGCGCGTCCGAGGGGCGCGCCTGCAGGGGGTAGCTCAGGGTCAGTTCCTGGCCGGCCGGGTCGTCGCCCTCGCCGGCCAGGCACACGCGCGAATTCATGGTGACCACGTCGGGCGCGACCTCGCGCGGATCGACCAGCTCGCCCTCGTCCAGCAGCGCCTGCAGGCCCTCGTGCTGGGCAGGTTGCAGCGCGAGCAGGCGCGTGAGGCGCGCATGGTCGAGTTCGGTCAGGATGCGCGGCGCCTCCGGGGCCGGGAGCGAACTGCTGGAAGAAGAAGAAGAAGAAGAAGAAGAAACGGAGAAGGTCATGATGAGGCTCCTGGTGGTCGTGGCGCATGCGGGCCCGCACGGCACGTGACGGATCGAAGCCCCGGGCCTTGCCGTGAGCACGAAGCGTCGAAGGGCGCGCACCCCGCAGGGGCCCGAACGGTGGGCCCGGCGGTCGGGAGGTGCGCGCAGCGCGAAGAAGGGAGAGAAGAAGGGCCGCCGGGCTCAGGAAAGCGCGGCGTCTGGAGCAGGCCACCACGCACCGGCACGCCGCGCGGGGTGCGCGGCGGCTCGGAGGCCAAGGCTGCTCGTCAGGGACATGCGCCCGAGTCTAGGCCGATCGCGCGCCCACGCGGGGCATGACCCCAGGCGCCTTGCCGGATTGCGCACTGGCGCGCGGGACTGCGCCCGCGCTGGGTGTGTTCAGCCCACCCAGCGGCGCGCGTTGCGCCACAGGCGCATCCAGGGGCTCAGCTCACTCACGTCGCCCGAGGTCCAGCTCATCTGCACGTTGCGGAACACGCGCTCCGGATGCGGCATCATGGCCGTGAAGCGGCCGTCGGCCGTGGTGACGGCCGTGAGGCCGGCCGGGCTGCCATTGGGGTTGAACGGGTAGCGCTCGGTCGCCGCGCCGGTGTTGTCGACGTAGCGCATGGCCGCGATGGCGGCGTCGGCGTTGCCGCGGTACTTGAAGTTGGCGTAGCCCTCGCCGTGCGCCACCGCGATCGGCAGGCGGCTGCCCGCCATGCCCTGGAAGAACAGGCTGGGCGATTCCAGCACCTCGACCATCGACAGCCGCGCCTCGAAGCGCTCGCTGCGGTTGGTGGTGAAGCGCGGCCAGTCCTGCGCACCCGGGATGATGTCGGCCAGCTCGGCGAACATCTGGCAGCCGTTGCACACGCCCAGGCCGAAGGTGTCTGCACGGCCGAAGAAGCGCGCGAACTGCTCGGCCAGCACCGGGTTGAAGGTGATGCTGCGGGCCCAGCCGATGCCGGCGCCCAGCGTGTCGCCGTAGCTGAAGCCGCCGCAGGCGACCACGCCCTTGAAGTCGGCCAGGTCGGCGCGGCCGGCCTGCAGGTCGGTCATGTGGACGTCGAAGGCCTCGAAGCCGGCCTCCGTGAAGGCGTAGGCCATCTCGACGTGCGAGTTGACGCCCTGCTCGCGCAGGATCGCGACCTTGGGCCGCGCCAGGCCGAGGAAGGGTGCCGCGACGTTTTCCGTCGCGCCCGGCGCAAGCAGGACGTGCGCTCCGGGGTCGTTCGGATCGCCGGCCGCGGCGTGTTCGGCGTCGGCGCACTCGGGGTTGTCGCGCTCGCGGCAGATCCTCCAGCTCACGCTGTCCCAGACCTGGTGCAGGTCGGCCAGCGTGGCGCTGAAGACGGCCTTGGTGTCGCGCCACACCTCCAGCTTGCCCTTGCCGACCTCGAGCGGCGAGCTCTGCGGGCGCGTCTTGCCGACGAAGTGGCTGAAGGCCGACAGGCCGTGCGCACGCAGCGTCTGCATGACCTCGTTGCGCTCGGCGGTGCGCACCTGCAGCACCATGCCCAGTTCCTCGCTGAACAGGGCCTTGAGCGTGAGTTCCTCGCGCCGGGCGCTGACCTGCTGCGCCCAGTTCTTGGCGTCGCCGGTCTCCATGCGGCTGTCGGAGATGCCGTCGCCCTCGGTGACCAGCAGGTCGACGTTCAGCGCCACGCCCACGTGGCCGGCGAAGGCCATCTCGGCGGCGGTGGCGAACAGGCCGCCGTCGCTGCGGTCGTGCATCGCGAGGATCTTGCCCTCGGCACGCAGCTGGTTCACCGCGTCGACCAGCTTGACCAGCAGTTGCGGGTCATCCAGGTCGGGCACGCGGTCGCCGGTCTGGTTCAGCGTCTGCGCCAGGATGCTGCCGCCCATGCGGTGCTGGCCGCGCCCCAGGTCGACGAGCACCAGGGTCGTGTCGTCGGTGGTCGCGTCGAGCTGCGGCGTGAGCGTGCCCCGAACGTCGTCGAGGCTGGCGAAGGCCGTGACGATCAGGCTCACGGGGGAGATGACCTTCTTCTTCTCGCCGCCCTCGTCCCACTGCGTGCGCATGGACAGCGAATCCTTGCCGACGGGGATCGACACGCCCAGCGCGGGGCACAGCTCCATGCCGACGGCCTTGACCGTCTCGTAGAGCGCCGCGTCCTCGCCCGGCTCGCCGCAGGCGGCCATCCAGTTGGCCGAGAGCTTCACGCGCTCGAGCTCGATCGGCGCGGCGAGCAGGTTGGTGATGGCCTCGGCCACGGCCATGCGGCCCGAAGCGGCGGCGTCCATGGCCGCCAGCGGCGTGCGCTCGCCCATGCTCATCGCCTCGCCCGCGAAGCCCTGGTAGTCGGCCAGCGTGACGGCGCAGTCGGCCACCGGCACCTGCCAGGGTCCCACCATCTGGTCGCGGTGGCTCAGGCCGCCCACGGTGCGGTCGCCGATGGTGACGAGGAAGCGCTTCGATGCCACGGTCGGGTGCGACAGCACGTCGATCGCGGCCTTCTGCAGCTCGACGCCGGTGAGTTCGAGCGGCTGGAAGCGGCGGCGGATCGCCTGCACGTCGCGGTGCATCTTCGGCGGCTTGCCCAGCAGCACGTCCATGGGCATGTCGACCGGCTGGTCGGCGGCACCGGCGGTCGCGTCGACCACCTTCAGTTCGCGCGCCTCGGTCGCCACGCCGACCACCGCGAAGGGGCAGCGCTCGCGCTCGCAGAAGGCGCGGAACTGCGCCAGCGACTCCGGCGCGATGGCCAGCACGTAGCGCTCCTGGCTCTCGTTGCTCCAGATCTCCTTGGGGGCCAGGCCCGACTCCTCGAGCGGCACGGCACGCAGGTCGAAGCGGGCACCGCGGCCGGCGTCGTTGGTCAGCTCGGGAAAGGCGTTGGACAGGCCGCCCGCGCCCACGTCGTGGATCGCCAGGATCGGGTTGTCCGCACCCTGCTGCCAGCAGTGGTTGATGACCTCCTGCGCCCGGCGCTCGATCTCGGGGTTGCCGCGCTGCACGGAGTCGAAGTCCAGTTCGGCCGCGTTGGCACCGGTGGCCATCGAGCTGGCCGCCCCGCCGCCCATGCCGATGCGCATGCCGGGGCCGCCCAGCTGGATCAGCAGCGTGCCGGCGGGGAACGCGATCTTCCGGGTCTGGATGGCGTCGATCTGCCCCAGGCCGCCCGCGATCATGATGGGCTTGTGGTAGCCGCGCTGCAGCGTGTCGACGTCGCTCGCCACCGGCTGCTCGTACTCGCGGAAGTAGCCCAGCAGGTTGGGCCGGCCGAATTCGTTGTTGAAGGCCGCGCCGCCCAGCGGGCCCTCGGTCATGATCTGCAGCGGGCTGGCGATGTGTTCGGGCTTGCCGAAGCTGCCGTCCCAGAGTTTCGATACCGTGAAGCCCGTCAGGCCCGCCTTGGGCTTGGAGCCGCGGCCGGTGGCGCCCTCGTCGCGGATCTCGCCGCCGGCCCCCGTGGACGCGCCCGGGAAGGGAGAGATCGCCGTCGGGTGGTTGTGCGTCTCCACCTTCATCAGCACGTGGTGCGTGGCGCTATCTTTTTGATAGCTGGGTACGCCCGCCCCGCCTGCGCCGGTGGCCGATCTGGCCATGAAGCGCTCGATGGCATGGCCTTCCATCACCGAGGCGTTGTCGGCGTAGGCGATGACGGTGTGCTGCGGGTTCGTGGCGTGCGTGTGGCGGATCATGCCGAACAGGCTCTTGTCCTGGCGCACGCCGTCGATGGTGAAGTCGGCGTTGAAGATCTTGTGCCGGCA
>JAVHYA010000046.1 GCA_031119395.1 Pseudomonadota bacterium
CGAGGATCACGCTTCGCACGCCGTGGTTGGCCAGGCCCAGTGCCAGGGCCATGCCGACCGGGCCGCCGCCAGCGATCACGACGGGATGACGCTGCACTTCCACGCCATTGGCCAGCACGGGCAGCCGTGGCGCGAAGCGCGTGTAGTGGAAGGCGCCCACCGAAGGCGGCAGCGCGTCCGCGGCGGGCGGCGGGACGGGACCGCCCGCGGCGTCCCCCGCTCGGGCGGATGGCGCAGCGGTCGGCGGGCGGGTGGCGGCGGGGCTGTTCATCGGGCGGTCCTGGGTGAAGGCGATGGGGTGTCTCGTTGCTCTTCTTTTGATAGCTGCTCGCGCCCACGCAGCGGGCGTTGCAGGCACGTTTTGTTTGAAGAGCTGTTCCGCCTGCGATGCGGAGCAGTCGTAGCAACAGCCGGAATTGTCCCAATGCGCGAGGTGTGCCACTGTCATAACTTCTCACGAAGTGTTTACCCTGAATCCTGCGAGTCGCGCTGCATGAAGCGCTGGCGCATCCGCCCCTCCGCCGAGCCACTGGCGCCGCAAGTCGTCACCGGCGTGCTGGCCGGCGTCGGCACGGCCCAGCTCGCGGCCCGCTACCTGGCGGCCATGCACGGCGTGCTGCCCGTCACCTTCTGCACCGTGTTCGCGGTCGGCGCCACCGGCCGCATCGAGACCGTGTCGGCCGCCAGCAGCTACGGCAGCACCGCCGAACGCACGGCCGAGCGCTACGTCGCGCAGCGCTTCGACCTGCTCGACCCGCACATGGTGTGGCTGGCCGGCCGCCCGCGGCCGCGGCGCGGCGCGCAGCTCTGGCTGGGCCACCACCGCGGCGACGAACTGGCCGACGCCGACTACCGCGCCGCCTGCTACGGCGACGTCGGCATCCGCGAACGCGCGTCCGTCCTGCTGCTCTTGCCCACCGGCCAGCGTGCGGCCGTGAGCTTCTACCGCAGCCTGGCGCAGCGCGAGTTCGACGACCGCGACTTCGCGCTGCTCGAGGTGCACGCGGCCCTGCTGGCCGACGCCACCGCCGCGCACGGCCGCATCGCGCTGGCCGCCGGCCACGCCGTCGAGCCCGCATTTGCCTCGCGCCTGCTGACCCTGAGCGTGCGCGAGCGCGAGGTCATCGGGCAGCTGATGGCCGGCCGTACCGCCAAGGAGGCGGCACGCGAGCTCGGCGTGGCGCTGAGCACCGTGCGGACCCACCAGTACCGGGCGTTCCGGCGGTTGGAAATCCGCAGCTTGCGGGAGTTGCTGATGGCGAGAGATTGAATCGATGCCCGTCAGGACGGCTCATCGTCCGGCAACGGGTCGTTGGCGAACAGGTTGACGTAAGGCTCATAACGGAAGCGCCGATTGCGCGCATGTCCGGTCATTTCCCGCAGCACCTCGAGCTCGACCAGGCGGCGCACCAGGGTGTTGGCCGCCGCATAGGTGGTGCCCGTCAGCGCAACGACGTTCGCCACGCTCAGGATGGGGCGATCGAACAAGGCTTCGAGCACGCGGTGGCCGTTCCCCGCGCTGCGTCCGAGGTGCTCGGTGATGTCCAGCCGATGGCGCTCGCGCAGCAATTGGATCTTCCGTGCCGTTTCTGCCGCCTCGGCTGCGACTTGCACGACACCCCGCAGAAAGAAGCGCAGCCAGTCTTCCCAGGCACCGTGGTCGCGCACCGCCTGCAGCAAGTCGTAGTAGTGCTGCCGGTGCTGCTTGAAATAGTGCGACAGGTAGAGCACCGGCTTGTGGAGGATGCCCTGCTCCGTCAAAAGGAACGTGATCAGCAAGCGTCCGACCCGGCCGTTGCCGTCCAGAAATGGATGAATGGTCTCGAACTGGACATGGGCCAGTGCGGTCTTGACCAGGGGTGGCAGGCCATCGCCTTGGTGCAGGTACCGCTCCAGGTCGCCGAGCGCCTGAGGCACCTCGTGCGGCGGGGGCGGAACGAAGCTGGCCGTCGTCAGCGTGCATCCCGCGGGTCCGATCCAGTTCTGGCTCGTGCGCAGTTCCCCCGGCTGCAGACGCCCGCCGCGTACGCCCTGCATCAACTCGGCATGAATTTCCCGGATCAAGCGCACGGAGACCGGCAACTCGGGAAGACGCGCGAGGCCGTGTTTCATCGCCCGTACGTAGTTCACCACCTCGTCCACGTCGCGCGGCATGGTGTCGTCGAACAGGTCTGCTTCGGCCGCCAGCAGATCCTGCAACGAACTTTGCGTGCCCTCGATCTGGCTGGATAGCACCGCCTCCTTGCGCACGTACATGAAGACGAACAGATCGGGGTTGGGCAGCGTCAGGACCGATCCATCCAGCCGGCCCAGCGCGCGGTCCGCCTGGGACAGCAATTGCTGCAGTCCGGCGTCCAGCGTCAGGGCAGGCGCGGGAGGCAGCGGTGCGGGACTGAATGCCCGGTAGCCGGTGGCCTGCCGTATGTAGCGGCCGGCGCGTCCAGGGGGATGGCCGGAATCGGGCTCAGGAAGGTCGGCCATGCGAAAGGCTGCTTTGCATATGGAAGGCGATGGACATCCTTATGATAGGCACGCTATCGCATGGAGGCCAAATGCTGCCATGTGATCGCCAGCACGACACAGTCCACGGCTGGACGCGTCGCCGAAAACGCAAAACAGGAACATGTCTAGCCCGACATGTTCTCCCGGACGACAGGTCGAGATGCCACTGGCCTCGGAAACTGGCGGTCAGTCTTCCAGCGCCTCGTCCTCGGCGCGGCCATTCGGCGCAGGGGCCGAAACTGCTTTTACCCTTCCGCCCACCGGCACCACCTCCTGCTCGATCGCCCCGAACAGCGACTTGCCGTCCAGCCCCTTCATCTCGATGCGGATGGTGTCGCCGTACTTCATGAACTCGGTCTGGGGCGCGCCGTCCTGGATGGTCTCGATGCAGCGCTTCTCGGCGATGCAGGAGTACCCCTTGGGCCACTCCATCCGGCCGTTCTTCTCGACGCCGGGATTGCTCACCGTGCCGCTGCCGACGATGCTGCCGGCGCGCACGTTGCGGGTCTTGGCGATGTGGGCGATGAGCTGGCCGAAATGGAAGGTCATGTCCGGCCCCGCGTCGCACAGGCCGACCTTGCGGCCGTTCCAGGTGCTCTGCAGCGCCAGGTGCACGCGGCCGTCCTGCCAGGCGGGGCCCAGTTCGTCGAGCGTGACGGCCACGGGGCTGAAGGCGGTGGCCGGCTTGCTCTGGAAGAAGCCGAAGCCCTTGGCCAGCTCGGCCGGGATGAGGTTGCGCAGGCTCACGTCGTTGGCCAGCATCACGAGGCGGATGCCGTCCAGCGCCTGCTCGGCCGTGGCGCCCATGGGCACGTCGCCGGTGACGACGGCGACCTCGGCCTCGAAGTCGATGCCCATGGCCTCGCTGGGCACCACGATGTCGTCCGTGGGGCCGAGGAAGTCGTCGCTGCCGCCCTGGTACATGAGGGGGTCGGTGTAGAAGGTGGCGGGCACCTCGGCATTGCGGGCCTTGCGCACCAGTTCCACGTGGTTGAGGTAGGCCGAGCCGTCGGCCCACTGGTAGGCGCGCGGCAGCGGCGCCATGCACTGGCCGGGGTTGAAGGGGAAGGCGTGGCGCGTGCGGCCGTGGTTGAGCGCGGTGTACAGGTCCTGCAGCTGCGGGCTCATGAAGCCCCAGTCGTCCAGCACCTGCTGCAGGCGGTGGGCGATGCCGGTGGCGTAGTGGGCGGTGGTCAGGTCGCGCGAGACGACGACCAGCTGGCCGTCGCGCGAACCGTCCTGGAGCGTGGCGAGTTTCATGGGGTGCGCGGAAAGGCCGCGGCGGGCAGTGCCCGCCTGCGGGCCCACTAAACTGGATGAAGGCCGGGAGTTTAGTGGCGAGCCATCCCCCTTCGCCCCCTGCGCGTTCGCTCCCGCCTTTGCCGTCCGTCCATGACTTCCCTGCGCCCGATGATCGCCGTGCTGCCGCGTCCGCGGCGGCCGTGGCGCGCGGTGGCGGTGCTGACGGTGGTCGTCACGCTCGCGCACCTGCTGGTGATGGGCGCGTTGCCGCGCGGTACGCACAACGATGCCCTGCCGCTGGCGCATCGCTTCAGCACCCGCACCATCGTCATCGCACCTCCGGCCGCCACTGGCGGCGGATCGCCTGGTGCGGCGGCGGCGCCGGCGCCGCCGCCGAAACAGGCGCAGGCCGGGCCCGCGCCCAACGCGCGCCTGCGCCCCCATCCGCGCCAGGCGGCACCCGCGCGGCCGAAGCCCCCGCCGCCCGCCGCCGTGCCGGCGCCGGAGCAGGCCGCCCCTGTCAGCCCTGCGCCCGAACCGGAGTCGCCGGCCGCGCCGCCTCCTGAAAGCGCGCCGTCCGGCATCGAGGGCCCGCCGTCGTCGCCTTCGATGGGACAGGACGCGCTCGCCCGCGCGCCCGATGCGGAGACGGAGGGTGCTTCCGCCGCGGGTGGCGGCGGCGCGGGCACCGGCCAGGGCGCGGGCACGGGCGCCGGCGCGGGGGCCGGCGTGCCGGGCGCGACCGAGGCGCTCAAGGTGCCGCCGTCGGTCAAGCTCGATTTCACCGTGACCGGGCAGCAGGGCGTGCAGCCGATGTCCGGCGTGTTCGGCGAGTTGATCTGGCTGCAGGACGGCAGCCAGTACAACGCGCGCCTGGCGCTGCGCGTCCTGTTCCGCACCATCCGCTCGCGCACGAGCGTCGGGCGCGTCGGGCCCGGGGGGCTCGAGCCGGAGCGTTTTTCCGACACCCGCCGCAGCGAGGTCGCCACGCACTTCGTGCGCGAGAGCGGCCAGATCGTGTTCAGCAGCACCACCACGCCGGCGCCGCTGCAGCCCGGCGCGCAGGACGAACTGAGCGTGATCCTGCAGTTGTCGGCGCTGCTGGCCGGCGATCCGGCGCGTCACGGCCCCGGCAGCAGCTTCAGCGTCCAGACGGCGGGCACGCGCGATGCCGAGGTCTGGAGCTTCAGCGTCGACGGCGATGAAGCGCAGGCCACGCCGGCCGGCGAATTCCAGGCCCGCAAGCTCACGCGGCTGCCGCGCAAGCCCTTCGACCGCAAGATCGAACTGTGGCTGGCGCCTGAACTGGGCTGGCTCCCCGTGCGCATCCGGCAGACCGAGCCCAACGGCGACTGGGCCGACCTGCAATTGCGCGGCACCGGCACGCCCTAGCCGCGCGCCGGCCCGTCGCCGCGCCGGGGTCGGACGCGACCTACGGCCGCAGGCGCAGGCCACCTTGGGCGGGGCGCATTCGCCCACGCCATGTCGGCGCCTCTTGAATCTGGCGCGTTGATTGCTACATGGTGACCATGTCCCTCATCGACTCCATGAAGCACCCCGCCATGCACATGCTTTACGACTCCGACGCCTTCGTCGTCGTCCACGTGCAGCCGACCGAAGACGACGCCCCCGTGGCGCCGCATCTGCCGGTGCTGGCGCGCGACGGCTTCGAGATCGTCGACAAGCGCTCGGGCAAGGAGGTCTACCTCGACGGCTCCTGGGCCGACCTGTTCCAGAAGCAGATCGCCGCCTGGCAGCTCAACACGCCCACGCAGGAAGAGGTGGAGGACACCCTCGAAGGCTATGCCGAGCTGGCGCAGAACCCGGTGCTGATGCACTGACGGCCCGACCGGCCGGTGATCCGTACCGAAGGCGCCTGCGGGCGCCTTTTTTCTTGGGCGGGTGCCGGGGCGGATCGCCCCTCAGCGGGCCGGCGTCGTGGGCGCGTGCTCGCCCAGCACCTCGGGATTGGCCAGGTTCTGCGGCTCGCCCCGCGCGAAGGCGACGATGTTGTCGAAGGCCATGCCGAAGTAGCCCTCGTAGTTGTCGCGTTCCACGTAGCCGATGTGCGGCGTGCACAGGGCATTCGGCAGCGCCAGCAGCGGATGGTCGCCGCCCAGCAGCGGTTCGGCCTCCTGCTCGAAGACGTCGACGGCGGCGTATCCCGGCCGTCCGGCGCGCAGGGCGGCTTCCAGGGCGCCCGGCTCCAGCAGTTCCCAGCGGCTGGTGTTGACCAGCACGGCGCCGGGCTTCATGGCGTCCAGGTCGGCACGGGTCACGAGGCCCTGCGTCTCGGGCACCAGGCGCACGTGCAGGCAGACGGCATCGCTCTGTGCGAAGAAGGCCTCCCGCGACGGCGCCACCTCGAAGCCGTCGGCGCGGGCCGCGGCGGTCGATCCCTCGCGGCCCCACACCCACACCTGCATGCCGAAGGCCCGCCCGTACCGGGCCACCTGCTTTCCGATGCGGCCGTAGCTCCACACGCCCAGGCGCTGGCCGAACAGCTGCTGGCCCAGGTGGCCCTGCCACAGGCCCGCGCGCAGGCGGTTGGCTTCGTCCACCAGGTGACGCCGGCTGGCCAGCAGCAGGGCCCAGGTCAGTTCGGCCGTGGCGGCGCCCGAGCCCCGGCCGTCGGCCACGGCCACGCCGCGCGCGGTGCACGCGGCCACGTCCACGTGGGAGGCGATGCGGCCGGTCTGGCTGATCAGCCGAAGGCGCGGCAGGCGGTCCAGCAGGGCGGCGTCGATGCGGGTGCGCTCGCGGGTGAGCACCACGGCGTCGAAGTCCTGCAGGCGCTGCGCCAGGGCATCGGTCCCGTGCACGGTGTCGTTGAACACGGTGACCTCGTGGCCCGCCAGCCGGTCGAAGCAGGCCAGGGACCGCACGCAGTCCTGGTAGTCGTCGGGAATGGCGATGCGCATGGCCACCTCAGTCCATCTTGATGCCGAGCTCGGCGATCGTCTTCTTCCACTGCGCCAGGTCCTTGCGGATCACCTGCGCGTATTCGGCCGGCGGCATGCCGCCCGGCTCGATGCCCTGCGAGCGGAACATGGTGCGCAGGTCGGGCTGCGCCAGCGCGGCTTTCACGCCCTGGTAGAGCCGGTCGACGACCGGGGCCGGCGTGTCGCCCGCGACCAGCAACCCGTACCAGCCGTGGACGTCGAAGCCGGGGTAGCCCTGCTCGGCCACGGTGGGCACCTGCGGCAGCCCCGCGAAACGGTTGACGGGCGCGACGGCCAGCGCACGCAGCTTGCCGGCCTGGATCTGCGACAGCGCCGAACTCATGTCCAGGAACATGAACTGCACCTGCCCGCCCAGCAGGTCCTGCACGGCCGGTCCGGCGCCGCGGTAGGGCACGTGCGTGGCCTGGATGCCGGCGCGCTGGGCGAAGAGCGCGCCGGCCAGGTGGGCGGACGTGCCCACGCCCGAGGAGGCATAGGAGAGGGAGCCCGGCTTCTCCTTGGCCATCTGCACCAGCCCCTGCAGGTCGCGCGCCGGAAAGTCCGGCTTCACCACCAGCGCATGCGGAATGAAGCCGACGATGGTGATGGGGCTGAAGTCCTTCACCGTGTCGAAGGGGTAGTTGGGCATCAGCGCGGGATTGGTGACCGCGAGGATCGAGGGCATGACCAGCGTGTAGCCGTCGGGCGGGTTGCGGGTGATCTCGCCCATGCCGATCACGCCGCCGCCGCCGGGCTTGTTGTCGACGATGAAGGGCTGCCCCATGGATTGCCCCATGGCCTTGGCCACGGCACGCGCCATCAGGTCGGTCGGCCCGCCGGCCGCGAAGGGCACGACGATGCGCACCGGCCGGCTGGGGAAGGGGGCCTGCGCCCAGGCCGCCGGGCAGGCGGCGCCGATGGCCGCGGCCTGCAGCAGCGTGCGGCGGCGCAGGCGCGCGCCAGGTTCATACGGTTCCATGCTTGTCTCCTTGTCGGTGCACGCCCGCAGGGCGTGCCTGCAGGCACCTTAGGAGAAATGCCGGGACGACGAAACGCGGCCGTTCCACTCCTTGGAACGATGCGACGGCCGCCAGGACTCAGGATGCGTCGCGCGCGCGCCGCGCGTAGAGCCGTTCGTAGAGCGGCCCGGTCAGCACCAGCACCGCCACCAGGCGGCACACCTGGAAGGCCGTGACCACCGGCACGCCCAGCTGCAGCACCTTGGCCGTGATCGACATCTCGGCGATGCCGCCGGGCGAGGTGCCCAGGACCATGGTTGCCCAGTGGATGTCGGTGGCCCAGGCCAGCGCCGCCGCGAAGGCGCCGCACAGCACGAGCATGCCCAGCGTGCCCGCCGCCACCGAGGCGAGCCAGCGCGGCGCCGTGTGCAGGAACTCGCGCGAGAAGCGCACGCCCAGGCTGATGGCGATGACCAGCTGGGCCGCGTTGGACAGCCACAGCGGCACGGCCGACAGCGTGTGCCCGCTCATCGTGACCGCCATCGCCACCAGCAGCGGGCCGATGAACCAGGGGTTGGTGCGGCCCAGCGCCCGCATCGCCAGCGCGCCGGCGAGGGTGGCCAGCGCCAGCAGTGCAAGGCCCTCCCAGCGCACGTCGCGCACCGCCGGCGGCAGGCTGTCCAGGCCGTGCAGGCCGCTGTACTGCATGGCGAAGGGGATGGTCACGGTGACGATCACGAGCCGCAGGCTGTGCGCCGCGGCCACCAGGTCGGTGCGCGCGCCGGCCTTCTCGGCCATCATGGTCATTTCCGATGCACCGCCGATCGCGCCTGCGAAGTAAGTCGTGGCTCGCATGGCGAGCGGCGGCACATGCGGCATGCGGTGCGCATGCAGCCGCTCGAGCCAGCGGCCGAAGCCGAAGCCCAGCGCCAGCGCCCAGACGATGGCCAGGGCGATCGCCCACCAGATGCCGGCCACCAGCGCCGTCACGTGCGGCGTGAAATACAGGCCCAGCGCGGCGCCGATGGTCCATTGGCCGGCATTGCGAAGCGGGGTGAAGCTGGCGGTGGGCAGTCCCGCGATGGAGGCGATCGACACCGCCAGCAGCGGCCCGATCATCCACGGCAGGGGCGTGTGCAGCCACAGGCACAGCCCGGCGGCGGTGAGCGCGAGCAGCAGCGTGGCGGCGACGCGGGCGAGGTAACGCAGGGTGGGGAACGACAAGACGGGAAGGCGAAGGACGGCAGCCGCGCCGCGGCGGCTCGCATAGTATGGCGCGATGGCTGCCGCCCTCCCATTGCGCCGTGCTTCTGCGCTGTCGATCCTCGTCCTGGCCCTGGCGGCCTGTACCGCCCTGCGCGGCGCCGATGACGGTCCGGTGCCCGAGCGGATCGCCCGGCTGCTGCCGGCCGACGTCGTGCTGCTCGGCGAACAGCACGATGCACCCGAGCACCACGTCATCGAACGCGAGAGCGTGGAGGCGCTCGTCGCGCGCAACCGGCTCGCCGCGCTCGCGCTGGAGATGGCGGAGGAAGGCCGCACGACCGCCAGGCTGCCGACCGCCGCCACCGAGGCGCAGGTGCAGGCCGCGCTGTCCTGGGACGCCAAGGCCTGGCCATGGACCGACTACGCCCCCGCCGTGATGGCCGCCGTGCGCGCCGGCGTGCCGGTGCTGGGCGCCAACCTGCCGCGCGCCCGCATGCGCGATGCCATGGCCGACGTGTCGCTCGACGCCCAGCTCTCCGAGGCGGCGCTGCGCGCGCAGCAGGCGGCGGTGCGCGACGGCCACTGCGGCCTGCTGCCCGAATCGCAGATCGTGCCGATGACGCGCATCCAGATCGCGCGTGACCGCGCCATGGCCCACACCCTGGCCGAACAGCCGCGCGTGCCCGGGCAGGTGGTGCTGCTCATCAGCGGCGCCGGCCATGCCGACCCCGCCCTGGGCGTGCCCCAGCACCTGCCCACCGACCTGAAGGTGCGCAGCGTGCGCATGGCCGCCGGCGGGACGGCCTCGGGGCGCGGCGGCTTCGACGCGGTCTGGGCCACGCCGGCGCTGGCGGCGCAGGACTATTGCGCCCGACTGAAGCCGCCAGCCGCGCGCCCCGCCTCCTGAGGCCGCGCGAAGGGCCAATGGGGGCCGGGCGGCGGCGCGCGGCACGCGCTGCGACAATCACCGCCCTCATGAGCGCGTACATCCTCACCCTGTCCTGCCCCGATCGCGTGGGCATCGTCCATGCCGTCTCGGGCTTCCTGCTGGAGCGCGGCGGCAACATCGAAGAAGCGGCCCAGTACAACGACCACGGCACGGGCCTGTTCTTCATGCGCGTGCGCTTCGCCTGCGACAAGGTGCCCGAGGCCCAGCTGCGCGAGCAGCTTGGCACGCTCGCCGGCGACTTCGGCATGGCCTGGAAGCTGCACGCCGCGCAGCAGCCGATGAAGACGGTGATCCTCGTCAGCAAGGAAGGCCACTGCCTCAACGACCTGCTGTTCCGCTGCAAGAGCGGCCTGCTGCCGGTCGACATCCGCGCCATCGTCAGCAACCACCGCGACTTCTACCAGTTGGCGGCCAGCTACAACGTCCCCTTCCACCACATCCCGGTGACGGCCGCCACCAAGGCGCAGGCCGAGGCGAAGCAGCTGGAGATCATCGAGGCCGAGGGCGCCGAGCTGGTGGTGCTGGCGCGCTACATGCAGATCCTGTCGAACGAGCTGTGCGGGCGGCTGGCCGGGCGTGCCATCAACATCCACCATTCCTTCCTGCCCAGCTTCAAGGGCGCCAAGCCCTACTACCAGGCGCACGACCGCGGCGTGAAGCTCATCGGCGCCACTGCGCACTACGTGACGGCCGACCTCGACGAAGGCCCGATCATCGAGCAGGACGTGGCCCGCGCCGACCACACCGACACGGTCGAGGACCTCACGGCCCGCGGCCGCGACACCGAGAGCCTGGTGCTCGCGCGGGCCGTGAAGTGGCACAGCGAGCACCGCGTGCTGCTCAACGGCCACCGCACCGTGGTCTTCCGCTGATCCTGTTGGATTCAAGAGAAAAGTGCCTGCAGCACCCGTCCCGCTTGCGCGAGCAGCTATGTTTTTCATAGCAATTCGCCGGAGCATCCGCTGATGCAGGGCCTGCGCGGCCTGGCCTGGCTGCTCGTCTTCCAGTCGGTGGGCGAGCTGCTCTCGCGCGGGCTCTCGCTGCCGTTGCCCGGGCCGGTGCTCGGACTGGTGCTGATGCTCGCGGGTCTGCGCTTCGCGCTCGTGCGCGAGCCGGTGGCCGACTGCGCGGGCTTCCTGCTCACCCACCTGTCGCTGCTCTTCGTGCCGGTGGGCGTGGGCGTGATGACGCATCTGGCGCTGCTCACGCAGTACGGGCTGCGCATCCTGATCGTGATCGCGCTGTCGACCTGGATCGGGCTGGCGGTGACGGCGCTGGTGCTGTACGGATGGCCGCGCCGCGCCGCCGACACCGGGGAGCACTGACATGCCGCACTTCGTCGAACTCTGGATCTACCTCTCGGCCACGCCGCTGTTCGGCCTCACCGCCACGCTGGTGGTGTACCTGCTGGCGCAGGCCTTCTATGCCCGCATGGGCAGCGCGCCCTGGGCCAATCCGGTGCTGTGGTCGGTCGTCACACTGGCGGTGCTGCTCACGCTCACCGGCGTGAGCTATCCGAGCTACTTCTCGGGTGCGCAGTTCATCCACTTCCTGCTCGGCCCCGCCGTCGTGGCCCTGGCCTGGCCGCTGTGGCAGCGCCGCGCCGAGCTGCGTGCGCGCGGCGTGCGCGTGCTGCTTGCCGCCTTGCTGGGCGGCGCGGCGGCCGGCGGCTCCGCCGTGGGCCTGGCCTGGGCCTTCGGGCTGCCGCACGACGTGGTGCTGTCGATGGCGCCCAAGTCCGTCACCGCGCCGGTGGCCATGGGCATCGCCGAGAAGATCGGCGGCGTGCCGGCGCTGTCGGCGGTGTTCGCCGTCATCACCGGCATGGTGGGCGCGCTCAGCGGCAAATACCTGTTCGACCTGCTGCGCGTGCCGGCCGCGGGCGAGGGCTGGACGGCGCGCGGCTTCGCACTGGGCACCGCCTCGCACGGCATCGGCGCGGCGCGGGCGCTGCAGGTGAATGCGGACGCGGGCGCCTACGCAGGCCTGGCGCTGGGGCTGCAGGTGGTGCTGGCGGCGTTGCTGATGCCGCTGGTGTTCCGCTTCTTCTGAGCGCACTGCAGGCGCCCCAGCGAGAACGCCTGCCGAGCGGCAGGCGTTCCTGTTTCAGGACGAGAGCGGGCCCCGGGCCCGCACGCCCTCAGTTGCGGTACGGGTTGTTGGGATTGCGGTCGTAGCGGTTGGGCACGCCGTCGCGGTCGCGGTCCCAGCGGCCGCGGTTGTATTCCCAACGGCCATTGTTGTTGCGCCACTCCGGCGGACGGTACGCGTAGCCGGGGCGCGCACGCACCCACACACCAGGCACCCAGACATGGCCGCCGCGGCGCCACTCCCAGTGGCCGGGCGCCCAGACGTAGCCGCGGCGCGGCGGCGGGACGCGCTCCACGCGCGGCGGCGGGGGCGGGCCGAACTGGACGTTGATGACCGGCTGCGCCTGCGCCGCGGTCGGGACCGTGAAGGCGCCGACCGAAAGCAGTGCTGCGGCCCCGGCGGCCATGGTGATCTTTGCGAGTTTGTTCATGGGATGGCTCCTCATGCGTTCTGTGGAGCCTTCATCGTGGGCGGCCCATGTCAATGCGGTGTAAGCGGCACGCGAAATCTTGTGTAAAGCTGTATCGCGAGGCCGAAACGCCCCTATCGGCCGAGCAGCTTCAGGTCGACCGCCTGCGCCATGGCCGCCGCACCGGCGGCGTTGGGATGCAGGTGGTCGCCACTGTCGTAGGCCGCGTTCAGCACCTGCGGATCGGCCGCGTCGCGCAGCGCCGCATCGAAATCCACCACGCCGTCGGCCGAGCGCTGCGTGCGGATCCAGGTGTTGAGCGTCTGCCGCTTGGCCTCGTTGCGCTCGTTCCAGTAGGCCGCGCCCTTGAAAGGCAGCAGGGTGCCCAGCAGCACCTTCACGCCGCGTGCGTGGGCGCGGTTGACCAGGCTCTGCAGCCCGGTGGCGAGCTGCTCGGCGCTGGGCGCCATCACGTTGGGCAGGATGCCGGCGAAGGTGCCGTAGCCGATGTCGTTGACGCCGATGAGGATGAGCACGTGCGACACGCCGCTTTGCCCCAGCACGTCGCGCTCGAAGCGTTCCAGGCCGCTGGGCCCGCTCTTGTCCGCCAGCAGCCGGTTGCCGCCGATGCCGGCGTTGACCACGGCCAGCGTGCCCGGCCCGGCGACGGCGGACGCGCGCACGCGTTCGGCCAGCCAGTGCGGATAGCGTGCCGGCGCCGTGTCGCCGTCGCTGCCCGAGCCCTCGGTGATGGAGTCGCCGAAGGCGACCACCGCGCGGCTGCCCAGCGCCGCGTCGACGTCCAGTCCGGTGACGAAGTAGTTGTAGGGCGAGGGCTGCGCGCCGTCGAGCTTCGCCGCCGCAGCCCAGCGGCCCGGTGCCATCCAGCTGCCGTTCAGCGGCAGCCGGTGCACGGTGGTCACGGCGGTCTCGCTCGGCAGCTCGAAGCTCACCGCCACGGCGTGCCCGGCCTGCACGCGCAGTGCGGCGCCGTCGCTCCACACCTCGCGCCCCGGTGGCACCGTCACCTCGGCTCGCCCGCCGAAGCGCAGCGGCTGCAGCGTGGCAGGCACGATGCCGTCGGCGCCTGCGCTGAGCGCGACCGATGCGCCGGCCACCACCAGCGGCCGCTTGCCGAAGACGTTGGAGAAGCGCACGCGCACGCGCGGACCGTCGAGGGTGGGCGTCACCCGCTCGCGCACCGTGCCTTCGATCTCCAGCCCCGCCGCATTCACGCCGGGCGAGGTGGCCAGTTCCGCGAAGTTCTGGGGCGCCGCGGCCCAGGCCGTGACCCACGCGGCCAGGGCGTGCAGCGGCAGGCCCAGGCCGAGCAGCAGCAGCGCCGTCAGGCGGCGCAGCGTCGCGTGCGGCGGGAGGAAGGTCGGTGGGGGCGTGGAAGCGGCCATGCGCGGGAGCAAAGCGCTGCAGTGTAGGCAGCGTCTGCGCCCCCGCGCCCGTCAGGGGTCACCAGGTATCGACGTAGGGCTGGGGCGCCTGCACGGCGCGGCTGGCCGAGGCCAGTCCGCGCAGCAGCCACGCCCGCGTCTCGGCCGGGTCGATCACGGCGTCGATCTCCAGCGTCTGCGCCATGTGCATGGCCTCGCCATCGGCGTACTGCCGGGCCACGAGGTCCTTGAAGAGCGCGTCGCGCTCGGGGCCGGCGGGCACGGCCTCGAGTTCCTTGCGGTAGCCCAGGCGCACCGCGCCTTCGAGGCCCATCGCGCCGAACTCGCCCGTGGGCCAGGCGACGGTGAAGACCGGCGCATCGAAGCCGCCGGCGGCCATCGCCTGCGCGCCCAGGCCGTAGCCCTTGCGCAGCACCACGGTGAAGTAGGGCACGCGCAGGTGCGCCTCGATCATGAACATGCGGCACACGTGGCGCACCTGCGCCTGCGCCTCGATGTCGGGGCCGACCATGAAGCCGGGCGTGTCGCACAGCGACACCAGGGGGATCGCATGCGCGTTGCACAGCTGCATGAAGCGCGCGGCCTTGTCGGCCGCTTCGGCGTCGATGGCGCCGCCCAGGTGGTGCGGGTTGTTGGCCATCACGCCCACCGGCTGGCCGTCGATGCGGGCCAGCGCCGTCACCATGCCGGCGCCGAAGCCCGCGCGCAGTTCGAGCACCGAGTCTTCATCGAACAGGCCGCGCATCACGGCGCGCACGTCGTACACGCGCAGTCGGTTCTCCGGCACCGCGTGGCGCAACGCGCGCTGGTCGGCGCAGCGGCCACCTTGCGTGCGGCCCTGGAAGTACGACAGGTACTGCCTGGCCACGCGCACCGCCTCGGCCTCGTCCTCGACCAGGATGTCGATCACGCCGTTGCGCGACTGCACGGGGCTCGGGCCGATCTGCTCGGGGGTGAAGGTGCCCAGCCCGCCGCCCTCGATCATGGCGGGGCCGCTCATGCCGATGTTGCTGGCGCGCGTGGCGATGATCACGTCGCTGCAGCCCAGCAGCGCCGCGTTGCCCGCGAAGCAGCGCCCGTGCACGATGCCCACCACCGGCACCTTGCCCGACAGCGCCGCGTACTGGCTGAAGGTGTGGTTGTTCAGGCCGGCGACGATCGGCATGTCGGTGTCGCCCGGGCGCCCGCCGCCGCCCTCGGCGAAGAGCACCAGCGGGATCTTCAGCTGGTGCGCCAGCGCCAGCATGCGGTCCTTCTTGTGGTGGTTGCGCATGCCCTGCGTGCCGGCGAGCACCGTGTAGTCGTAGGCCATGACCACGCAGCGCGAGGCCTCGGCGCCGAAGAGCCCGGCGTTCACGCTGCCGATGCCGGTCACCATGCCGTCGGCGGGCGTGTTGGCGATCAGGTCTTCCAGGCTGCGACGGCGCGTCTGCGCGGCGATGGCCAGTTGGCCGTACTCGATGAAGTTGCCCGGGTCGCGCTCCAGCTCGCACAGGTCGGCGATGTTCTCGCGCGCGGTGCGCCCGCCTTGGGCATGGCGCTTGGCGACGGCCTTCTCGCGATGGGCGTCGAGGGTGAAGGCGTGGCGGTCGATCACGCGCTGCAGGTCGGGGCGGATGGTGTCGAGGTCCACGGCCTCGCTGGCGCGTGCCTGCACGCTGTCGGCATCCACCGGCTCCAGCTTGACGAGCGACTGGCCTTCGACGAGGTAGTCGCCCGGCTGCGCGAGCAGCGCCACCACGCGGCCGGCGGCCGGGGCGTGCAGCAGGTGCTCCATCTTCATCGCCTCGAGCACGCCGACCTGCGCGCCGGCGGGCAGCACGTCGCCCACGGCCACCTCGAACTGCACCAGCTTCGCGGGCATGGGGGCGCGGACGATTGGTGCACCGTCCTCGTCGTCTTCGGAAGAAAAAGTGCCCGCAGCGCCCGTCCCACCTGCGGGAGCAGCTATCGATTTCGTAGCGTGTGCAATGCGCTCCGCCGCGCCCAGCAGGTCGGCCAGGTGCTCCTCCACGAAGCGGGTGTGCACCGCCTGCGTGGCGAACTCCGGGCGTTCGCCGATGGCGCGCAGCAGCGCGAGGTTGGTCGCCAGGCCCTCGATGCGGCATTCGGCCAGCGCGCGCAGCGAGCGGCGCTGGGCATCGGCGAACTGCGCCGACGGGCTGGAGACGATGAGCTTGGCCAGCAGCGTGTCGTAGTGCGGCGAGGGCGCGAGGCCCGCATAGCCCTGCGTGTCCACGCGCACGCCGGGGCCGCTGGGCAGGTCGAAGCGTGCGAGCGTGCCGCTGGCGGGGCGCGCGTTGCCCTGCGCGTCGAGCGTCTCGGCATTGATGCGCCACTGGATGGCGAAGCCCTTTTGCGCCGCCGTGGCACCGGCCTGGACGCCCAACTCGGCCAGCGAGCGCCCGGCGGCCACGCCCAGCTGCAGCTGCACCAGGTCGAGACCGGTGACGGCTTCGGTCACCGTGTGCTCCACCTGCAGGCGCGGATTGGCTTCGATGAAGACGTAAGGCAAGGCCGTGGCGCTTTCGTCCACCAGGAATTCGAAGGTGCCCAGCCCGCGGTATCCCACCTGCTGCGCCATGCGCAGGGCAGCCTGGGTGATGCGGTCACGAAGGGTTGCGCTCAGCGACGGGCTGGGTGCGATCTCGACCAATTTCTGGAAGCGCCGCTGCAAGGTGCACTCGCGCTCGCCCAGGCTGGCGACGGTGCTGCCATCGCCCAGCACCTGGATCTCGATGTGGCGCGCATGGCGCATCAGGCGCTCGACGTACACGCCGTCGACGCCGAACGCCGCCTTCGCCTCCGACACGCAGCGTGCGTGGGCCTCGGGCAGGTCCTCGGCGCGCAGCACGGCGCGCATGCCGCGGCCGCCCCCGCCGCCGATCGCCTTGACCATCACGCCTGCACCGTCCTTCGCCTGCTCGGCGAAGAAGGCCTGCGCCTCGGCCAGCGTCACGGCACCGGGGCTGCCGGGCATCACCGGGACGTCGCATTGCTGCGCCAGCGCCCGTGCGCGTGCCTTGTCACCGAAGAGCGCGAGCTGCTCGGGCGTCGGGCCGATGAAGACCAGGCCCGCCTCGGCGCAGGCCTGCGCGAAGTCGGCGCGTTCGGACAGGAAGCCGTAGCCGGGATGCACTGCGTCGCAGCCCTGCGCCTTCGCCACGGCGATCAGGGCCGGAATGTCGAGGTAGGCCGAGGGGCCGGTCGCATCGAGCGCGACGGCGGTGTCGGCCAGCTGCGCGTGCAGCGCCTGCGCATCGTCGCGCGAATGCACCGCCACGCTGGCGATGCCGGCATCCTGCAGGGCGCGAACCAGGCGCACGGCGATTTCGCCGCGGTTGGCGATGAGGACTTTATTGAACATGGAGGGATCGAAAAATTCGGGCAGCCGTACGCGAAGGCCGCGAAGGTTTCGCAAGGATCGCGAAAGAATTCATATGAGACGTCTTCGGGCTTCCTTTTGCGTCCTTCGCGAAACCTTCGCGCCTTTCGCGTTCGGCTGCCCGTATTCGGTATTCAGTCCAGGTCCTTGAGCATGCGCCGCAGCACCTTGCCCGCGCCGGTGGCCGGCAGCGCGTCGATGAAGCGCACGTGCCTGGGGGTCTTGTAGGGCGCCATGTTCTCGCGCGACCAGGCGACGAGTTGCTCGGCGGTGACGTCGGCACCGGGCTTCTTCACGATGAAGGCCTTCACCACCTCGCCCTTCTCGGCGTCGGGCTGGGCGATGACCGCGGCCTGGGCCACCGCTGGGTGCTTGATGAGGATGGTCTCGACTTCTTCGGGGAACACGCTGTAGCCCGAGACCTTGATCATCTCCTTGAAGCGGCCGATGAAGCGCAGGTAGCCGTCGGCGTCGAAACTGCCCATGTCGCCGGTGTGCACCCAGCCGTCGCGCAGCGTGGCGGCCGTGGCCTCGGGCTTGTTCCAGTAGCCCTTGAAGGTGCCGGGGCTGCGCAGCACGATCTCGCCCACCTCCCCGGTGGGCAGTTCCTTGCCGGTGTCGGGGTCGAGGATGCGGATGGTCACGCCCGGCACCGGGATGCCCTGCGTGCCCCACTTCGCCTTGCCGGCCGGGGTGTAGGTGTCGCAGGTGTGCGTCTCCGACAGGCCATAGGCGGCCTCCTGCGAGGTGCAGTGCTTCGCGATCGCCTGCCACTGCCTGGCCAGCGGCTCGGTGAAGGCGATGCCGAAGCTGGTGACCGGGTTCATCTTCAGGCTGGACAGGTCGAAACCGGCAGCGCCCGGCACCTGCATGCACGCCACGTTCATGGGCGCGATGCTGTACCACCAGGTGACGCGGTAGCGCTCGATGGCCTGCAGAGCCGTGCGCGGGTCGAAGCGGTGCAGCAGCACGCTCGTGGCACCGGTGACCACGGGCACGTTGACGCCCATCAGCATGCCGGCGATGTGGTACAGCGGCGCGATGGACAGCAGCACATCGTCGCCCGTCACGCCGTTGCAGTCGGCGCACATCGTGGTCTTGAAGAGGGCGTTGCCGTAGCTGAGCATGGCGCCCTTGGGCAGGCCGGTGGTGCCCGAGGTGTAGGTCATGAGCGCCACGTCGTCCAGCGCGATGTCCACGGCGGCGGGCTTCGCATCGCCCTGCATGGCGGCGAGGAAGTCTTCGCAGCCGATGGGCACGGTGCGCGGCTCCTTCTGCGCCGCCGCCAGTTCGGCGGGCAGGTCCAGCGTGGGCGAGGGCGGCAGCAGGTCGGCATAGTGGACCGCGAAGACGTGCTGCAGTGCGCTGCCGGGCCTGACCTTCTCCACCACCGGCAGCAGGTTCGATGCCGCGACGATCACGCGGGCCTTCAGGTCGTTCACCTGGTAGGCCAGCTCGTGCTCCTTGTTGAGCGGGCCGCTCGGGCAGACGATGGCGCCGATCTTCTGGATGCCGTAGTGCGCGACGATGTACTGGGGGCAGTTGTTGAGGAAGAGCACCACCGGCTCGCCCTTCTTCACGCCCAGCGCCTGCAGGCGGGCGCCGAAGGCATCGCTGGCCCGGTCGAGTTCGGCCCAGTTCATGGCGGCGCCGTACCAGATGCACGCGGGGTGTTGGGGCCGCTCGCGGGCGTGGGTGCGCAGGTACTCGTGCAGCGGCTGCTGCGGGCGAACGGGCAGGGCAGGTGCCGCGGTCGTTGTCTCCATGGTGTCAGCCTCTCAGGGTTATCGATAGCCGTGCGGCAGGTGCTGCCGCTTGTCATCGCTGGATGGTGCACCAACAATCCTACCGATGGGTAGAACATCGGAGACACCGCACAAACCCCTGCACGCCGCGCCAGCCGCGCAGGCGGTGCACATGCCCCAGGGCACGGGACGGCAGCGGGCCAGCACGGCCGGCACCGACGTGCAGCGCGAGCGCATCCTGCAGGTGGCCACGCGCCTCTTCGCGGCGCAGGGCTATGCCAACACCACGCTCGCGCAGATCGTGCGCGAGCTCGGCGTCACCAAGCCCTTCGTGTACTACTACTTCCGCGACAAGCAGGAGATCTTCGAGACGCTGTCCTGGCGCCCGGCGGTGGAGTGCTTCACCTCGCTCGACTTCGCCGAGCACGACCCGCGGCCGGCGAGCGAGAAGGTCATGGACGGCCTCGAGCGGCTGATCCGCGCCACCATCGCGCACCACCCGGCGGCCTTCTTCCCCTACCGCGAACCGCAGGTCTACCGGCCGGAGTACCTGGCCGCCGTGCGCAAGCTCGCCAATCACTTCTACGACCGGTTGTGCCCGCTGCTCGAGCAGGCGCGCCGCGACGGCGATCTCGACTTCCGCGACACCCGCATCACCGCGCTGGCGGCCTGCAGCCTGCCGGGTTTTCTCTACACCTGGTACCGGCCCGACGGGCGCCTCACGCCCGACGCGCTGGCCGCCGAACTGGCGCAGCTGGCTTCGCGCGTGATCGGCCTGCAGCAGCGCGACACGCGCTGATCGCCGCCACGGGCCTCTCCCGTTTCGTTTCGCCTCTTTTCCTACGACTTCAACGGAGACATCCATGACCCTGCATCGCCTGCTCACGCCCGTCGCCTTTGCCGCGGCCCTGTTCGCCACCGCGGCGCACGCCCAGGACACCTACAAGATCGCGTACATCGACCCGCTCTCGGGCCCCTTCGCCAACGTGGGCGAGCTGATGCTGGCGCACGTGCAGTTCGCCGTGGACGACGTCAACGCCAAGGGCGGCGTCAAGGGCACCAAGCTGCAGCTGCTGCAGTTCGACAGCAAGCTCTCGGCGCAGGAAAGCCAGAGCGCGCTGCAGGCCGCGATCGACCAGGGCGCCAAGGCCATCGTCACCGGCGGCTCAGGCTCGTCGGTGGTGTCGGCGCTCGTGCTGGCCGTCAACCGCTGGAACCAGCGCAACCCGGGCAAGGAACTGATCGTGATGAACCATTCCTCCATCGACCCGGAGCTCACCGGCAAGCAGTGCAGCTTCTGGCACTTCCAGACCGATGCGAACACGGCGATGAAGATGAAGGCCATCGCCAACTACATCAAGAAGACGCCGGAGGTGAAGAAGGTCTACCTGCTCAACCAGGACTATGCGCACGGCCGCCAGTGGGCGACCTACGGCAAGCAGATGGTGGGCCTGGCGCGGCCCGACGTGCAGTTCGTCGGCGAGGCCTTCCACCCCATCGGCCGGGTGAAGGACTTCGCGCCCTACGTGGCCAACATCAAGGCGGCGGGCGCCGATTCGGTCATCACCGGCAACTGGGGCCAGGACATGACGCTGCTGCTCAAGGCCGCGGGCGACGCCGGCTACAACCTGCGCTACTTCAACCACAGCGCCGGCGCGGTGCCGGGCACCGTCACGGCCGTGTCGCAGGCCAAGCTGGGCGAGCTGACCTGGGTGGCCGAGTGGCACCCGGGCCAGGCCGATTCGGCCAAGGTCGACGCGCTGGCCAAGGCCTACAAGGCCAAGATGGGCAAGGACTTCCTCGCGCCGCGCATCGACCTGGTGCCGCGCCTGCTGGCCGCCGCCATCACCAAGGCCGGCAGCACCGACGGCGCCAAGGTCGCCAGGGCGCTGGAAGACATGAGCTACGACTCCGTGGTCGGCCCGGTGCGCATGCGCGCGGAAGACCACCAGCTGCTGATCCCGCAGGTCGTCAACACCATCGCGCCGGTCGACGGCAAGGCGGTGAAGGTGGGCTACGAAGGCACGAACTACGGCTTCCGCACCGACGCGATCTACACCGGCAACGAAATCGCGCAGGGCACCGACTGCAAGATGCAGCGGCCCTGAGCGCGCTATGGAAAAGATAGCTGTCGGCGCCCATCCATCGGGCGCTGCAGCCATTTTTTTCACGAAGCCGCGGCGGCTCTAAGGGAATATCCCGGCCCGGGAGTGCGGGGCGCGCTCGGGATACTTCCGGCGTCACATTCCCTCCAACAAGAGACGAGGCGCCCCGATGGCCGGCAAGAACCCGCTGCACCCCATTCCCCACCCGGCCCGCAAGCCCATCGTCGGCAACCTGCTGTCGATCGGCTCCGATTCCCCGGTGCTCGACATGTGGAAGATCGCCCAGGAGCTGGGCGGCATCTACTGGCTGGACATGCCGGGCATGCCGGTGGTCGTGATCTCCGACCACGAGCTGGTGAACGAGCTGGTCGACGAGAAGCGCTTCGACAAGAGCACCAACGGCGCGCTGCGGCGGCTGCGGGCGGCGTCGCACGGCCTCTTCACCTCCGACACGCACGAGTCGACCTGGAGCAAGCCGCACAACATCCTGCTGGCGAACTTCAGCCAGCGGGCCATGCAGGCCTACCACCCCATGATGCTCGACATCGCCGAGCAGCTGGTCGCCAAGTGGGAGCGCCTCAATTTCGACGACGAGGTCGACGTCACGCGCGACATGACCGCGCTCACGCTCGACACCATCGGGCTGTGCGGCTTCGGCTACCGCTTCAATTCCTTCTACCGCGAGGGCTTCCATCCCTTCGTCGATGCGATGGTGCGCACGCTCGAGACGGTGCAGGACCGGCGCGGCCTGCCGCTGGAAGAGCTGATGATGAAGAAGCAGCTGGCCCAGCAGCGCAAGGACATCAGGTTCATGCACCAGATGGTGGAAGACATCATCCGCGAGCGCCGGGCCAGCGGTGCCGACATCGCCACCAAGCCCGACCTGCTGAGCTACATGATCGCCGGCGTCGACAAGAAGAGCGGCGAGAAGCTCGACGACAAGCAGATCCGCGACGAGTGCATCGAATTCCTCATCGCCGGCCACGAGACCACCAGCGGCCTGCTGTCATTCGCCATCTACTACCTGCTCAAGGACCCTGCCATCCTGGCCAAGGCCCAGGCCGAGGTCGACAGCGTGTTCGGCACCGACCTCACGCAGCGGCCCACCTACGCGCAGGTCAACCGGCTGCAGTACATCGGTCAGATCCTCAAGGAGGCGCTGCGCATGTACCCCACGGCGCCGGCCGTGGCCAAGCGCGCGCTGGCCAACACCGCCATCGGCGAGGGCGGCAAGTACACCATCCACAAGCGCAACATGGTGATCCTGCACGCGCTGGCCATGCACCGCGACAAGCGCGTGTGGGGCGCGGATGCCGACGAGTTCAATCCCGAGCACTTCAGCCGCGAGGCCGAGCGGGCGCTGCCGCCCAACGCCTTCAAGCCCTTCGGCACCGGCCAGCGTGCCTGCATCGGCCGCCAGTTCGCACTGCAGGAGGCGACGCTCACGCTCGGCATGGTGATCCAGCGCTTCAGGCTCATCGACCATGCGAACTACCAGCTCAAGGTCAAGGAGGCGCTGACCATCAAGCCCGAGGGCTTCCGCATCAAGGTCGAGCCGCGCGATCCGGCCGCGCTGCGCGCGACGCATCCCATGCCCGGCACCACGGCCGCGACCGGGGGGGCCGGCGCCGCGCCCGAGGTGCCGCATTCGTCACCCGCCGGCGAGCGCGCGCGCCACGGCACCTCGCTGCTGGTGCTGCACGGCTCCAACCTCGGCAGCGCCGAGGACTTCGCGCGCCAGCTGGCCGAGGCCGGCACGCTGCGCGGCTATTCGACGCAGCTCGCGTCCCTCGACGATTACGCCGAGCGGCTGCCGGCGGCCGGCGCGGTGGCCATCGTCAGTGCCTCGTACAACGGCGCCGCGCCCGACAACGCGGTGGAGTTCTGGCGCTGGATGGAGGGCGCCAACGGGTCGCCGGAAGCCGAGTCGGGCCGCTCCCACGACGCGTCGCTCCCCTCGGGGGACGGCCCCGGCGTGCCGAGGGCCAAAGGGCCGTTGAACGGCGTGTCGTACAGCGTCTTCGGCTGCGGCAACACCGACTGGGCCTCGACCTACCAGGCCGTGCCGCGCCGCATCGACGATCGCCTGGCGGAACTGGGCGCCCAGCGCGTGCACGCGCGCGGCGAGGGCGATGCGCGCGAGGACATGGACGGCGCCTTCCAGGCCTGGGCCGACGCGCTGTGGCCGGCGCTGGGCGAGCGCTTCGGCCTGAAGGCCGACGCCGGCGCGCCCGAGGCCGCAGCGCCCCTGTACACCGTCGAGGAGATGCCGCCGCCGCAGACCAGCGGCCTGGTCGATTCGCTCGGTGCCGTGCCGCTGCGCGTGCTGGTCAACCGCGAGCTGCAGCGCGGCGAAGGCGACGCGGCGCCGGAGCGCTCCACGCGCCACATCGAGCTCGCGCTGCCCGAGGGCATACGCTACACCGCGGGCGACCACCTCAGCGTGGTGCCGCGCAACGGCGCCGCCGTGGTCGAGCGCGCGATGCAGCGCTTCGGCTTCGCGCGCGATGCGCATGTGCGGCTGCGGGCCGCGCCGGGCCGCAAGACCTTCTTGCCGGTGGACGAGGTGGTCCCGGTGGAGCGCCTGCTGTCCGACTATGTCGAGCTGCAGGACGTCGCCACGCGCAAGCAGATCGGCGTGCTGGCCGCGGCCACGCGCTGCCCCTTCACGCAGAAGACTTTGGGCGCCTTCGTCGGCCACGACGAGTCGGTGGCGGCGCACTACAAGGCCGAGGTGCTGGGCAAGCGCAAGTCGCTGCTCGACCTGCTGGAGGAGTTCCCGGCCGTCGAGCTGCCCTTCGCGGCGTACCTGGAGATGCTCTCGCCGCTCACGCCGCGCTACTACTCGATCTCGTCCTCGCCGGCGGTCGATCCGGCGCGCGCGAGCGTCACGGTCGGCGTGGTCGCGGGGCCGGCGCGCTCCGGGCGGGGTCGATTCGAGGGCGTGTGCTCGAACTTCCTGGCGCGCGCACAGGTCGACGACACGGTGCACGGCTTCGTGCGCGGCACCACGGCCGAAGGCTTCGGCCTGCCGGGCGAGCCGGCCAAGCCGCTCATCATGGTGGGGCCTGGCACCGGCCTCGCGCCATTTCGCGGCTTCCTGCAGGAGCGTGCGGTGCGCAAGGCGCAGGGCCAGTCCCTGGGCGAAGCGCTGCTCTTCTTCGGTTGCCGCCATCCGCAGCAGGACTTCATCTATGCCGACGAGCTGCAGGGCTGGGCGAAGGACGGGGTGGTCGAGCTGCACACCGCCTTCTCGCGGGCCGATGGCAAGAAGGCCTACGTGCAGGATCGTTTGCGCGAGCAGGCCGACACGGTGTGGCGCCTGCTGCAGGCCGGCGCGCATGTCTACATCTGCGGCGACGGCTCGCGCATGGAGCCCGACGTGCGCCGCACGCTGGTCGACATCGCCCGCGCGCACGGCGAGGACGGCGAGGCCTGGATGGAGAAGATGATCGCCGGCCAGCGCTACGTGCTGGACGTGTGGGCCGGCAATTGAGCAGGCGCTAACGCTGCTGGCGGCAGATGTTGCTGCCGGTGGCCGTGAGCTTGAGCGAGCCGCCGGTCCATTCGAGCCAGGAGAGGCTCACGAGGTCGTCGATCACGGCCTCCTCGATCTCGCCGGCACGCCGCAGGCGCAGCAGGTCGGCCACTTGAGGGAGCTGCGCGCGCAGCGCGTCCCTGCGGACCGAGGTGAAGGTTGCGCTATCCATGCTGACCTTTCGAACCGTTGAATCCGGCCAGCGTACCACCTGCACACAGGTCGGAACGAATTAAAAAACCGCGACTGCGCCAAATCGCCTACACTCTTTCGATCGACTGCAGCGTGCTCGTTGCTGCAGCCCTTGATTGACTCCTCGCGGCATCGCTGGCCGCACAGGCCCCGGCCAAGCAGGCTTCGCTCCCCGAGCAAGCTTCGTTTCTGTCTCCGCCCCGGCGTCACTCCTCCTCGGCGAGCCTCATTCGCGGTCCGTTCAACAAGAACACGCATCGGACCGCTCCCCACCCCCGATCTATTCGCGTGCAGCTTCGGCCTCGTCCGACGCGCACGGGTCGCGCGGCACCCGCAAGCCGCCTTTCGATTTCATGCAGACACCCCAGTCCCACGAAGTGGGCCGATACCTGGTCACACCGATGACCAAGCTCACCGAATCCGGCCAGTACGCCGCTTCGGTCTCCATCCGCCGCGGCATGCACGACCGGGTCTTCCGGTTGATCCCGCGCTTCGACTCGGCCACGCGTGCCGCGGTCTACGCGCTGGCACAGGGTCGCGCGTTCGTCCTCAACAACCAACTGGCCTGAGCGCGTCTCGGGTCCATCAACGAAGGAGCTTCGTGGCCAAGGAAGAACTCATCGAAATGCAAGGCCGGGTGGAGGAAGTGCTGCCCGATTCGCGATTCCGCGTCACGCTCGACAACGGCCACAGCCTCGTCTGCTACGCCGGCGGCAAGATGCGCAAGCACCGCATCCGGGTGCTGGCCGGCGACAAGGTGTCGCTCGAGATGTCGCCTTACGACCTCAACAAGGGTCGCCTGACCTTCCGCCATCTGGAGCAGCGCTCCGGTGGCGGCTCCCCTGCCGTTCGCCGCCCTCCCGCGCGCTGATCGGCAGACCCACAGACCATGAACCGGGCCGCGGTGGCCCGACATACCGATCAAGGAAACACCATGGAAAACAGACTCTACGTTGGCAATCTCTCCTATTCGATGCGCGACGACACGCTGCAGCAAAGCTTCTCCTCCTTCGGACACGTGGTGTCCGCCAAGGTGATGATGGAGCGCGACAGCGGCCGTTCGAAGGGCTTCGGCTTCGTCGAGATGGGCTCGCCCGCAGAGGCGCAGGCCGCCATCGAAGGCATGAGCGGCAAGGAAGTCGACGGCCGTGCCCTCACCGTGAACCTGGCCCGCCCGATGGAACCGCGCAGCGGTGGCTACGGCGGCGGCGGTGGCGGCGGTGACCGTCGCGGCGGTGGCGGCGGCTACGGCGGCGGCAACCGTTATTGATGGGGGCCGGCCGGGCCGGCTCCATCGATGAACTCCTGCCCGCGGGCGCGCCGATCGGCCGCCTCGCTGTGCAGAAGAAAAAGGGGCGCTTGCAGCGCCCCTTTTTTCATTGTGGCTCGGCTTGCCGCCGGCCGCTCACTTGCGTGACGGGTCCGGGTACACCAGCGGGCCGAGACGGCTGCGGTCGAAGGGCTTCCAGTCGTCTTCAGGCTGGGCCAGGCGGTCGGCCAGGGCGTAGAGCACCGCCGGGTGCGTGCCCATGCCCACATGGCTCGCGAGCACCTCGATGTTCTCGTTCTGCGGGCCGGGGCGGTCGATGCTGCACTGCCAGGCCACCACGCCATCGCTGCGGCTGAAGATCGAGGTGGTGGGCACCGGCGGCACGGGGCTGATGTGCTGCATGCGTTCGGGGTCGCGCGAGCTCTGCCCGCTCACCATCTCGTACACGCGCCAGGCGTTGGTCGCGCGCGGGCTGCCCGCGAAGGGGCTGCCCAGGGTGATCACGTCGCGCACCAGGTGCGGGTGCCGGCTGGCCAGCAGGCGGGCGAACACGCCGCCCAGGCTCCAGCCCACCAGGCTGACCTTGCGGCCCTCCTTGTCGTGCAGGGCCTGCAGGCGGGCGACCATGGCGGCCTCCACGCCGGGGCGCGGGCCGAAGTTGTTGCCCAGGCCCCAGCCGTGCACGTCGTGGCCGCGGCCGCGCAGGTAGCGGCGCAGCAGGCGCGTGGAGATGTCGCTGGCCACCAGGCCGGGCAGCACCAGCACGGGGTGGCCGTCGCCGCGCGGCGCGAACTGGAGCCAGGGCCACATCATCAGCGTGGCGCCGGTTTCCCAGAAGGCGCGGCCCTCGGCCAGCATCAGCAGGCGGGAGGGCGGCGCGATGCGGTCTTGCTGGACGGCGTCGAAGGTGGTCGTGCTCATTCGTTGGTTCTCCTTGGTGCGTCGTGGGCTCGACATGGTTGTTGTGCTTGGCTAGCCGAGGTATTTCGACCGCAGGTAGTCAAGGTACGCCCTGGAGTCGTTGGAGACATAGGGAGAAACGAGCGTCAGCGTGTAGTACGCCGCCATCCCCGGGTCGGCTTGTTGCAGATCGTTGCGTCCTGGCACCAGGCGCTCGAAGGACAGCCAGCAGGTGGTCGTGAAGACGATCTGCAGCGCCAGCATCTGCGTCTGCTCGGGCGTGGCTTCGATCACGCCCTGCGACGCGAGTGCCTCGCACAGCGCCTGCGCGGCCAGCAGGTTCTGCGCCGTCAGCGCCTGCGCGCGCTCGCCCAGCGCCGGGTATTCGGCGGCCAGGTGGCCCATGTCGCGGTAGATGAATCGATAGCCATCGATCGCCTCGAAGCGCAGGTGCAGCGCCAGCCACAGGTCGTCGATGGCGCGGATGCCTGCGGTGGAGTCGTTGAGCGACATCAGCCGCTCCTCGAAACGCCGGAACAGCCACTCCACGATCGATTGCTTGGTCTTGAAGTGGTAGTGCAGGTTGCCGGGGCTGATCTCGGCCTCGGCGGCGATGCGGTGCGTCGACACCGCCGCCAGCCCGTGCGTGTTGAACAGCGCCAGGCTGGCCAGCAGGATGCGGTCGCGGGTGGGGGAGCCGGCCACAGGAGAAGGACTGCAGGCTGCGCCGTGGGCCGTCAGCGCGTCTTGCCGCCGCTGCGCTTGCGCGCGGCCGGTGTGCCGCCCTGCAACCGTTCGATCTGCGCCAGCGCGTCGTCGAGTTGCGCGCGCAGCGCCGACATCTCGTCGCGGGTGGGCACACCCAGCCGCTCGAGCGCCGCGGCCACGCGCTGGTCGAACACGTCCTCGAACTTGCGCAGGCCCAGGGTTTCGAGCCCGGGGAAGCTGCGCGGTGCCGGCTTGCCCTGCGCATCGGTGCGTGGCGGGGCCATGCCCAGCAGCGTCTCGATCACGTTGGTGTGACGGCGGGTGACGTCCTGGCGCACGGTGTCGAGCGCCTTGAGGCCGGCGCGCCACAGGCCGGTGGGGGCGGGCGCGTCGTGGTCTTGCGTTGTCGCATCGGCCCGCGGTGCCGCGCGCTTGCGCGCCGGCCTGTTGGCCGATGCGGCAGGCGCGGATGCCTTCTTCTTGCGCGGCGACGGGGCCGCAACCTTCGCGGCTTCGTCGGTGCCCGGTTCGGGGCGGGTGCGTCGGGTGGCCATGGTGTCTCCGTCGATGCGATCAGGGCCTCAGGGCAGCCGCCGTACCAAAGGCGCGGCGGCGGGTTCGCACGGGGCTCAGGCCCGGCGGGCGCTGCGCGCGGCGCGGCGGACCGGCTTCGCGCGCACCGTGGTGGCTTCGGCCGATTCTGCCTTGTCGCCCGCGACGCGGGCTTCGATCTTGCCGGCGCCTTCGGCCACCTTCTCGGCGACCTTCAGCGAGATCTGCGCCAAGGGCAGGTGCACGGCCTGCAGCGTGTTCAGCACCGAGGTGCCGATCTCGGAATTCACACGCTGGCTGGCGTCGGCCACGTACTGGATGCCGCCGGCGGTGCGTTCGGCCACGGTGTCCATCAGCTTCTCGGTGAAGGCGGTGTCGCTTTCCAGGCGGGTCGCCAGGAAGCCGGCGACCTTCTCCTGGGCGCCCAGCAGGCGCGCCTTGACGTCTTCGCTCACGAAGGGGAGCTGGCTGGTGCCCACGGCGTCGGCGTAGCGGGTGCTGGCGCCGCCGATCACGCGGCCGGCGCCGGTGCGCCAGGCGTTCAGGAGGTGCTTGCCGGCGGCGTTGTATTGGCCGACGACGTCGATGGCAACGGTGCGCAGGGTGGTGGTCATGGGGGAGTCCTTCGAGGTGGGAGGTGGGGCGGACGGTGCCGCGATGGACGAATGATCCCGCCAAAGGCCTAGGCCAGGAAAACCAGAAGTTCCAGAAACTTAGGCCAAATGCCCAAGTGGAGAGTCACCCCCCAAGCCGCTTCGCGGCTCCCCCCTCCGCTGCGCGAGGGGGGCGCACCCAGCGGCCTGGCCAAGCCAGTTCCGCGGGTGCCCTGGGGGCGTCGCTTCGCTCGCCGGCTGGTACGGCGCGATCGGCATTGCTATAGAAACTGTAGCTGATGACGCCCGCTCGGCGGGCGCTGGAGGCCGATTCGGCTTGAAACTCCGGGCGCTCCGTACACTCGAACGGCCACCATTTCACGGAGTTCCACATGACGACCATCCGCCTCATCGGCGCCCCCACCGACGTGGGCGCCAGCGTCCGCGGCGCCGGCATGGGGCCGGACGCCCTGCGCGTGGCCGGGCTGGCGGAAACGCTCTCGCGCCAGGGCCTGACGGTGGTCGACCACGGCAATCTCGCCGGGCCGGCCACCCCCTGGGGCGAGCCGTTGGAGGACGGGCTGCGCCACCTCGACGAGGTGGTGGCCTGGAACCGCAGCGTGTACGACGCCGTGGACGCCGCGCTCGGCGCGCGCGAGGTGCCGCTGCTCATGGGCGGCGACCACTGCCTGGCGATCGGCTCCATCAGCGCGGTGGCCTGGCATGCGCGCAAGCGCAACAGGAAGCTGCGCGTGATCTGGCTGGACGCGCACTCCGACGTCAACACCGAGACCACCAGCCCCAGCGGCAACATCCACGGCATGCCGGTGGCCTGCCTGCTGGGGCACGGACCGGCCGCCCTCACCGGCTGGAGCGGCGAGCGCGCCGCGGTGGGGCACGACGCGCTGCGTTTCATCGGCATCCGCAGCGTCGATGCGGACGAGCGCGAAGCCATCCGCACGCTCGGCCTGCAGGTCTACGACATGCGCCACATCGACGAGCACGGCATGCGCACCACCATGGTCGAGGCGCTGCAGGACGTGGACGAGGACACGCACCTGCACGTGAGCTTCGACCTCGACTGCCTCGACCCCGACGTGGCGCCCGGCGTGGGCACCGGCGTGCGCGGCGGGCCCACCTACCGGGAGATGCAGCTGTGCATGGAGATGATCGCCGACACCGGCCGGCTGGGTTCGCTGGACGTGGTCGAGATCAACCCGGCGCTGGACGTGCGCAACCGCACGGCCGAACTGGCGGTGGAGTTCATCGAGAGCCTGTTCGGCAAGTCGACGCTGGTGCGTTGAGGCCGGGCCGGTTCGGCCCCGGCAATGGCTGTGCTCCTACACGCGCCGCCGTCGTGCGGGAGACGCCGGCCGCCTTCGCATGGCTTTACATTGGGCAACCGCCATGAGTCCCGCCCCGATATCCGACCCCGAACGCCCCTTGCGCGTGCTGGTGGTCGAGGACGATCCCGCCACGCTCGCCACCACCGTCGAGATGCTGCAGGCCCTGGGCCATTGGGCCACGGGCGTGGGCACGGCCGAGTCGGCGCAGTCGCGCTACTTCGACGGCGCCTTCGACGTGGTGATGACCGACGTCGGCCTGCCGGCCCTCTCGGGCCTGGACCTCGCCGCGTCGCTGCGCGCCAAGCATCCGATCCGCATCCTCTTCGCCACCGGCCAGCCGGCCCCTGCCAAGCCCCTGCCGGGGGCGCGCTGGCTGCAGAAGCCCTTCGGCATCGAGGCGCTGGCCGAGGCGCTGGAGGCGCTGCGCGGGAGCGGCGGCTGCCCTAACCGCGATTCGCCGTCAACGGCACCGGCACACTGACCGGCGCGGCCGGTTCGGCGGGCTCGGCCTTCGCGGCCGCGGGCGACGCCGGTGGCTCGGGCGGCAGCGGTTGCGCCGCCAGGGGCTGGGCGGCCAGCGCCGATGCCGGCACGACCGGCGTGGCCACCGGCTCGGTGAGCGGGGGCGGCGCCGGCGGCCCACGGCGCGATTCGGGCGGGTAGGGCGAGCCCAGGAAGCGCTCGATCAAGGCAAAGAAGCGTTCGTAGAAGCCCTCGTCGGTGAGCGTCTGGCTCGCCACCTTCACCATGGCGTCGTTGCTGGCGTTGAAGGGCAGCGACACCGAGCCGATCGCACCCACGCCCACGCTGGCCGAGCTGTTGACCTTCTTGAGCTCGTAGCGCTCCTGCACCGCGGTGGCGAAGGCGATGGAGCCGTGCGCGCCACCCTGCTCGTTGGCGCACACCACGCGGAACTCCACCTCCAGGTGCACCTCGCCCTCGGGCTGGAAGTTCTTGCGTGCGGTGACCTGCTCGGCCGTGGCGGTGGTGACGAGGTAGCCCTGGCTCAGCAGCGCGCGCCGTGCGGCCTCGCAGGTGCGGCCCTGCTCGACGCCGTAGGTGCGCGTGTGGGTGGTGGTCGAGTCGAAGGCCTCGGGGTCGTAGTGCTTCACCGGCCGCGGGCCGGAGGAGCCGCAGGCCGCCAGCAGCAGGGCGGCCACGGCAGCCGCCCCGGCACGCCAGGCGCGCGAGGCGGGCGCCCGAGCAGGCCATGCAGGCCGCGTCGGAGCGGGGGCAGAGAAGGGCGCGGCAGTCGGCGTGGTCGCGGGCATGGGTGTGGGTCGGCGAAGGGTGGGGCGGTGTCGCCCCGGCAGGCGGCCGCCGCGTTCGAGCCTCGCGGCGCGGCGGATGTTCCCCGCAGCGCCGGCAGGGGTCGATTGCTACCAAAATCATAGCTGCTCGCGCCCGCTGCGCGGGCGCTGCAGCCACTTTTCGCTTGAAAACTCAGCCCGCCGCCGGCCGCAGCGGAAAGCGGGCCGAAAACACCACGTAGGGGTCCGCGTGCGTGTAGTCGATGGTGCCGCCGTGCGCCACCGCGATGGCGCGGGCGATGTGCAGGCCCAGCCCCAGGCCGCCCTTGTTGCGTGCGTTGGGCTGCGTCTGCCGCTTGAAGGCGCTGAAGAGATGCGGCACCAGCTCGGGCGCGATCGGCGGGGCGCTGTTGCTGACGTCGAAATGCACCTCGTCGCCCTGCACCGACAGCTGCACGATCACCGGCTCGCCCGGCGTGCCGTGGTGGCGCGCGTTGCTGATCAGGTTGGCGAAGAGTTGCGCGATGCGGTCGGCGTCGGCATGGGCAAGCACGTGCTCGGGCACTTCCTTGATGAGACTCACGCCCGGATGGGCCGTGTGGGCTTCGTCCAGCAGGTCCTCGAGCACGCGCGACAGGTCGACCTCGGCAAACTGCATCTGCAGGCCCAGCCCGGTCTGCAGGCGCGAGGCGTCGAGCACCTGGCCGATCAACCGCGCCATGCGGCTGCTCGACGACTGGATGCGCTGCCCGATGCGGCTGCCCGCCGCGCCGTCGGCCGAATCGGCGGGGCTGCGTTCGAGCACGCGCGCGGCCATCGCGATCGACTGCAGCGGATCGCGCAGGTCGTGGCCCAGCATGGCCAGCAACTGGGTGCGGGCGCGGCTGATCTCGGTCATGCGCGCGGCGTTGGCGCGCGCCATCTCGTCCAGCAGCTGGCGGCCCAGGGCGCGCTCGCTCTCGGTCCAGGGCACGCTGGTGCCGCGCACCTCCTGCTTCCAGACGTCGAAGGAACCGCGCGGCGTGAGGCGCGGGCCCAGCGGACCGCTCACGTATTCCTTCTCGGGCCGGCCGCCCCAGTGGATGGTCTCGATCTGTTCCTTGCGCAACAGCACCAGCCAGCCGCCGGCCAGTTCGTCGAAGCGCAGGGCCAGCAGGCCGGCCCACACGCCGGCATCCTCCGCCAGCGCGGGCGAGAGCTCGGCGAGCCGGTGGCTCTCGATCATGTGCCCGGCGGGTGCGCCGGGGCCGGTGAGCCACTGCACGAGGCGGGTGGCTGCGTCGCGCGGCAGGTCGCCGTGCACCACCAGCTTGGCGTCTTCGGCCACCACCACGGCCTGGGCGTCGAAGGCCTCGCCGATGTCGCCGGCCATCGAGGCCAGCGCGCTCAGCGGGTCGTCGGCGTGCAGCACGGCCTCGATGAGGCGGGCGCGCAGCCGCGCGCCGTCGTCGGCACGCCGCGCGTCCTCGCGCGCCAGCAGGCTCTGCACATTGGCGGCCAGCACCTGCGCCAGCACGTCGCACGCCATGCGCACCGAGTACGGCACCTGCAAGGCGGTGCGGTGGTGGCAGGCCAGCATGCCCCACAGCTTGCCCTGCACCACGATCGAGATGCTCATCGACGCGCCCACGCCCATGTTGCGCAGGTACTCGATGTGAATGGGCGACACGCTGCGCAGCAGGCAGTGGCTCATGTCCAGCGGCGGCAGCGCGGCGCTGGCGGCCGTCACGGCCACCGGCGCGGCCTGCACGTCGGCGATCAGCCGCAGCGTGTTGACCACGTACAGGCGGCGGGCCTGGGCCGGAATGTCGCTGGCCGGGTAGCGGCGGCCGGCGAAGGGCTCCAGCGCATCGACCTTCTCCTCGGCCACCACCTCGCCGCTGTCGTCGTGGCGGAAGCGGTAGGCCATCACACGGTCGAAGCCGGTGAGCGCGCGCACCGCGCCCACGGCCAGCGCCAGCAGGGCATCGGTGGTGGTCTGGCGCTTGAGGCGGTCCATCGCCCGGTGCGCCTTGAGCGCGAAGTCGGCCACGGCGTCGTCGGCCACGGGCCGCAGCTCGAACTCGGCGACGGCCTCGGTGCCGACGCGGTGGGCGACGAAATCGAACACACGGCCGCCCAGCCGCACTTCGGCGGCCTGGGGCTGGCCCTCGGCGGCATCCGCCAAGGCGGCAGCGATCAGCGCATGCACCTCTTCATCGCCGGCGAAGTCCTCCGCGGCCAGCGTCGCGCCCGGCTGCGGCACCGTCACGCCCAGCAGCGCCGACGCGTTGGCGCTGACATGCGTGGCGCGGCCCTGCGCATCGAAGGCCAGCAGCGCGCCGTGCGGCTGCACCAGGCCGGGGATGTGGATCGGCTCGCGGTCGCAGTTGTCCAGCGTGACGGGCGCGGCCATTGCCGGCGCTGCGGTCGGTGCCGGCGTCATGCGCACTGCTCCCGCGCGCGGCGGCAGGCCAGGAGCAGGGCGAAGGCCTGCACCGCCCCTTCGCAGGCGGCGTCGATGTCGGCCTCGGTGCGCAGCTGCTGGCGCAGCTCCGCCAGGAAGGCGGCCCAGCGGGCGCCGGTCTCGCGGCCAGCACCCTGGAGGTAGGTGAGGGGGTGAGGGGCCAGCGCATCGGCCAGGCGCCGGTACATCACCTGGCCACCCAGGCGCGAGCCCTCGATCACGTAGGCCACGCCCCAGCCGAAGGGGCCGGTGGCCGTGGCCGCACGCGCCGGCGGTTGCGAAAGCGCCGCATGGGGCAGGTTGAGCATGCGCTCACATTCGGCGAGATCCGCATCGACCCGCCATGCCTCGTCATCCAGCCGGCCGACATCCACGGGCAGCGCGCGCAGCGACTCCACCCAGTCGGCCAGAAGGGCCAGATGGCGCCGGTAATCGGCCAGCGAGGGATTCGGGCGCGCCAGCGGCATGCTCGCATCCACCTCCGCGTGCAGGTGCGCCGTGGCCCGCCGCAGCGCGTCGCGGGGGTCGGGGGCGCTCGCCGGGGCGCGGCGGGCATCGGTGGCAGGCAGGGCCATCAGGCGAGAAACGGAGTGGGAAGGGATCGTGCCCGAATCGGCACGATCGGTGACAGTGGTGGATCATACGGGCGCCCCAAACACCCGCACTGTCAGCCGGGCCAGCAAAAGACATGGTCGGCCCGTGCGCGCGTCGCCGCGATGCGACGGGCGTTGGGCTCGTCAGTGCCGGCCACCCAGGCCCGGGCATCGGCCGGGCTGCGGCCGAAGGCCTCGTGCCGTGCGACCAGGCGCTGCAGGCGCACGTCGTCGTCGCCGCCCACGTACCAACAAGTGTCGAGCAGAGGGCGCACGCCGGCCCAGTCGCCGTCATCGAACAGCAGGTAGTTGCCTTCCGCGATCAACAGGGTCGCTTCTGCGCGGATCGGGATGCTTCCGGCAACGGCCTCCTCGATGTCGCGGTCGAAGGCCGGGGCATAGACGGGTGCATCGCCCGGCCGCTGGGCGCGAACCCGCGCCAGCAGAGCCACGTAGCCTGCAGCGTCGAAGGTGTCGGGAGCGCCCTTGCGGCCGCCACGGCCCAGCCGACGCAGCTCGGCGTTGGCGAGGTGGAATCCGTCCATCGGCACGATCTGCGCCCGTGTGCCGTATTGCGCTGCCAGCGCCTCGGCCAGCGTGGACTTGCCTGCGCCCGGCGGCCCGGTCAGCCCCAGCAACACCCGCCGCCCGGGGGCGAGCAGGGCGTCGATGCGGGCGAGGGCGTCGGGCGGGATCGGCGGCAGCGGCATGCCGGCCATTGTGGCGCCGCCCTCGGCCGCCTCGGCGCCGATCAGGGATACAGACCGCGCTCTTCCCGCGCGATCAGGATCCGCTCGCAAGCCACCGCATAGGTGGCGGTGCGCAGCGAAATCTTGTGCTGCTCGCCCTTGGCCCAGATGTGGTCGAAGGCACCCACCATGATGCGGTCCAGGCGCTGGTTGATCTCGTCCTCGGTCCAGAAGAAGGACGAGAAATCCTGCACCCATTCGAAGTACGACACGGTCACGCCACCGGCGTTGCAGATCACATCGGGCACCACCAGCACCCCGCGCTCGGCCAGGATGTCGTCCGCCTCGGGCACCGTCGGCCCGTTGGCGCCTTCGAGCACCAGGCGCGCGCTGATCTTGCGTGCCCGTTCGGCCGTGATCTGACCTTCCAGCGCCGCCGGGATCAGGATGTCGCACTTCACGTCCCAGAAGGCGTCGTTGTCGATCTGCTCGCCGTCCTTGAAGCCCATGATGCCGCCCTGGTCCTTCGAGAAGGCCATCAGCGCCGGCATGTCGAAGCCCTTGTCGTTGACCAGCGTGCCCGTGTGGTCCTGCACCGCCACCACCTTGGCACCCGCCTCGGCAAACAGCTCGGCCGCTACCGAGCCCACGTTGCCGAAGCCCTGCACCGCCACGCGCGCCCCGCGCAGGTCGAGCCCCATGCGTCGCGCCGCCTCGCGCCCCGTCACGAACACGCCGCGGCCCGTGGCCTTCACCCGGCCCAGCGAACCGCCCAGGTGAATCGGCTTGCCCGTGACCACCCCGGTGGCCGTGGCGCCGGTGTTCATCGAGTACGTGTCCATCATCCAGGCCATGATCTGGCCGTTGGTGTTCACGTCGGGCGCGGGAATGTCGGAATGCGGGCCGATGATCAGGCCGATCTCGCTCGTGTAGCGGCGCGTGACCTTCTCCAACTCGTTGCGCGACAGCTTCTTCGGATCGACCCGGATGCCGCCCTTGGCGCCGCCGTAGGGCAGGTTCACCGCCGCGCATTTGACGGTCATCCACGCCGACAGCGCCATCACCTCTTCGAGCGTGACGTCGGGGTGGAAGCGCACCCCGCCCTTGCCGGGGCCGCGGCTCATGTTGTGCTGCACGCGGTAGCCCTCGTAGTGGGCGATCGTGCCGTTGTCCATCTCGATCGGCACGTCCACGATCAGCGCCCGCTTCGGCCGCTTGAGCGTCTCCGACCAGCGGGCCAGGTGGCCGAGGTAGGGGATGACGCGGTCGACCTGCGAGAGGTAGGTGCCCCAGGGGCTGGTGGGGGAGGGGTGGACGTAGGAGAGGGACGATTTGCTCATAGTTAAGTTGGGCGGCGGTAAGCGTTTGGACATTAGGCAGGAACTAGCCTGCAGGCTAGTTCAAATGCGCCTCTAGCATGCCTTCATGTGCAAACGCTCTAAACTTCGGCACGAGCAATCTACAAGTGTTTACGACGCGCCACGCTATGAGTTGCGTCCACCTCTAAGCACTCCACTTTTTCAGGTAAATCTCTTTGGCCGCGCGCCACTTTGTAGACCCGAAGACTCCCGGACTAAGATGAAAAACCTCAAGTGGCCACGTTCCAAGCTTTAGTCCTTGTGCTCGACATGTACGGCAAAAATCCAAATCATAGAAGTCGAAAAGAAAGCGCTCATCAAATTGAGCCCCTCTGCTCTTCAGTACACCCGCCTTTGCAACAAGCAATACGCCATCAAGAAGCTCGCAAGCGGCCGGCGTAGGGCCATAAATGTTTTTTGTGGGCCGCCTTAGATTTCCAGACAGCACAGATCCAGATAAATGATCGCGGTCTAGTTCAAAGTCGACTGTTAAAGTGCTATTGAAGAGCCAAGCGGAATGATTGGGGCACAGTCTTGTATTGCCTGCTATGCCTAGCACGTCATAACGACGCAACCCTTTGAGAATCTGCTCAAAAAAATCGGGCTGGTCGAACCAGACATCATCGTGCACGAATATCAAGACATCAGAAGGGGAGGCTTCAGCAATTGCGCGATTGTATAAGGCAGAAAGACCTACGTTATTGTCAAAAAAAACTTTGCGTTTGCACTCAGGCCACTTCCTCAAGGAACGCCCCAACAAACTGTTGCGCTCAAATTCCTCTGCAGTAAGTCGTGTTGCGGAGACGATGCAAAATCGCGCCCTTGTTGAACGATGCAATCGTCCGGCAATTTGTTTAACGAGACTGATCAGCATGATTTAGTTTGACCGGCCTCGATGCTACGAAGACGTGCTGAAGTGCAAGTCCGTCGACAAAAAATGCCTCGTAGTCCACGCCTAAGAAGCCGCATAGTGGCTCAAGAAATTCAAGAACCTCCTCGCCCTGAGCCCTCCCAAATTGCCTACCCAAGCACTTCTCAACCCGAAATCCACAAGCGACTAAAAATTGAGCCATGTCGTTTCTGGTGAACCATCGCAAATGGGTGCGGTCAAAAAGTCCGGCGTCATCACGAGGCCAACTCCCCTGCACCAAATTTACAAATGTTTGCCAGTTCTGGACGTTTGGCACACAGATCACGGTCTTACCGCCGGGCCGGAGGGCGCGAAACATCTCCTTTATGGCGTGCTCTGGTTCAATCAAATGTTCCAAGACGTCACCGGCAACCCAGCAATCAAAACTGCCTTCAGGCAGTTGCGAAAGATGCACATGCTGGCTCCAATCCGTTACGGCGTTTAAATCGACCTCAATCGCGACGTCGAGCCATTGCGAGGCATTCGCTAATTGGTCGTGGACGACATCTATACCGACGTAATGGGGAATCTCCTGCCTGCTACGGAGTACGCGTGCCATCGCGCCGGCGCCACATCCCAATTCGCCGATCCTCCGCGCATCCAATGGAATTTCGGCTAGCACAGTCTCGTTGACGTTGTCGAAATGAGTCATATTATGAAAAGAGACGTTTGCAGGGCGCAGGCATCTTGAACCGTTAGCGTCGGCGCGGGGGTGACGGGGGAGTCGTATTCCTCAAACTTCAAAGGGTCGAAGCGGAGCTGTTCATATATGTACTGGCGTGCCTGTCCCAAATAGGTGGACGGTAAGACGATTTGCCAATTTAACAACAGCGGAAGTGCGCTGTGCACGCCCAAGCTTGCGCCTGCCTGACCCAAGCGGTACGCCAAAAAATCCTCGGCAAGAGTCTCGGCCTCCTCCAGTGCAGCCACAAACATGTCATCGCTAATAAGCGGCGCGCATTTTGCTGCCCGGAACGCCAGCATTGCGCCGTCCAACACGCCAGCGGGCTGATGCTCGAAGATAGGGCGCCCAACAACCTGCAATTCGAATGAGCCAATCCGATCGCCCGATGGCACGATGACGGAGCCAAATCGGCGCTGTCCTGCATGATCGCGCCAATCCATGCTGTTCCACTCGTCGGCTCCTAAGTAACTGACTACATCATAAACATCGAGCGCGCTACACAGTCGTAGGAAGAAGGTTGACCCCAAGATGCTCACGCTTGGTTGAATTACTATTACAACGTCCGAATTTGTGCGCTCTAAAGCTTCTCTGTATTGCGTGAGTTTGCCTTGAGGACTGCAACGGATTATTTCTAGCTCACATTGCGTAGGGGCTGCAGCCTGCATCAGCTCTTGGCTCATTTCATCGAAGCCGCCGGCATGCTCCGTGGGGACAAGCACCGTAATTCGACGACCTTTTAGCGTCGCAATTGCGCTACCGGGGGATGTTGCTGTACTTGCGCGTGTTTCGCAAGCCAGCTTCATCATCTTAGCGCCCAAACTAAAATCTGGAGACTCACTGGCGTTCTCGAGATTGTGAATCGCCGCGCGCGCGTACGTCTCTCTCCCTGCAAGCAGCCAATACCGCGCTCGCTGAGTTGAGATCCTTTCCACTGCATCGGGGGCGGCGTCCGCCTCAATGTTTTCTAGGTATGAAGCTGCTTCCGCGAAACGCTGCTCGCGAGCGAGCCTCTCGGTGAACAAGATGTGAGCGTCCATGCACTTAGGGTATGCTTTTAGGCAATAGTCAACCACGCGATGGGCGGCGTCGAAGTTGCCATTTCGAAATAGCTTTCTGGCACGCCGAGTTAATTCAAGTGCGGGCAGTGGTTGAATTTGCTGCACCGGCGTTGGCGGCTTTCGAGTCAGCCAATCTAAGCAGTAGTCCGTAAAGTGAGATGCGAAAATGGTGCCGTTACCCAGTGCACATGCCCCATATCTCTTTCGCACGGTTAACTTGAACTCCGTGCGCCAATGGGAGTTTTCGGCAAGCTTTACGGCGGTATCGACGTATTGCTGCCATGTAGCAACCGCGAGTTCTGGGGCGCCTAGATTTGCCATCACACTCAAGCCCATCCGAGACGCGGTAGCATCCCCAAACCTGGTGACTACCGGGATACCCATATACGTCGCGAAGCACGACGTGGTTCCGCCGTTAAACGGGAAGGTGTCGAGAACAATATCTAGTGCTTCGTATGCCTTAAAAAGATCTCGTGCGCTTTCGGGTAACTCAAGATCAACCCGTGCGGCATCGATTCCTGCTGCGCCTAATGTACTGGCGAACGCCCGCTTGGCCGCTGGATCCGCAAAGTTTGTCGCCTTAATTACCAGTCTACTGCGGGGCACCGCAGCTAGAATGCTGGCCCATGCCCTCAGAGTGGCCCCATTAATCTTTGCGATGTTTCCAAAGCATCCAAAGGTGACATGTCCCCGCGTAGCGGAAGCGATGTGCTGACGTATGGGAATGTCTTCCTTTGGATCAAAGCACCAGAACGACTCTGGCAATACGGCCAATCTCTCGCTGTAATATCTTTCGTGGTCGGGGTGCGAAATATATATATCAGATAACTTGCAATCCACCTGCGCTAAGCCTGTCGTGGGGGGGTAGCCTAGTCCGCTGACTTGTAGGGGCGCTAATCTTAACCTCAAAAGGTCAATACGGTTTGTTGACGTATGACCAGCGAGCTCAACTAGGACGTCTAGCTTTCTTTCCAACACTTTTTCGACTAGAACCTCATCCCCCAATTCAGCCACTTCAAAAAAATAGTCCGAGTGCCGTCTAATGTGCTCCGTGTGGACATCGCTTGTGTAGGAGTCGTGAAAGATTGTAATTTCCACCTTTGAGCGATCATGGCCTTCAATTAGCGGTCGGAAAAAGAATCTTACAGAATGTTCCCTTAAATCCGGCGACCAGTAGCCAATTCTGAGCTTCCGCTTCAAATCAAGAGCGCCGCTTGGAATCATGGGACGGTTTGGAGCACGCTCGACTGCGGCATGGGGTGCGGGCGCAAGAGTAGCCGCCCAAAAATGGTGCTCGGCCGCCAAGCGCGCCTCGTCAAACGCAGAGTAGGCAGACGTGAAGAGAAACTGATTTGCAGCTCGGAGCGAACTGAAATGAGTCAACCAGTTTTCGAGAGAGTGGCTGGCCGCTTGGCGCGCATCTCCTCTACTAAACAGAATTGATGAATAGCAGCCGTGCACACCTGCGGTAGTAGGCGCCTGAATGCGCGCAGCAATGACGTGCCGAAGCGCTTCCTCTGAATTGGCGCCGTCTTTAAGCAAGCTCGCGAAGTTGATGAGCGATGGGAGGTGGGAGTCATCAAGAGCGATAGCTCTTTGGAGAATTTCCACGGCCTCCTTGCGCTGCCCGATTGTGGCGAGCGCGACTGCGTAGTCGTTCAGTGCCTCTACGTCATGGGGGACAAGCAAAAGATACTCGGAAAATTTCGCTACGGCATCCCTCACCTTTCCGTCCGCATTCAACCGTGCGGCTTCATCCCTCAATTCCCGGGCGACGGCTGTCTCCTTTTTACTTTTTCCTTTTTTGAACGCATCACCAAAAAGACGTCTGAATAGCATAAGCAGATTCAATCGCTATCTGAAGCTGGATATCTCGACCATAAGTCCTTCCGTCGCTATATCGACGAATTCCTTCGGGTAGCCCGCGTCGTTTAGCCCCCACCGAAATTTGTGCAGAAGTACCGCCCTTCTGATCCAATTTCTTTTAGTATGCTTCTGCGACTCACGTGCTGCGCGAAAGGTCTGTTCCAAAACGCGGGTTATGCGAGAAGCGGAAAGTACGTGTCTGCGCTCAGTCATCACCTCTGCCGAAATTTGTTTTGTCAGACCGCTAACAAGAAAGCTAGCGAGGTCAGCCTCCGAGGTGAAGGAAAGAAATCGATAAGACTTCATGTGGCCGACATTCCCAAAAAAAAACCGACCCCAAAAGGCCGGTTAGCATGCTACGAAAGTTAACCGAATCTAGGCGTTCGGCAGTTTAACCGCGGCACGACGACGGAAGCCACTTGTTTGGCGAGCCCGAGCACGCCCAGGTCAGAGTATTTGCCGTCGATTGAACTGTCGGCGTCAGAACGACCGTCACAGAACCGCCGACTGAATTCGAAGCGTTAGTGCCGAGAACCGTGACCACGCCACCGCTCCCAACGCTCGCGCTGGTCACCTTGCCCGTGGCAGCAATGGAGCAACTAGTCGACACATCAGTCGGAACCGCGCTGCCGCCACCCGCTGCTTGGTACGCCTCAGTAATGCACGTACGCGCGGAACTGGCTGCGAGGACCAACTCGGACACTTTGGCACGGACTGTGTAGTCTTGATAAGCCGGTAGCGCTACGGCTGCCAGAATGCCGATGATCGCGACGACGATCATCAGTTCGATCAGGGTGAAACCCTTTTGCACGCTGCGTGCGATGGAACGACGGTTCATTTGAACTAACTCCTTGAGGAAACGACAAGCGCTTGGTTGGGTGATCCGCGACGGCTCACCGCCTCGGCGAGAAACCCTTTGCAGTCGGCGTGCCAAGCCGGATCGGCCGGTGCAAAGTGTGATTTTGTATTCATCTGTAACGAGGATGGCGCTTTGCCCGCGCCACGGTGTCACGCTTGGCGTGACAAGGCGTGCCAGAATCCTGTCAAACAAGGTTCAGCCTGCATGACAGAACTGCCCACCATCACCATCGAGACTGCCATGTCCATCACCGACCGGCGTAGCAAGCGCACGTGGATGCGGCGTTTGGAAGAGGGCGCGGTGCGACAGCTCGGGCCGGACGCTGGTTTGCAGACACGGCTGGTGCTTGCAGACGTGCTGCCTGTCACCGCGATTCCGTTCACGGCGGACATGGAGCCGCTCTTGATGCAGGCCAGCATGGGGCATGCGGAAGCGCAGGCCGAACTGGGCCAGATGTTCTGCCTGGCTGACCGCAACGACTTGGGCGCCTATTGGCTGCAGCAGGCAGCCGAGCGCGGCAGTGCCGACGCCATGCAGTGGTTGGCGGTGTTGTCAGCGCGGGGCACAGGCATTGCCAAGGACGACGGTGAAAGTCTGCGCTGGCTGCGGCGGGCGGCGCAGCTGGGCCATGCGATTGCGCGAGAGCAGTTGGGGGGGTTGCAGGCGGCGTGACTTTGGCGGCAGGGCTTCGACAGGCTCAGCCCGAACGGCTGGCCGTCTGGAGGTGAGGCTTCGCCCGGCTCAGCGTAAACGGGTGGCCGTTTGGGGGTGAGGCTTCGACCCGCTCAGCCCGAATGGGTGGCCGGCTGCGGCCGCCCGCCGAAGATCGCCGTTCCTACCCGCACCATGCTGCTGCCCGCGGCGATGGCGGCCTCCAGGTCGGCACTCATGCCCAGCGACAACGTGTCGACGGCGATGCCGGCGTCGCGAATCTGGTGAAAAACGGCTGCCGCGCGCATGAACAGGGCGCGCTGCGCTACAAAATCAGGAGCGGGCTCGGGAATCGCCATGATCCCGCGCAGCCGCAAACGGGGCAATTCGGCCACCGCGTGCGCCAGTGCCAGCGCCTCCCCGGGCGGCACGCCGGACTTGTTGGCGCCGCCATCCACATTCACCTGCAGGCACAC
>JAVHYA010000106.1 GCA_031119395.1 Pseudomonadota bacterium
GGGTGCGCCGCGCGGCTGCAGAGAAAGGCGCTGGTGAGGTTCGTGTCCATGACCTGGTGCCATTCGGCGAGCTGCAACTGGTCGACCGGCTTGCGCACCGTGGTGCCGGCGTTGTTGACCAGGATGTCCAGCCGGCCGCAGCGCTCGGCCACGGCGTCGAACAGCGCCTGCACCGAGGCCTCGTCCGTCACGTCGGCCGCGATGGCGAAGCTGTCGCTGCCGGCGGCGCGCAACTGCGCCACCGCGCCATCCGACTTCCGTGCGTTGCGTGCGGCCACCACCACGCGCGCACCGGCCTGCGCCAGCCCCAGCGCCATGCCCAAGCCGATGCCCCCGTTGCCGCCCGTGACGAGCGCGACCTTGCCTGCGAGATCGAACATCCGACCTGTCTCCTTCAGTTGTTGCTATGAAAAGAATAGCGGCTCACGCCCGCCCGGCGGGCGTTGCGGGCCGATTCGACTGGAAAATGCCAGGCGTCGAAGGCGATGGGTGCAGGGGTCAAGCAGAAGAGACAGGGACGACTTCTCGCCTTCCTTCTGCGCCCTTTGCGCAACCTTCGCGCCCTCTGCGTTCTGCGGTCCGTGTTCCCGAAACGAAGCTACAGGATCCGGTTGAACCAGAACAGCGACAGCGCCGCCGACAGGAAGGCCAGCAGCGCCGCACCCATGGCGAAGAGGGCGGAGATCTCGGTCTCCTTCTTCTCCACCGTCAGGCGTGAACTGAGCGTGTCGTACACCTTCTTCAGGTCCTGCGCCGTGCCGGCGTAGAAGTACTCGGCCGAGGTCTGCTTGGCCACGGCCTTGAGCGTCTCCTCGTCCAGCCGCACCCGCATCGACCAGCCCTCGAAGCCGATGGTTTCGCCGTCCACGGTGCCGATGCCCACGGTGTACACGCGCACCCCGCGGTCGGCCGCCGCCTTGGCCGCGTCGAGCGGGTCGACGCCCGTGGTGCGCTGGCCGTCGGTCAGCATGATGATGGCGGCCGAGGTGAAGGAGCCCGGCGCCACGGGCGTGAACTCCTTCTTCTGCTTGCCCGCCTGCTCGATCGCCACGCCCTGGCGCCGGCTCTGGGCGCCGAAGTCGCCGACGTCGATGCCTGCGTCGGGGAACAGCGTGGCCAGCGACACCACGATGGCGTTGCCCGTGGCGGTGGCGCGCTGCAACTGGAAGGAGTCGATGGCGGCGACCAGGTCGTCGCGGTTGGTGGTCGGCAACTGCGCCACGTTGGCGCTGCCCGCGAAGGCCACCACGCCCACCTTCACGTTGCGCGGCAGGTCCTTGATGAAGCCCTTGGCGGCATCCTGCGCGGCCACCAGGCGGTTGGGCTTGACGTCTTCGGCGCGCATGCTGCCCGACACGTCCATCGCGAGGATGATGGTCTGCTGGTTCGAGGGCAGCAGCACCACGGCCATCGGCCGCGCCGCCGCGATCAGCATCGCCACCATGGCCAGCAGGAAGAGCAGCGGCGGGATGTGGCGGCGCACCGTCTGGCCCGCGCCCATCGCCTCGCGCACGATCGACAGGCTGGCGTAGCGCAGCGCCAGCTTCTTCTTGCGGCGCAGCAGCCACACGTACAGCAGCACCAGCACGGGCACCGCCAGCAACAGCCAGAGGAATTGGGGCCAGAGGAAGGTCATGGCGATGCTCCGGGGCGATCGGCAGGGCCGGGTGGGTTCGTCATCGGCTGGATCATCAGGCGGCGGCCCCGCGCGGGCCGGCGGCGGGCAGGGCGCGCACGCGGCGCTTGCGCATGTCGGCGAAGCGCACGATGGCTTCGACCAGGTCGTCGTCGGTCGAGAGTTCCAGCGCGTCGACGCCGGCACGGGCCAGCGCATCGCGCAGCGTCTGTTCGCGTTCGGCGGCGATGCGGGCAAAGCGCTTGCGGAAGCCCCGGTCGTGCGTGTCGACCCACAGCTGCTCGCCCGTCTCGGCATCGCGCAGCGGCACCAGGCCCAGGTCGGGCAGCTCGAGTTCCAGCGGGTCGAACAGGCGCACCGCGATCACCTCGTGGCGCTGCGCGAGCTGGCCCAGCGGCTTCTCCCAGCCGGGCTCGCTCAGGAAGTCGGACACCACGAAGACCGTGGCGCGGCGCGGCATCATCACCGCGGCCGAGCGCAACAGGTCCGACAGGCGGGTCATGCCCTGCGCCTTGTCGGCCTTGGCCTCCGGCGCCCGGCGCGCCATCGCGTGCAGCAGGCGCAGCACGTGCTGGCGACCGCTGCGCGGCGGCAGCACGTGTTCGAGGTCGGTGCCGTAGACCAGTGCGCCGACGCGGTTGCCATGCCGCGTGAGCAGCCGCGCCAGCACGCCGACGAAGCCCTGCGAGATCTCGCGCTTGGCCCGCGTGCCGGAACCGAAATCCACCGAGCGGCTCAGGTCGAGCACGAACCAGGCGGCCATCTCGCGGTCTTCGGTGAACACGCGCACGTGCGGCTGCTGCAGCCGCGCCGTGACGTTCCAGTCGATGTGGCGCACGTCGTCGTGCAGCTGGTACTCGCGCAGATCGGCCAGGTCCAGGCCGGTGCCGCGCATCAGGGTGCGGTAGTTGCCCTGCAGCAGGCCGTCGAGGCGGCGGATGACGGTCCATTCGAGGCGGCGCAGCGCGCGTTCCGCCGCGCCGCCCTCGGGCACGGCGTCGTTGGCTGCCACCTGGTCAGGCTTGCGCCGCCACCAACTCATCGATCGTCTCCTGCGTCGATGCACGCCCGGAGCAAGCCGCAGCCACCCACGGAACCGGCTTCGCCGGGCCGCCGGGTGCGCCCCCTTGCAGGGGGTTGGCGCAGCGACACGAAGTGCGCGCAGAAGGGGGGTGGGCCCATGTCATGCCACCAGCTTGTCATGTTCCAGGGGCTTCGCGGGGGCTGGCACCGCCCGCATGATGCGTTCGACCAGGATGTCGGGCGTGAGCCCTTCGGACAGGCCCTCGTACGACAGCGTGACGCGGTGCCGCAGCACGTCGGGCACCAGGTCGCTCATGTCCTCGGGCAGCGCATAGGTGCGCCCGCGCAGCATCGCCAGCGCCCGTGCGCCCTCGGTGAGGTTGATGGTCGCCCGCGGGCTGGCGCCGAAGGTGATGAGCTGGCGCGTGTCCTTGAGCCCGAACTTCTCGGGCGTGCGCGTGGCCGACACCAGCTTCACCGCGTACTGGATGAGCGACGGGTCGACGTACACGTGGCGCGCCTGCGCCTGCAGGGCGGCGAGCTGATCGGTGGTGGCCACGGGCGCGGCCTCGAGCTTCTCGCCGATCACGCGCTGCACGATGACGAACTCCTCCTCGTCGGTCGGGTAGTCGACCAGCACCTTCATCATGAAGCGGTCGACCTGGGCCTCGGGCAGCGGGTAGGTGCCTTCGGTCTCGATGGGGTTCTGCGTGGCCATCACCAGGAAGGGCTTGGGCACCTTGTGCGTCTCGCCCGCGATCGTGACCTGGCGCTCCTGCATCACCTCCAGCAGCGCGCTCTGCACCTTGGCCGGCGCGCGGTTGATTTCGTCGGCCAGCAGCAGGTTGGCGAACACCGGGCCCAGCGCGGTGGAGAAGTCGCCGGTCTTCTGGTTGTAGATGCGCGTGCCCACCAGGTCGGCCGGCACCAGGTCGGGCGTGAACTGGATGCGCTTGAACTGGCCGCGCACCGTGTCGGCCAGCGTCTTCACCGTCAGCGTCTTGGCCAGCCCGGGCACGCCCTCGACCAGCAGGTGGCCGCCGGCGAGCATCGCCACCATCACGCGCTCCAGGAAGCGGTCCTGGCCCACGACGACGCGCTTGACCTGGTAGAGGATCTGCTCCATCAGCTCGGCCGTGGCGGCGGGCGTGTGGCCGGTGTCGGGGGTGGGCGTGTCGGTCATGCGGCGTTCTCCGGGGCGGGACGAGGGGAGGTCAGAAGGGCGGCGAGCCGGCGGCGCTGGCCGCGTTCTCGATCGGCACGGCGAAGCCGATGCCGATGAAGGTGCGCTGCTGCGTCGGGTTGAGGATGGCGGTCACCACGCCGAGCACCTCGCCATCCATGTTGATCAGGGGGCCGCCCGAGTTGCCGGGGTTGGCGGCGGCGTCGAACTGGATCAGGTTGCCCAGTTCCTGCTTGCCCTCGGGCGAGCGGAAGGAGCGCTTGAGTCCCGACACCACGCCGGCCGACACCGAGGGCCCGATGCCGAAGGGAAAGCCCACGGCGGCCACCTGGTCGCCGGGACGCAGGTCGGCCGTGGAGCGCATGGTCGCGGCCACCAGGTCGTCGGGGATCTTCTGCGCCTGCAGCACCGCGAGGTCGTTCTCGGGCTGCACGCCGGTGATGGTGGCGGGCGACTCCAGGCCGTCGAAGAAGGTCACCCTGATCTTGTCGGCGCCGGCGACCACGTGCAGGTTGGTGAGGATCACGCCCTTGTCGACGATCACCACGCCGGTGCCCACGCCGCGTTCCACCTCGCCGGGCGGTCCGTCGGCCTCCGGCGGCTTGCCCTTGGCCATGTTCCGGCCGCGCTTCTCGGTCTTGGCCTCGGGCGTCTTCTTTTCCTCGCCGTAGCCGACCACGCGCACCACCGAGGGCCGGATGATGTCGGCCGCCTTGGCCGCGGGGGAGGGCAGGGTGTTGGTCTGCAGGGTGCGCAGCACCGCCGCGTCGATGTCCTTCTGCGTCAGCGTGTGGCCGCCGGCGCGCGGCCACAGGTAGCCGGCGCCCGCCGCCGCGCCCATCGCCACGACCAGCATCAGCGCCAGCGCGGCGCGACCGGGCTGGCGGCGCCGGGTGGCCGGTGGCGGGGCCTGGCTCGCGGACGCGTCGGCTTCGGGCGCGATCGCGTCATCGGCGACCTCCTCGGTCGACGGCGAGCTTCGGGGTGAGCGGCTGTAGCGGGCGGGCCTGCGCATGGATGCACCTCCGGCGAAAAGCACGGGAACGGTTTCACAGTAGCACGCTTTGTTCCCAGGCGCATGGCTTGATGCATCATGACCGCATGGCTGCGTTCGTCGATACACACTGTCACCTCGATGCGCCCGAATTCGGTGCGCAGGCGGCCGAGGTGCACGCCCGCACCCGGGCGGCCGGCGTCGCCCTGTGCGTCATCCCCGCCGTGGCGGCCTTCAACTTCGACACCGTGCGCGCGCTCGCACACCGGCAGGGCGATGCCTACGCGCTCGGCGTGCACCCGCTGTGCACGCGCGAGGCCGGCGACGCCGACCTGGACCGGCTCGAAGCGGACTTGACCCTGCATGCGGCCGATCCTCGGCTCGTGGCCGTCGGCGAGATCGGTCTCGACCACTTCGTGAAGGAGCTGGACGCGGCGAAGCAGGCCCGCATCTTCCATCGCCAGCTCGAGCTCGCCCAGGCGCACGAGCTGCCGGTGCTGATCCACGTCCGGCGTTCCGTCGACCAGGTCCTCAAGCACCTGCGCCAGGTGGGCCGCGGCCGGCCGTGGCGCGGCATCGCGCACGCCTTCAACGGCAGCGAGCAGCAGGCCCGGGCCTGCATCGACCTGGGGCTGAAGCTGGGTTTCGGTGGTGCCGTGACCTTCGACCGCGCCCTCCAGCTGCGCCGGCTGGCGCAGTCCCTGCCGCTCGAGGCGATCGTGCTGGAGACCGATGCGCCCGACATCCCGCCCCACTGGCTCTACCGCACGCAGGCCGAGCGCGATGCCGGGCAGCCGCAGGGCCGCAACGAGCCGTCCCAGTTGCCGCGCATCGCCGCCGTCGTGGCGCAGTTGCGGGGCATGGCGCTGCCGGAGCTGGCGCAGGCCACCACGCGCAACGCCCGCGAGGCCATGCCGCGGCTGGCGGCGCTCCTGGCCGATGGCGGGCCAGGCGACGGGGCTTCGGGCGCATCAGGTAACGCAGGCCCCGCGCCCGTGTAGTCGAAGCGCCGACATGGCCCGTAGGCCGAGGTCGCGACCCGTCGCGACGATGCTTTTCACGCCTTCTTTGATGTCATCCTCGGGTTTCGGTCGGGCGTTCGAGCACAGTGGCAGGACCACTTCAACCACTTCGAATTCCGACGATTTCAAAGGAGTACCCATGAGCAACTCGACCCTTCGCATCCTCCCCGCCGTGATGGCGCTGGCCTTCGCATCTGCCGGCCTCTCGGCAGTCGCCCAAACCACGACGACGACCACCACCACCGAGCCGACGGTGACGGAACGGGCCAAGGAAACCGGCAAGGAAGCCGTGGACGCCACCGAGCGCGGCGCCAAGAAGGCCTGGAGCGCGACCAAGAACACCACCGAGCGTGCCGTGGACGCCACCGAGCGCGGCACCAAGAAGGCCTACAACGCCACCAAGAACACCAGCAAGAAGGCTTACAACGCGACCAAGAAGGGCGCGACCAAGGCCGTCGACGCCACCGAAAACGCCGGCCACACCGCGGCCGACGGCATGCGCAGCGCCGGCAACAAGATCGGCGAGAAGATTCCGGGCACCGCCCAGAACGAAGCGGTGAAGAAGCAGTGACCCTGCTGGGATGAAGAAACCCGCTTCGGCGGGTTTTTTCATGGGCGCGCCGGCCGGTCGGTTCAGGCCAGCTGGCGCTGCACCGTGGGGGTCTCCGGCACCGGGTAGCCGGCAGCACCGAAGGTGTCGACGATCGCCTTGTGGGTGTCGAAATACACCTGCCAGTAGTGGTCGGTGTGGGTGTAGGGACGCACGGCCAGCAGCGGGCCTTCGGGCGTGAACTGCAGGATCTCGATGTCCGGCGGCGGCGTGGTGGCCACGTTCGGAATCGCGGCGACGGCGGTCTTCAGGCGGGCGATCGCGTCCTTCACGTCCACGCTGTTGGCCACCTTGGCGGTGGTGTCGACGCGGCGGTAGGCCAGCGTGCTGAAGTTCTGGATGGTGCCCGACAGCACGCTGTTGTTGCCGATGGTGGCGATCACGTTGTCCGGCAGGATGAGCGTGGTGCCGAACAGGCCCAGCTCCTTCACCGTGCCGCTGACGCCGGCCACCGTGACGAAATCGCCCACCTGGTAGGGCCGCAGGACCTGCAGGAACACGCCGGCCGCGAAGTGCGTGAGCAGGCCGCCCCAGGCCGTGCCGATCGCCAGGCCCGCGCCGGCGAGCAGGGCGGCGAAGGAGGTGGTCCTGACGCCGAACATCTCCAGGATGGCCAGGATGAGCGCGACGTTCAGGGCCACGCTCAGGATGGACATCAGGTAGTTGGTCAGCGTCGGGTCGAGCGAGCGCCCTCTTTTCAGCGCGGTGGCCGCCATCCGCAGCGCCATGCGGATCAGCCAGCGGCCGACGATCCAGGCGGCGATGGCACCCAGCACCTTCAGGCCAAAATCGACGCCCTGGGTCGTGACGAAGGCCCAGGCCGCGGCGGCGTTGACGTGTTCCATGCCGCTTCCCTCCAGTTGTTCCGAAGCAATGACGCGATCGTTCGACGCCGGCCCTGGCGACGCCCCCCTGCTCGAAGGCCTGCCGCCGGTGGTGGGCGAGCGCACGACGGTGCTGGTGCTCGGCAGCTTTCCGAGCGCCCGCTCCCTCGCGGCGCGGCAGTATTATGCGCACCCGCAAAACCAGTTCTGGAAGATCTTGCAAGCCATTTGGCCCGCCAGGCCGCTCCCCACGGGCGCGGACAGCTATCAAAAACGTAGCGAGTGGCTGCTCGAACGCGGGTTGGGCCTGTGGGACGTGTATGCCCGCTGCCGCCGTGCCGGCAGCCTGGACGCGGCGATCCGCGACGCCGAAGTCAACGACATCGCCGCCCTGAACCTGCCGCAGCTGTCGGCCATCGTCCACAACGGCGGCGAGAGCTTCAGGCACGCCGGCGCCGTGGCGGCGCACCTGAGCGCTCCCTCGGGGGGCAGCGAGGACACGCCAGGGCCGGGCGTGGGGGTTCGGTTCTACCGGCTGCCGTCGACCAGTCCCGCCAACGCCTCGTGGTCCTTCGAGCGCAAGCTCGACGCCTGGCGCACGGTCATGTCGGCACACGGGCTGGCCTGATGGCAGCGCGCACGCCCGACCTGCCCGAGGTCAATTTCTCCGATTGGGGCGACACCCGCTACCTGCACCTGGGCACCGAGTGGATCCAGGGCTCGATGCGCCTGGATGCGCCCTACGAGATCGAGCTGGAGTACGTGCAGCGCATGATGGCCTGGCTGCTCTTCGTGGAGCCCGCCAGCGTCACGCAACGCCACGCGATGCAGCTGGGCCTGGGTGCGGCGGCGCTGACCAAGTTCTGCCGCAAGCAGCTGCGCATGCGCACCACCGCCGTCGAGCTCAATCCGCAGGTGCTGGCTGCCTGCCGCGGCTGGTTCAAGCTGCCGCCGGACGACGCCAAGCTGCGCGTGGTGATCGCCGACGCCGCCGAGGAGATCCGGCGCGCCGAATGGCAGGGCACGGTCGATGCCCTGCAGGTCGACCTGTACGACCACGACGCCGCGGCGCCGGTGCTCGACAGCGAGGCGTTCTACGCCGACTGCCGACGCCTGCTCACCGAGGACGGCTGCATGACGGTCAACCTCTTCGGCCGTTCGTCGAGCTACGAGCGCAGCCTGGAGAAGATCGGCGCCGCCTTCGGCACCGAATCGCTCTGGGCCTTCAGGCCCACGCGGGAGGGCAACACCGTGGTGCTCGCCCAGCGCACGCCCGAGCGGCCCAGGCGCGAGCGCCTTGCCGAGCGCGCCCAAAGCATCCAGACTCGATGGGGTCTGCCTGCGCCCAAATGGCTGCGGGTCTTCAAACCGGTTTCCTCATGAGCGCTGTTCCCGCCTCCACCACCGCCGGCCGATCCGCCCCGCAGCCCGAAGGCCCGCTGCAGCTGCGTGCCGTCATCGAGTGGCTGGCGCGCGACGGCGTGATCTCGCCCACCGAGGCGCAGCGCACCATCGCCCGCTGCGCGCAGGCCGAGAGCCGGCAGCACCCGCTGGTGCGCCTGGCCAACGTGGCGATGACGCGCGAGTCCGACGGCAAGCCGCTCGACCTGGAGGCGCTCACCCAGTGGCTCGCCGCCCGCGCCGGCCTGGCCTACCTGCGCATCGACCCGCTCAAGGTCGACGTGGGCAAGGTGGCCGACACGATGAGTGCGGCGTACGCCGAGCGCCACAAGGTGCTCCCGGTGCAGGTGACGCCTGCCGAAGTCGTGGTGGCCACGGCCGAGCCCTTCCTCACCGACTGGATCGCCGAGGTGGAGCGCCAGTCGCGCCGCAGCGTGCGCCGCGTGGTCGCCAACCCGACCGACATCCAGCGCTACACGGCCGAATTCTTCGCCCTGGCCAAGTCGGTGCGCGCGGCGCAGAAGGCCGGCGGCGGCAACAACGCCGCGAGCTTCGAACAGCTCGTCGAGCTGGGCAAGAGCAACAAGCAGCTCGACGCCAACGACCAGAGCGTGGTGCAGGTGGTCGACTGGCTGTGGCAGTACGCCTTCGACCAGCGCGCGTCCGACATCCACCTGGAGCCGCGGCGCGAGCAGGGCGTCATCCGCTTCCGCATCGACGGCGTGCTGCACCCCGCCTACCAGATGCCCCTGGGCGTGATGAGCGCCATGGTCGCGCGCATCAAGCTCCTGGGCCGCATGGACGTGGTCGAGAAGCGTCGTCCGCTGGACGGCCGCATCAAGACGCGCAACCAGCGCGGCGACGAGGTCGAGATGCGCCTGTCGACCCTGCCCACCGCCTTCGGCGAGAAGATGGTGATGCGCATCTTCGACCCCGACACCGCGGTGAAGGACCTCGACGCGCTGGGCTTTCCGCCGCAGGACGCGCACCGCTGGGAGCAACTCGTCACGCGGCCGCACGGCATCGTGCTGGTCACCGGGCCCACGGGCTCGGGCAAGACGACCACGCTGTACTCCACCCTCAAGCGCGTGGCGACCGAGGAGGTCAACGTCAGCACGGTGGAGGACCCGATCGAGATGATCGAGCCTTCCTTCAACCAGACGCAGGTCCAGCCGCAGCTGGACTTCGGCTTCACCGAGGGGCTGCGCGCGCTGATGCGGCAGGACCCGGACGTGATCATGGTGGGCGAGATCCGCGACCTCGACACCGCCGAGATGGCGGTGCAGGCCGCGCTCACCGGGCACCTCGTGTTCAGCACCCTGCACACCAACGACGCGCCCAGTGCCACCACGCGCCTGATGGAGCTGGGCGTGCCGGCCTACCTCATCAACGCCACCCTGCTGGGCGTGCTGGCGCAGCGGCTGGTGCGCACGCTGTGCCCGCTGTGCAAGCAGCCCGACGGCAGCGTCACCCGCGAGCAGCTGGGCGAGGTGGTCGCGCCCTGGAAGATCACCGGCCACGTGAGCGCCTACAAGCCGGTGGGCTGCGTCGACTGCCGCATGACGGGCTTCCGTGGCCGCATGGGGCTGTACGAGCTGCTCAGCGTGAGCGAGTCCTTCAAGGGCCTGCTGAACAAGGCGCCCAGCATCGACGCCCTGCGCCGCCAGGGCATGGCCGACGGCATGCGCCCGCTGCGCCTGGCCGGCGTGCTGCGCGTGGCCGAGGGGCTGACCACGCTGGACGAAGTGCTGAGCGCCACCCCGCCGCTCGAGTAGCCGCTGCCTTCCCGGCACGCACCACGCGGGCGCCGCGCCGCCCCGCGCGAAGGGTTTTCCCTGATCCGCCGCTAGGTGGAATCCACATCGAAGCTGACCGGTGGCTGACCAACAATCCGCCGGTCTGTTTTCGTATCAGGAGACCGTTCGTGAAACTCAAAAGTCAGAAAGACTTTTTCTCGGGCCTGATGTTCACGCTGGTGGGCATCGGCTTCGCCTGGGGGGCGACCACCTACAACGTGGGCACGGGGGCGCGCATGGGGCCGGGCTACTTCCCGCTCGTGCTGGGCATTCTGCTGGCCATCCTCGGCGCCGGCGTGATCTTGGGCTCGCTGGTCGTCGAGACCGAAGACGGCGAGCGCATCGGCAAGATCGCCTGGAAGCCGCTGGTCATGATCATCGTGGCCAACCTGATGTTCGGCGTGCTGCTCGGCGGCCTGCCCAGCATCGGCCTGCCGGCCATGGGCCTGGTGATCGCGATCTACGCGCTGACCCTCATCGCGTCGGCCGCCGGCCGGCAGTTCTCGCTCAAGTCCTCGCTGGTCCTCGCCACCATCCTGGCGATCGGCAGCTACCTCACCTTCATCGTCGGCCTGAAGCTGCAGTTCCAGGTCTGGCCCACCTTCATCACGGGCTGATCGGAACCTCTCGCCATGGATCTCATTGCCAATCTCTCCCTGGGGTTCGGTGCGGCCTTCACGCTGCAGAACCTGATCTACGCCTTCGTCGGCTGCCTGCTGGGCACGCTGATCGGCGTGCTGCCGGGCATCGGCCCGGTCGCGACCATCGCGATGCTGCTGCCCGCGACCTACGCGCTGCCGCCGGTGGCCGCGCTCATCATGCTGGCCGGCATCTACTACGGCTCGCAGTACGGTGGCTCCACCACCGCCATCCTGGTCAACCTGCCAGGGGAATCGGCCTCGGTCGTGACGGTGATCGACGGCCACCAGATGGCCAAGCAGGGGCGGGGAGGAGCGGCACTCGCGGCCGCCGGCCTGGGCTCCTTCTTCGCCGGCTGCGTGGGCACGCTGATCCTGGCCGCCTTCGCACCGCCGCTCACTGAACTGGCCTTCAAGTTCGGCCCGGCCGAATACTTCAGCCTGATGGTGCTGGGCCTGATCGGCGCCGTGGTGCTGGCGTCGGGCTCGCTGCTCAAGGCGATCTGCATGATCGTGCTGGGCCTGCTGATGGGGCTGGTGGGCACCGACGTGAACTCGGGTGTCGCGCGCTTCTCCTTCGACATCCCCGAACTGACCGACGGCATCGGCTTCATCGCCATCGCCATGGGTGTGTTCGGCTACGGCGAAATCATCGCCAACCTGTCCAAGCCCGAGGAAGAGCGCGAAGGCCACATCGCCAAGCTGCACGGCCTGTGGCCCACGAAGGAAGACTTCAAGAACATGACGCCCGCCGTGCTGCGCGGCACGGCGCTGGGTTCGGCCCTGGGCATCCTGCCGGGCGGCGGGGCGCTGCTGTCCTCGTTCGCCTCGTACACGATGGAGAAGAAGCTCAAGCTCAAGCCGGGCGAGATCCCGTTCGGCAAGGGCAACATCCGCGGCGTGGC
>JAVHYA010000163.1 GCA_031119395.1 Pseudomonadota bacterium
TCCCGGCCCCTGCCTCTGAATCCCGGCAAGGCTCGAGCGAGAACTCAACTCAAATCATCCAACGTATCCGGATCCGGCCCATCCCCGATCGCCTCCCGCGTCGTCCCCGCCTGCACCTGCAGCCACGCCCCGAAGGCCTGGATCTCCGGCCGGCCCGCGCTGCGCGGCGACACGAGCAGCCAGTACGCCATGGGTGATTCCATGCGCTGTCGCGGCAGCACCTCGACGAGGTCGCCGCTGGCCAGGCTCTCGGCCACGAGGGCGCTGCGGGCGAGCACCACGCCCTGGCCGGTCAGCGCCGCCTGCACCATCTGGTAGGCGTAGTTGAAGTACAGCCAGCGCCGCGGCTGCGACTTGGTGAGGCCGTTCACCTCGAACCAGCGCCGCCAGGTGAGCCACTCCAGGTGCGTGCGGTGCGCATCGCCGGCCTCGATCAGCGTGAAGCGCGCGATGTCCTCCGGCTTGCGGATCGGCGGGTTGCTCTTGAGCAGCCAGGGGCTGGCCACGGGCGTGAGGTGCTCGCCGAAGAGCCGCACCGAACCCGGCGGCATGCTCTCCGGCGGCCCGTAGCGCAGCGCCAGGTCGACGTCGGCCACGTCCAGGTCGACGGCCGAATCGCTGGCATCGATGCGGATGTCGATGTCCGGGTTGTCGCGCTGGAAGGCCTCCAGCCGCGGGATCAGCCACATCGACGCGAAGGACGCGAAGGTGGTGAGCGCCACGGTCTTGCGGCCCGCGCTCTGGCGGATCTGCCGCACGGCGCCGTCGATGCGCGGCAGCGCCTGCTGCACCGACAGCAGCAGCTGCGCGCCGGCGCTGGTGAGTTCCACCGCGCGCGTGTGGCGCAGGAACAGCGGCACGCCGACCTCGTCCTCCAGCGACTGGATCTGGCGGCTGACGGCCGACTGGGTGAGCGCCATCTCCTCGGCCGCGGCGCGGAAGTTCAGGTGCCGTGCCACGGCCTCGAAGGCGCGCAGATAGCCGGCGCCGATGGGGCGGGTGCGCAGGTGGGTCTGGGAATGCTGCATGCCGCCGAGCGTAGCGGCATTGATGCGGAACCGGAATCAGTCGGAGCCCGCGTTTTCATTGGACCGGCAGGCGGGTCGCGCAGATCATTCATTCCCGAATCGCGCCGTTGCGTATTCGGATCGAACGCTTCAGGAGTCCACCATGTCCGCCGTTTGCACCACCACTTCGGTTTCCCCCCTCGCGCTGCCCGGCCGGGCAGCGGCCGTGCCGCCGGCGGTCCGCCGCGGTGCATGGCAACTGGCCGCCGGCCAGGCCACGACCCTGAAGGCGGCGCGCACCAGCGTGCTGCGCATCCGGCAGGGCCGGCTGTGGATCACCCGCGACGCCACCGCGCAGTGGGGGAGCGAGGACCTGGTCCTGGGGCCCGGCGAGTCGCTGACGGTGCAGGCCGGCCAGCGCATCGTGATGGAGCCCTGGGACGGCTTCGGCGCCACCTACAGCTGGGACGTCGAGGGCTGAGCCGTGCCGCGGGCCGTCGAGGCCGCGGCGCGGGCCTCAGGTCTGGATGTCGAAGCTCGGCCGCAGTGCCAGGAACTGCCGGAGGGCGGCGTCGCCGCGCAGCATGGCCAGCTGCTCCATCTCCAGCGGATCCTCGGCCTGCGCGTAGCCCATGTCGAAGCGGTGGTAGCGCCGTTCGGCCAGTGGGCCTTCGTAGGCGATGCGCACTTCGCTGTGGCGGTCATCGGCCGCGATGCGGCCCATGAGCGCCTCGACCGCGGCGGCCGGCCCCTCGAGGTGCTGGCAGAAGCGCTGCCCGTCGAAGACCAGCAGGCCCGTGATGCCGTTGGAGGCATTGAAGGGCCGCGCGCGCGCCAGGATCTGCCCGATGGCCGTGGGCGACTGGCTGTCCGCCAGCTGACTCCAGTACAGAAATTCGTAGAGCGGTACGGGGGCGTTCGGCGTCGGGGTGCGGTCGGGCATGTCGCCGGCGACTGTAGGCGTGCGCGGCCTACATAGAAATGTCAAATGACACTCAGCATGTCGTTAGAGTTCGCGGGGTATGCATGCCTCATCCCCTCCGACTCCCGCCGGCTGCGACGGCGCTTGCGCCACCTGCGACCTGCATGAGCGCGACGCCTTCCTGCCGCTGAGCGATGCGGAGCGCGATGCGGTCGCCGTGTTTCGCAGCGGGTCGCGCGAGGTCGCGGCCGGCCGGCAGATCATCGAGGAGCACCGGCGCAGCCCGCACCTCTACACGCTCTACAGCGGATGGGCATTCCGTTTCAAGACGCTGAGCGATGGCCGTCGGCAGATCCTGAACTTCCTGCTGCCCGGCGACTTCATGGGGCTGCAGGACGAGTTCGCCGAGGGCACCACCTACGGCGTGGAGGCGGCGACGGATTGCACGCTGTGCGTGTTCCCGCGCGATCGGCTGTGGGATTTCTTCAATCGCCAGCCGAAGCTGGGCTATGCGATCACCTGGCTGGCGGCCAACGAGGAAAAAGCGGTCGACGACAACCTGGTGACGGCGGGACGCCGTGCCGCGGCAGAGCGCGTGGCCATGGTGCTGCTGCACCTGTACCGCCGTGCCGAGCGGGTGGGACTGGCGGCCGACGGGCGAGTGCCCTTCTTTCCCTTCCAGCAGCAGCACATCGCGGATGCGGTGGGACTTTCGCTGGTGCATACGAACAAGACGCTGCGCAAGCTGCAGCGCCTGGGTTTGCATCGGCTGGAAGGCAATGTGCTCGAGATCCTGGAGCCGCATGCGCTGGAGCAGCTGGGCGACTATTTCGAGCGGCCGCAGCGGCCGACGCCGTTGATCTGAGCGCTGCTGCGCCTTGCCGGTTGGGGTCGTCACGTTCGTGACGAGTTTGGCTGTGAGGGCCGGCTGGCTTGCGCTGGCGGG
>JAVHYA010000164.1 GCA_031119395.1 Pseudomonadota bacterium
GCGAGACCTCTGCGCCCTCTGCGTTCCACGGCTCCCGATCCCGTATTCAAGGACGCTTCCCATGCTCTGCGCCCTCGCCATCGCCAACTACCGCTCGCTGCGCCAGCTGACGGTGCCGCTGGCGCGGCTCACGGTCATCACCGGGCCGAACGGGAGCGGCAAGTCGAGCGTGTACCGCGCGATGCGGCTGCTGGCCGAGGCGGCACAGGGCGGCCTGGTGCGCTCGCTGGCGCGCGAGGGCGGGCTGGGCTCCACGCTGTGGGCCGGGCCGGAACGCATCTCCGCGGCCATGCGCCGCGGCGAGGTGGCGGTCGAAGGCACGAAGGGCGGCCGCGAACCGGTGGCGCTGCGCCTGGGGTTCAGCAGCGCCGACGACGAGGGCTTCGGCTACGCCATCGACATCGGCCTGCCGCCGCCGGTCCCGTCCACGGCGTTCTCGCTCGACCCCGAGATCAAGCACGAGGCGATCTGGAGCGGCCCGATGCTGCGGCCGGCGGCGCTGCTGGTCGAGCGCAAGGGCGCGGGCCTGCGCGCACGCGGCGACCGGGGCGGCTGGCAGGCCCTCGGCCGCCCCGTGCCCGCCTGGGCCAGCATGCTCACCGAGTTCGCCGACCCGCGCAGCGCGCCCGAGATGCTGGCGCTGCGCGAGCAGGTGCGCGGCTGGCGCTTCTACGACCATTTCCGCACCGACGCGGACAGCCCCGCGCGCCAGCCGCAGCTCGGCACGCGCACGCCGGTGCTGTCGGCCGACGGCGCCGACCTGGCGGCGGCGGTGCAGACGATCTTCGAGATCGGCGACGCGGCTGCGCTGCAGGCCGCGGTGGACGATGCCTTCCCCGGCGCCCGCGTCGAGGTGCAGTGCAGCGGCGACGCTCGCTTCGCCCTGCAGATGCGCCAGCACGGCCTGCTGCGCCCACTGGCGACGGCCGAGCTCTCCGACGGCACGCTGCGCTACCTGCTGTGGACCGCGGCCCTGCTCTCGCCGCGGCCGCCGCCGCTGCTGGTGCTCAACGAACCCGAGACCAGCCTGCATCCCGACCTGCTGCCGGCGCTGGGCCGGCTGATCGTGCGCGCCGCGCGCGACACGCAGGTGATCGTGGTGTCACACGCCAACCGCCTCATCGCTGCACTCGATGCGGCGGCCGAGGCCGGCGCGCTGCAGTCCATCGCCCTGGAGAAGGATTTCGGCGAGACGCGCATCGCCAACCTGGGCCTGGACGAGATCCCGGCCTGGCACTGGGCCGCGCGCTGAAGACCCGGGACATGCAAGGGCCCGCCGGCACGCTTGGCGGCAGACCCCGAGTGCTATCGAATCCATAGCGACTGACGCCCGTTCCACGGGCGCTGCAGGCCGATTCGATGCCTATTCCGGCTTCACCGCCATGGTCTGGATGATGGTCTCCAGCTGCGCGCTCATCGGCAGGTTCAGGCTCGTGCCCGAGGGCAGCTTGCGCAGGAACCAGCGCTTGTACTGGCGCTCGATCTCGCCGTCTTCGGCCAGGACCTGGAAGGCGTCCTTCACCACCTTCGCCAGCTGCGGGTCGTCCCTGCGGAACATGATCCCGTAGGGGTCGTAGGAGAGGAAGTCGCCCACCACCAGGAAGGGGCCGCCGGGTCGGTTCGCGTTCTCGGCGATCAGGCCGTAGAGCAGCACGTCGTCGGTGGCGAAGGCATCGACCTCGCCGCTGGCCACCTTGGCGAAGCCCTCGGCGTGGTCCTTGGACACCACGAACTGGATGCCCAGCTTGAACTTGTCCGAGAGCTCGCGCATGGCCTTCTCGTTGGTGGTGCCCGCCGTCACATCGACCTTCTTGCCCGCCAGGTCGCGGAAGTCGCGGATCGGCGAGCCCTTCTTCACCATCACCTTGGTGCCGGCCACGAAGACGATGGGCGAGAAGGCGACGCGCTTCTGCCGCTCCACGTTGCTGGTGGTGGAGCCGCATTCCAGGTCGACGCGGCCACTGGTCACGGCGTCGATGCGGTTGTCCGAGGTGACCGGCTCCCAGCGGATCGTGAGGCTGCGGTTGACCGCGTCCTCGATGGCGCTGACCAGTGCCTTGCACAGCTCGATCGAGTAGCCGATGGGCTCCTTGCGGGGGCCGACGTACGAGAAGGGCACCGAGGACTCGCGGTAGCCCAGCGCGATGGTGCCCGACTGGCGCACCTTGGCGAGCGTGCCGGTGAGCGCGGCAGGTGCGGGCGACGCTTCCTGGGCGCCGGCCGCCAGGCACAGGCCCGCCGACGCACACCAAGCCGCACCGCGCAGCCAGCGGGCGAACGCCTGTCGAGTTGGCGAGCGCAGCGAAGCCTTCAGGGCACCTGCAAAACCGGCTCTGCCAGGCCGCCGGGTGCGCCCCCCTGCCGCGGGAGAGGGGGGAGCGGCGAAGCCGCTTGGTGGGTGCTTCATCTCATGCATGGGCCGGATGGGCCATCGTGGTCGCGGCCTCGCCATCGAGCCGGCGCGCGTTGTCCGCGGCTTCGCCCTCGGGCAGCAATTCGCCTTCCCACTTGGCAACCACGGCGCTGGCGATGGAGTTGCCCACCGCGTTGGTGGCGGAGCGGCCCATGTCGAGGAAGGTGTCCACGCCCAGGATCAGCAGCAGCCCCGCCTCGGGGATGTTGAACTGGTTGAGCGTCGCGGCGATCACCACCAGCGAGGCGCGCGGCACGCCGGCCATGCCCTTGGAGGTGAGCATCAGGATCAGCAGCATCGTGATCTGCGTGCCGATCGACAGGTGGATGTTGTAGGCCTGCGCGATGAAGAGCACCGCGAAGGTGCAGTACATCATCGAGCCGTCGAGATTGAACGAGTAGCCCATCGGCATCACGAAGCTGGAGATCTTGCGCTTGACGCCGA
>JAVHYA010000165.1 GCA_031119395.1 Pseudomonadota bacterium
GGCGCGATGACGTAGGGCGAGGCAGCCCCCAGCTTCTCGGACGAGGCCATCACGACCGTGTCGCCGGCCGCGGCCATGAGCGCGCGCTTGACGGCGGCCTCTTCCATGTCGGCGGTGCTGAGGCCGGCCTGGGCGTGCACGCCCGTCACGCCCATGAAGTACAGGTCGGCGTGGATGCGCGCGATGGCTTCCACCGCCGCCGCGCCCACGGCGACGACCGAATGCTTGAACAGCCGCCCGCCGATGAGCACCACCTCGACGCCGGGATGCGCGACCAGTTCGACCGCCACCGAGGGGCTGTGCGTGACCACGGTGGCCCGCAGCGCGGGCGGCAGGTGGCGCGCCAGCTGCACGGCGGTGGTGCCGCCATCGACGAACACGACCTGCCCCGGCTGCACCATGGCCGCGGCGGCGCGGCCGATGGCGACCTTCTCCTGCGGCGCCAGGCGCTGGCGGCCGGCGAAGTCGGCCTCGGCCGGGGCGACCGGCAGCGCGCCGCCGTGCACGCGCTGCAGCCGGCCCTGGGCGGCGAGTTCGCGCAGGTCGCGCCGGATGGTGTCTTCCGACAGGCCGAGCGATTCGCTCAAGGCCTTGGCCACGACCTGGCCGTCGCGCCGGAGCGCGTCGAGGATGTGCTGCTGGCGCTGGCGGGTGAGCATGGGGCGATGGTAGCCGGTCTGTGCACGTGATTGCACGATTTTTCTTGAATCTGCACGAATTGCCGCCTAGCATCGCTGCCATGGCCCACGTCAACGAACGCGTGCGGGTGCGCGAAGTCACCCTGCTCTCCGACAACTGGTACACGCTCAAGACCACGCGCTTCGACTGGCGCCGGCGTGACGGCCAATGGCAGGAGCTGCACCGCGAGACCTACGACCGCGGCAACGGCGCCGCCCTGCTGCCCTACGACCTGGGGCGCCGGACGGTGCTGCTGGTGCGGCAGTTCCGCTACCCGGCCTTCGTCAACGGGCACGACGACCTGCTGGTCGAGGTGGCCGCCGGCCTGCTGGACGACGAGGCGCCCGAGGTGCGCATCCGCGGCGAGGCGCAGGAGGAACTGGGCTACCGCCTGGGCGCGGTGCGCAAGGTGTTCGAGGCCTTCATGAGCCCGGGTTCGGTGACCGAGAAGCTGCACTTCTTCGTCGCGCCCTATGACGCGGGCATGCGCATCGGCGATGGGGGCGGCCTGGCCGAGGAGGGCGAGGACATCGAGGTGCTCGAAGTGGACATCGACGAGGCGCTGGCGATGGTGGCCGACGGCCGCATCGTCGATGCGAAGACGATCCTGCTGCTGTACCACGCGCAGTTGCACCTGTTCGCGCCCGGCGCGGCATGAGGTGTTCGAGGGCTTTGGATAATCCCCGACCATGCCGTTGCGCCCCCTCACGTTGTCTCCCCGCTCCGCCTTCGTCTTCGCCCTGCGCACCCTGGCCATGGGCGCCCTGCTCGCCGGTGCGGCCGCGCAGGCGCAGCAGATGCTCCCGCCCGAGGTCGAAGGCGCCCTGGCACGCGCCAAGGTGCCGCGCGATGCGGTGACGATGCTGGTGGCCGACGCCGAGGGCCTGCGCCCGCCGCGCCTGGCCTGGCGCACGCAGGTGCCGGTCAACCCGGCGTCGATCATGAAGCTGGTGACGACGTATGCCGCGCTGGACCTGCTCGGCCCGGCCTACACCTGGAGCACCCCGGTCTACACCGACGGGCGCGTGATCGACGGCACGCTGCACGGCAACCTCTACGTCCAGGGCCGTGGCGACCCGAACCTGGTGGTCGAGCGGCTGTGGCTGCTGCTGCGACGCGTGCAGGGCCTGGGCATCCGCCAGATCGCGGGCGACATCGTGCTGGACCGCAGCGCTTTCGACACGACGGTGGACGGCGATCCGGCCGCCTTCGACGGCGAGCCGCTGCGGCCGTACAACGCCTCGCCCGATGCGCTGCTGATCAACTTCAAGTCGGTGGTGATGACCTTCACGCCGGGCGTGGGCGGCAACCTGGCGCAGGTGAGCTACGACCCGCCGCTGGCCGGCGTGGCGACGCAGGCCACGGTGCCGCTCACGGCCGGCGAGTGCGGCGACTGGCGGGGCGGCCTGCGCGCCGACCTGGCCGACCCGCTGCGCATCGGCTTCGCCGGCGGCCTGCCCGCGGCCTGCGGCGAGAAGAGCTGGGCCATCGCCTACGCCGACCCGCGCAGTTATGCGTTGCGTGCGATCGGCGGGATGTGGGCCGAGATGGGCAACACGCTGCGCGGGCAGGTGCGCGAGGGGCCGGTGCCCGTGGGGCTGAAGCCCGCCTTCGAGCTCGAGTCGCCGCCGCTGGCCGAGGTGGTGCGCGACATCAACAAGTACAGCAACAACGTGATGGCGCAGCAGGTGTTCCTCACGCTGGGCCTGCAGCAGCGCAAGCGCGGCAGTTTCGAGACCGCCCGCAGCGTGGTGCGGCAGTGGTGGAACGACCGCATCGGCACGGGCGAAGGACAGCCGGTGCTGGACAACGGCTCCGGGCTGTCGCGGCAGGAGCGTGTCAGCGCGGCGGCGCTGGGCAAGATGCTGCAGGTGGCCTGGCGCTCGCCGGCGATGCCGGAGCTGATGGGCTCGCTGCCGTCGATCGGCGTCGACGGCACGCTCAAGCGCCGGCAGCTGCGGGGCGGCGGCTCGGCGCATCTGAAGACCGGCACGCTGCGCGATGCCGCCGGCGTGGCCGGCTACGTGGACGGCGCGAGCGGCCGGCGCTGGGTGGTGGTGGCGATCGCCAACGACGCCAATGCGGCTGCGGCGCGGCCGGCTTTCGACGCCCTGGTGGACTGGGCGACGCGGGACCAGCAAGGGGAGCGCTGAGC
>JAVHYA010000107.1 GCA_031119395.1 Pseudomonadota bacterium
CCACTGGCCGACCTCGCACCGGCGCCCGCGCGCGAGGCCGCGGCACCACCCGCCGCGCTCGCACGCCGCGCGTTGCCGCCGGCAGCGCATCCGGGCGCCTGGCGCGGGTGGACGCAGCTGCGCATCGTCGATGCGAACGGCACGTCGCGGCGCCTCGCGCGGGCCGAAAGCGCGCAACTCGGCGCGCTGGTCGAGGCCGCGATTCCTCCTTCGGGGAGCGGCGGTGCAGCCGCCGACGCTTTTGTGCCGGGCTGGCGCATCGTGCTGGAAGACGCGCGCGGTGCCGCCCTGGGCGTGCTCGAGGTGCCGGCCGCGCCGGGCCGCACGCTGCGCTGGCGCGAAGGCACGGCAGCGCCCGTGCCTGCCGAGCCGCCGCCGGGCGTGCTCGACGCGCTGCGGCGCGCCCTGGCCGAACGCTGATCCGCAGCCCGTTGAAAAGCAGCGAGCCGCTATCGAATCGATAGCGGCTCGCGCAGAGGGGGCGGGCGTTACGGGCCCTTTTTGCCGATGACGAAGCGATGCCGGGCCGCACCGCCGCGCGTGCTCACTGGTGCTTGAACTCGGCCTTGCGCTTGGCCACGAAGGCGTCCATGCCTTCCTTCTGGTCGGCAGTGGCGAACAGGGCGTGGAACAGACGGCGCTCGAACATCACGCCGTCCGACAGGCCGCTCTCGAAAGCGCGGTTCACCGATTCCTTGGCGGCCATCACGGCGATCTGCGAGAAGTCGGCGATCTGCAGCGCGGCGCCCAGCGCCTCGTCCATCAGCTTGTCGTAGGGCACGACACGGCTGACCAGACCGGCGCGCTCGGCCTCGGCGGCGTCCATCATGCGGCCGGTGAGCGCCATGTCCATGGCCTTGCTCTTGCCCACGGCGCGGGGCAGGCGCTGCGTGCCGCCCGCGCCGGGGATCACGCCCAGCTTGATCTCCGGCTGACCGAACTTCGCGTTGTCGGCCGCGATGATGAAGTCGCACATCATCGCCAGCTCGCAGCCGCCGCCCAGCGCGAAGCCGCTCACCGCGGCGATCACCGGCTTGCGGATGCTGCGGATCGTTTCCCAGTTGCGCGTGATGTAGTCGCCCTTGTACGCATCGACGAAGCTGTACTTGGCCATGGCGCCGATGTCGGCGCCGGCGGCGAAGGCGCGTTCGCTGCCGGTGACGATCACGCAGCCGATCGCCTCGTCGGCATCGAAGGCCTTCAAGGCCGTGCCCAGTTCGGTCATGAGCGCGTCGTTCAGCGCGTTCAGGGCCTTGGGGCGGTTGAGCGTCACGATGCCGACCTTGCCGGCCTCGGTGCGCACTTCGATGTTCTCGTAGCTCATGGTGTCTCCGGGAGGGTGAAGAGGGGAAGAAGAGGGGCGGCGGCAGGCCGCGCCGGGCCACTATACCCAGACCCTTCCCGCCTCGTGGCTGCACTCAGTTGAGAATTGTTCTTATCTAGAATGGCCTCGACATGGAGCCGCCGATGCAAGAACACACCGTGCTGCTGCGGGCCTACGCCCGCGCACAGGAGCGTTGCTCCCGCCTGCTGGCCGGGCAGGCCGCCCGCATCGCCCAGCTGGAGGCGCAGGTCGTACGGTTGCGCGGCGCGCTGCTGCTGCGCGACTGCGCTGCGGCCATCGTGCGCGACGCATTGAGCCCGCATGCGGCCGCCGGTCTGACGCTGTCCAAGCGGCTCCTGGGCCTGCTGCAGGCAGGCCGCCGCCGCGTGGGGGCACCGCAGCCGGCGGCCGGGGTCCTGGGCAGCGACCTGCGGCGCAAGGCGGTGCTGTGCGTGGGCGAGGCGGGCGGCGACTCCGGCCTGGCGCGGCAACTGGTGGAGATCGCCGGCGGGCACTACCTGCACCATGCGGGCGACGTTCTGGAGGAAGCCGACCAGGCCCTGCTCGACGCCAGCCTGCGCGCGGCCGACCTGGTGATCTGCCGGACCGGCTGCCTGAGCCACGGCGCCTTCTGGCGGGTGCAGGACCACTGCCGCCGCACCGGCAAGCCCTGCGTGCTGGTCGGGCAGGAGGCGACGCAGCCACTGCACTTCATGCGCCGTGCGGCGGCGGCTGCGGATTCGGAAGAAATCGGCCGCTGACGCCCATGGGGCGGGCGCAGGATGCTATCGAAAAGACAGCGGCGTGACGCGGCGCGCTCAGCGCCCGCCGAGCCACGCCCGCAGCCTGGGCGCGTCCTGCGGCGCCAGGCGCAGCGTGGTCTCGTTCGCGGGCAGGCGCAGCGGCAGGCGCAGCAGCCGGCGGTCGCGCGCCACGATGGCCGTGCACTGCTTCGCGTCGCCGAGGTACAGCGGCAGTTCGTCGAGCTTGGCGATGCGCCAGGCCGAGGCGGGGCGCCCGCGCGCGGCGGGGGGCTCGACGGCCAGCCACTCGTCGTTGGCCGAGAAGCCGGCCTGCTCGGCCGCGCTGCCGCGCAGCACGACCTTGATCTGCACGCTGCCGCCGGTCTCGGCCACGCGCAGGCCCAGGGCCTGTGCGCGCTGCGCGGGTTCGTCGAGCACGGCCACGCCGTGGGCCTCGAGCAGCGGCTTGAGCGGCAGTTCGTCGGTGCCGTGCACCCACTTCGCCAGTTCGAGGGCGTAGGAGCGGCGGCCCACCGTCTCGAGCGCCGCAGCGATGTCGCCTTCGGTGACGGGCCCGCCGTCGCAGCGCGCCCACAGCAGCCGCATCACGTCGTCGAGCGTGCCGTGGCCCTCGTTGCGCAGCGTGAGGTCCAGGCACAGCGCGATCAGCGCGCCCTTGGTGTAGTAGCTCACCGTGGCGTTGGGCATCTGCTCGTCGGGGCGGTAGTACTTCACCCAGGCGTCGAAGCTCGCCTCGGCCACCGGCTGCACGAAGCGCCCCGGCGTCTGCAGCACCTGGTTGGCCGTCTTGTTCAGCAGCTTGACGTAGGTGGCGTCGTCGATGCCGCCGGCGCGGCGCAGCAGCACGTCGTCGTAGTAGCTGGTGAAGCCCTCGAAGAACCACAGCAGGTGCGTGTAGTTCTCCCGGTCGTAGTCGTAGCGCGCGAACTCCGCCGGCCGCAGGCGCTTGACGTTCCAGGTGTGGAAGTACTCGTGGCTGATCAGGCCCAGCAGGGTGGTGTAGCCCTCGCCGGCCCGGGCCACGCCGCGCTGGGGCAGATCGCTGCGGTTGCAGATCAGTGCGGTGGAATGGCGGTGCTCCAGCCCGCCGTAGCTGTCGCCCACGGCGTTGAGCATGAACACGTAGCGGTCGTGGGGCGGGCGCGCAGCGGCGTCGCGCGCCTTGGCACGTGCCTTGTCGCCGTGCCAGAAGCGCATCTGGGTCTCGCAGATGGCGCGGGTGTCGGCCACCAGGCGCTCGCCATCGAAGGCCGGCGTGGTGCCGGCGACCACGAAGCGGTGCGGCACGCCCAGCACGTCGAACTCGGCGCTCCAGAAGTCGCCCATCTCGACCGGGCTGTCGGCCAGCTCGTCGTAGCCGTCGGCACGGTAGAGGCCGAAGCCGCGCCGATCGACCTTCACCGGGCGCAGCGCCGTGGCGCAGGACCAGGGCGTGGCGGTGCCGGTGGGCGCGTCGAGCTGCAGCGTGCAGGCGAGCTCCGTCTGGCCTTCGACGCGCAGGCACAGGCTGGTGCCGTTGAAGAAGCCGCGGTCGGCGTCGAGCCAGGCGGTGCGCACCGAATGGTCGTAGGCGCAGACCTGGTAGTGCAGCACCAGGGGACGGCCGGCCTCGCAGTCGACCTGCCAGGCGGCCTTGTCCTGCTGCACGACCTGCAGCTTGCGCCGGCCCTGGGTGGCGCGCAGGCCCTGCAGGTTCTTCGCGAACTCGCGCACCAGGTAGCTGCCGGGGATCCACACCGGCAGCGACACGCGCTGCAGCGCCTGCGGCGCGTCGATCTCGAGGGTGATGTCGTAGAGGTGGGCGTGCAGGTCGGCGCAGCGCACGTGGTAGTGCACGGCCGCGGCCTTCGGCCCCGCCGGAGCGCGCGCCGCCATCAGTTCGACGCCGCCAGCATCTTCTCGACCTGGGCGGCCGGGATCGCCCCGGGCGCGCGGCTGCCGTCCGCGAAGATCAGCGTCGGCGTGCCGGTGATGTTGTACTTGCGTCCGAACTCCACGTTGCGCTTGAGGGCCGTGACGTCGCAGTCGCCGCTCGCGGGCTTGACGCCGCCGACCATCCAGTCGGTCCAGGTCTTGCCCTTGTCCTTGCTGCACCAGATGTCGCGCGACTTGACCACCGAGTCCGGCCCGAGCACCGGGTAGAGGAAGAGGTAGACCGTCACGTTGTCGACGTTGCGCAGGTCGGCCTCGAAGTGCTTGCAGTAGCCGCAGTTCGGATCTTCGAAGACGGCCAGCTTGCGCTTGCCGTTGCCGCGCACGATCTTGAAGGCGTCCTTCACGGGCAGCTGGTCGAAGGCCACCTGGCTGAGCTTGTCGACGCGCTCCTCGGTCAGGTTCTTCTTCGCCTTGACGTCGATGAGCTGGCCCTGCATGAGGTAGCTGCCCTGCTCGTCGGTGTAGTAGAGGTCGAAGCCCACGCGCACTTCCCAGATGCCGGGCATGGGTGACTTGCGCACCTCGTCGATCTTGGCCAGCTGCGGGATGGCGGCCAGGCTCTTGCGGATCTCGGCCTCCCCGGCGTGGGCCCCGAAGGCGGCGGACAGGGCAAGGGCGGCGAGTGCGGGGGCGGCCAGGCGGCGCAGCGTGGGCAAGAGGGTCATGGTGCGGGGTTCGTGTGCGCGAAGCGCCAAAGGTTCAGCGGGCCGGAGGAACAAATGCGCGGATCAGGCCAGGCCCATGGCCTGCTTGGCGATCCAGTTCTTGACGACGCGGGTTCGGTCGAAGCCGCGCATGCCCCAGTTGCGCAGTTGCGGCAGCGGGTCCATGGCGTGGGCGAAGAGTTGCTGCAGGCCGTCGGTGGCCAGGCCCATGGCCAGCACGTCGGCGCGGCGGGCGCGCTCGTAGCGGCGCAGCAGGCGCGTGTCGCCCACGCTGCGCCAATACTCGCGCTGCTTGAGGATGTCGGCCAGCGCGGCGGCGTCGGCCAGGCCCAGGTTGAGGCCCTGGCCGGCCAGCGGGTGCACGGTGTGGGCGGCGTCGCCGGCCAGCGCCCAGGCGCCGCCGTCCTTGCCGTCCTCGGTCGTGAAGCGGCCGATCCAGCGGTCGGCCGTGGCGCGCTGCAGCGGCCAGGCGGCGCGCTCGCTGGTGAGCGTGAAGGCGCCGAGCGCATCGCCGCAGGCCTCGCGCACGCCGGCGCAGAAGGCCTCGGCGTCCTGGGCCAGCAGCGCGGGCGCGCGGAACTGGTCGACCGACCACACCAGCGCCAGGGCGCGGCTGCCCGGGCCGCCCAGCGGCAGCAGCGCCAGCACCTCGCCCTTGTCGTTGAACCACTGGCGCGCCGTGTCGTCGTGCGGGCGTTCGGCCTCCAGGCGCGCCGCGATCGCGTGCTGCGGGTAGCGCGCCACCTCGTACTGCACGCCGAGCAGCTCGCGCGTGGCGCTGGCCTTGCCCTCGCACACCACGGTCAGCGGCGCCTTCACCGGCGCGGACACCACCTCGACCTGGGGGGCGAAGCGCACCGCATCGGCCAGCTGGCGTTCGAGCGCGGGCACGTCGACGATCCAGGCCAGCGCGTCGACGGCATGCTGGCGCGCCTGGAAATGCACCCGGCCGCCCTCGTCGCCGTGCACCAGCATCTCGCGCACGGGCGTGGCGTGGGCGGGGTCGGGCCAGGCCCGCAGCGACTCGAGCAGCGCCTTCGATGCGGCGTTGAGCGCGTAGGCGCGCACGTCCTCGCGCGCCGCCGGTTCCGCCGGCGCCACCAGTGCCACGCGCACACGTTCGCGTGCGAGCAGCAGCGCCAGCGTGCGGCCGACGATGCCGGCGCCACGGATGCAAACCTCGGGGGGAAGAGCCATCGCGGCATTGTAGGGAGCGGTGCCGGAACGGGTGCGCGCCCACGGGTCGGCCCGAATGCTATTGAAAAGATAGCGTCTCGCGCCCGCGGGACGGGCGCTGCGGGCCTGTTTGGCTTGAAACCGTCGGGAGGTCCCGGTGCCCCCGAACGGCGGGCGCGTGGGCGAGAATCCGCACCCTCCGACACCCTGCCGGTGCTTGCGCGCCGGTCGCCGCCTCCCTCCCATGACCCAGCCGTCCACCCCGTCCGACTTCGATGTCCAGGGCACCATCGCCCGCCTGTTCGTCTACCCCGTGAAGTCGTGCGCCGGCGCGGAGGTGCCCGAGGCGCTGTTGACAGAAACGGGGCTGGAGTTCGACCGAGCATGGATGGTGGTCGACGAGGCGGGCGAGTTCGTCACCCAGCGCGAACTGCCGCGCATGGCGCTCATCCGCCCGCAGCTCAAGCAGTTCGAGATGGTGCTGCGCGCGCCCGGCATGCTGGCGCTGCACATCGCCTACGACCGCGTGGAAGCGCCCGTGCAGGCGAAGGTCTGGAAGGACACCGTGGCCGCCTACGACATGGGCGATGTCGCGGCGCAGTGGTTCAGCGATTTCCTCTCGGAGCCCGGCAGGCCGCGCAGGCTCAGGCTGGCGCGCTTCGACCCCGAGCACAAGCGCCTGTCGAGCCTGCAGTGGACCGGCGGCGTCGAGGCCGAGGTGCAGTTCGCCGACGGCTACGCGCTGCTGGTGGCCAGCGAGGGCTCGATGGCCGAGCTCAACGAGCGCCTCGCCGCGGCCGGCCATGCGGCGGTGGGCATCGAGCGCTTCCGGCCCAACATCGTGCTGGCCGGCCTCGAAGCACACGACGAGGACCGCGTCGAGATGCTGCACGTCGCCACCGCCGAGGGCAGCGCGCAGCTGCAGCCCGTCAAGCCCTGCACCCGCTGCCCCATCCCCGACATCGACCCGGCCACCGCGACGAGCAGCCCCGAGGTCGGCGACACGCTGCGCGGCTACCGTGCCGACCCGCGCGTCGATGGCGCGATCACCTTCGGCATGAACCTCATCGTGCGCGAGGGCGTGGAACAGATGCTCAAGGTCGGCCAGGCGGTGGGGGCGAACTACCGCTTCGACTGACGGCCGCCGGTTCAGCGCGGCGCCGCGCCCAGCGCCCCGGTGGCGAAGGCCAGCGTCACGGCCGCCGACTGCGCCGCGGCGCGGGCGTCGGCCAGGGCCTGGCCGGCTTCGAGCAGTTGGGTGTCGGCCAGCGCGACGGCCGTGACCGTGCCGACGCCGTGGCGGTAGGCATCGAGCGCGGCGTCGTGCATCAGCGCCGCCGTGGATTGCAGCGTCTCGGCGGCTTCGGCCGAGGCCAGCGCGCTGCGCAGCGCGTCCTGTGCCGCGACGATCTGCTGCACCGCCTGCTGCTGCGTGCGTTCGAGCCGCGCGGCGGCGGCGTCCACGCGCTGGCGGGCCTGCGTCTGCGACGACGCGCGCAGCCCGCCATCGAAGATCGGCACCGTCACGCCGACGAACACGCCCGCGCCGCTGCCGCTGCCCGCGAGATTGAGCGTCGGCCCCTGCTGGCCGATGCCCGGCAGCGCCGAGACGCTGGCCGCGCCCGTGCTGCGCGAGGCCGAGGCGGCAAGGAACACCTTCGGCTTGCTGGCCGCTTCGCTCGCGCGCGACGCGGCCTCGCTGGCCAGCAGCGCCGCGTGGGCCGCCTGCACGTCGGGACGCCGCGCCAGCGCCTCGGCCACGATGCGCTCCACCGGCGCCTCGGCGCTGCGGTCCAGCCGCGGGGCAGGCGCCTCGGCCACCTGCAGCGGCGAAAGAGGCGAGATTCCCAGCGCGGCCACCAGCGCGTGGTAGGCATCGCGCTCGCGGGCCTGCGCCTGCACGCGGGCGAGCTCGGCCTGCGCCTCGCCCTGGCGCGCCTGGGCGACGTCGAGCACGGTGCCCACGCCCTGCGCATGGCGTGCGCGCGCCGCCTCCAGCACCTGACGGCTGTTGGCCAGTGCGCGCTGCGCGACTGCGATGCGCGAGCGCGCCGCACCGAGGCGGTAGTAGGCCAGGCACACCGATTCGATCAGCTGCTGGTGCACGGCCGTGAAGCCGATGCCCGCCGCCAGCGCGCCCTGGCGTGCGCCATCGGCCAGGGCGGTGCGTTCGCCGAAATCGAACAGCAGCCATTGCAGCGACAGCACGCCGACGGCGGCACGCCCGCTGCCGTCGCTCTGCACATCCAGCAGGCGGCCGTCGCCCTCGCTGCGCCGGCGCTGGTAGCCGGCCAGCACGCTGGCCGACAGGTGGGGCAGCCAGCTGTTGCGGGCCACGCCTTCGGCCTGCGCGGCGTTCAGCGCCTCGATCCAGGCGATGCGGGTGGCGGGGTGGTGGCGCTGCGCCAGGTCGACGAGCTCGGGCAGCGTGTAGACATGCGCGGCATCGACGTCCTCCGTGGGGGGCAGCGCCGCCAGCGCAGGCTGGGGCGGCAGCACGAAACCCTCGGTGGGTGGCGCGGCCGGCGGGCGCCAGGGCGCATCGGGCCGCGCGGGTGCGAGCTGCGGGTCGACGCCGGCACAGCCCGCCAGCAGGGCGAGCATGGCGACGCCCCATCGGAGGGGGGCACGGTCAGGGCGTGGCATGGGACGGGGTGGCGGCAAGTGTGGCCGGGGACGCGGCCTGGTCGTGCACGCAGTCCGCCAGCGCCTGCAGCCGGGGCGCGAGCCAGGGCGGCAGCGCCGCGAGCGGCGCCGGGGCGGGCGCGGCATCGGCCGGTGCAGCGATGCGGTGGGCGAGCGCATCGAGCGCTACGGGCAGCCGCGGCTCGCCGGTCTGCAGGGCCAGCGGCGCGATGAGCGCACCCGCGCTGTGCAGCGTGCGCGCCCGTTGCGCGGTCCACGGGCCGCCCGGGTGGATGCCGGCCGGCTCGTAGCCGAGCAGCGCGAGGTCGCCCGCGATGGCGCCGCAGGCGGCGTCGGCACGTGCGGCCTGGATGGCGGCCTGGCGCGTATCGGGCGCCTCGCTCATGCGTGCCAGCCGGTGCACCAGCGCCGCCAGCGCGGTGTCGATGCGCGGGGCCACGCTCACCGGCCACAGGCGCGTGAAGACCAGGTACACCACGGCGTTGCCCAGCAGGATCCCGATCACGCGGTCGCGCGCGACGACGAGGTCGAAGGACGGCCCGCTGCCCTGCAGCACGCACAGGTAGAAGGCGAAGGCGATCTGGAAGCCCGCGTAGGCGATGCGCGGGCTGCCGGCCGCGACCCAGGTGGCGCCCAGGGTCACGACGAAGAGCAGCGCGAGCAGCCCACCCAGCCCGTCGACGCCGGGCAGCACCCACAGCAGCGTGGCCACGCCGGCCGCCGCGCCCACCAGGCAGCCAGCGATACGCAGGCTGAGCTTTTCCACCGTCTCGCCGGTGGTGCCCAGCGCGACGATGAAGCAGGTGATGAAGGCCGTGTGGATGCCCGGCCAGTCCAGCGCCGTGTAGAGCAGGTAGCAGGCCATCGCGGCACCGGTGGCCTTGAGCGCGAAGCGCACATGCCGCGGGCTGCCGAAGGCATCGGTGGCAAAGAAGCCGGCGCTCGGGTCCGGGTCCGGCGGCGCCGGCACGGCATCGGCGAAGTGCGCCAGCGTGCTGCGCAGCGCCGCCACCGCCTGGCCGGCGGGCGCCGGCAGGCCCGATGCGATCACCGGCAGATCGACGTCGACCGGGTAGCCGCCGGCCTCGAGGATCTCGGCCATGCCCTCGAGCGTTTCGGCGACGCTCGCGCGCGCGGCCGGCGCGGTGAGTGCACCGTCCAGCACCTCGACCAGGAGCAGCACGCGGGCCGTCGCGTCGCAGGCCGATCGCAGCGCCAGCAGGTCGCGCGGGGGGCTGCCGTGCTCGAGCGCCGCCAGCCGCAGCCAACCCGCGATCCCGGCCGTGCCTTCGTGCCGCAATGCCTGCAGCTCGGCGCGGCTGTCGGTGCCGGGCGCACGCAGCACCACGGCGGCGGCCCGCAGGCGATGCGCCATCGCGCGCCCGGCGAGGCGGCGCGGCGCCGGCGCGACCAGCAGGTTGAGCGCGATCGACACGCCGGCCGGTATCGCCACCGCCAGCCACACGTAGAGCAATGCGCGCGTGGCCAGTTCGCCCGAGGGCAGCGGGCCCAGCAGCGAAAGCGCGAACGCCGGGATCATGGCCAGGATGCCACCCACCGGTGCGAGCTTGCTCGCCGAGGCGAGGAAGAACATGCCGAAGGCGATCAGCGTCATCGCGGCCAGCAGCACTGCGGGCCGGCCGATGACGGCCTGCGAAAGAAGCAGCACCACGCCGATCAGCACCGTCACCAGCACCAGCAGCGCGACGCTCAGGGCCACGCTGGTCGCACGGTCGGCGCGCAGCAGGAAGAAGCCGACGTAGGCGGTCAGCGCGGCTTCGGGCAGCTGGAACCACTCCGACACGCCGGCGGCGAGCGTGCACACCGCCGCCAGCCGCAGCGCGAACTCGAGCCGGCCCGGCGCGGGGCGCAGCCACTGGCCGAGCTTGTGCAGTTCGGGGCGCGACGCGGGCGCCGGCAAGGTCTCAGCGGCAGGCGTCGCCATGGCGCACCTCGACCACCGCGCTGGCGCCCAGCCGCAGCAGGGGCTGCGGGGCGTCCTCCAGCTGCACGCGCACCGGGAAGCGCTGCGCCACGTGCACCCAGTTCATCGACTTCTGCACGAAGGGCAGGTTGCGCGGCAGGTTGATGCGCTCGGCGTCCAGCACGCCGGCCCCGATGCCCTGCACCGTGCCGCGGATCGGGCGCCGGCGGTCGATCATCGAATAGACCGTCGCGCAGTCGCCCACGGCGATGCGCGACAGGTCCGATTCGCGCAGGTTGGCGACGGCCGACCAGCCGTGCGAGAGCACGAGCGTGAACAGCGTCTGGTTCGGAGCGATGACTTCGCCGCTGGAGACCGTGAGCCCGGCCACGCGGCCGTCGTGCGGCGCGCGCACCGTCGCGCTGGCCAATGCGTGCCGCGCCAGCGCCAGGGCGGCCTCGCGCGCCTGCACGCCGGCCGCGCCGCCGTCGTCGGTGCCGACGGCCTGCAGCGCGGCGCGTTCCTGCTCGCGTGCCTGGCGCACCGAGGTCTGCGCATCGCGCTCGGCGGTCAGTGCCTGGTCAAGCTGCTGTTGCGGCACGTAGCCCTTGGCGGCCAGCGGGCGCAGCCGCTCGACGGTGCGCTGGGCGAGGGCGAGGTTGGTTTCGGTGCGCCGGGTCTGTTCGGCGGCCAGCACGGCGGCGGAGCGCTGCGTGCCCACGCCGCGTTGCTGGGTCGCGAGGCTGGCGCGGGCCAGCGCCAAATCGGCCTCGGCCTGGCGCACGGCGAGTTGCAGGGGCTCGGGGTCGATCTGGAACAGCTCGTCGCCGGCGCGCACGGTGCCGTTCTCCTGCACGCCGATGCGCAGGATGCGGCCGCCGACGGTGGAGGCGATGTGCACCACCTCGGCGTCGAGCGTGGCGTCATCGGACGCGATGGTCTGGCCGCGCTGATGCAGGACCCAGGCGCCGGCACCCAGCGCGAGCACGACCACGCCCAGCACCGCGGCCCGTCGCCACCGCGGCGTCGACGCGTGGCCCGCGGCCTTCATGGCAGGCCTCCGGTGGTCAGCAGCCACAGACCCAGCGCGAGCAGGAAGCCCGCCGACAGGCACAGCGCGAGCGGCCAGGGCCAGGCCGCGCCTGCGCCGGCCAGCACCATGGCGACGCGTACGCCGACGGCCAGCAGGCCCCACAGCAGCGTGAACAGCAGCCAGCCCGGGAAGTAGGCACCGAAGAAGACATGGCTCGGCGCGCCGGCGGCGCTGCA
>JAVHYA010000047.1 GCA_031119395.1 Pseudomonadota bacterium
GATGCATCGCCGCCAGCGGCTGCCCCGTGTCCTTCAGCCGGATCTCGCCTTCCACCTTGCCGAAAAGGCGCGGATTGATCTGCGCCGACACCTTGATGAGGGCGTCCTGACCGGGGCGAAGGGGGCCGAACTGGAAGCTGAAGTTGCGGTCCTCGCCCGATTCCTTGTCGGGCGTGGGGACCATGCCGTTCACCGTGATGTTCTGCCACAGCGCCGGCTCGATCTCCAGCTCCAGGCGTCGGATGTCCTGCTTGGCATGGACGTGCACCAGCATCTCGAAGAAATCGCCGGTGCGGATGACCGCGGGCATCTCCACGCGGAAGGCCGCGGCGGGACCTTCTGCGGACTGGCTTTGCAGGCCGGCGCGGCCCAGCCATCCCGACAGGCCCAGCACCATCAGCAGGCCCAGGACGATGACGGACAGGGGGCTCGCATGGCGGTCGTACCACTTCGGTCGCAGATGGACCTCTCGCAGGCCATGCGGCAGTGCGGTGTCGTCGGGCGTGTTCATGGCGTCGAGGAGCTTGCGATCGCGATGCGCCGTGGTCCATCGATCACGAAGTGACGATGCGGCGCATCCGCGTTGACGCCGAAGCTCCCGCAAGCGCGAGCGCGGGCGTGTAGGAACGGCCTGTGCCCGGGGGTCGGAAGGACGTCCGAGCTGCGCACGCACCGCGGGCGCCCAGCGGTACCTCCACCCGGACCGTGCGACGCCGTGCCCGCTGGGGGACATGCGCGCGTCAAGTGGCAGAGCGCCCCGCCGGGTGGACCGGTTCTCCTGGCGTTCGTCGATGCGAAGTCACCAACGCGTCGTGCAAGGCCTGAGCGGCAGCGCCCGGCGTTCTCCCGCGCCGCCGCACGACGCCCACGTTGCGCACGATCTCCGGCTCCTTCAGCGGCACGCCGACCAGGGCCGAATCTCTGCGACTCAATGCCAGCCGCGGCACCGCGCCAACGCCCAGGCCGGCTTCGATCAGACTGAGCTGCGCGGGAACATGCTGCGCCTCGCAGTTGCAGCGCAGGCGTACGGCCGACTGCGCGAGTGCCTGCTCGATCAGCATGCGGTTGCCGCTGCCGGGCGCCAGCACCACGCACTCGTGGTCGGCGAGATCGGCCCAACGCACCTGCCGACGTCGCGCCAGTGGATGGTCGCGGCGGCAGGCCAGCACGAAGGGCTCTTCGACCAACGGCTCGAATTCGAGGTCAGGCTCCTGCGTGCCCAGGTAGCTGATGCCGAAGTCAGCCTCCGAGCGCGACACGGACAGCAGGATGTCGGGCGCCGACTGGTCCAGTATGCGCACCCGGATGCTCGGAAAGCGTTGGCGGAACTCGCGCACCACGCCGGCCACGAAGTTGTCGACGGCCGAAGGGATGCAGGCCACGGTCACCAGGCCGCGGATGCGTTCGGACAGGTCCACCATGCCGATCAGCGCCGCCTCGAGCTCGCCCAGGACGTGCCGGGCACGCGGCAGGAAGGCCCGGCCCATGGCGTTGAGATCGACCTTGCGCGTCGTGCGCTCGAAGAGGCGAAAGCCCAGGGCCTGCTCCAGCTTCTCCACGCGCCTGGAGAGCGCCGGCTGCGAGAGGTGTTGTGCCTCGGCAGCCGCGCGGAAGCTGCCGAGATCGGCCACCGACACGAAGGCGCGCAGATCCGACAGATCGAAATTCATGCGCCAATCGTATCAATCGGACAGTTCTTTGCAATTTACAGCGAGAGAACGCCTGCCGATCATCGGCTGCATGACCAACACCAGAAGCCCATGGAGACACATGAAGCCTTCCCTTCCGGCACGCCGCGTGCTGCTCGCCCTGCTGGCGGCGGCGCCACTCGGCGCAGCGGCACAGGCGCCTTGGCCGTCCCGGCCGATCACCCTGATCGTGCCCTTCGCCGCGGGCGGCGGTACCGACAGCATCGCACGCGACATCGCCAAGAACATGGCCGACCGCCTGGGCCAGCCGGTCGTGATCGACAACCGCGGCGGTGCCGGGGGCGCGATCGGCGCGAACGCGGTCGCCAAGGCGCAGCCCGACGGCTACACGCTGCTGTTTGCCACCTCGACCTTAGCAACCAACGCAGCCGTCGATCCCAAGCTGCCTTTCGACCCGCTCAAGGACTTCTCGCCCGTAGCGATGATCGGCCGCGGGCCGCTTCTTCTCGTGGCCAGCCGTCAGGTGGGCGCCCATAGCGTGCAGCAGCTGGTCGCGGCCGCAAGGGCCCGGCCCGAAGGGCTGAACTTCTGCTCGGCGGGCAACGGCAGCATCAACCACCTGGCCGGCGAGATGTTCCGGCAGAAGACCGGCCTGACGATGACGCACGTGCCTTTCAAGGGCAGTGCGCCCGCCACGGTCGAGTTGCTGGCCGGCCGGGTCGATGTCTTCTTTGCCACCGTGCCCACCATCCAGACGCACCTGAAGGACGAGCGGCTCAGCCTCCTGGCGGTGACCAGTGCCAAGCGCTCGGCGCTGTTCCCCGGCATTGCGACGCTGGCCGAGGCTGGCGTGCCCGACTTCGACGTGAGCACCTGGTGGGGCGTGCTGGCGCCGGCACGCACACCGGCCACCATCGTCGACGCGCTGAACCGTGCCGTGAACGATGCGGCCGCGGCCGAGCCCGTGAAGGGGCGGCTGCTGCACGAAGGGGCCGACCCCGTGCGTCTCGCGCCGGCCGCCTTCGGCGTCGAGCTGCGCAAGGAGCTGGCGCTGTGGCGCGACGTGGCGAACCGGCCCGGCATGCAGTTGCGCTGAGCGCCCCGTCCAGAAAGGAAGAGCCCCATGAGACAAGTCCAGTGCCCCGGCCGCCGCCGCTTCATCGGCGCCTGCGCCGTCGTGCTTGCAGCCGGCGCCGTGGCGCGACGCGCCGACGCCGCCGCCTGGCCCGAGCACGCGATGACCGTCATCGTCCCCTATGCACCCGGCGGCCAGGGCGACGTGTTCGCCCGTCTGACGGGCGAGCGCCTGTCCCGATCGCTGGGGCAGCCGGTGATCGTCGACAACCGGCCTGGCGCGAGCGGCGCGCTCGGCGCCCGTCTGGTGGCCAAGGCCGCGCCCGACGGCTACACCGTGCTGCTGGGGCAGACCGGCGAAATCGCCATCAACGGCAGCGCGATGAAGAACCCCGGCTACGAAGCGCTCAAGGACCTGCGCGCGGTGGCGCTGGTCGGCAACGCGCCGCTGGTGCTCGCGGTGCCTGCGAAGTCGCCCTGGCGCAGCTTGGCCGAGCTGGTGCAGGCCGCTCGCGACAAGCCGGGCAGCATTGCCTACGCCTCGTCGGGCACGGCGACGCCCGGGCACCTGGCGGCGGCCGCCCTGGCCACCGGCACGAAGACCGAGATGATCCACGTGCCCTACAAGGGCGCGGGGCAGGCCCTCACCGACCTCATCGGCGGCCAGGTGCAGTTCTTCTTCGCCAGTGCCTCGTCGGTCATGCCGCACCTGCACAGTGGCCAGCTGCGCGCGCTGGCCGTGTCGACGCCCGCGAAGGCGCCGGCGCTGCCGCAGGTGCCGCCGGTGGCCGACACGCTGCCCGGATTCGACTTCAGCCTGTGGGGCGGCTTCTTCGCACCGCGTGCCACGCCCGACGCCGTGGTGCAACGGCTGGCCGCCGAGATCGGCAAGGCCATGGCCGACCCCGAACTGCGCAAGCGTCTGGAGGCCGACGGCAGCGCCGTGGCGCCCGGCAGCCCGGAGCAGTTCGATCGTTTCGTACGCGCCGAGACCGCCAAGTATTCGGCGCTGATCAGGGCCACGGGCGCCACCCTGGAATGACCGCCCCATCCACAGAAAGACATCCCATGAAAATCGTTGTTCTCCCCGGCGACGGCATCGGTCCCGAAACGATGGCCGCGACCCTCGACGTGCTGGAAGCGGCGTCGAAGCGTTTCGACCTCGGCCTGACCTTCGACCACGACGTGGCCGGCCACGAGAGCCTGCGCCGCCATGGCGCCACGGTCACCCCTGCGCTGCTGGACAAGGTCAGGGCGGCCGACGGCCTGATGCTCGGCCCCATGGCCACCTACGATTTCAAGGACGAGGCCAAGGGTGAAATCAATCCGTCCAAGTTCTTCCGCAAGGAGCTGGACCTGTATGCCAACATCCGTCCCTCGCGCACCTGGGCCGGTCTGCCGCACAAGGTGGGCACATTCGACCTCGTGGTGGTGCGCGAGAACACCGAGGGCTTCTACGCCGACCGCAACATCGAGTCCGGCAGCAGCGAGATGCTGATCACCAGGGATGTCGCGGTATCGCTGCGGCGCATCACGCGCATGTGCTGCGAGCGCATTGCCCGCTCGGCCTTCGAGCTGGCGACGACGCGCCAGAAGCACGTGAGCATCGTGCACAAGGCCAACGTGCTGAAGATCGGCGACGGCATGTTCATCGACGAGTGCCGGCGCGTGGCGCAGGAGTTCCCCGAGGTGCAGGTCGACGACTTCATCGTCGACGCGATGATGGCCCACGTGGTGCGCGCGCCGCACCGCTTCGACGTCATCGTCACCACCAACATGTTCGGCGACATCCTGTCGGACCTCACGGCCGAGCTGTCGGGCAGCCTGGGGCTGGGTGGTTCCCTCAACGCAGGGCGCGACCACGCCATGGGCCAGGCCGCGCACGGCTCCGCGCCGGACATCGCGGGCCAGGACATCGCCAATCCGTTCTCGCTGATCCTCTCGGCCGGGCAGTTGCTGGGCTGGCACGGACAAAGGCAACACCTGCCGGCCTTCGCCGCCGCGGCGCAGGCGATCGAGCAGGTGGCCGCGGCAGCCATCGAGGCCGGCGAGGCCACGCGCGACGTCGGTGGCCGCCTGGGCACCGCCGCCACCGGCCGTGCCTTCGCCGAGCGACTGGCGCATGCCCGATGAGCCTGCCCGCGCCAAGCGCCGACGACCGGCTGCCGGCCGGCGCCTGCGACTGCCACGTACACGTCATCGGCCCGCAGGAGCGCTACCCCATGGTGGACGGGCGGCACTACACGCCCGGCCCCGCAGGGCTGGAGGCGCTGCGTGCGCACCTGGCGGGGCTGGGGCTGCAGCGCGCGGTGATCGTGCAGCCCAGCGTCTACGGCACCGACAACCAGTGCCTGCTCGACGCGCTGGAGCGGATGGAAGGCTGCGGGCGCGGCGTGGCCGTGCCGTCCGAGGACGCCTCGCCGGCCGCCCTGCGGGAGATGCATGCGCGCGGCGTGCGTGGCGTGCGGATCAACCTCGAGAGCGCCGGCGGGCGCGATGTCGAAGTCGCCGGCCGGCTGCTGGAGCACTGGTCCGCGCGGGTGGGCGACCTGGGCTGGCACCTGCAGCTGTACGCGGCGGCGCAGGTGACGGCCGCGCTGGCGGACCGCCTGTCGCGGCTCCCGGCGCCCGTCGTGCTCGACCACTTCGCACTCGCCGAGGCCGGGTCGCAGGACGGCGGCGGCGTGTTGACCCAGCTGTTGCGCACCGGGCACGTGCACGTCAAGCTGTCGGCACCCTACCGGCTCGCCTCGCCTGGCCTTGCGGCGCGATGGGCTCGCATCTTCCTGCAGGCGGCCCCGCACGCCGTGCTGTGGGGAAGCGACTGGCCGCACACGGCGCGTGAGCCCGGGCGAGACGCGCACCAGGTCAGCGCCTACCGCGTCGTCGCGCGTGAAACGCTCGCCGCCACGCTGTACGAGTGGCTGTATACGCCGGGCTTGCGACAGCAGGTGCTGGCGGACAACCCGCAGGCGCTTTACGCGTTCTAGTCCCGGCGCGCGTGCCGGGCGGCGCTCCGAGCGGCTCGCAGCCCGACAGGTCGCACGCGCGCAGACAGCGATCCGCCCCTACGGGCACGGCGTGCCCACGCCACCGGCGGCTCTCGCCGGTCTTCGGACATCCAGGCGCGTGCGCCGAAGCCGGCAACCTGCTTATCCTCGCGTGCGCAGTCGTCTACGCATGAACAAGTAGCCGGCCACCCAAGCCTCATCGGCAGTGTCGAAGCGTTCGTTGTCCGGCAGGGCAGTCATGTAGTTCAGCGGTTTCTGCGCGGGTGTCACCTCCGCCCAGAAAAACCTGCCGTCCGAAGACTGCCGAACCACGACGCCACATGATTCCCAGCCCTTCGCCTTCTTGGTCACCCCAGTCATGATGCAGATGGTGGGAGTGCCCAGAGTCCGGAGCAGGACGTCGTGAACGCGATTCGCACGGCCGCGCCCCCCCGCTGATCGTTCTGTGCAGCCATGGCGTGCACGGACGCCCGGGCAGGTGCTGCATCGAGATCGCTCAACACCCCGCGTGGCCTGTGCCGCGCTCGTTTCAGAGCAGGCGCTCGGCCCGGGCCGCAGCGTGCGCCCGTCACCATGGCAGGCTTGCTCTCAAGTGGTTTCGACATGATCACGCAGATATCGCTCGGCTGGTTCGGCGCGTTGCGAGTGTGGGCGTGTCGTCGCGAGGTGGCTATGGGTCGCCCAGCCATCGAGGCGATGCCGCGAGTGTGCGTGTATGCCATGGCTCCATGCGCCGGGGCTCGATCGGAATGCACAGAGACGTCTTGGCCATGCCAGCAGGGCTCACGCCCCTGCGAGCAGTGCAGGGGCCGCTTCGCAGGGGAAGTCGTCCTTCGGGCTCTCCTCGCAGCCGGCCGCTCAGGCTGCCTGGTTGCCCTTCCTCAAATCAGATTCCTCATCGCCTGCGCCGTTTCCCGCAGCACCGGCAGCACCCGCGCCACCGCTTCGTCGCTGCCTTCCTGCCCGATCGGCATCGTGATGTTCAGCGCCCCCGCCAGTTCGCCGTGGCGGTCGCGCAGCGGGACGGCGATGCCGCGTGAGTTCAGGTCCAGCTGCTGTTCCGACAGCGCCCAGCCCTGGGCGCGGATGCGGGCGAGTTCGAGCTTCATCTGCGCCTTGCTCGCGATGGTGTGCGAGGTGAAGACCTTGAGCTCGTGCGTCTCCAGCCAGTGCGCCAGTTCCGCATCGGGCCGCAGGGCCAGCATGAGCATGCCCGAGGCGGTGACTTGCGCAGGCACGCGCGCGCCCAGCACGTAGCCGGTGTTCATGCTGCGGTTGGGGCCGTTGCGCGCGATGTAGACGACCTCGTCGCCGTCGAGCACGCTGAGGTAGGCCGTCTCGTGCGTGCCGGCGGCCACGCGTTGCAAGAAGGGCTGCACGATGCGCGGCAGCCGCGCCGATTCGAGGTACGACTGGCCCAGGCGCAGCACGCGCGGCGTGAGCCAGAACAGCTTGCCGTCGCTGGCCACGTAGCCCATGTGCTGCAGCGTCAGCAGATAGCGGCGCGCGGCGGTGCGGGTCATGCCGGTGCGCTGGCCGGCCTCGCTGGCGGTCATGCGGGGGTGGGCGTCGTCGAAGGCCTCGATGATGCCGACGCCGCGCTCCAGGCCGGCGATCCAGTCGCGCCGGTCCAGGCCCGCGGGCGCGGCATCGGCGGTCGGGTCGTCGTCGGCCGGGCCGGCGTGCGGGTGGCGGGCAGGGGAGGGCATGGGGGCGCTGGCTGGCGGATGTCGTCGTTCGTTCGATGATGCACGATGATCGACGTGGCGACGGGCGCAGGCCGTCGGGCAACCCCTGGCGCCGCCGCGTACAGTGCACGTCACACCCCTCGCGGCGGTGCGATCATTCCCCGCGACGCGGCTCGCTGCCCACGGCGGCGGCCACCGACAACCGAAGGCACTTCATGGCGGACATCCACGGCAACACCGACCTCTACCTGATCCCCGGCGACCCGGTCACCAATGTGCGCCTGCCGCGCATGTTCAACGCGGTGTTCGAGCGCTGTGGCATCGACGCGGTGATGGTGCCGGTGCAGGTGCGGGCGCGCGACTTCGCCGTCTGGCTCAAGGCGAGCTTCCTGGCGCGCAACGTCAAGGGCATGGTGATCGCGCCGCCGCACAAGCCGCTGGCGGTCGACCTGCTCGACGGCTGCGGCCTCTTCGCGCGCATCGCGGGGTCGGTCAACGTGGTGCGGCGCACGCACACCGGCGACCTGGAGGGCGACCTGTTCGACGGCGAGGGCATCGTCGGCGCGCTGGACCGTTTCGGCATCCCCTTCCGCGGCCAGCGCGTGCTCATCCTCGGTGCAGGCGTGAGCGCGGCGGCGGTGGGCGTCTCGCTGGCCGAGGGCGGCGGCGAGAACGGCGCGCGCCACATCGCTTTCCACGACCCGGCGCCGGGCAAGTCGGCCGGCGTGGCGGCGCGCATCGATGCCGCCTTCGACGCCACGGTGGTCGTGGCGCCGGATGCCGATCCGGCCGGTTACGACCTGGTCATCAACGCCACCTCGCTGGGCCTGAAGCCCGACGACCCGCTGCCCTGCGACGTGGGCCGCATGGCGCCGCATGCCGCCCTGTTCGACATCCTGCTGCGCAACCAGCCCACGCCGCTGGTGCAGGCGGCGCGTGCCCGCGGCCTGCAGGCGCAGCCGGGCTTCGAGATGCTGATCCAGCAGATGTCGCACTACATGGACTACTTCGGCCTGCACGAGGCGGCGGAGGTGGTGCGCCAGGACGCGGATTTCATCCGCGCGCTGATCTACCCGCCGGCGCTGGCGGGCGAGATCCGGCTGCCGGTGCGTCACCCGGGCGCCTAAGTTCCGCACGGCCGGCGCCCGCCGGCAGATCGTCACGTTCGTGACGAATTGGGCCGCAGCGGCCGCCGGGCGGGCGCTGCAGGCCGATTGCACTTTCAACAAAACAGGCCTTGCGCCGGCCGCAAGGGCCATCGGCGGGCGGCCCGGGCGCCGCTTCCGCACCCGCGCCTCCCGCATCGGCTGGCGGCCCGATCCCCACGGTGGGGCGGCCTGCACCGGACTAGGGCAAACCCGGTATGCGTTCGATGATCGGCGATTCGTGTTCGATGATCGAACGCGGATGCCGGCGCGGCCATTGTGTGCCGCAGGGGGGCATTTCTACAGTCCGTCCCCATGCCGTCGCACCGCCGCCCATCCACCGCCGTCCGCCCGATGCCCCGGGCCAAGGCCACGTGGCGCAGGGCCCGGGCCGGCTGAAGACCCCCGCCATGCACCGTTCCATCGCCACCGTCTCCCTCAGCGGCACGCTGCGCCAGAAGCTCGAGGCCATCGCCGCCGCGGGCTTCGACGGCTTCGAGCTCTTCGAGGCGGACTTCATCAACTTCAACGGCTCGGCCGCCGAGCTGGGACGCATCGCCGCCGACCTGGGCCTGACGGTCGACCTGTACCAGCCCTTCCGCGATTTCGAAGGCATGCCCGAGGCGCAGTTCCGCCGCAGCCTGGAGCGTGCCGAGCGCAAGTTCGACGTGATGCAGGCCATGGGCGCGTCGCTGATGCTGTGCTGCTCCAACACCTCGCCGCTGGTCGAGGACGATCCGTCGCTGGCCGCCGCGCAGCTGCACGAACTGGCCGAGCGCGCCGCGCGCCGTGGTCTGCGCGTGGGTTTCGAGGCGCTGGCCTGGGGGCGCTTCACCTCGCTGTACGGCCAGGCCTGGGAGATCGTGCGGCGCGCCGACCACCCGGCGCTGGGGCTGATCCTCGACAGCTTCCATACGCTGTCGCTGAAGGACGATCCGTCCGGCATCGCCGACATCCCGGGCGAGAAGATCTTCTTCCTGCAGATGGCCGATGCGCCGCTGATGGCCATCGACGTGGTGCAGTGGGCGCGCCACCACCGCAGCTTTCCGGGGCAGGGCGATTTCGATTGCGTGACCTTCCTCGAGAAGACGCTGCAGGCCGGCTACACCGGGCCGCTGTCGCTGGAGATCTTCAACGACGTGTTCCGCGAGACGCCGAACCGCCGCACCGCGGTCGATGCGATGCGCTCGCTGCTGTGGCTGGAGAGCGAGGTGCGGGGGCGGCTGGCAAGTGACGATGCGGGACTGCGCACCGTTCACGCTGAGCCAGCCCAAGCGCTGCGCGAGGCTTCGACAGGCTCGGCCCGAACGGGGGCGGCGGCGATCGAGCTGTTCGATCCGCCCCCTGTCCCCACGCTCTCCGACATCGGCTTCATCGAGTTCGCCGCCGACGAGGCCTCGGCGCCGGTGCTCGGCGCGCAGTTCGAGCAGATGGGCTTTCGCCGCGTCGGCCGCCACCGTTCCAAGGCCGTCACGCTCTACCGCCAGGGCAAGATCCATTTCATCGTCAACGCGCAGCCCGGCTCCTTCGCCCGCGAGCGCTTCGACCTGCACGGCACCTCGGTCTGCGCGCTGGGCCTGCGTGCCGGCGACGCGCAGCAGGCGGCCGAGCGCGCGGTCGCCATGTGCTCGCTGCGGCACGACAGTCCGCGCGGCCCCGGCGAGATCGCCGTGCCGGCCATCGTGGCGCCGGGCGGCAACCTGGTCCACTTCATCCCCGGCGAGATGCCGACCGGCGCGCTGTTCCGGGCCGACTTCGTGCTCGACGGCGAGGCCGACTGCGCCGGCGCGGGCCTGCGCAGCGTCGACCACGTCGCGCTGGGCCTGGCCGTGGACCAGCAGGACACCTGGGTGCTGTTCTCGCGCGCCGTGCTGGGCCTCGTCCCCGGCGAAAGCCTGGAGCTGGCCGACCCCTTCGGCCTGGTCCGCAGCCGCGGCGTGGCCAACCCCGGGCGCAGTGTGCGCCTGGTGCTCAACGCGTCGCCGAGCCAGCGCACCCGCACGGCACGCACGCTCACGCGCACCGGCGGCGGCGCGGTGCACCACATCGCGCTGGCCTGCGACGACCTCTTCGCCACGGTGGAGCGCCTGCGGGCCGCCGGCGTGCGCTTCCTGCCGATCTCGCCCAACTACTACGACGACCTGCCGACGCGGCTGGACCTGGCCGACGGGTTCATCGAGCGCCTGCGCGCGGCGGGCGTGCTCTTCGACCGCTCGGCGGCCGGCGACTTCCTGCACATCTACACCGAGGGCGGCGAGCAGGGCTTCTTCTTCGAGATCGTGCAGCGCGTGGGCGGCTACGACGCCTACGGCGCGGCCAACGCGGCGGCCCGCATGGCGGCGCAGGCGCAGCAGTCCTGAGCATCCTTTCGCATTCCCTTTCCTGTCACGCAGACCTTCCAACCCGGAGACAACCCATGTCCACAGCCACCGCCCACGAGCCGCAGGGCAAGCACCAGTCGAAGAAGGCCGCCGCCAGCGGCTGGATCGGCTCCGCGCTCGAGTACTACGACTTCTTCATCTACGCCACCGCCGCGGCGCTGATCTTTCCGCAGATCTTCTTCCCCAAGGGCGACCCGGCCATCGCCATCATCGCGTCGCTCGCCACCTACGGCGTGGGCTACGTGGCACGGCCCATCGGCGCCTTCGTGCTCGGCCACATCGGCGACACGCACGGCCGCAAGAAGGTGCTGGTCTGGTGCATGTTCCTGATGGGCTTCTCGACCATCGCCGTGGGCCTGCTGCCCACCTACGACCAGATCGGCCTGTGGGCGCCCGCACTGCTGGTGCTGATGCGCCTGATCCAGGGCTTCGCCGTGGCCGGCGAGATCTCGGGCGCCAGCTCGATGATCCTCGAGCACGCGCCCTTCGGCCGCCGCGGCTTCTTCGCCAGCTTCACGCTGCAGGGCGTGCAGGCGGGGCAGATCCTGGCCGCCGCGGTGTTCCTGCCGCTGGCGCACTACATGCCTGCCGAGCAGTTCAACAGCTGGGGCTGGCGCGTTCCCTTCCTGCTGAGCTTCATCGTCATCATCGCCGGCTGGATCATCCGCCGGGAGGTGGAGGAGACGCCCGCCTTCACCGACAAGGGCGAGCAGCAGCAGCGCGCCCGCTCGCCCATCGTCGACGCCTTCAAGTACAGCACGCCCGACATGCTGCGCGTGGTGTGCATGGCGCTGATGAACGTGATCCCGGTCGTCGCCACCATCTTCGGCGCCGCCTACGCCGTGCAGCCGGCCTACGGCATCGGCTTCGCGAAGGACATCTACCTCTGGATCCCGGTGCTGGGCAACATCCTCGCGGTGCTGGTGATTCCCTTCGTGGGCAACCTGTCGGACAAGGTCGGCCGCCGCCTGCCCATCGTGGTCGGCTCGCTGCTCTCGGGCCTGCTGGCCTTCGGCTACCTCTACGCCATCAGCATCAGGAACGTGCCGCTGGCGATCTGCATGTCGCTGCTGATGTGGGGCGTGGTCTACCAGGGCTACAACGCCGTGTTCCCCTCGTTCTACCCCGAGCTGTTCCCGACCCGCACCCGCGTCTCGGCCATGGCCATCTCGCAGAACATCGGCACCGCCATCACGGCCATGCTGCCCGCGCTGTTCACCGCCGTCGCGCCTCCCGGTGCGGCCAACATCTGGCTCACGGTGGGCGCCATCGCCTTCGGCGTCACCGTCATTTCCGCGCTGGCCGCGCTGAGCGCCCGCGAAACCTACCGCATCCACATGAAGGACCTGGGCAACGCCGACGCCGTGCCGGTGCCCAAGGCCGAATACGATCGGCTGCGCGAACAGGCCCTGGACAGTCGCCGCCTGCAGAGCGCCGCTGCCTGACCCCGTGCATCCGACCCCTCGACTTCCATGATTTCCGGCAAGACCACCCTCATCGCCCACATCGGCTACCCGACCGAGACCTTCAAGGCGCCGATGATCTACAACCCCTGGTTCGACCAGCAGGGCATCGACGCCGTGGTCGTGCCCATGGGCGTCAAGGCCGAGGACTACGCGCTCGCGCTGCCGCAGATCATGCGGTTTTCCAACCTGCGCGGGGCGCTGGTCACGATGCCGCACAAGATCTCGACGCTGTCGCTGGTCGACGAGGTGACGCCCACGGCGCGCATCGCGGGCGCCTGCAACGCGATCCTCAAGCGACCCGACGGCAGCCTGCTGGGCGACATGTTCGACGGCGCCGGCTTCGTGCGTGGCGTGGAACGCAAGGGGCGGCCGTTCAAGGGCACGCGAGTGCTCGTGTCGGGCGCGGGCGGCGTGGGCTCGGCCATCGCGGCGTCCATCGCCGCGGCCGGCGCCGCCGAGCTGATGCTCTTCGACGCGAATCCCGCATCGGCCGAGGCGCTGGCCGGGCGCCTGCGGGCGCACTACCCGCAACTCGTCGTGCGCACCGGCTCCAAGGACCCGGCCGGCTTCGACGTGGTCGTCAACGCCACGCCGCTGGGCATGAAGGAGGGCGACCCGCTGCCCTTCGACGTCGAGCGGATCGCGCCGAGCACCTTCGTCGGCGAGGTGGTCATGAAATCCGAATACACGCCGCTGCTGCAGGCCGCCAGGGCGCGCGGGTGCGCGGTGCAGGTCGGCACCGACATGCTGTTCGAGCAGATCCCGGCCTACCTCGAGTTCTTCGGCTTCGGCAGCACCACGCCCGAGGCCCTGCGGGAGGTGGCGACTCTGCGCTACTGATGGGGTGCGCCGCACGCGGCGCGCGAAACGGTTCCACAACGACGAAGGAGACAGCGAGATGAAGAAGAGACAACTGCTGGCCACCGCCCTGGTGGCCCTGGGCGTTCTGGCGGCCGGGCCGGCGCTGGCGCAGGTGAAGGAGCGGACGATCAAGTTCGCCTTCCAGAACCAGACCGGCCACCCGCAGGCCCAGGGCGCGCAGAAGTTCGCCGACCTGGTGGCGCAGAAGTCCGGCGGCAGGATGACCGTCAAGCTCTTCCCGGGCGGCGCGCTGGGCGGCGACCTGCAGACCGTGTCGGCATTGCAGGGCGGCACGGTGGAGATGACGGTGCTCAACGCCGGCATCCTCGCGGCGCAGGTCAAGGAATTCGCGGTCTACGACTTCCCCTTCCTCTTCGGCAATGCGCAGGAGGCCGACGCGGTGACCGACGGCCCCTTCGGCCAGAAGCTGCTCGCGCGCCTCGACGAGAAGCAGATGCATGGCCTGGCCTACTGGGACCTGGGCTTTCGCAACCTCACCAACAGCCGCCGCCCGGTGGCCCGGGCCGAGGACATCGCGGGCCTGAAGGTGCGGGTGATCCAGTCGCCGATCTACATCGACCTGTTCAACACGCTGGGGGCCAACGCCACGCCGCTGCCTTTCCCCGAGGTGTTCCCGGCGCTGGAGCAGCGCGTGGTCGACGGGCAGGAGAACCCCAACACGGTGATCCTGTCCTCCAAGTTCGCCGAGGTGCAGAAGTACGTCACGCAGACGCGCCACATCTACAACCCGCAGGCGCTCATCATCAGCAGGAAATTCTGGGACGGCCTGTCGGCCGAAGAGAAGAAGGTGATCGGCGATTCGGCCGTCGAGGCCACCGCCTTCCAGCGCCAGGTGTCGCGCAGCGCGGCCGACTCGGCGCTGGCTGCGCTCAAGCAGGCCGGCATGACCGTGACCGAGCTGCCGCCGGCCGAAGTCGCCAAACTGCGCGAGAAGGTCAAGCCCGTGATCGACAAGTACACCGCCAGCGTGGGCGAGTCCACGGTCAAGGAACTGATGGCCGAGATCGCCAAGGTCCGCAAGTAGCGGTGCCTGCCAGCGGCCTGCCTGCCACGCCCGCCAGGCCGCGCGCCCGGCGGGCGTGGCGCGCTTGTTGCTACCGATTTCATAGCTGCCCGCGCAGGCGGGACGGGCGCTGTAGCCCGAAATCGTTCAAATCCGCCGCGCGGCGGATGCCGTCATGAGTTCTTTCGCAGACATCCTTCCCCTCATCCGGACGCAGGCCGTGTGCTGCCGCCGCAAGGCCGGTGCATGGTGAGCCCGGCACCGGGCGACCCCCCTCCTGCGCAGCCGGCCGGCCGCCGGCGCCGGCCCATGTCCTTCGCGCTGCTGCTGCCGCTGCTGCTGGCCGCCCAGCCGGTGGCCACCGACAGCTACCTGCCGGCGCTGCCGGCCATCGCGCGCGAACTGGGCTCGGCCAGCAGCAGCCTCACCGTCTTCGTGCTGGCCTTCGGCCTGGCGCAGCTGCTGTGCGGGCCGCTGGCCGACCGCTTCGGCCGGCGCCCGGTGCTGCTGGCGGGGCTGGGCTGCTACGCCGTGGCGGCCGTGGGCTGCGCGCTGGCCGGCAGCGTGGGCTGGCTCGTGGGCTGGCGGGCGGTGCAGGGCTTCTCGATGGCGGCCGTCCTGGTGTGTGCGCGCGCGGCGGTGCGCGACCTGTACCCGGCGCACGAGGGGCCGCACATCATGGCGCGCGGGCTCACCGGGCTGGGCGTGGTCGCGCTGTTCGCGCCCGTGCTCGGCGCCTGGCTGGTGCAGGGCCTGGGGTGGCGCTGGGTGCTGGGCGCCATGGCCGTGTACGCGACCGTGCTCTTCGCCCTGTGCTGGCGCGACTTCGGCGAGACGCACGCGCCGCTGGCGCCCGGCGAGGCCGCCACGCCCGTGGCCCGCGGCAGCGCGCGCGAGGTGTTCGCGAGCCGCAGCTTCCGGGCCTGGGCGTCGCTGGCGGCCGCCACCTACGGCGGGATCTTCTGCTTCCTGCTGCTGTCGCCGATGGTCTACATCGACCTGCTGGGCCTGTCGCCGGCGCTGTACGGATGGATTCCGGCAGGCGGCTCGCTGGTCTACATCTTCAGCACCACGATGTGCCGGCGCCTGCTGCGGCGCTGGGGCGCCGTGCGCACGGTGCAGCTGGGCGCATCGCTGAGCCTCGGCGGCGCGTGCATCCAGATCCTGGGCTATGCGCTGTGGCCGCACTCGGTCCTGCCGCTGCTGATCGGGCATGCGGTCTACGTGCTGGGCCACGGCATCCACCAGCCCTGCGGCCAGGCCGGCGCGGTGGGCGACCTGCCGCACCTGGCCGGCCGCGCGGTGTCGTGGTCGGGCTTCGCGATGATGTTCGTCGCCTTCTGCCTGGGGCAGTTCGCGGCGCGCTTCGTCGACAACAGCATGAGCCACGGCGCCTGGCCGATGGTGCTGCCCATCGGGGCGGCGGGCGTCGCGCTCGTGGCGATCGCCTTCGGCTGGCTGCCGCGCATGGACACGGCACGCCCGGCCGCGCGCGCAGGCTAGCCGCGTGCTCGCCGGACGCGCCCCGGCGCGTGCCGGATCAGCAGGGCGGTCGCCACGCCCAGCGGCACGCTGACCAGCGGCGACCACCAGCGTGCGGTGGCCAGGCACAGCACGATGGCGACGACCGCGCCCAGCGTGGCGGCGACATCCGTCGATCGCGTGCGCCGTGCACGCGGTGCACGGGCCGCGCATGCCGTTCGGGCCGCGCGGAGGCGGCCGGATCGTGTGGCGCCGCAGCGCGGGGGAGAGGTGGTGGCCATGATCGACGCTCGCGGGCGACCCCGGGGGCCGATGCCCAGGTTCTAGGGCTCGCCCAAGTCAGGCGTTTGACAGCCGTGCGGCCGTGCCGGCGCCTCAGCGGGCATGCGCTGCCTCGCGCGCGTTGGCGCGCTGCGCCAGCATGAACACCGGCATCGCCAGCAGCGCGCAGCCCGCCAGCACCGCGAAGGCCAGGCCGAAGTGGCCGCGCGCGCCGACCACCGCGTTGGCCACGCCGGCACTGAGCGCCGCGCCGACGCCCTGCAGCGTCAGCACCAGCCCCAGCGCCAGGTTGTAGCGGCCGGTGCCGCGCGCGTAGCGCTCCACCATCAGCGGCGTGGCCACGCCCAGCGCGCCGGCCGCGATGCCGTCGAGCACCTGCACCGGGATGTTGGCCCACACGCTGGGAAAGGCCCAGGCCAGCAGGCCGCGCACCGGCAGGATCAGGATGGCGAGGTAGACGAAGGCCGACAGGTCCAGCCGGCGGCTGCGCGCCACCCACAGCGCCACCGGCACCATGGTCAGCTGCGCGACCACGATGGCGACGCCGGTCCACAGCAGCGAGGCGGCATCGGGCTGCGTCGCGGCCAGGCGCTGGTTCAGCAGCGGCAGCATGGCCGCATTGCCCAGGTGGAAGAAGGCGCAGGCCAGCGCGAAGAGCCACAGCGCACGGTGGCGCAGCAGCTCGCCGAAGCCGCCCGGCGCTGGCGATGCGGGCGCACCCGCCGCGTCCGGCTCGACGCCGCGCGCCGCCGCATGGTCGATGTCGCCGGCGCGGATGGTCGCCAGGCACAGCAGGCTGCCCACGGCCATGACCGTCATCACCGACATCATCCAGGGCGCGCCGAACTGCTGCGCCACGATGCCGGCGCCCAGCGCCGACACGATGTTGCCCGCGTGGCTCCAGGCCTCGTTGCGTCCGGTCTGGCGGCGCAGCCCCTCGCGCCGCGCCAGGCCCAGCGTGAGCGCGGCCAGCGCGGCGGCCAGCAGCGCGCCGGCAGCGCCCGCGACCACCTGCGAGCCGACCAGCAGCCACGGCGAGCGGGTGAGGAAGGCGCAGCCGCTGCCGAGCATGACGGCCACCACGGCGATGGCCATCAGCGCGCGCTTGGCGCGCCAGCGGTCGGCCCAGGCCCCGGCGAAGGGCGTCATGAGAACGGCGGCCAGCCCGCCGGCCGTCATCGTGACGCCGATCAGCGTCTGGTCGACGCGCTGGCTCTGCAGGTAGGTGGCCAGGAAGGGGCCGAGCCCGTCGCGCACGTCGGCCAGGAAGAAGGCCGTCCAGGCCAGGGCGGTGAGCGAGGCGGCGGTGGCCGGCGCACCGGCGCGGGGGCCGGCCTCCAGGGGCATGGCGAGCGTGCTGGACATGGGCCGGCCTCCTCCTTGCCGTGGGTCAGCGGGCGGCCAGCGGCGTGCCGTTGACGGTGTGCGCCTCGATCACGCGGCCGCGGCCGTCGGCCAGCGCCTGCGCAGGCCCTTCGGCGCGCACGCGGTCGCCGGGCTGGAGGGCCAGCTGCGCGAAGCCCTCGGGCTTGAGGTGGACGAAGTCGCCGGTGTCGAGCACGACGCCATTCGGGGCGCCGTGCCTGGCGTGGTTGATGCGCAGCACGCGCCCCTCGGCCGGTGCGTCGTCGTGCGCCGGGGCCAGGGGCTGGCCATCGACTTCGCTCAGGCGGTGGAAGTCGTAGACGACGTGCGCGCCGTCGCCCTTGGGCGAGGCCGGCCGCTCGCTGCCTTCGACCGTGACGCGCTGGCCGGGCGCGAGCTGTGCGAAGGCGGCCGCGGCGCCGGTGTCGTGCTTGTCGAAGACGAACTGCGTGGGCACGCCGTCGGTGTCGATCAGCACGCCTTCGTGCTCGCCGCGCGGGCTGTAGACCAGGTGCTGGAAGCGGCCTTCGACCGCCCAGACGTCGATGAGTGTGTCATGGGGCATGGGTGAATCTCTCGGTGGAACTCGGATGGAAGGGACAAGGAAGGGGGCGCAGGGCCCCCGAGCGATCAGGCCGGGCGGCGGCGCGGGCCGGGGCGCGGTGGGTCGATGGGGCCCGAGAGCACCTCCTGCAGCGCCTGCTGCGTGGCGCCCAGGCGGGTCGCCTCGATGCCGGTGCCCAGGGGGCTGCGCGTGCCCCAGCCCTGCACGTAGAGCGGGGCGCCCGGCTGCAGCAGGCCGCCGATCATCCGGCCCACATGGGGCGGGAAGCGCACCACGGTGCCGTCGTCGAGCAGCGCGCCGTGCGCGTCGCCGCGGTCGTTGAACAGCACGCGCGCGATGCGGCCGCCGGCGCTCATCGAGGCCAGCGCGCCCAGCGGGCGCGGCGGCGGGGGCAGGGCGCCGGGCGAGGGCGGCTGGTCGGTCACGGCGCGGCCGTTGGCGCGGATCTCCTGCGCCCTCAGCGCGCCGGCATCGCCCGCGCGCCAGCCGGTCGCGTCGATGCGGTCACCGAGCTTGGCCAGCGCGGTCACGTCGGCCGACAGGTGCGGCGCGAAGGCGACCTGGGTGCCGTTGTCCAGCAGCAGGCCGTCGGCCTCGCCGTTGGGATTGACCAGCCAGCGCGCCACCTGGCCGCTCACGCTGGCCGCCGCCATCGGTGCCGGGGCCAGCGGTCCGCCCGGGGGCGGCGGCAGCGGGCCGGCCATGCCGGCGGGCGGCGGCATCGGCCCGCCGGGCGGGGCGGGTTGGGGCGCAGGCTGCGCGACGGCGAGGGCGGACGCCGCCATCAGGCCGGCCAGCAGGGTGGCGCGGAGGGAAGAAACGGAAGTGGCCATGGTGTGCTCCTTGAGGGGATGTGCCATGGGCTTCCAAGTCGCGTGCCAGCGCCGAATGTCTTTGAAATCAAGGACTTGCGTCTTGGTTCCGGTCCGCGATCGGATGATGGCCGGACACCGCCTGTCCGGAAACACGACAGCTTGTCAATCCAACCCGTGCTGTGTCAGCTTGGCGTACAGCAGCTGCCGGTGGATGCCGAGCCGGCGCGCCGCCAGCGAGCGGTTGCCGCCGGCCTCGGCCAGGGCGTGGCGCAGCAGCAGTTTTTCCAGCCGGTCGATCGCCTCGGGCAGCGTGCCGGCGTACCAGTCGGCGGGCAGCGCGTTGTTGGCCGCAGCGCCGGTCGCGGGCGAGGCATCGGCCAGGTCCAGCTGGTGGATCACCGCGCCGCGCTGCAGCGCCTGGCAGCGTTCCATCGCGTTGCGCAGTTCCCTGACGTTGCCGGGCCAGCGGTGGGCCAGCAGCGCGGCCGCCGCTTCGGGCGACAGGCGCTTGGCCGGGCCCGGCGCCGCCGCCAGCCGCAGGAAGTGCTCGGCCAGCGGCACGATGTCGGCCAGGCGCTCGCGCAGCGGCGGCAGGTGGATGGCCAGCACGTCGAGGCGGTAGCGCAGGTCCTCGCGAAAACGCCCGTCGGCCACGGCCTGCGCGAGGTCGCGATGGGTGGCCGCCACCACGCGCACGTCCACCTTCTGCGGGCGGTGACTGCCCACCGGCGTCACCTCGCCTTCCTGCAGCACGCGCAGCAGCTTGGCCTGCACGTCCAGCGCCATGTCGCCGATCTCGTCGAGCAGCAGCAGGCCGCCGTCGGCCGCCTTGAAGCAGCCGGGCCGGTCGGCCACGGCGCCGGTGAAGGCGCCCTTCACATGGCCGAAGAGCTCGCTTTCCAGCAGCTCGCGCGGGATGGCCGCGCAGTTGACGGCCACGAAGGGCCGGGCGGCGCGGTCCGAATGGCGGTGCAGCGCGCGCGCCACCAGCTCCTTGCCGGTGCCCGTCTCGCCGACCACCAGCACCGGCGCGCGGCTGCCGGCGGCCAGGCCGATGCGCTTGTGGACCTCGCGCATGGCGTCGCTGATGCCGATCATCTCGCCGTCGTCCGGCGCGGGTGCGCGCACGGGCGCCGCGGGCGGCGGCGCCGAGGCAGCCAGCGCGCGCCGCACCACCTCGATCACGCCGTCGCGGCTCACCGGCTTGGTCAGGTGGTCGAAGGCGCCCAGGCGCATGGCCTCGATGGTGCCCGCGCTGCCCGCGTGGGCGGTGAGCACGACCACCGGCGGCAGTCGCGGCAGGGTGGCCTTCATCGCAGCCAGCGTCTGCAGGCCGTCCATGCCGGGCATGCGGTGGTCGAGGAAGACGAGGTCGAAGCGCTGCGCGCCCAGCCGCGAGAGGCCGTCCTCGCCGCGGTGCTCGACGGCCACGGCATGGCCGAGCCCTTCGAGCGTCTCGCGCAGCGAATCGGCGAAATCCGGGTCGTCGTCGACGATCAGCAGGGCTGCCATGGCATCTCCAGGATGAAGCGCGCGCCCGGCGTGCCGGCCTCGTGGCGCAGTTCGCCGCCATGGGCGATGGCGACCTCGCGCGCCAGCGCCAGGCCCAGGCCGGTGCCGTCGGCGCGGCCGGTGCCGAAGGGCTCGAACAGGCGCCCGCGCAGGACGTCCGGCACGCCCTCGCCGTCGTCGGCGACGCCCAGCACGAGCAGGCCGCGCGCCGCGTCGGCCGCGGCCCACAGGCGCACGCTGCCGCCGGGGCCGCGGGCATGGCGCACGGCGTTGTCCAGCAGGTTGTCGACGGCGCGCGCGAGGTGCATGGGGTCGAACACGGCGCAGGGCGGGGCGCCTTCGGCCAGCGCCAGCGCCACCTGTCGCCGCGCGGCCGCATCGGCCACCGTCGCCAGCCGTTCCTCAAGCCAGGGCTGCAACGGCACGGGCTGCGGGTTGAGGTCCAGCGGCTGGACCAGCGCGAGCAGACTGCGCACCACCGCATCGAGCCGGTCGATCTGGCCGACGATGGTGCGCAGGGCGGCGGCCTGCGTGCCGGCGTCGGCCGCCAGCGCGTTCTCGGCCTTCAGGCGCATGGCGGCGATGGGGTTGCGGATCTCGTGCGCCACGGCCGAGGTCATGCGGCCCAGGGCCGCCAGCCGCAGGTCGCGGCTGCGCTGCGCCAGCGCATCGCGGGCGGCGGCCTGCGCCTGCGCGAAGCGGGCGGCATAGCCGTTGTAGCTGGCGACGATGCGGTCGAGCTCGTCCAGCCCGGTGCGGGCGAGCGTGGGCATGGTGTCGGCCGGCGCGGCGGCCAGGGCGGCTTCGAGCCCGCGCAGCCGCGCCCGGCCGCGGTACAGCAGCACCGCCAGCCACAGGGCCGAACACACGATCGCCGCCGCCAGCGCACCCAGGCCCAGGCGCAGGCTGCCCTCGGCCGCGGCGGCGCCGAGCTGCGTGCGCGTCATGGTCCAGGCGGCGGCGCCCGGCGCGGCGAGCGGGCAGGCCGCGACGATCAGCAGTTCGCGGCTGCCGCGCACCTGCTGCGTGCGCAGGCGCTGGGTGCCCACCGCCTGCTGCGCGGTCTGCTCGATCAGCGCCTGCTCGGCCGCGGGCACGTCGGTCTTCACGCTGCTGCCTTCGTAGGTGGGGTAGGCATAGGCGCCGATTCCGCCCTCGGCCCGCCAGACGCCGCCTTCGACGTACGGCGCCTCGGTCAGCACCAGCTGCAGCAGCACGCGCGCGAGGTCCAGCCGCAGCGTCGCCGTGTCGGGCGCCGACTGGGCGTAGCGCTGCGCGAGCTGTTCGCAACTGCCTTCGACCCGCGCGCGGCCCAGCTCCAGCTGCATGGCCGGGCTGAGCCTGTACAGCCCGAGCACCACCACGCCCAGCAGCAGGCACACGGCCAGGAGCAGGGCCCAGAACACGGCGAGTTGCAGTCGCAGGGAGCGCATGGGCAGGAGGGAGGGGTCGAGGGCGCGCGAGGGCGAGCGGAGTATGCGCGACGCCGATGCACGTGCCCTGACGGACGCCAGCCCGTGCGCCGGCCGCCAAAGCCCCGCGCCCACCGGGGTCGGGGCGCGGGCGGACAATCCCGCGCATGAGCAGCAGCACCCCAGCCCCCACCTCCCTGCAGATCGACTTCGTGTCCGACGTCTCGTGCCCCTGGTGCGCCGTCGGCCTGGCCTCGCTGGAGCAGGCCCTGGCGCGCGTCGGCCCCGAGATCGACGTGCACCTGCGCTTCCAGCCCTTCGAGCTCAACCCGCAGATGGTTCCCGAGGGCGAGGACTCGGTGGAGCACCTGCAGCGCAAGTACGGCATCAGCGAACAGCAGGTGCGGGCCAACGGCGAACACCTGCGCCAGCGCGGGCTGGCGGTGGGCTTCCCCTTCGACCTGGACAAGCGCAAGCGGGTGTGGAACACCTTCGACGCGCACCGCCTGCTGCACTGGGCCGAGTTGGAGGGCGAGGCGCAGCAGCTGGCGCTGAAGAAGTCGCTGTTCAAGGCCTACTTCCTCGACGGGCTGAGCCCGGCCGACCACGAGCTGCTGGTGCGCCTGGCGGAGGACGCCGGGCTGGACGCGTCGCGCGCCCGCGCCATCCTGGCCGGCGACGAGTACGCCCAGGAGGTGCGCGAGCGCGAGCGGCTCTACACCGACGCCGGCATCCATTCCGTGCCCGCCATCGTCATCAACAACCAGCACCTCATCTCCGGCGGCCAGCCGCCGGAGGTGTTCGAGCGGGCGCTGCGCCAGATCGCCGGCGCACAGCCTTCGCAGGTGATGAGCGCCTGAGCGGCGCGCTTTTACAGGCGAAAAGTGGCTGCAGCGCCCGCGTGACGGGCGCCGGCAGCTATGGTTTCGATAGCATTCAGGCGCGCCGGCCGGCGTCGGCCAGTGCCGGTGCAGGGCGCTTGCCCGCGCGCTCGCGCGCCTCGAAGCGCGCCACGGCCCAGGCCACGGCGTAGAGCCACAGGAAGACGCTGCCCAGCAGGGCCACATCGGCCCACAGCGGCCGGGCGCGGTGGCCGAAGAGCGCCACCACGATCAGCACCGCCACCAGGTGCGCGCAGAACACCGCCAGCGAGGCCGAGCCCATGGTCTCGAGCCAGCGCGGGCGCGGCAGGTGCGACAGCCAGCCGGGACCGAAGCGCAAGGCCACGATGCCGATGGCAGCCAGGTCCAGCAGGCGCAGCGGGCCGAGCCGCCACTTGTCGAACAGCAGGTTCATCGCGGCGTCGTCGCCGAAGGGCGCCTGGCCCCAGGGGCTCAGGTGCCGCCAGGCCAGGCAGCCCGCGGCCACCACCACGGCCAGCTGCACCACGCGGCGCGGGATCACGATCGGCTGCGCGCCGGGCGCGTTGCGGCTCGCCCCCATCCACAGGCCGAAGAACCACAGGAACTGCCAGGCGAAGGTGTCGAAGGAGCCGGTCTCGTTGAAGGGGATCGGGATGCCGAGCAGGCCCATCATCAGGTGCTCGTGCAGCCAGGGCGTCATGCCGAACTGCGCGCCGGCCCACAGCAGCGCGCTCAGCAGCATCGGCACCCGCCAACCATGGCGCAGCGCATAGGCCATGACCCAGGGGCTCAGCAGCATGAACAGGATGTACAGCGGCAGGATGTCCAGCAGCGCGGGCTGGTAGACCAGCAGCAGCGAGTACAGGAAGCCTTCGTGCGGGTGCGCGAGGTAGTACTTCAGCAGGTCCTTGACCTGCGGCTCCTCGATGTGCAGGCCGATCGCCAGCGCGGTGATCACGGTGAACAGGAAGAGCAGCAGCGCCGCCTGGCTCATGTAGATGCGCACCGCCCGCTTCCAGAAGCCGCGCCGCATGGCGTCCACCCCCTGCGCGTGGCCGATGCGGCCGTACACCAGGCCCGAGACGAAGGCCGACAGCAGCACGAAGCCTTCCGCCGCCGACACGAAGCCGAAGGGCTGCCCCACCGGATCGGTGAAGCGCGTGGGCACGTGCGTGATCGTCATCAGCACGAGCATCAGCCCGCGCATGGCGTCGATCTCCCAGTAGCGGCGCGGCGGGGGCGGGGCGGGGTCGCTCATGGGCAGGGCGTTTCCATCGGAAGGACTCTATCGGCGTGAACCTGACGGCATGTCGGTCGTCATTCCATGACCACGTGGGCCATGCGGCATCCGTCGCGGCGGGCTCGGCGCGGCGCCGTCCTACCGGCGCTTGCCGCGGGGTTCGACGGCGCCAGCGCGTCGCAGTTCCTAGGCTGTTGCGCCTGCTGACACAAAAACGAGGAAATGCACCATGAGCATGCGCAAGCGCCGCCGCGGCCTGTACGCCAACATCCAGGCCAAGCGCCGCCGCATCGCCCGCGGCAGCGGCGAACACATGCGCAAGGCCGGGGAGAAGGGCGCGCCGGCGCGCGGCGCATTCCGCAAGGCCGCGAAGACGGCCCGGCCCAGGCGCCGCACGCGCCGTTCGGGTCGTCGCTAGGCCAGGAAGAGACCGCGCCCTCGTCGGCCGGCGCCTGCCCCGCCTCGCCGCGACGCATCACCGCCGGCGCAGCGCCCCGGGGCGCGCTCGAGGCCCGCGACTCAGCGGGCCGCAGGCGATTCGGGCCGGTGCCGGGCTTTGCGACCGTCACCGGGTGCCGGGCGGTCCATCGCGGCGTCCCAGATCCCCATCGCATCCGTGACGGCCTTCTCGATGACCGCGTGCCGCACGCCATCGCGGGCGAGCGCGGAAAGTCCCTGGAAGAAGCCGTCGAGCGCGACGGACAGCGATGCCGGGTCCGTGCTGCTGCGCAGTTCGCCATTCTTGATGCCTCGCACCACGCAGGCGCGAAAGCCCGCGCGCGTGCGGCTGCGCACCTCGCGAAGCAGCTGGGTGACGGCCTGGCTGCCGGTGGAGCCGGCCTCGAGGACGCCCAGCGCGACCATGCAGCCCTTCGGGTGGCCGCTTTCGGTCTGCATCCTTGCCGAGCGCAGCAGCGCCAGGAACACGCCCTCTCGCGGCGCGAGCGTCGTGTCGTGGAGGCTGCGGGTCACCTGGCCGTAGATCGCCATGTAGCGCTCCAGCGCTTCCCTGTACAGCGCCTCCTTGGACTCGAAGGCCGCATAGAAGCTGGGCGCGGAGATGCCCCCGCCGATCGCTGCCTTGAGCTGCGACAGGGACGTCGATTCGTAGCCATGTTCCCAGAACAGGTGCATCGCCGAATCGATCGCCGCATCGCGGTCGAACGTGCGTGGCCGACCCCGCTGAACCATCCACATCTCCGTCAGTCGAAATATACATACTAGTCGATACAGAATGGGCGGGCAAACCGCGCGTCGCGGCCTGCGCGGATGCCGGGTCGCTCGAGAGAGCGGTTGACACGCTCTTTCGCAAACCCTTATATTTGTACCACTCGGTACGTAAATGCAGAGCAGCGCGGGGTCGCCGGACGAACCCCGCTTTTTTTCCCCTATTTCTGTACCACTCGGTACGTAAATGACCCATGTCCCAAGAACTTGAATCACGCCTCGACGCCATCGAAAGCCGCTTCGCCATCGATGCGCTGATCGCCAACTACGCCGAGGCGTTCGACACCATGAACATCGGGCTGCTGGCCACGCTCTGGCATCCCGAGTCGCGGCTGCTCCTGGGCGCGAACGGCGATTCCGAGGGCCTGGAGGCCATCCTGGCGCAAGCACGCATCAACATGGCGCGCATGCCCCACATGCATCACTGGATGGCCAATGCACTGGTCACGGTGGAGGGCGACAACGCCCACGGCCTGGTGGCGGCGGACTGTCTCTTCTACGACGTCGACCAGGGCACGCTGCAGGTCAGCGGCCAGTACCGCGACCTCTACCAGCGGCGCGAAGGGCGCTGGGCGTTCCTGGAGCGCCGCTTCACGATGCACTACGCCACGCCGCTGCGGAACTGGCAGCCCATCATGGGAACGGAACGTTTCGGCCGTCCGGCCTGACGCGCTCTGCTGCGGGCGAGACCATGCATACGACAAGCTCCTCCACGCGTCGATGGTCGGCGTTCGCGGTGTTGCTGGTGGGCGCATTCCTGCCCCCGCTGGACTTCTTCATCGTGAACGTCGCCCTGCCGTCCATCCAGGGCACGCTGCACACCAGCGCGGCCGAACTGCAACTCGTCATCTCCGGGTACGCCGCGGCCTACGCGGTCTTCCTCATCACCGGCGGGCGGCTGGGCGATCTCTTCGGCCGGCGCAGGATCTTCCTGATCGGCGTCACCGGCTTCGGCGTGACGTCGGTGATCTGCGGACTCGCACCTTCACCCGCCGTCCTGATCCTCGGGCGCGTTCTGCAGGGGCTGAGTGCCGCCGCCATGGCGCCGCAGGGGCTGGCCTCCATCCACGCCCTGTTCCCGGAGAAGGAACGCGCACGCGCGCTGGGCCTCTACGGCGCCGCGGTGGGGCTGGCCGCCGTCGCCGCACAGGCGCTCGGGGGCGCGCTGATCTCCGCGGACATCTTCCACCTGGCGTGGCGCGTGGTCTTTCTCATCAACCTGCCCGTCGTCGCCGCCGTCCTGGTCTTCGGGCTGCCCTTGTTGCCCGACGTGCGCGGTGACAGCCCGGCCCCCGTGGACCGGATCGGCGTGCTGCTGTGCGCGCTGACGCTGGGCTTGCTCATCGTGCCCCTGGTCGAGGGGCGGGAGCGGGGCTGGCCATGGTGGGCCTGCGCCATGCTGGTCGTATGCCCCCTGGCCGGGGCCGCCTTCGTTCGGTACGAGCAGGCCCACGCCCGCCGGGGCGGCACGCCCCTGATCAGCGTGGACCTGGTCCGCCGGCCCGGCCTGATGAGCGGGCTCACCGGTGTTCTCTTCTTCTACGTCGTCTCCGCCTTCTTCCTCACGTTCTCGGTCTACCTCCAGTCGGCACTCGGCATGGGCCCGTTGGAGACGGGGCTGGTATTCCTGCCCTTCGGGGTCGGTGCCTTCATCGGGCCGCTGACGACACCGATGGCCATCCGCCTCTTCGGCGACCGGGTCCCGGCCATGGGCATGATGATCGAGGTCGCCGGCTGTGCACTGCTCGCCACCCTGGTGGCCGGGGCGCCCGGGCAGATGCCGGCGCAGTGGCCGCTGGTCGGGGCGGTCGCGCTCCTGGGATTCGGCCAGGGATGGGCGCTGCCGACGCTGGTCCGCTCGGTGATCGATCGCGCGCCGGCGACCGGTTCCGGAATGATCGCGGGCATCACGAATTCGGCGTTGCAGCTCAGCGCCGCACTGGGTGTCGCGGTCATCGGCGGCGTGTTCTTCAGCGTCGCAGGGACCTCCCCGGATCCGCTGAGCCTGGCCCGGGCACTGGTCGTCGCCATGACATGCGTCGGCGCCAGCCTGACCGTGGCCGCCGTCCTGTCCGTCGCCGCCTCGAGATCGGGCATCCATGCCGCGGCAACGGCCGCGCCGCGTTGAGTCCGGCCCCTGCCGCCCGCGGCGGGTGGAACGCCTCGACGCTCGTTCCCGCGGCAGGCGCGGCGACCCGGTGGCCAGCCGCACCGGCCGGGCGCTGCGGCGGCGCGCGCCGCGTGGCGCAGACCGTCGCTCCGACGGCTGCGCTCAGGCCAGGCTGGCGATCGGCACCGTCGCCTCCTTCAGCACGCGCAGCACGAAATGCGACTTGCTGTGCCGGATGCCGGGGATCTTGTAGAGCTTCTCGCGCAGCAGCCGCTCGTAGTCGCGCGTGTCGCGCACGGCGATGCGGATGTAGTAGTCGTAGTCGCCCGAGACGAGGTAGGCCTCCTGGATCTCGGGAATGGTCGCCAGCACGCGGCCGAAGTCGTACAGGGTCTCGTCGGTGTGGCTCTCGAGCGTGACCTGGACGATGACCGAATCCTGGTAGCCCAGCTTGCCGGCGTCGACGTCGACCGTGTAGCGCTTGATGACGCCCTCGGCCTCCAGCCGCTTGATGCGGCCCCAGCAGGTGGTGGCCGAGAGGCCGACCTCGGCGCCGATCTCCTGCAGGGTGCGACGCGAGTCGGCCAGCAGGATGCGCAGGATCGCCATGTCGGTCTTGTCGAAATGATCTTCGGCCGAAGCGTCGGTTTTCCGATGGTTCTTCATATCTGAAGGCTATTTGTTCGAAATTGCGAAGCACATTCTGCGCTGATCGCTGAAAAATCGGTGCCATGAACACCGAAGCGCTCCTCGACCTGCCCGCGCCCCACGAACCCGCCCCGGAGGCCGCCATGCCGATGCCCCCGGCCCGCGTGCCGCGCAACGGCGCCGAGGCCCTGCTCGACACGCTGGTGGCCTGCGGCGTCGACACCCTGTTCGGCTACCCGGGCGGCGCGGCGCTGCCGCTGTACGACGCCCTGCACGGCGAGCCGCGGCTTCGCCATGTGCTGGTGCGCCACGAGCAGGCGGCCGTGCATGCGGCCGAGGGCTATGCGCGCAGCACCGGCCGCGTGGGCGTGGTGCTGGTCACCTCGGGCCCGGGCGTGGGCAACACCATCACCGGCCTGCTGGACGCGATGAGCGACTCGGTGCCGGTGCTGTGCATCAGCGGCCAGGTCGCGACCGCGGTGATCGGCACCAACGCCTTCCAGGAAAGCGATGCACTGGGCATGTCGCGCCCGGTGACGAAGTGGAACGTGCAGCCGCGCCGTGCCTCGGAGCTGCCGGGCGCGGTGCGTCGCGCGCTGGCGATCGCGGGCGGCGGCCGGCCGGGGCCGGTGCTCATCGACGTGCCCAAGGACGTGCAACTGGCCCGCCTCGACGCGGCTGCCGAGCCCGCGGCCGAGCGGGTGCCTGCGGCATTGCGGCCGCCCGTGCGCGCCAGCCTGCAACGCGCGGCCGACCTCATCGCCTCGGCGCGCCGGCCCGTGTTCTACGGCGGCGGTGGCCTGGTCAACGCCGGGCCGGCCGCCTGCGAGGCCTTCACGCGGCTCGTGCGGCAGGTGGGGGCGCCGTGCACCCTCACGCTGATGGGCCTGGGCGCCTTCCCGGCCTCCGACCCGCAGTTCGTCGGCATGCTGGGCATGCACGGCACGCTGGAGGCGAACCTGGCCATGCACGAGGCCGACCTGGTGGTCAACGTCGGCGCGCGCTTCGACGACCGCGTGACCGGCAAGCTCGACGAGTTCTGCCCCCACGCCCGCAAGATCCATGTCGACATCGACCCCAGCAGCATCCACCGGACGGTCAAGGTCGACGTGCCCATCGTCGGCGACTGCGGCCAGGTGCTGGACGCGCTGCTCGCCATGCAGGACCTGGCGGGCCTTCCCGCCGCGCGCCTCGCGCCATGGTGGGCGCGCGTGGAGCGCTGGCGCGCCGAGCGCTGCCTGGACTTCGTGCCGCGCGCGGCCGAGATCCTGCCGCAGCAGCTCATGGCGGCGCTGCAGGCGCATCTGGCCGGGCGCGATGCCATCGTCTCCACCGACGTCGGCCAGCACCAGATGTGGGCCGCGCAGTACCTGCGCTTCGAGCGGCCGCGCCGCTGGCTCACCTCCGGCGGCGCCGGCACCATGGGCTACGGATTGCCCGCGGCCATCGGCGCGCAGATCGCGCACCCCGAAGCGCTGACCGTCTGCGTGAGCGGCGATGCCTCGGTGCTCATGAACATCCAGGAGCTCTCGACCGCCGTGCAGCACCGCGCGCCGGTCAAGCTGGTGCTGTCGAACAACGGCTACATGGGCATGGTGCGCCAGTGGCAGGAGCTGAACCACGGCAACCGCCTGAGCCACAGCTGGAACGAGGCGCTGCCCGACTTCGTGGCCCTGGCGCGCGCCTTCGGCTGGGGCGCGCGGCGCGTGAGCGATCCGGCCGAACTCGACGGGGCGCTGGCCGAATGCCTGGCGTCGCCCGGCCCCTTCTTCCTGGACGTGCAGGTGGCGGCGCAGGAGAACTGCTTCCCCATGATGCCGGCCGGGCAGGGGCACCACCGCGTGATGCTGGGCAAGGACCGGTGGTACGAGCCGCCCTCGACCTGACCGCCGCGCACGCGGCGCCCGGCGCGATGTCCGGCGATTCGCCGCTCGCACCGGTTCCAATGCGGCATCGGCTCCCGCGTCACCATCGAAAGGACTTCGCCCATGAGCGTCTCACCCGGCACCGTGCTCATCACCGGCGGCAGCCGCGGCATCGGCGCCGCCACCGCGCGGCTCGCGGCGCAGCGCGGGCTCGATGTCTGCTTCACCTACGCCGAGCGGCACGAGGCCGCGCAGCAGGTGGTGGCGCAGGTGCAGCAGCTCGGCCGCGTGGCGCATGCGATCCAGGCCGATGCCGGCGATGCGCAGGCCATGGCCACGCTGCTCGACCGGCTGCCGCCGCTGCGTTCGCCGCTCACCGCGCTGGTCAACAACACGGGCGTGACCGGGCCGCTGGGGCCGTTCGTCGGGCAGGACGTGGCCACCTTGCGCCGCGTGCTCGACGTCAACGTGCTGGGCCTCATGGTGCTGACGCAGCAGGTGGTGCGGCGCTGGCAGGCCGAGGGGACGGCGGGCGCCGTCGTCAACGTGTCGTCCATCGCGGCCAGCCTGGGCGCGCCGGGCGAGTACGTGCACTACGCCGCCAGCAAGGCCGCGGTCGAGGCCTTCACCGTGGGGCTGGCGAAGGAGCTGGCCGGGCAGGGGATTCGCATCAACGCGGTGTCGCCCGGCACCACGCTGACCGAGATCCACGCCACCGCCGGCGAGCCGGGGCGGCCGCAGCGCGTGGCGGCGCGAATCCCCATGCAGCGGCCGGGCGAGGCCGAGGAGATCGCGCAGGCGATCGTGTGGATGCTGTCGCCCGAAGCCTCGTACGTGACCGGCGCGACGCTCAAGGTGGCGGGCGGCCTGTGAGCCGCTAGAAGCCCGGCACCGGGTTGCGCCCACGCACGAGCACATACCCGCCGTCCTGCCACGCGTACACGGCCTGCTCGTCGATGCGCGTCACGCGGGAGCGCGCCGCGGGCCGGCCTTCGGTGGTGCGCGCGCCGCGAAAGCTCAGGGTCAGCGCGCCGGGCGCGTCGTCCCGTACACCCTGGGCGAAGCGCGGCGTGCCTTCGATGTCGAAGCACGCATCGCGCGGCCCACCGGCGGCACGCCCGCGCCGGCCGCCGGCGAGGATCGCCTCGCAGGCCTCCAGGGCGCCGGTGTTCGACGCCGAGAGCGCGACGCCGTCGAGCACCTTGCGCACGCCGGCGGGCTGCAGTTCCCAGGCCGACAGCCAGCTGCCGCAGTGGCCTTGCCAGCAACTGCCGTAGGTGGCGCCGAGCACCAGCCGCGAGGGGGCGACGCGGTGCACCGTCGTCTCGCCGAAGCTGCCCATGAAGCCGAGGTAGTCGACGGCGTCCTGCCGTTGCGCGAGCACCCAGCCCTCGCCCTGGCGGTCGAACGAATAGGCGCCGAGCCAGGCACCGGACACGTGTGCATCGAGTGGATGCCCCTGGCCGTCCAGCGGCACGGTCTCGGTCAGCAGCACGGCGCGGCTGTCCGACAGGCGCACCACCTCGCGCGGCGTCACGCGGGCGGCGGTCGGCTTCGCGCTGCCCGGCACGGGGCGGCTGTCGTCGCCGAGTTCGGGCAGGGCAGGCTGGCCCACGCGGCCGGTGTCGCTGTCCTGCCAGCCTGGAAAGGCCAGCGGCATCAGGTCCTGGCGGCGCAACGAGGGGCTGCGAGCGGCTGCCTTCGGCGGCGCGGCCTGGCCCGCGGCAGCGGCCGCCGGTGTCGATGCCTCTTCGCGCGAGCAGGCGGCGAGCAGCAGCGCAAGGCCGACGGCGGCGCCCGCACGGGCGATGGGAAGAGGGCGCATGGCTGCATTGTGCGGGGCCTTGCCGGGGGAGGGCGGCCGGATGCCCCTGCCGCGGCCGGGGCGCGCACCGGACCGCACAATGCGGCCCACCGAGATTCGAGGACGAACCATGGCCGACGCTTCCCTCGCCCGCCTGCTGGGCACCGAACTGCCATTGATCCAGGCGCCCATGGCCGGCGTGCAGGGCAGTGCGCTCGCCATCGCCGTGAGCAACGCGGGCGCCCTGGGCTCGCTGCCCGGTGCCATGCTCGGGGCCGACGCGCTGCGCGCCGAGATCGAGGCGATCCGCGCCGCGGTCGGCGGCCGGCCCTACAACCTCAACTTCTTCTGCCACACGCCGCCGGTGCCCGACGCCGCGCGCGAGGCGGCCTGGCGCGAGGCCCTCGCACCCTACTACCGCGAACACGACATCGATCCCGCGAAGATCGCGCCGGGCCCGGGCCGCAACCCCTTCACGGCCGAGACGGCCGATCTGCTCGAGCCGGTGCGCCCGCCGGTGGTGAGCTTCCATTTCGGGCTGCCCGACGCGGCGTTGCTGGACCGTGTGCGCAGCTGGGGCGCCAAGGTGCTGGCCTCGGCCACCACGGTCGAGGAGGGCCTGTGGCTGCAGGCGCGCGGGGTCGATGCCGTGATCGCGCAGGGGCTCGAAGCCGGCGGCCACCGCGGCCACTTCCTCTCGCCCGACCTCACCCGGCAGCCGGGCCTCTTCGCGCTGCTGCCGCAGCTGGTGGCCGCGCTCGATGTGCCGGTGATCGCCGCGGGCGGCATCGCCGATGCGCAGGGCGTGGCGGCGGCCATGGCCCTGGGCGCCGCGGGCGTGCAGGTGGGCACGGCCTACCTGCTGTGCCCCGAGGCGACGACCAGCGCCATCCATCGTGCCGCGTTGCAGAGCGATGCGGCGCGCCACACGGCCCTGACGAATCTGTTCACGGGTCGCCCGGCGCGCGGCATCGTCAACCGCGTGATGCGCGAGCTCGGTCCGCTGAGCGCGGCCGCGCCCGAGTTCCCGCTCGCCACCTCGGCCATCGCGCCGCTGCGGGCCAAGGCCGAAGCCGCCGGCAGCGGCGACTTCACGCCGCTGTGGTCGGGCCAGAATGCGAGCGGCTGCCGCGCGGTTCCCGCGGCCGAACTCACCCGTGCGCTCGCACGCGGCTTGGCGGCCGCGCACTGAATCCACTTCCACCCGCCCTGCGTATCCGATCGACGATGGCCGTCCTCCAGCTTCCGCTCACCTTCCTGCACCGCCCCGCCGCCGAGGGCACGGCCGCGCCCTGGCTGCTCCTGCTGATGCACGGCGTCAACAGCCACGAGGAAGACCTCTTCGGCCTCGCCCAGTTCGTGCCGCCGCAGTTCCATGTGCTGAGCCTGCGGGCGCCGAACGTGCTGGTGCCCGGCGCCTATGCCTGGTTCCAGTTCCAGGTCGGCGCCGACGGCCAGCGCCGCATCGACCGCGAGCAGGAGCGCGAGAGCCGCTTCCTCGTCGGCGAGCTGCTGGCCTCGGCAGCGCAACAGCTGGGCGTGCCGGCCGAGCGCGTGGTGGCCGGCGGCTTCAGCCAGGGCGGGATCATGGCGCTGTCGCTGCTGCTGACCCGGCCGGCGTCGCTGCGCGCGGCCATGGTCTGGCACAGCCGCCTCTTGCCCGAGGTGCTGCCCGACGTGGCACCGGCCGAGGCCTTCGCCGGCAAGGCGCTCTGGGTCAGCCACGGCAGCGTCGACGCCGTGATCCCGCCCGAGGCGGCGCAGGCCACCCGCGCGTTCGCGGCGACGCTGCCGCTGGCGGTGTCGGGGCGCGACTACCCCGTGGCGCACACCATCGCGGCACAGGAGCTGCGCGACAGCATGGACTGGCTGCAGTGGCTCGGCTGACGGGGGTGGCCGGCCCGATGTCCTGGCGTTGGTCGCTGCCGCTGACCATCAAGCTCCAGCTCACACTGGTGTTCGGCGCCGTGGTGGTGCTGGCGTCGGTGGTCCTCACCTCGGCGCTGGGCGGGATGCTGCGCGAGCGCGTGCGCACCGATGCCGGCCGCGTGCTGACGCTGCTGTCGGGCAACGCGGCGCGCATCCTCGCCAACGACCTCATGACCAATGCCGACATGGTGGCCCTGCTGGCGCGCCGCGAAGCGGTGTGGACGGCCGGCCTCGACAGCCCGGAGGCGCAGCGCACGCTGGACCTGATCCAGGCCACCGCGCCGCGCACGCACCTGTGGGTGGGCGTGGCCGATGCCGAGGGCACGGTGCGCGCCGCCACCGGCGACCTGCTGCGCGGGCAGAGCGTGGCCCAGCGCCCGTGGTTCCAGCGCGGCCAGGACGGGCCCTTCGTGGGCGACGTGCATCCCGCCAAGCTGCTCGCCACGCTGCTGCCGGCCGATCGCGACGGCGAGCCGCAGCGCTTCGTCGACTACGCTGCGCCGGTGGTGCGCGACGGCCAGCGCCTCGGCGTGCTGGGCGTTCATGCGAGCTGGGACTGGGTGGGCGAGGTGGTGGATGCCGTGTTGACCACGCAGGCGCGCGGCAGCGGCGTCGAGATCTTCATCTTCGATCGCGAGGGCAGCGTGATCTTCGCGCCGCGCGGCCAGAGCCAGAAGCTGGCGGCCGCCGGCGTGCGGATGCCGCCGCTGCCAGGCGGCGGCCCCGCGGTCGCGACGTGGCATGACGGCGCCGAATGGCTCACGGCGGCGACGCGCCTGCCCGCGTCGCGTGCGCTGGGCGACCTGGGCTGGACCATCGTCGCGCGGGAGCCGGTCGAAACCGTGTTCGCCGACGTGCGCGACGCCAGCCGCCGTGCACTGCTGGCCGGCGTGCTCGCCACGCTGGTCGGGGCGCTGCTGGTGCGCCTGGCTGCGGTGCGGCTGGGCGCCGACGTCCGGCGCCTCTCGAAGGCGGCGCGCGACATCGAGCTGGGCGTGCCGGGCGCACGCCTGCCGCCGGTGGCCAGCAGCGCAGAACTGCGCTCGCTGGCCGAGGCCCTGGGCCGCATGACCACGCGGCTCATGGCCACGCAGGAGGACCTGGAGCGCCAGGTGCGCGAGCGCACGGCCGAGCTGGAGGCCGCCAACGCCGAGCTGGGCCGCCAGGCCGGCACCGACCCGCTGACCGGCCTGCCGAACCGGCGGACCTTCGACCTGCAGCTGGACCACGCGCTGGCGGCCGCGCGCCGCAACGGCCAGCCCGTGGCGGTGCTGATGATCGATGCCGACCATTTCAAGCGCATCAACGACGTGCACGGCCACCCGGTCGGCGACGACGTGCTCGTCATGCTGGCCGGCGTGCTGCGTGCCCGGCTGCGCGAAAGCGACCTGCTGGCACGCTACGGCGGCGAGGAGTTCGTCGCGCTGCTGCCCGGTGCCACGCAGGCCGATGCCCTGGCCGTGGCGCAGGTCCTCGTGGCCGCCGTGGCGGCGCGGCGCAGCGCGGTCTACGGCCAGGTCACCGTGAGCATCGGCGTCGCGGGGGCGCCGCCCGGCGAGCCCGTGGCCGGGGCCCTGATGCACCGGGCCGACGAGGCGCTCTACCGGGCCAAGGCGCAGGGCCGCAACCGCGCCTGCGTCCATGGCGAAGACGCGCCCGACACCGCCGGCACGCCCGAGCTTTGAATGAAAAGGGGCTGCGGCGCCCGTCCATCGGGCGCCGACAGCTATCTTTTTTGTAGCATTTCGTCGCAACGCCAGGCGACGGAACTCGGCTTTCCCCGTCGACTCCCTCAGCGGGGGACGCAGGCCGCCGGTTCACAGCAGGTTACGGGCGGATGGCGTCACGCGCGTCCAATGGCCCGTCGGACGCCTGCCAACACGACCCGGAGGAAGCTCTTGCCATGACCGACCGCGAACCCGACTACCGCCCCGCCGCCGAACGCCCCGTGGGCCTGATCGTCGTCGTGCTGCTGGCCCTGCTGGCGGCCGGCTTCTTCGGCTGGCGCTGGTGGCAGCAGCGCCAGGCCGAATCGGCCGCGACGCCGCAGGCGTCCGTCGTGGCGCCGCCGGCCACGCCGGACGATGCGCCGCCCGCCCCGCCGGTGGCGCAGGGGCCGCAGAACCGGGTCGAGGACATCGCCGGGCCCGACGACGCCCTGCCGCCCCTGGCCGACGCCGACGGCCGCGTGCGCTCGGCCCTCACCGAACTGCTCGGCGGCAAGAATGTCGCGGCCTTCCTGCAGGTGGACGGCTTCGTGCGGCGCGTCGTCGCCACCGTCGACAACCTGCCGCGCGAGCATGCGCCGGTGCAGGCGTGGCCCGCCCGGCCCACGGGCGGGCGCTTCGTGCTGTCGGGCGAGGGCACGCAGCGCACCGTGGCGCCGGACAACGCGGCGCGCTACACGCCCTTCGTGCGCCTGGCCGAGTCGGTCGATGCGAAGCAGGCCGCGACGCTCTACGCCCGCCTGTACCCGCTGTTCCAGCAGGCCTACGAAGAGCTGGGCTACCCGGGCAAGTACTTCAACGACCGCCTCGTGGCCGTCATCGATCACCTGCTGGCCGCGCCCGAGCCGCAGGGGCCGCTGGCCATCCGCGTGGTCGAGGTCAAGGGCGAGGTTCCCTCCGAGAAGCCCTGGGTGCGCTACGAATATGCCGACCCCAGGCTCGAGTCGCTGTCGGCGGGACAGAAGCTGATGGTGCGGGTCGGCCCGGACAACGAGCGCCGGCTCAAGGCCCGGCTGCGCGAGCTGCGCGCCCAGGTCGCCACCGCACGGCCGGGCGGCACCGCGACGCGGCCCTGACGGCCAGGACCGGCGCGGCCCGGGCCTCGAAGGGGCATGCACGCAGGCCTCGCAGGATCCGCGGGGCTCGGTCACACTCGGGGTTCCGTTCCGGACCCGACGCCCGACCCTCGCACCATGCCCGCTGCCGCCCCACGCGCCGCCCCAGCCCATCCCCGCGACGCCCTGGGCTGCTCCGCCCACCGGCTGCTGCGCAACGAGCAGCTCTCGCTCGACGGTGGCCTGCAGGTCTACCGCAAGACCGTGTGCGACGAACAGGTCGGCAGCGTCGAGACGCCGCCCTCGGGCCGCGGCATCCTGCTGGGCGTGTCGCTGGCCGACGGCCACAGCCGGCGCATCATCCACGCCCACCACGCGACCACGCACCACTTCGCCTGCGGCAGCATCTACGTGCGCGACTTCAACGAGCGCTACCGCGCCGACATGAAGAGCGGCTTCGATTTCCTGCTGGTGGAGTTTCCGTACGCGGCCCTCGAGCAGGATGCCGACCGGGCCGTGCCGCTGGGCCTGGGCGCGCCCAACCGCCTGACGGGCGTGCGCGACGAGGTGCTGCATCACCTGGCCTTGGCGCTGCTGCCCGCGCTGGCCCATCCTCAGGCCGCCAGCCGGCTCTTCCTCGACCATGTGACGGGTGCCATGGCGGCCCATGTGCTGGGCCGCTGCGAGGGCCAGCGGGCCGACCCGCCGCGCCGTCGCCGGCTGCTGCCGCGCACGCTCGAACTGCGCGCCAAGGAGATGCTGGCCACGCGGCTGGACGGCGAGCTGTCGGCGCAGGAGATCGCCGACGCCTGCGGCATGTCGCGCAGCTACTTCATCCATGCCTTCCGCGAGACCACCGGCCAGACACCGCACCAGTGGCTGGTCGCACAGCGTCTGGCACGCGCGCGCACGCTGCTCGCCAAGCCGACGCTGACGCTGGCCGACATCGCGGCCGCCTGCGGCTTTGCCGACCAGAGCCATTTCAGCCGCGTCTTCACGCAGCACATGGGCCTGCCGCCCGGCCGCTGGCGGCGCACCTACCGTCACTGAACCCGCCCGAGGAGAACGCCGCGATGCCCCGCGCCTGCACGCACACCGACAGCATCCACACCGTGACGCCCGGCTCGCTGGGCTGCGAGGAGTGCCTCAAGACCGGCAGCCGCTGGGTGCACCTGCGCCTGTGCCGCAGCTGCGGCCACGTGGGGTGCTGCGACGATTCCCCCCACCGCCATGCGCGGGCCCACTTCAACGCCACCGGGCACCCGATCATCGAGGGCTACGACCCGCCCGAAGGCTGGGGCTGGTGCTTCGTCGACAAGGTGGTCGTCGACCTGGGCACCGACACCACGCCGCAGAACGGGCCGATCCCGCGCTACGTCTGACACCTGTCGGAAGGACGCGCGGGGCTTCGGCAGGCTCAGCCCGAACGGCGCCCTGCGCGCGCAGGTTCACAGGGCCAGGAAGTGATGGACCTCGGGCCGCTGCGGCCCGATGTGCCAGCGCACCACCTCGTCCTGCAGGTCGGCATCGGCATGCGACACGCGATGGTGCTGGCGCAGATGCTCGGCCCAGGACTCGACCATGAACCACTCGACGATGCGCTCCGGGTCGGCCGTGTGTTCGTGCAGGCCCCAGGCGTAGGCGCCGTCGCGGCGGCGTTCGGGCGCCAGGCGGCGCACCGCCTCCAGGAAGGCCGGGCGATCTTCCTTGCGCACGCGGTACTCCACCTGCACCATCACCGGCCCGCGGTCGTGCGCCACGGGCTCGGCCAGCAGCGGCTCGGGCCAGTGGCGCGAGGCCTGCAGGTCGGCCTCGCCGGCGGGCAGGCGCACGCGGTGGAAGAGCAGGGCGACCAGCAGCAGGCCGGCCGCGGCACCGACCAGCGCCCCGCGCACGCCGATCTGCTGCGCCACCAGGCCCCAGCCCAGGCTGCCCGCGGCCATCGCACCGTTGAACACCGTGAGGTACACGGCCAGGCCGCGCCCGCGCACCCAGTTCGGCAGCACCGCCTGGGCGACGCCGTTGAGCGTGGTCAGCGCCGTGATCCAGCCCACGCCCAGCACGAGCAGCAGCAGCACCGCCAGCCACTGCGGCGGCGCCAGCACCAGGGCGCCCAGCACGGCCACGGTGAGCACCGAGGCCAGCAGGATCAGGCCGTCGGCATCGAGCTTCGCGCGCAGCCGCGGCATCACCAGCGCACCCACGATCGCGCCGGCGCCCACGGCGCCCATCAGCACGCCGTAGAAGCCCGCCGTGCCCTGGAGCATCTGGCGCGCCACCAGCGGCAGCAGGGCCCAGGCGGCGCTGGCGAAGAGGAAGAACGCCGCCGCGCGCAGCAGCACGATGTGCAGTTCGCGGCTGGCGCGCGCATAGCGCAGGCCGGCGCGGAAGGCGCCGCCGAAGTTCTCCGACAGTCCGTCGGCGTCGCTGGCCGCCGGCCGCTTCCACCACAGCAGCGCGGCGATGACGAAGACGTAGCTCGCCACGTCGGCGCCGTAGGTCATGGCGGCACCGAAGCTCGCGAGGATCAGCCCGCCCAGGGCCGGGCCGATCGCGCGCGCGATATTGATGCCCAGCGAGTTGAGCGCCACCGCGCTCTTGAGCTCCTCGCGCGGCACCAGTTCCGGCACGATGGACTGCCAGGTCGGCCCCATCAGCGCCGCGCCCACGCCGCCGATGAAGGTCAGCGCGATGAGGTATTCGACGGTGAGCGAACCCGAGCGCGAGAGCAGCAGCAGCGCGGTGCTCACCGCCGCGAGCAGGACCTGCACCGCGATCAGGAAGCGCCGCCGGTCGAGGATGTCCGACAGCACCCCGGCCGGGATGGCCAGCAGGAAGACCGGCAGCGTCGCCGCGGTCTGGATGAGCGCGACCGCGGTGGGGCTGGGCGACAGGTCGGTGACCAGCCAGGCGCTGGCCACGTCGCGCATGAAGCTGCCGATGTTGCCGAGCACCGTGGCGCCCCACAGCACCGCGAAGACCGGGAGCCGCAGGGGCGCGAAACTGCTTCGGGGTGCGGCTTCAGCCATGCATGCGTTCCTTCCAGTCGAGCCAGGCCACGAGTATGAAGCCGCCCACCAGGCCCAGGTGCTCGAAGAAGGCGTTGGCCGCGCCGAAGCGCTGCGGCTGCGGCATCTCCCAGAAGCGCAGCGCCAGGAAGGTGGCCCCCAGCGTGAAGGCCGCCAGCATCAGCGCGCCGAGCCAGCGCAGCCGGCCGCTGAGGATCAGCGCCGACGCGCCCAGCTCCAGCACGATCACCGCCGCGGCCAGCGGCGCCGCCGGCGCGAGGCCGAAGTGCGTCATCTCGGCGATGGCGCCGTCGAAGTCGAAGGCCTTGACCAGGCCGCCCTGCAGGTAGGCCGCGCACAGCAGGAGCAGGGTCGCGCGGTAGACCCAGGGCGATCGCGTCCAGCCCATCAGACCGCCCAGCAGGCGCAACCCAGCGCGCCCCAGAAGCTCTTGAGATCGGCGACCGGCAGCCGGCTGCCCCAGGCGCTGGCATGCGCATGGCCGTGCACGTTGCAGCCCGTCGCGCAGGCGCAGGCCTGGGCGGCGCGGCGCAGGGTCGTCTGCAGCGGTGCGCCTTCGCGGCCCCAGGCGCCGTAGCCGCCATAGCGGCGCACGGGCGACCAGTCGGGCATGGCCGGCGGCGGGCCGCCGGCATCCAGTGGCGCGAAAGGCCCGGCGCCGTAGACCACCTTGCCGCCGACCATCGTCAGGAGCGAGGTGGTGTCGGCGATCTCGGATTCGGGGCAGGCGAAGAAGTCGCGGTCGGGCACGATCAGGTCGGCCAGCTGGCCGGCCTCGATGCGGCCCTTGCGGCCCTCCTCGTTGGAGAACCAGGTCACCTTCTCGGTCCACATGCGCAGGGCGGTGTCGCGGTCGAGCAGGTTGCGCTCGGGCGTGATCTGCAGCCCGCCGACGGTCTTGCCGGTGACCAGCCAGGACAGCGACACCCACGGGTTGTACGAGGCCACCCGCGTGGCGTCGGTCCCGGCCGACACGTGGATGCCCTTGTCGAGCATGCGCCTGACCGGCGGCGTCGCCTCGGCCGCGGCCGGGCCGTAGCGCTCGACGAAGTACTCGCCCTGGTAGGCCATCCGGTGCTGCACCGCCACGCCGCCGCCCAGCGCCGCGATGCGGTCGATGGATCGCTCGGAGATCGTCTCCGCATGGTCGAAGAACCAGTTCAGGCCCGCCAGCGGCGTGTCGCGGTTGACCTTCTCGAACACGTCGAGCGAACGGCTGATGGTCTCGTCGTAGGTCGCGTGCATGCGCCACGGCCAGCGGTTGTGCACCAGCACCCGCACGACCTCCTCCAGTTCGCCTTCCATCTCGGCCGGCATGTCGGGGCGCGGCTGGCGGAAGTCCTCGAAGTCGGCGGCCGAGAACACCAGCATCTCGCCCGCGCCGTTGT
>JAVHYA010000108.1 GCA_031119395.1 Pseudomonadota bacterium
TGGGTGGCGGTGGCAGGGGCGCTCATGAGAATTCGGGATCGGGATCGGGATCGGGCAGCCGTACGCGAAGGACGCGAAGATCACGCGAAGGGCGCAAAGAAGACATCAAAAGACATGGATGTTCTTTCGCGTTCTTCGCGAAACCTTCGCGCTCTTCGCGCATGGATGTCCGTGCCCGTACTCAGGCCGCCACGAACTCGTTCCACTTGCGAACCATGTACTCGTTCTCGTCCATGACCGCGTTCCAGCAGGCGATGCCGCCCATGCGCTGCTCGTAGCTGCCGCCGTCGCGCACGCTGCCGGCCTTGGCGATCACCACGCCCTGCGGGCTCTTGATGTCCTGCGCGGCGGGCTTGCCTTCCATCCAGTAGGCCCACTCGTAGGGCTCCATCTTGGCCTTGGCCGTCTCCAGCACGGCGCTGTAGTAGCCCTGGCGGTTGAGGTAGGCGCCGGCCCAGCCGTCGAGGAACCAGTTGATGAACTCGTAGGCGCCGTCGAGCTTCTTGCCCGACAGCGTGGCCGGCAGGCCGAAGCCCGAGGCCCAGGCGCGATACCCTTCCTTGAGCGGCTGGAACACGCAGTCGATGCCCTTGCTGCGCACGGCCGTCACGGCCGGGCTCCACATCGACTGGATCACGACCTCGCCCGAGGCCATGAGGTTGACCGACTCGTTGAAGTCCTTCCACAGCGCGCGGAACTGGCCGGCCTTCTTGGCCTCGATGAGCGTCTTGATCGTCAGGTCGATCTCGGCCTTGCTCATGTTGCCCTTGTCCTTGTACTTGTGGATGCCCTTGGCCTCCACGACCATCGCCGCGTCCATGATGCCGATGGAGGGGATGTTGAGGATGGCGGCCTTGCCCTTGAACTCGGGGTTGAGCAGTTCGGCCCAGCTCTCGATGGGGCGCTTGATCAGGTCGGGGCGAATGCCCAGCGTGTCGGCGTTGTAGGTGGTGGGGATCAGCGTCATCCACTGCGTGGGCGCCTTGGCGAAGACCTTGCTCTTCTCGCCTTCGAGGAAGATCACCTTCTTGGGCGCCGTGCCCTGGTCGCCCACGGCCTTGCCGGCCACCATGCCCTGGGTGAAGAGCGGCGTGATCTTGTCGGCGTTCTTCACGCGCTTGGTGTCGATGCCCTTGAGGTTGCCGGTGGGCACGATCTTCTTGAGCGAGAAGAACTCGGTGTCGATCAGGTCGAAGCTGTTGGGCGCGGTGACGGCGCGCTTGGTCACGTCGTCGGTGGTCACGGCCACGTACTGGATCTCGATGCCGGTGTCGGCCTTGAACTTCTCGGCGATGGCCTTGTCCTGGTTCACTGCCGTGCCCAGGTAGCGCAGCACGACTTTCTCCTGCGCATGGACGAAGGGCGCGATGCCCGTGGCCAGGATGCCGGCCGTGCCTTGCAGCAGGGTGCGACGCTTCAGGGCGGAGGGGGACGCGCTGCGCTTGTCTTCGTTGGATGCGGACATCGGTGTGGCCTCTTTCGGTGGTGGCGGTTGCAAAAAAAAGAAGGGAGAAAAGCCTCAGAACGCCACGGCCGGCAGTGCGGCCGCGTCGGGCGCGGTGGCAGGATCGACGGCGGGTGGCGGTGCGGGCTGGCGCTCGTCCGGCCGCACGGCGCCGGGGCCCAGCGGGCGTGCATGCGCGTCGGCCCAGGTCAGGCGAACGGTGTCGCCCACGGCATAGGGCTGGGCGTCGAAGGCGGCCTCGGCCAGTTGGACCGACACGCCGGCCTTGCCGGCGGGCGCCTCGGCCAGCTGCAGGCCCAGCAGCACGTAGGTGCCCTGGTACTCGACGTCGGTGACCGTGGCCAGCAGGCCCGACGGCGTGCTGTCGGCCGGTGCGACCAGCATGTGGTCGTTGCGCACCGCGATCGGCCCGGCGGGCGTGAAGAGCACGTTGTGGCCCCCCATGAAGCGCGCCACGAACTCGCTGGCCGGATGGTTGTAGACCTGGTGCGGCGAGCCGACCTGCTCGATCAGGCCGTGGTTCATCACCACCATGGTGTCGGCCAGCGCCATCGCCTCTTCCTGCGAATGCGTGACGTGGACGAAGGTCAGCCCCAGCTCCTTCTGCCAGCGGCGCAGTTCGGCGCGCATCTGGATGCGCAGGAAGGGGTCGAGCGCGGAGAGCGGTTCGTCCAGCAGCAGCACGCGCGGCTGGGTGATCAGGGCGCGCGCCAGCGCCACGCGCTGCTGCTGGCCGCCCGAGAGTTCGCCGGGCTTGCGCTGGGCGAGGTGCCCCATGGCGACGCGGTCGAGCAGGTCCTGCGCGCGCCGGTGGCGCTCGGCCTTGGCCATGCCCTTCATCTTCAGGCTGAAGGCGACGTTGTCGAGCGCCGAGAGGTGCGGGAAGAGCGCGAAGCTCTGGAACATCATGGCCGTGCCGCGTTCCGCGGCCGGCAGGTTGGTGATGTTCCGGTTGCCCTGCAGGATGTCGCCGCTGCTCACCGATTCGTGCCCCGCGATCATGCGCAGGGTGGTGCTCTTGCCGCAGCCCGAGGGCCCCAGCAGGCAGCAGTAGCTCCCGGCCGCGATGCGCAGGTCGATGGCGTCCACCGCCGCCGGCGTGCCGGGTGCATAGCGCTTGGTCAGCGCAACGATCTCGACGGCAGCGGGCTCGGGCACGGCGATGGCATCCATGCCGGGCATTTCGCAAGATGGATGCCAGCGCCCCGGCAGGGGGCGCGGGCTGCAGGCGCACCAGGTTGGTGCGGGCACGCGTGCGCCACGGCCCAGCGTGCGGGCATCGAGCCAAATCGGCCCGCAGCGCCCGTCCTGCTTGCGAAGTCTGCTATGAATTGAGGAGCAACGTGAACGCCGAGGGCGGCGATCCGGCGCGTGCGGGCCTCAGGGACGCCGGCCGCCCAGGCCAGAAAGCACCGCGGCGCCGCGCCATCCGCGCCAGAGCCCCACCAGCACCAGCGCGACGCCGGCGAAGGCCTGCCAGGTCGCGCCCGGACGAAGGATCACCCAGACGCCCAGGGCCACGATCGCCAGCCCGCCGGCCAGGTTCACCAGGCCACCCACGGTCCATTGCAGCACCAGGCCGCGAACCGTCCAGTCCAGGAGGCGATCGGCGCCCTTCACACCGAGGCGGTCGGCCAGCACGTACAGCCCGAGCAGCAGCAATGGCAGCAGCGCGGCGCCGGCAAGGGCCCACACGAGCACGTCGATCAGGCTGTGCATGCCCGGGTGGATTGCCGCGTCATCGCGACAGCGGGACCGGCATGGTCCTGCGGATCATTCAGCGGACGGCGGCGCGTAGCGTGCCTTCTCCACGTTGCGCAGCAGCGCCTCGCGCTGTGCGCGCGAGATGCCGCGGATGCCCTCGGCCACCCACTTCACGCGCTGCGGATCGAGGCTGCCCTCGCGCGCCCAGCGCTCGGCCGCCAGGCCGGGCGCATGGAGCATGGAGGCCAGCCACACGGCCTGCGCCGGCTCCAGGCGCGTCGCACTGCGCTTGAAGTAGTGCTTCGCCGCCGCCTCGGCGCCGCAGACCTTGCCCCAGGGCGCGTTGTCCAGGTAGAGCTGCAGGATGCGGGCCTTGCCCAGGGTCTGCTCCATCTCCACGGCGTAGAGCATCTCGCGCAGCTTGCGCTCCAGGCTGCGCTCGCTGCCGGTCACCAGCATCTTGGCCAGCTGCTGGGTGATGGTGCTGCCGCCGCGGTCGATGCCGCCCTTCTTCTGGTTGCTGTCGAGCGCCGCCGAGAGCTCGACCAGGTCGTAGCCCGGGTGCTGGAAGAAGCGCTGGTCCTCCGCCGCGATGACGGCACGGGCCAGCCAGCTGTCGGCCGCCAGGCGCGACGGCGGCCCGCACGCGGTGCGCGCTCCCAGCATGGCCTCGGTGCCCAGGCCGGCGACGGTGAACTGCGCCACGCGCGGCTGCAGCCCGAAGCTGCCGGTGGGTTGGGTGAACTGGCCGCGCAGGCCCAGCGTGCCGCCGATCTGTGCGCGCTGCAGCTCGGGCATGTCGGGCACCAGCACGGCGTACCACTGGGCGATGGGGGCGTCGGCCATGTCGACGTTGACCTGCAGGTCGCGCTGGCTGAGCTTGCCGTCCCAGCGGCCGGTCAGCGCCGGAGGATGGCCGGGCGCGCCGGCGGCGGCCGGCGGCGTGGCCGACAGCTCACCGGCGAGACGGTCGGCGTCGCGGCGCACCGTGACCCGCAGGTCGTCCAGGCGCACCGGCTTGGCGCCCAGCGCAGCCACCACGGCGCTGCAGGGGGCGCAGCGGGCCTCGAGCTGGTGGCCGGCCTCGTTCCAGCCCAGTTGCACGGGGCCGAAGCGGGTGTCCACGCGACGGCCGTCCAGGTGCGGCCCGAACCAGGGCGAGGTGGCCAGCCGCACCAGCGTGGGCACGCCCACCTCCAGCCTGAGCGGGCCGATCGGCAGCTCCGCCGCCCACTCGCCCTTCGCCGGCGCCAGCGCGATCTTCGCGATCAGCACGAGCGCCACCCCGCCCGTGACCACCAGGGCCAGCAGCCCGTACAACACCACTCGCAAGATCTTCTTCACACGGCTCCCACTGCACTCTGTCCCATGTTCCGTCGGTTCGTGGCGGCGAAGCCCGGCCCCGGGGGGCTCACAACGGCGTGGCCACCGTCACCGCCTGCCACGGCCCGGCCGAGCGCCCGCTGGCGCCCGCCCAGTACCAGGCCGAAGTGTCGGTGAAAGCGTCACCCCGGGCGTCCACGATGCGCTCGCACACCCGCAGTTTGACCTGCCCGCCGCGCTCGGCGTTGAAACAGCGCCACAGCCGCGCCTGGGCGTCCTGCTCGAGGCGCGCCTGCACGATGCGGTAGCCCAGGGCGCGGTAGCAGTCGGCCGCCGGATGCAGCATGCGCGTGGGCCGGTCGACCTGCCGCATCACGAACATGCGCTGGCCGTCGGTCAGGCGCGCGATGGCGCCGGGGAAATGGGCCGCGAAACGCTGCTCGACCTCGCTGAGCGCGAGCGGGCGCAGCGCGGCGCCGTCCCACTGGGTCGGCCATTCCTGCGTGCCGGCCGTGCGCACGGCCGCGTCCGGCGAGCGCGCCAGGCCCGGCAGCGCGAGCGCCAGGCAGCCGAGCATCGCGAGCGCGAAGACGGCCTTGTGCAGCGCGCGGTGCACGAAGGTGTTGGCGAAGCAGCGTTCAATGATGCGTATCGACATGGCGCAGGCCCTGGAATGGAACACCCCCCATGCCGCTTCGCGGCTCCCCCCTCTCTGGCGCCTTCGGCTTGGAGGGGGGCGCACCCAGCGGCCTGGCCGAGCCAGTTCCGCGGGTGCCCTGAGGGCTTCGCTGCGCTCGCCGGCGGTACGGCGTTTCATGCGATGCGCCCGACCACGGACGAGAGGGTTCGGCGGCCGTCACGGGTTGGTGGCCGCGGCGCTGCATCGCCCACGCGATGCCGCCGCAGACGGCGGCGAGCACCACGAGGCCCAGCGCCTCGTGCGCCCAGGGTGCCAGCGGCCAGCCGGCGCCTTCGAGGCCGACCAGGACCGCGTTGCGAACGACGTTGCCGGCCAGCACCAGCAAGCTGACGGCCGGCAGCCGGGCGAGAAAGCGGCGGTTGTGGGCCGGCGCCACGAACAATGCCACCGCGCACGCCGTGAAGTACCCCAGCCACACCATCTGCACACCGGAGCAGGGTGCATCGACGATCACGAGGCGGCCGGCGATCCACAGGCTGCTGCCCTCGCGCATCACCGTGAAGAAGGGCGCCAGCAGCCACTGGCTCGCTTCGGCGGTGACGACGCGCAGCGGGTAGCCGGCGTAGAACTGCAGCGAGGACAGCAGCGGCAGTGCCAGCACCGCCAGCCCGAGGACCGGCAGGCTGGCCACCCGGCGCGGCAGGAAGGCCAGCAGGCCGCACGCGAAGGCCACCACGGACAGCAGCCCCGTGACCAGCGGCGGCAGCGCCGGCAGGCCCGGGAGCCCGCCGCGCAACAGCGTCGCCGCCACCGTGCCCAGGCCGGCCAGCGCCAGCCAGCCCAGGCCGGGCGCCGCGCGCAGGCCACGCCGGTGCTGCCAGGCGAGCACGCCCAGGGCCGCCAGGGCCAGGAGCCCGAGCGGATCGTCGGAACCATCGGCCAGCCGCATCGCCATCCACACCCAGGTGGGCAGCAGCGCGGCGGCCTGCAGCGCCAGCCAGACGGCCGGCGGCACGCGGTCGAGGCGGATGCCCGCGTCCACCCAGCGGGGATGCTGCCGGGCCAGCGAGGCGAGAGAGAGGGTGCTCATCGCAGCCTCAGGCCGTCAGGCGCCGCTTGTCGTGGCGACGGGCGCGGCGACGCAGCATGGCCAGCATCGACAGCGCCACGGCCACGGCGCCGAAGACCTCGGGCTCGGGCGTGCTGGGCACCTCGGCACCGAGCGCGTTCTCGCCCACGCCCTGCGGCAGCGGCAGGGGCTGGTTCACGCTGTCGCTGCCCGCCGTGTTGCGCACCACCTTGTCGACGGCGATGAAGCTGGTGTATTGCGTGAGCAGGCTGTACTTCAGGCCCAGGTCGGTGATGGCCTGCCTGTAGCGGTCGCCGGCCTCCAGCGCCTCCTGGTCGGACAGTGCGGCGATGCGGTGGCGCGCCCACAGCGCACGCAAGGCGCTGGCGTTCTGCGCCGTGCGGCCGTCGATGCGCAGTTCCTGCTTCCACGGGCCGCTGGCGCTCTGGCCTGCGAGGGTGACGCCGCCCCTGGGCTCGCCACGCCACTTGCCGAACACGATCACCGGGCGCTCGCCGAGCACGTCGGGCAACTGCTGCGGCTCGACGTCGTACACGTCCAGGCCGCCGAAGGTGGCATGCACGTTCGTCAGCACCGGCGACTCGACCATGCGGCGAAAGCGCGCCGCCTGCTCGGGCGCCTGCACGGGGTCGGTGATGATGAAGGGCTCGCCCATGCCGGCGCGGGCCAGGCCTTCCATGAGGTGGCGGTTGACCGACGAGCCGATGCCGAAGGAGAAGAGGTTGGCCTTGTCGAGGTTCCTGCGCACGAGTTCGAAGGCTTCGCGCTCGACGGTCACGTAGCCGTCGGTCACGACGACGATGCTGCGCGAGACGTTCGCGGCCTTGGGTTCGGCGTACACGCGCTTGAGCGCGGGGATCAACTCGGTGCTGCCGCCGCCGCCGTAGTTCTTGATGGTGGCCAGGGCCTGCTCGATGTTGGCGCGCGTGGCCGGCACGGAATGCTCGTTGAGCATGCGGTTGCTGCCCGAGAAGAGCAGCACGTTGAAGGTGTCGCTGGGGCGCAGGCCGCCGATCAACCGCTCGAGCACCGTCTTGGCGGTGTCGAGCGGAAAGCCGTGCATCGAGCCCGAGATGTCGACCACGAAGATGTAGTCGCGCGGCGAGATCGCGCTGGCCGCCACCGATTTCGGCGGTTCGACCATCGCCAGGAAGAAGTTTTCCGCGCCGTCGCCGTTGCCCTTGTAGAGCATCAGGCCCGATTCGATCTTCTCGCCCGCGAGGCGGTAGTCGATGACGACATCGCGGTTGTCCAGCGGCCGCCCATCGGCACGCAGGGCCACGTCGGCGTGGCGGGCCTCGTCGCTGGTCTTCACGTCGATCGCGTGGGTGAGCGAGCGCACTTCCTTGATGCCCATGGGCGTGTCGATCGCGACCTTCATCCTGAACGACGTGTTTGGCACGACATCGGCACGAAGCGTTGGTTGCGCCACCCACTTCGCCTGTGCGTTCTCCGACTGCGGGCTGTTGTATCTCGGGCCCACCACGGTCGGGAACACGAACTGGTAGTTGCCGCCCTGCGGCACCAGCAGCTCGGTGTAGCGCAGCTCCACCTTCACGTCGTCGCCGGGCAGGATGTTGGCCACGTTCATCTGGAACACGTTGGGCAGCTGCTGCTCCAGCAGCGCGGCGGTCTTGCCTTCCTGCTTGGCGGTCTCGTACTCGATGCGGGCCTGCTGCTTCTCGCGGATCTGCGCCGTGATCAGGCGGTCGGCCAGGCGCACGGTGAGGCCGCCCACGGCGGCCTTGGTGGAGCCGGGGAAGACGTACTTGGCCTCGATCGGGCGCTGGCCCTCGTTGCGGTAGGTCTGGGTGACGGTGACGTCGGCAATCACGCCCGAGATGCGCACATCGACGTCGGTGCCCTTGAGCGGCAGGCGGTCGACGTCCGGCGAGTCGCTCTTGACGAAGAAGTACGGGCTCTCGGTCTTCTGGCGGGGTGCGGCCTCCTGCGCGTGCAGCGGCCGGGCCGTCAGCAGCACGAAGCAGGTGGCGGCCAGGCTCACGGTGGCGAGCCAGAGCCAGCGGCCGGCGCGTGGCGCCGCGGGGTCGGAAGGAAGGGGTTCGGTGAGGGTGGCGGCTTCCATGAAAGGCTCCTTGAAATCGGTGTGCGTCGAGGCGCAGCGCCACTGTCGAAGCCGGGCGAGAAGCCATGAGGAAGCGCGCGAGAAGCGATGTCGAAGCCGCCGGGCCTGTGTGAAGTCCGTGTGAAGTGGCGGTGCGCAACGCCGGCCTGCCGCTTCATACGGGCTTCGGCCGGCGCAGGGACCATCGGCCCCCATCGCATCCACGGAGAGGAAAACCGAGATGATCCAGACCCTTCGCAACTCCGCACTCGTCAAGGTGCTCGCGCTGGTGGCGCTCACCCTGCTGCTGTGCATCCCGCTGGCCGAGATCGGCTCGCTCATCCGAGAGCGCGGCCGGAGCCAGGCCGAGGCGGCCCAGGAACTGGCGAGCACGCACGCCGGCGCACAGACCGTGGCCGGCCCCTTTCTCGTGCTGCCCTGGGTCGAGCAATGGACCGAGACCGAGCGCAACAGCAAGGGCGAGGTGACGGGCCAGTCGCAGCGCACCAAGGCCCGCACGACCGTCGTCTTCCCCGAGCGCCTGAAGATCGACGGCCGCATGACGCCGCAGGAGCGCTACCGCGGCATCTTCCGCGTGCTGTTCTACAAGCTCGACGCCACGCTGGACGGCCGCTTCGCCGCCCTCGGGCCGGCGCCGCGGCCCAGCGAGCGCGGCGGGACCGTGACGCTGGGCACGCCGCGGCTGGCCTTCAGCGTGAGCGACGTGCGCGGCATCGAAGGCCTGCCCGACGCCACGCTGGGCGGCGCGCCGCTGCGCTTCCAGCAAGGCATTCCGGGGCTGGGCGCGTCGGCGTCGTCCCAGGGCATCCATGCGCCGCTCTCCGGCGACACGCTGCGCGCACTGGCCAGCGGGCAGGCGATGGACTTCCGCCTGGCGTTGAAGCTGGTCGGCCAGGAACAGCTGCGCATCGTGCCGGCGGCCGAGGACACCGAGGCGCACCTGCAGTCGCCCTGGCCGCACCCGAGCTTCGGCGGCCGCTTCCTGGCGAGCGAGCGCACGGTGGGCGACGCCGGCTTCGACGCGCGCTGGCGCGTGTCCGCGCTGGTGAGCACCGCGCGCACGCAGCTGTTGCGCCAATGGGCGGGCGAGACGGCGGCGCCGCCGGCCGACGTGGCCTGCGCCGGCGACGACAGCGCCTGCAGGGTGGCGGCCACGGCGGCATCGGCCGCGCAGACCGCCCCGGCGGCGCCACCCCAGCCCGACCTGCGCGAAGTCGACAGCTTCGACGTCGCGCTGGCGCAGCCGGTGAACGTCTACTTCATGGCCCACCGCGCGGCCAAGTACGGTGCGCTCTTCATCGGCCTGGTGCTGATGGCCAGCTTCATGTTCGAGCTGTTCCGCCAGCTGCGCCTGCACCCGGTGCAGTACGGCCTGGTCGGCCTGTCGGTCGCGCTGTTCTTTTTGTTGCTGGTGGCGCTGTCGGAAAAGCTACCCTTCTGGCAGGCCTATGCGCTGTCCGCCTGCGCGAGCGTGCTGCTGCTCATGGCCTACTTCAGCGCGGTGTTGCGCGGCTGGCGCCGCGGTGTGGGACTGGGCGCGTTCGTGGCCGTGCTGTACGGCGCGCTGTACGGGTTGCTGGCGGCGGAGAACAATGCGCTGCTGCTCGGGGCCCTGCTGACCTTCGGCATGCTCGCGCTGCTGATGCTGGTGACACGGAACGTCGACTGGTATGCGCTGTCTGAGGGAAGGGCCCGACCCGCCGAGCCGGCCGCCGCCAGCGGCCAATCGCTATCGAATCGATAGCTGCCAGCGCCCGCCCCATGGGCGCTGGCGGCCGATTTCTTCCTCAAGTTTCTGATTGCTCCTCTCTATGCCTTCCACGTCTCGCCTCTGGTCTCCGCGCGCCAAGCGCATCGCGCTGTGGAGCGCGGCCGGGGTGGGCGGCGCGCTCGCTGCCGGCCTCTTGGCCATCGGCGTCGCCCTCGTCCTCATCGCACCGCAGTTACCCGATGTTTCATCTCTGGCCAACTACCAGCCCAAGCTGCCGCTGCGCGTCTACACCGCCGATGGCGCGCTGATCGGCGAATTCGGCGAGGAGCGCCGCGAGCTGGTGCCGATCGACAAGATTCCGCGCGTGCTCAAGGACGCGGTGCTGGCCACCGAGGACGCGCGCTTCTACCAGCACGGCGGCATCGACACCAAGGGCGTCATGCGGGCGGTGTTCGCCAACCTGTCGGGCGGGCGGGCGCAGGGCGCCTCGACCATCACGCAGCAGGTGGCGCGCAACATGTTCCTCACGTCGGAGCGCACCGTGAGCCGCAAGCTCAAGGAGGCGATCCTCGCGTGGCGGCTGGAGGACAAGCTCACCAAGGACCAGATCCTCGAGATCTACATGAACCAGATCTACCTGGGCAACCGCGCCTACGGCTTCGCGGCGGCGGCGCAGACCTACTTCGGCAAGCCGCTGGACCAGATCACCGCCGCCGAGGCCGCCATGCTGGCCGGCCTGCCCAAGGCGCCGGGCACCAACAACCCGGTGGCCAACCCGCGCCGCGCCGTGGCCCGGCAGCAGTACGTGATCCAGCGCATGGTCGAGACCGGCTACCTCCGACCCGCCGACGCCGAGGCCGCACGCGCCGAACCGCTGAAGCTGCGCGAAGCCAACGACCCCACGCGCGTGCACGCCGAGTACGTGGCCGAGATGGTGCGCCAGCAGATGGTCGACAAGTTCGGCGACGCGGCCTACACCCGCGGCCTGAACGTGACGACCACGCTCAGCGCCGCCGACCAGAACGCCGCGTACGCCGCGCTGCGCGCCGGCCTGCTCGACTACGAACAGCGCCAGCCCTACCGCGGCCCCGAGGGCCTGGTCGCCGACCTGCCCACCGAGCCGAAGGCGCTGGACCAGGCCGTCGACGAGGCCCTGGCCGACCACCCCGACAACGGCGAGCTGGTGGCCGCGGTGGTGCTCGCCGCGAACCCCAAGAAGATCACCGCCGTGCGCGCCAACGGCGACACGGTCGAGGTCACCGGCCGCGGCCTGCAGCTCGCCCAGCGCGCGCTCAGCGAGAAGGCACAGGCACCGGTGCGCATCCAGCGCGGCGCCATCATCCGGCTCGAGCCCAACGGCAAGACCTGGGAAGTCGCTCAACTGCCCGAGGTGGAAGGCGCCTTCGTCTCGCTCGACCCGCGCGACGGGTCGGTGAAGGCCCTGGTGGGCGGCTTCGACTTCAACAAGAACAAGTTCAACCACGTCACGCAGGCGTGGCGCCAGCCGGGCTCGAGCTTCAAGCCCTTCATCTACTCCGCTGCGCTCGAGAAGGGTT
>JAVHYA010000166.1 GCA_031119395.1 Pseudomonadota bacterium
GGGGGAGCCGCGAAGCGGCTTGGGGGGTGCTAGTCCAATTTAATGCCAGCGGCCTTGATCACCGGGCCCCAGCGCTTCGACTCGGCCCGCGCCAGCTGCTGGAACTGCTGCGGCGTGCCGGGCATGGCTTCCATGCCGAAGTCGGCAAAACGCTTGAGCACGGCGGGTGTCGACATGGCCTTGTTCAGCTCGCCGTTGAGCCGGCTCACCACGTTGGCCGGCAGGCCGGCCGGACCGAGCACGCCCTGGAAGGCGAACACCTCGGCGTCGCGCACGCCCACCTCGGCCAGCGTGGGCACATCGGGCAGCAGCTTGTTGCGCGCGCCCGAGCCGATGGCCAGCACGCGCACCTTCTTGCCCTGCATGATCGGCAGGCCCGAAGCCAGGTCCAGGAACATGCACGGCACCTGGCCGCCCATCACGTCGGCCATGGCCGGCGCCGCGCCGCGGTAGGGGATGTGCGTGATGAAGGTGCCGGTGCGGTTCTTGAACAGCTCCATCGCCAGGTGGTGCGGCGAGCCGTTGCCGGGCGAGGCGTAGTTCACCTTGCCGGGGTTGGCCTTCACGTAGGCCAGGAACTCCTTGAAGTCCTTGGCCGGGAAGTCGGGGTGGACGACCAGCGCCAGCGGGAACTTGCCGATCGCGCCGATGTAGCTGAAGTCGCGCTCGGGATTGAAGGGCAGCTTGCCGAACAGGTGCTCGTTGAAGGCCAGCACCGCGTTGTCGGCCGACATGACGGTGTAGCCGTCGGGCTTGGCCTTGGCCACGAGGTCGGCGCCGATGTTGGTCGAGGCGCCGGGGCGGTTGTCGATCACGATCTGCTGGCCCAGCGTCTGGCGCATCGCCTCGGCCAGCGAACGCGCGATCACGTCGGTGCCGCCGCCGGCCGGGTAGGGCACCACCCACCGGATGAGTTGCTCGGGGTAGGCGTTCTGTGCGCGGGCGAAGGGCGAGGCGGCCAGGGCGGCGCCGGAGGCCAGGGTGGCCAGCAGGTGTCTGCGTTGCATGGATTCAGTCTCCTTGGGATTCGGATGCGGACAGGGATGGTACGGGCAGCGCTTCGAGCGCGTCGGCCAGCGCACGATGTCCCTGGGCCTCGTCGCCGAGCTGCTCGAACAGCAGCAGCGCCAGGCGCGCCAGGAACAGCGATTCGCGCTCGGGCCCGGCCTCGCTGATGGCGTTGGCGCAGGCGGCGTAGAGGCGGTCGCGCGCCTCGGGCGTCAAGGTGGACGTTGTCATGCGGTCACCCCTTGCGCCGTGGCGCGTTGCAGTGCGGCGGCGATCTGCCCGCCGGTGGGCCGGCGCCAGCGCGCGGCCACGTGGCCGTCGGGCCGCAGCAGGTACACCGCGCCGGCCGCGGCGCCCAGGGCTTCGAAGGTCGCGGGCGGACACTGCGCGTCGCCCAGCGTCACGACGTGCACGGGCAGGTCCGCCGGCAGCGGCCACACCGCCTCGCCCGGCTGCAGCACCAGCAGCGTGAAGCGCGGGCCGATGTGGTCGGTCAGGTGGCCGGCGCGCAGCGGCTGCTCGCCCATCGCCTCGCCCGGCCGCGGGCCGGCGCCGAGCGCGTCGCTGGGGCTCGAGAGCATCGAAGCGTCGTAGCGCACGGCCTGCGTCTGCCGCGGGTTGATGAGCTGGGCGATGCCGCGGTGCCTTTCCGACAGCGACAGCGCCGCCTCGCGCAGCAGGTCGAAGCCGCGCGAGGGCGGCGACATGAATTCGGTGCTGCGCATCGCGGCCTCGGCGTTGATGTGGAAGGCGGCGATGCGCTCCTGCGAATAGCTGTCGAGCAGGGCCGCATCGGATTCGCCCTTGGCCACGGCCGCGAGTTTCCAGGCCAGGTTGTCGGCGTCGTCGAAGCCCGAGTTGAGCCCGCGCACGCCGAAGATCGGCATCGCGTGCGCCGCATTGCCGGCGAAGAGGATGCGCCCGTGGCGGTAGTCGGCCAGCGTCATGGCACCGGCGCGGTAGACCGAGGTCCACACCGTCTTCCAGGGCAGGTGGCCCTCGCCGATGGCGTCGAGGTGGCGCTGCACGAACTCGGTCACGGCGTCGGGCGCGAGCGCGGCCTCGGTGCTCTGGCCGGGGCGCAGCTGGTAGTCGATGCGCCAGATGTCGTCGGGCTGGCGGTGCATCAGCACCGTCGAGCCGCGGTTCCACGGCGGGTCGAACCAGGCGCGGCGCTCGGTCGGGTGGCGGCTCGGCAGCTCGATGTCGATGATCACGTAGCGGCCTTCGTAGGCCGTGCCTTCGAGCGCGAGGTTGAGCGACTTGCGCACGAAGCTCTGGCCGCCGTCGCAGGCCGCCAGCCAGTCGGCGTGCAGCGTGTACGCACCCAGCGCATTGCGGGCGTGCAGCGTCGTGCCACGGTCGTCCTGCGCGAAGCCGGCGAGTTCGGTGCCCCAGCGGATGTCGATCAGCCCCGGCTGCGCCGCGTTGCGCCGCGTGATCTCGTCCAGCAGGTACTGCTCGATGTAGTACTGCTCGAGGTTGATCATCGGCGGCAGCTTCTGCTGCGCATGCGTGGGCATCTCGAAGCGGAACACCTCGGTCGTCCGGTAGTAGCTCGTGCCCGCGCTCCAGGGCAGGCCCTTGGCCAGGAAGGCGGGCAGGGCGCCCAGGCGCTCGACGATCTCCAGGCTGCGGCGCGAGATGCAGGCGGCCCGGCTGCCCACGCAGACCGTGTCGTCGGCTTCGAGGATCACGCTTCGCACGCCGTGGTTGGCCAGGCCCAGTGCCAGGGCCATGCC
>JAVHYA010000048.1:0-23861 GCA_031119395.1 Pseudomonadota bacterium
TGCCCAGCATGGCCAGGTTGGACTGGCGCAGCTGCTCGGGCAGAGCGGCATACAGCGCCACGTCGGCGCGGTAGGCGGGGACGACCGGGACGGCCGGGTCCGCAGGCGTGGCCGGATCGGTGGGCACGACCGGCACGACGGGCACGACGGGCACGAGGTTGGTCAGGTAGCTGCCCGTGCCGGTGGTGTTGAGCTGGTAGTCGTAGGCACCGGCCGAGACGGGCGTCGCGAGCGTGAAGGCGCCGGAGCCGATGCTGCCGCCGTTCTCGGCCGTCACGACCGCGATCCCGTTGCCCGTGGTCTGCCCGCCCAGGCCGCCGATGTTGGTGATGGCGATGCGCGTGCTGCCGCTGGCCACGGCGCCGGCGCCGCTGAGCACCAGGCGGTCGGTCGGGCTGGCGTCGTTGCCCACGGCCGTGCCCACGGCGAGGGTGCCGTTGTTGCCCACCCACGGGCCCGTGACGGTGAGCACCGTGCCGGGCGTGCTGCCCACCAGGCTCACCGTGCCGGCGTTGTTGACCGAGGCCAGGGCCTGGCTGTGGCCGGCCAGGTCGAGCGTCGCGCCGGCGGCGACGGTGGTGGCGCTTGCCGGGCTGAAGGCATTGGCGACGCCCGCGCGCAGGGTGCCCTGGGCCACGGTGGTGCTGCCGGTGTAGGTGTTGTTGGCCGCGCCCAGGATCAGGGTGCCGGTGCCGGTCTTGGTGAGGTCGGCCGCGCCGCTGATGCCGCCCGTGAGCGTGGCCGTATTGGCGCCGGTGTCGAAGGTCGGGTCGTTGGTGCCCGTCATGACGATCGGGTTGGCCAGCGTCAGGTTGTTGGCCGCGAAGGCCAGCGTGGTGCCGTCGTCCATGGCCAGGCCGCCGGTGCCCAGGGCGCTGTTGCTGGCCACTGCCAGGGTGCCGGCCTTGAGGGCCGTGCCGCCGGTGTAGGTGTTGGCGCCCGAGAGGGTCAGCGTGCCGGTGCCCTCCTTCACCAGCGCGCCGCCGCTGCCGGAGATCGTGCCGCCCACGGCGGTGCTGGTGTTCAGGCCGCCGGTGGTCAGCGTGCGCGCCCCGAGGACGACGTTGCCGTCGCCAGCGAGCGATCCGATGCGGGTGCCCGCGGCCGTGCCGCTGATGCGCACGCGCCCGCCGGCCTCGTTGATCACCGTCGCGCCCGCCGCCGTGCTGTTGTCGAACAGGTCCAGCAGGCCGCCGGCCGCATTCGTGAACGTGGCCTGGCCAGCCGAGCTGTTGTCGAAGAAGGTCGTGTCGCCGCCGCTGCGGTTGGTGATCTGGCCGGCGCCGGCCGAGCTGGTCTCATAGAAGACGACGCCGCCCGCGTTGTCGATGGCCGATTTGCCGGCAGTCGCGCGGTCGCGGAACTCGATGGCTGCGCCCTTGGCCGCGGTGATCCGCGCCAGCCCGGCCGTGCTGTCGTCGCGGAACTGCACGAAGCCGCCGTTCAGGCCGAGCGCGTCGTCGCGCGCACCGGTGGTGACGACCAGGCTGCCCGCATCGGCCGTGCCCGTGAAACTCAAGGCAGCCGAGGTCGCGACATTCACCGGGCCGCTGCCCAGTGCGCCCGTGACGCCCGCGACCAGCGTGCCCCGCGTCACCGACGTGCCGCCCGTGTAGCCGTTGGCGCTGTCGAGCGTGAGCGTGCCGGCGCCGCTCTGGCTCAGGCTTCCGCTGCCGCCGATCGCATTGGCCACGGTGAAGTCGTCGCTGCGATTGAACACCAGCGCGGCGTTGTTGATGACGGCGCCCTTGCCCAGCGTGCCGCTGGTGCCGCCGTTGCCGACCTGGAGCGTGCCCGCGGCCACGGTGGTGCCGCCGGTGTAGGTGTTGTTGCCGACGAGCACGGTGGTGCCGGATCCGAGCTGGTTGACGGCCGTGCTTCCGCCCACCGGCACGCTGAACTCGTAGGCGCTGGCGTTGTGGTTGAAGTTCAACGTCGCCTTGCCCGCGCCGCCCGTGATGATCGACGCCATCACCGTCCCGGGAGCGGCCGGCGCGGCAGCGGCGTCGCCACCGATGTTGAGCGTGGCGACCCCGCTCGCGCCGGTGGCCAGGTTGATCGCGACCGCCCCCTTGTTCGCCGACAGCGTGGCGCCATCGGCCACCGTCAGCGTGGCGGTGCCGGCAGCGCCGAGGGTGATGGCGGTCAGGTCGGACGCCAGCGAGGAACCCGCGCCGGTCACGGTGCCCGTGAACACGTCCCCCGCGCTGGCACCCAGTGCGACGATCTTGGCCTGGACCAGGCCGCCGCCGAAGACGTCGAGCGTGCCGCTGTGGTGGTAGTAGCCCACGTTGGCGCTCAGGACCGAGCCCTGGCCGCCCACCGCGACATTGGAACTGCCGCCGAGCGACGTGGTATTCGTCCCGCCCAGCAGAAAGCCGCCCGGCCCGGTCATCGTGAGCGTCGCACCGTCCAGCACCTGGATCGTGGCTTTGCCGGCGGCCGACTGCAGCGCCGAGCCCGTCACCTGGGCGCCCTTGCCCTGCACCGTCAGGCCGCCGCTGACCCCCGCCTGATGCCCGACGAACACATTGGCTGCGACGACGCCGGCACCCGCCTGGACGTCGAGCGAGGCGCCCGTCATCGAGCCGATCGTGATGGGGAAGCCGTTGCTCTGCACCGTCACGTTCGCGCCCACCTGCGGCAGCGGCGAGGTGATCGTCAGGCTGCTGGTGCCGATGTTGATGGTCGATGAGGGGTCGAGGCTGGCATTGGCCGCCAGGATCGCCGCGGCAAGTTCCGTTTCGTCCGCCACGTCGAAAGTCGCCGCATGCGCCGCGCCCCCTGCTGCCGCCGCCAGTGCCAAGGCCGCGCTCGCGACCGCCGTGCGCCGTGTGGCGGCCGGGGTCCGGCCTCGCCTTGCGGCTGCGCCGCGGTGGTTGGTTCGTGTCGCGCCTGCGGTCGTTTCGATGCTCTTCACCCGGGCTGCTCCTTGTGTTGGGGACAAAAAAGACGGCAAGTTTTAACTATTGAAACAAAATGTCAATTGTTTGAAACATCGTTTCAGTCGATCCGCCGTCCGGCGCGGGATTTGTTAGTTCATAGGTAGTCCTTCCCGCCGAGGCGGCGGCCGGGTGTGTCGTGAATCGGCCACGCGCGGCGACGCCGACCTGCGCCCGTGGCGTGCATCCGCGGCGCCGGCCCGGGCGCCCGCCGGGCGGCGAACGCATGCGCCGGCGCACGCGCCCCACGTCATGGCGGCCCGCGTGGCACCATCCCGCCCGTGCTGTCCCCGCCCCCCAACGCCCCCACCCGACGCGCGCCCTACCGCACCTGGCCGGCCACGCTGGCGATCGCGGCGGCGATGGCGCTGTACATCGGCGGGCTCAAGGCGTGGGACCGCCACACCCCCGGTGGTCGCGCGCTGCCCGCGGGCGAAACGCTCGTCGTCGGCCCGGCGCGCTTCGTGCCCGCCCCGGGCTGGCAGATGGACGTGGCCCGCTCGCGCCCGGGCCAGTCGCTGACGCTGTTCAAGACGGGCCACACCTTCGTCGTCAAGGCCAACCGCTGGCTGGGCGACGAGGACGGCCCCATCGAGCGGCAGACGCGCTGGATGGAGCGCGTGGAGCACGTGCGCATCGAGGGCGACATCACCGACTTCTTCACCCTCTGGGGCCTGCAGGGCATCACCTTCGCCTACTACGGGCCGACCACCTCCGGCCGCTTCTGGCAGACGGTCGACACCCGCCGGCACGCGGTGGTGCAGGTCGACTTCTACGGCCCGGCCGAAGGCGAAGCCCAGGCCCTGCGCGACGCGCGCGACATGCTCGATTCGATGGACCTCGAGGGCGGCGCATCGTGACGAGCGTGCCGGCCGACGCCCTCGCCGACCCTGCCGCGCCGGACGCGACCGCCGGCCCTGCCCTTCCCGAGCGCCGTGCCCTGCCGGCCGATGCCGGCCCCGGCGCCTGGCCCATCGGCACCGACTCCTTCTTCCAGCCCCGGCGCGCCGCCTTCTGGCTGCTCGTGCTGCTGCTGGCCAACGGCGCGGTGTACATCGCGCAGCTGTACTGGATCGGCCTGCGCGCCGTGCCCGTCACCGCACTGCTGGGACTGGCCGTGTGGGCGCTCTACACCGTGGCCTTCGTCCACCTGTTCCGCGTGCTGGAGCTGCTGGAGCAACTGCCCACCGCCGCCTTCGCGCTCGCCTTCGCCTGGGGCGGGCTGGGCGCGGTGTACCTGTCGGCACCGGCCAACGTCGCCATCCAGAGCCTGGCGGCCAAGCTGGTGTCGCCCGAGTTCGTGGCCGCCTGGGGCCCTGCGCTGGCCGGGCCCATCACCGAGGAATTCTTCAAGCTCGCGGGCGTGATGCTCATCGTGCTGGTCGCGCGCAACCAGTTCGCGACCGAGCTGTCGGTGCTCGTGATCGGCGCCATGGTCGGCCTGGGCTTCCAGGTGGTCGAGAACCTGAGCTACACCGTGCGCGCCGCGGTCAGCTTCCCGATCGAGAACCAGTGGCTGCCCGTGCTGCTGAACCTGCTCACCCGCGGCCTGCTCGGCGGCCTGTGGAGCCACGCGGCCTACACCACCGTCGCCAGCTTCGGCCTGGCCTGCGCCATGTTCCAGACCGGCCGCCCGCGCCTGCTGCGCGTGGCCCTGGCCGTGGCGGGCTTCGCCGCCGCCTGGGCCATGCACTTCGTGTGGAACTCGCCCTGGCTGGAAGACCGCTTTCCCGACACCCGCTGGGGCCTGGCCGCGCTGCTCGTCGTCAAGGGCCTGCCCGTCGCCGTGGCCGCCGCCCTGGTGTGGCGCGCCGCCCTGCGCGAGGAAGGCCGCCACCTGCAGGCCTTGGCCGCCTACCTGGTGCCCGAACGCGAACTGCTCAGCGACGACGAGTGGATGCGGCTGGGCGCGCCGCTGGAGCGCCTGCGCGTGCGGCGCGAGATCGGGCGGCGCCACGGGCGCAAGGCGCGGCGCCTGAAGGCGCGGCTGCAGCGGGAACAGCTGCGCCTGGTGATGAAGGCGGGCGTCTACGGGCGGGGCGCACGCACCGAGCGCCACGAACTCGCCATCCGCCGGGCACGCGCCCGGCTCGACGGTCTGGTCGCCGCCGCCTGAATTCACGGCGGCGCTCGCCGCCGCCGCGACCGTCGCCTGCCCGGCCGAATGGCCAGCGCGTCCGGTCTATCGACCGCCAGTTAACACTTTCCTAACATTCGCGGCCTCGAAACTTCCCTGACCGCGTCTGCGCGACCCATGACTTCCGCCCTGTCTCCCACCTTCTCCCCCGTCCGGACGGGCGCCTCATCGGCTGCCGTGTGGACGGGCCGCGTCCTCAGCGCGCTGGTCGTGCTGGTGCTGCTGGCCGATGCCGCCGTCAACCTGTTCGCGCCCGAAAAGCTCGCCGAGCCGATGGCCGCCACGGGCTTCACCGCCGCGCTCTCGCCGCAGCTCGGCACCCTCATGCTGGTGTGCGCCGTGCTGTACGCGATCCCGCGGACCAGCGTGCTCGGCGCCATCCTCGTCACCGGCTTTCTGGGCGGCGCCATCTGCGCGCATTTCCGCATCGGCGAGATCGGCTCGGGGTCGCAGATCGTGTGTCTGGTGATCGGCGTGGCGGCTTGGCTGGGGTTGTACTTGCGGATGCCCGCGCTGCGCGCGCTGCTGCCGCTCACGCGAGGCTGAGCGTCCGCGTCGCCGTTGGCTGCGGCCAGCGGGCCGACGAAGCGCGATCGGCCCGTCGACGCACTGGTGCTGGGTCGCCGGGAGCACCGGGCGAGTCGCGCCTTGCGGGCGCCTTCCGGTGGGGTTCGAATTCCGGCCGTCGTGCGCCGTGCGCCAGGATTGGCCTGTGCACGAGTCCAGGAAGCACCGACACCCGAACCTCGTAGCAGCCCGCTAGAACAACGCCCCCTGCCCGCCCACCCTCGCGCCCTCCATCCCCAACATCCTCATCTTGAGCATCGGCCCGCCCGGCGCCGAAAAACCGCCCTGCCATCCCTTGGCGCCCAGCACCCGGTGGCACGGCACCACGGGCGCAAAGGGGTTGGCACCCAGCGCCTGGCCGACAGCGCGGGCCAGCGTCTTGTCGCCCAACTCTTCCGCGATCTCGCCATAGGTCTTCGTCTCGCCGGGCGGGATACGGCGGGCGATGTCGTACACGCGGCGGTGGAACGGCGGCACGCCCTCCTCGTCCAGCACGATGGACAGCACCGCGGCATCCACACCGGCAGGGTCCGCGGCGCTGCGATCGGAAAGCAGGGCCACGATCGCCTCGACGGCGGCGCGCACGGCTTGCGGGCGCTGCGGCTCGGGCACCTCGGCCAGCCGCGGAAAGTCGCGGGCCATGCGGGCACGCTTGGCCTCGGCGCTGCCGTCCACCTCGGGCAGTTGCACGCCGACCAGGCCGCGCGGGCCCCAGGCCAGGCTGCAGTGGCCGATGGCGGTGTCGAAGATGGCGAGGCCGCTGGCGGCGGGGACAGCAAGAACAGCAACAGGCTCGGTCATCGCGGTCCCCTGCTCACTTTTCGATAGCTGCTCCCGCCCGTGGGGCGGGCGCTGCGGGCCGATTCGGCTTGAAATTCGCCCAGTCCTCGTCCACCGGCGGGAGCTGGACGTGCTCGACCAGGAAGTCCAGCACGGCGCGGATGCGCGCGGGCAGCCGGCCCGACTTGCCCAGGTACACGGCATGGATGGGCTCGGTGTCGCCGGGGTTGAAGGCCTCCATCACGGGCACCAGGGTGCCGGCCAGCAGGTCGGCATGGATGTGATAGACCGACAGCCGCGCCAGGCCCACGCCTTCCAGCGCCAGGTAGCGCAGGGTCTCGCCGTCGGCGGCGCGCACGTTGCCGACGATGGGCAGGTCGATGGCTTTGCCGCCCGCGTCCCGGAGTGGCCAGTCGGGCGTGAGGCGGCGGTAGTTGGTGCCCAGGCGGTTGTGCTGCTCCAGCTCGTCGCGCGTGGTGGGCGTGCCGTGGCGCTGCAGGTACCCGGGCGAGCCGACGATGAGCTGCCGCGTGTGGCCCAGCAGGCGGGCCACGAGGTCGGAGGACTGGAGCCGGCCCCAGCGGATGGCGATGTCGGCGCGCTCGTCCATGAGGTCGACCACCCGGTCGGTGAGGCCCAGGTCCAGCGTCAGATCGGGGTACGCCGCCAGCAGGCGCGGCAGCAGGGGCACCAGCACGACGTGGCCGAAGCTCACGCTGGCGCTGATGCCCACGCGCCCGCGCGGTGCGGCCGCCGCGGCGGCGCAGCGCTCGGCCTCGTCCAGGTCGGCCAGCACGCGCACGCTGCGCTCGTAGAAGGTCTGGCCCTCGGGGGTGAGCTGCAGCTTGCGGGTGGAGCGGTGCACCAGCTGCGTGGCCAGCCGCGCCTCGAGACGGGCGACCAGCTTGCTCACGGCCGAGGGCGTCATGCCCAGCGCGCGCGCCGCCGCCGAGAAGCCGCCGCGGTCGACGACCTGCACGAAGGCTTCCATTTCGCCGGAGCGGTTGATGTCGAGGCGGGGCATGGCGGCAGGGCTGGGGGCGTGAACGGGTCGGCACGCGACACCCCGCGGCGCCACGCGCCGGGGCTGGCGCAGCCGCGCCTGGGGCGGCAGTCTATCGCCGCGGCCGTCCCGTTCTGCCCCACGGCAGCCGGGTCGCGGCCCTCAGCGCGACAGGACGAACATCTGCGGCCGGGCCCGCCCGGCCGCGTAGTTGACCGGTTGCGCCAGCTGGCCGGTGACCGGGTCGATCACGAAGCGGGTGATGTCGTTGCTGTTCTGATTGGCGGTGTAGGCAAAGCGACCCGTGCGGTCCACGGTGACGGTGTCGGGCACCGAGGCGGGAACGGCGAAGGGTTGTCCGGGCACCGGGCTCAGGGCACCGGTCTTCGGATGGATGGCAAATGCCGACACGGTGTTGCTGTTGCGGTTCACGGCATAGAGGAAGCGTGCGCTGGGATCCACAGCCAGGCCGTAGGGGACGCTGCCCGCCAGCACGTCATTGACCGCACTCAGGGCCCCGGTGTCGGGATCGAATCGGTAGGCATACAGCCGGTCGGAGCTCGAGCCGATGCCGGTGCTCACGAAGACGAAACGCCCGGTGGCTTCGACGGCGATGTCGCTGCCGGCAAAGCTGGTCGGCGTGGCGATGCTCTGCGTCTGGCCCGGCAGGACGTTGCCGTCGCTGTCCACCCGCACCGCCTTGAGCCGCGCACCGTCGGCGACGAAGACGAAGCGCCCCCGCACGTCGACCGCGAGCTTGCGCGAGCCGCTGGCAGCTTCTGCGGTGGTCGTCGTGCTTTGCACGAGCCCGGTGGCGCTGTCGATGGCCAGGGTCTGCAGGAAACCACCCCCCACCGCATAGGCCGTGCGGCCCGAGGGGTGGAAGGCCACCGCGAAGGTCGGCCGGTCCACGGCCGCGTAGCTCACGGGCGCATCCAGCGTGAGCGATCCGCCGCTCACGGCATAGGGGATCTGCGTGACGGTGGAGTTGCCCGCGGCTCCGACACTGGCAACGAACACCTTGTCCTGCGCGGGATTGACGGCCAGGTGCTGCGCCAGGACGCCCGCATTGGCCAGCTGGGGCGTGGAGAGCGCGCCGTCGGCCTCGCCGACGACGAAGGCGGAGACCGTGCTGTTGACGGGGTCCTCGTTGGCGGCGAAGCCCGCCCGGTCCGGGCCCGGAACGCTGCAACGCACCTCCACCGACGTGACCGGCGCACTGGCCACCGTACCGAAGGCCTGCAGGGGCACGCACACCTGCAGTGCGGCGGGCTGGGTCTTGACCGTCACGCCGTAGTCGGCACCCGCCGCCACGCGCGTGGCAAAGGTGGCGACCCCGTTCGCGCCCACGGGCAGGTCGTCGCCGCCGTTGTTCTGCAGCACCAGACCGCCCGCCGCGTCCATCCCGCTGACGGTGACGCGGATGGGAAAGGTGTCGATGGCGCAGACCACGCTCACGTCGGTGACGTCCGATTCGCCGATCGTGCCGGTGCCGCCACCCACGGTGCAGGTCTGCGGCGGGCTCGTCGGCTGCTGCTTGACGCGCACGGCGTAGGGCATGCCGAAGGCGCGCCGGTCGCCGAAGACGAACGGGCCGTCCGCGCCGACGAGCAGGTCGCTGGAGCCCGGCTGCTCGAGCACCAGCCCTCCCCCGAGCAGGCCGGCGACGGTGCCGCCGACGGTGTGGGTCGGGGTGGTGCAGGCCACGCGGACCTGCGCCACGTTCGAGGTGGCCGTGCCCTGGCCGGCGCTGACGGTGCACACCTGGCCCGCCGGCTGCCGCAGCACGGTGACGGCGTAGCCCTGGCCCTCGCCCACCGCTTGGGCGAAGGTGAAGCTGCCGTCGGCCGACAGGGTGAGGTCGTCCTGCCCGTTGTTGCGCAGCACCAGCGAACCGCTCAGCCCGGACACCGACCCGCCGATGCTGAAGCTGGCGGCCTGTGGGGGTGGCGCGGCCGGGCCCGTCGGCGGTGGCAGGAAAAAGCCACCGCCCGAGCCGCCCCCGCCCCCGCCGCAGGCGCTCAGGAGCACGGCCGCCGAAATAAGGGTCCAACCCGTGCGCAGACGGAAGGGTTTCGCGATGTGGGGCGTCATGGGTGAAGGGGTCCGGCGAAAGGTTCGTTACAAACTATTCCTAATTGTGACCAAATTGCACGGATCTGGCATCTCGGAACGGGATGCAGCGACGAACGGCGATGCCACGCGCACTTGTGAATTCGAGTCACAAATGCGTGTCCGTCGAGCCGGCTAGTCGTCGTGCGGGATAACCCTCACAGTTCATCCCATCATGCCCATCGCACTTCTCGCCCTCACCGCCGGCGCCTTCGGCATCGGCACCACCGAGTTCGTCATCATGGGCCTGCTGCTGCAGGTCTCGGCGGACCTTCATGTCTCCATCGCGGCCGCGGGCCTGCTGATCTCCGGCTATGCCATCGGCGTGGCGGTCGGCGCGCCGGTGCTGACCATCGCCACGCGGCGCCTGCCGCGCAAGACGGTGCTGCTGGCGCTGATGGCGATCTTCACGCTCGGCAACATCGCCTGTGCCGTGGCGCCCAGCTACGAGGCGCTGATGGCCGCGCGGGTGATCACCTCGCTGGCCCACGGCACCTTCTTCGGCGTGGGCTCGGTGGTCGCCACCGGGCTGGTGCCGCCGGAAAAGCGCGCCTCGGCCATCGCGATCATGTTCACGGGCCTGACGGCGGCCACGCTGCTGGGCGTGCCGGCGGGTGCGTGGCTGGGCCTGCATCTCGGCTGGCGCGCGACCTTCTGGGCCGTGGCGGTGATCGGCGTCGTGGCACTGGCGGTGCTGGCGCGCTATGTCCCGCGCGACGCCGCCAGGGTCGAGCCGGCGCCGCTGCGCGAGGAACTCGCCGTGCTGGCCCGCCCGCAGGTGTGGCTGGGCCTGGCGATGACGGTGCTGGGCTTCGCCGGCGTGTTCGCCTTCTACACCTACGTGCAGCCGGTGCTGACGCGGGTCACGGGCCTGTCGGACGCGGCGGTGTCGCCGGTGCTGCTGCTCTTCGGCGGCGGGCTGGCCATCGGCAACCTGCTGGGCGGCAAGCTGGCCGACAAGGCGCCGATGCGCGCGGTGATCGGCACGCTGGTGGCGCTGGCCGCGGTGCTGGCGGTGGCGCGCTGGGCCATGCCGCACGCGGTGGCGGCCATCGTGTTCATCGGCCTGCTGGGCATCGTCGCCTTCGCCACCGTGGCGCCGCTGCAGGTGCGGGTGCTGGAGAAGGCGGCCGGCGCGGGGCAGAACCTCGCGTCGAGCCTGAACATCGCGGCCTTCAACCTCGGCAACGCGCTGGGCGCGTGGGTGGGCGGCGTGGTCATCGAGCGCGGCGCCGGCACCCAGGGCCTGCAGAACCTGGGCATGGCCGCGGCGGCGCTCACGGTGGCCGGCCTGCTGCTGGCGCTGTGGAGCCATGCGCTGGACCGGCGGCGGGTGCCGGCGGAGTGCGCGACGGCGGGTGCCTGAGCGGCAGCCCCCTTCTCGCCCGGCCTGAGCCCTCGACAACCCTTCAGCCCGAGCCTGTCGAAGGCCGGTCCAGGGACTTCGACAGGCCCAGCCCGAACGGCTGGGGGGCGAGCCAGACAGTGGACAAATCCTGTTCCTTTTCAAAGGAGTCTTTCCATGGAACAACGACTGCTCGGCCGATCCGGCCTTCGCGTGCCCGCCCTCGGCTTCGGTGCCGGCACCTTCGGCGGCCAGGGGCCGCTCTTCAGCGCCTGGGGACAGACGGATGTGCAGGGTGCGCGGCGCCTGGTCGACATCTGCCTCGACGCCGGTGTGAACCTCTTCGACACGGCCGACGTGTATTCGTCGGGTGCATCGGAAGAGATCCTCGGCGCGGCGCTGGAGGGCCGGCGCAACGCGGCGCTCATCTCCACCAAGGTCACGCTGCGCACGGGCGATGGGCCGAACGACGCGGGCTGGTCGCGCCACCACCTGCTCGAGAGCACGCACGCCGCGCTGCGGCGCCTGAAGACGGAGCACATCGACATCCTGCAGCTGCACGCCTTCGACGCCCACACGCCCGTGGAGCAGATGCTGCGCACGCTCGACGACCTGGTGCGCGCGGGCAAGGTGCGCGCGATCGGCGCCTCCAACTTCGCCGGCTGGCAGCTGATGAAGGCACTGGCCGCGGCCGATCGGCTGGGCACGGAGCGCTTCGTGGCCAACCAGACCTACTACTCGCTCGTCGGCCGCGACTACGAATGGGAGCTGATGCCGCTGGGCATCGACCAGGGCGTGGGCGCGCTGGTGTGGAGCCCGCTCGGCTGGGGCCGCCTCACCGGCAGGATCCGCCGCGGCCAGCCGCTGCCCGAAGGCAGCCGCCTGCACGAGACGGCCGGCTTCGCCCCGCCGGTGGCCGACGAACACCTGTACCGCGTCGTCGATGCGCTGCTGCAGGTGGCCGAGGAAACCGGCAGGACGGTGCCGCAGGTCGCCATCAACTGGCTGCTGCAGCGCCCGACGGTGGCCAGCGTGCTGATCGGTGCGCGCGACGAGGCGCAGCTGGTGCAGAACCTCGGCGCCGTGGGCTGGGCCCTCACGCCCGCGCAGATGGCGGTGCTCGACGCGGCCAGCGCCGTCATGCCGCCCTACCCCCACTACCCCTACTGGAACGGCCAGTTCACCGAGCTGGCGCCGCCGGCGGTGCCGCGCTGAGCGGCGGCGCGGGGCCGTCGTCGTCCCGCACCAGCCGGATGCCCACCAGCGTGTAGCGCGTGTCGGGCGCGTTCCAGTTGCGGTACGACGCGCGGGCGTAGAAGGGCCAGGTGTGCCAGGAGCCGCCCCGCCGCACCCGCACCTCGCCGTCGGCGGGCCCCTGCGGATCGTCGACCGGCGAGCGCGCGTAGTAGTCGTCGGCATGCCAGTCGGCCACCCACTCCCACGCGTTGCCGTGCATGTCGTACAGGCCCCAGGCGTTGGGTGCGAAGCTGCCGACCGGCGCGGTGAACGGGTGGCCGTCGTCGGTCCGCAGCGCCATCGCCTGCCAGCGGGGCCAGAAGCGCGCGCTGCTCGCGTCGAACACGTTGGCCACCTGCGCGAGCGAGGCCGGATCGTCGCCGCGGCCGTAGCGCGTGCGGGTGCCCGCGCGACAGGCGTATTCCCATTCGGCCTCGGTCGGCAGGCGGTAGCGCCGGCCTTCGGTGCGGCTGAGCCAGGCGGCCAGCGCCTGGGCGTCGTTCCACGTCACGTTGACCACCGGGTGGTCGTCGCCCTGCGCGAAGCCGGGGTTGCGCCAGGAATAGCGCGGGTCCCGGCCTTCGAAGGCATCGCCGCGCTTCGTGGTGGCGGGGTCGTAGTCGGCCCGAAAGCCGTAGCCGCCCGTGCCGTCGGCCACCGATTCGGGCACGTGGCCGGAGCGCTCGACGAAGCGCCGGAACTGGCCCACCGTGACCTCGTGCTGCCCCATCCAGAAGGCGTGCGTGATGCGCACGCGGTGGACCGGCTGCTCGTCGGCCAGCTGCGTGAAGCGCTCGGGCGGCATCTGCGCAAAGGCGCGCGCCAGCGCCTCGGGCGTCTCGTCGCTGCCCATGAGGAATTCGCCGGCAGGCAGCTTCACGAAGGCCATGCCGAGGCTGTTGCGCTCGACCTGCTGTGCATGCGCGGTGCCCAGCACGACGACCCAGCAGAGCGCCAGCGTCGATGTCCATGCGCGTGAGGCCACGGTGCTCACCTTTCCAGTGCTGTGGGGAAACGGAAGTGTCGCGGCAAGCGCGACTTAGGGCATGCTTAATTGCGCCTGGCGCGCAGAACTTGCACCTCCCGCCGGGGTCGGACGCACAAGGCGGTGCGATGCCGCCTTGTCACCGTCACGAAACGTCACGAAAGGCCCCCATGACCCCCCAGGAAACCCAGTGGCTCGACGACCTGCTGCAACGCCTCGCCGCGGTGCAGGGGGTGCCCAAGGACCCGCAGGCCGTCGCGATGATCCGCGAGCGCCTCGCCGGCCAGCCCGATGCGATCTACCTGCTGGTGCAGCGCGTGCTGCTGCTGGAGCACGCGTTGCAGGACGCACAGGCGCAGATCGCCCAGCTTTCGCAACCGCAGCAGCAGGCCGGCGGCAGCTTCCTCGGCGGCGCGCCGGGCATCGACTGGGGCCGCCAGCCGCAGGCCCCGATGCAGCCCGTCGCGCAGCCCGTGCCGGCCGATGGCGGCTACTACGGTTCCGAGCGCTACACCCCCGGCGCCCCGCCGGCACGCACCGCAGCGCCGAGCTGGCGTGAGCGCGTCTTCGGCGCACCGGCCGCGGCGGCGGCCCCCGCTGCCTCCGGCGGGCCGGGCCTGCTGGGCACGGCGGCCTCGGCGGCCGCGGGCGTGGCCGGCGGCATGTTCCTCTTCAACGGCATCGAGCACCTGCTCGGCGGCCATGGCGGCAGCGGCGGCCTCTTCGGCGGCAGCCAGGGCGGCGCGCCGACGGTGACGGAGAACGTCACGCAGAACTTCTTCGGCGAGGACGGCGGCGGCCGCGCTGGCGGGAGCGACAGCACGCTCGCGCGCGACGCCGGCGCCGACTGGGACGGCTTCGACGACGGGGGCAATTTCGACGACGGCGACAACTCGATCGTCTGACGAGACCGCACCCACGTGGCCGCCGACCCGCCACCGCCGCACCACCGCGCCCGGGGCTTCCAGAACAACTACCTCGAGTTCGAGCCGCCGCCCTTGTCGGCGGTGCTGCGCTGGCGGCGCGAGGCCGCGCGCCAGCACCTGCCGAAGCCGCCGTGCGCGCCCATCCCGCAGACGGCGCCGGCACTGGACTTCCTGCACGCCAACGCCGGCGGTGCCGCGGCCCAGGTGCCGGCCGTCACCTGGATCGGGCATGCGACCGTGCTGGCCCAGTTCGGCGGGCTGAGCCTGCTGACCGACCCGATCTTCGCGGAGCGCGCCTCGCCGGTCGCCTTTGCGGGGCCGAAGCGCCACCAGCCGCCGGGCGTGGCGCTGGCCGGGCTGCCGCACATCGACCTGGTGCTGGTCTCGCACAACCATTACGACCACCTCGACCTGGCCGCGGCCCGCGCGCTGGCGGCGCAACCGGGCGGCTCGCCGCTCTTCGCGGTGCCGCTGGGCCTGGCGGACTGGTTCCGCCGCCGCGGCATGCCGCGCGTGGTGGAGCTGGACTGGTGGCAGAGCCACGCGCTGGCGGTGCCGGGCCGTCCCGCGGTGGAGGTGATGCTGCTGCCTGCGCAGCACTGGTCGGGCCGGGGCCTGCAGGACCGGCTGCTGACGCTGTGGGGCGGCTTCGCGGTCTTCGCGCCCGACTGCCATTTCTTCTTCGCCGGCGACACCGGCTATTCGCGCGACTTCGCCGACATCCGCGAGCGGCTGGCGCCCCGCCAGGCCGAGGCGCTGGGCGGCGGCTTCGACATTGCCCTGCTGCCCATCGGCGCCTACGCGCCGCGCTGGTTCATGACGCCGCAGCACGTGGACGTGGCGCAGTCCATGGACATCCACCGCGACCTCGGCGCCAAGCGCTCGCTGGGCGTGCATTGGGGCACCTTCCAGCTGACGGACGAATCGCTGGACGAGCCGCCGCGCGTGCTGGCCGCCGAACGCGCGGCCCGCGGCGTGCCGGAGGCCGCGTTCTTCACCCTGCCGATCGGCGGCACCGAGCGACTGGCGCCGCGTTCGGCCAACGCACGATCGCTATCGAATTCATAGCGGCTCGCGCAAGCCGGGCGGGCGCTGGAGGCCGATCTGGCTTGAATCTCCTGGTACCTGATCAAGCCACCACGCCGGCCAGCCGCAGCAGCAGGCCGGCCAGCGCGCACAGGCCCAGCACCGGCATCACGCCGAGCCGGAAACGGAAAAGCGCCACGCCCGCGGCCACCGCGATGACGGCCGCCGTCACGTCGAAGCGCCCCCCGAAGCCCTGCGGCCACAGCACGTGCCAGGCGAAGAAGAGCGCGAGGTTGACGATCACGCCCACCACCGCCGCCGTGATGGCGGCCAGCGGCGCCGTGAAGCCCAGGCGCCCGTGCGTGGCCTCGATCAACGGGCCCCCGGCCAGGATGAAGAGGAAGGACGGCAGGAAGGTGAAGAAGGTGACGACCACCGCCGCCAGCGCGCCGCCGAGGAACGGAGCGCCCGACCCTGCGACCTGCTGCAGCCAGCCGCCCACGAAGCCGACGAAGGCCACCACCATGATGAGCGGGCCGGGCGTGGTCTCGCCCAGGGCCAGGCCGTCCATCATCTGCGGCGCGCTGAGCCAGTGGAAATGGTCCACCGCGCCCTGGTAGACGTAGGGCAGCACGGCATACGCACCGCCGAAGGTCAGCAGCGCCGCCTTGCTGAAGAACCAGGCCATCTGCGCCAGCGTGCCCTGCCAGCCGCCATGGGCCACCAGCAGGCCCATCGGCACCCCCCACAGCAGCGCGCCGACCCCCAGCACGCGCGCCAGCCCGGCTCGTGAGAATCGCGCATGCGCCGGCGTCGGCGTGTCGTCGTCGATGAGCGCGCGCCCGCCCGAGCGCTGCGCCGCGCCATGGCCGGCGGTGGAGAAAAGCTGCGGCCGCCAGCGCGCGCCCAGCCATCCCAGCAGCGCTGCCGTCGCGACGATCGCCGGAAACGGGACCTGCCCCCAGAAGATGGCGACGAAGGCCGCCACCGCGAGGCCGAGCATCCACCGGTTGCGGATCGCCCGGCCGCCGATGCGGTGCGCGGCATGCAGCACGATCGCCGTGATGGCGGGCTTGAGGCCGTAGAAGATGCCCGCCACCACCGTGAGGTGCCCATAGGCCATGTAGACCCACGAGAGCGCGATGAGGAGGGCCAGCGAGGGCAGCACGAACAGCGCGCCGGCGACCACGCCGCCCGCCGTGCGGTGCATGAGCCAGCCGATGTAGGTGGCCAGCTGCTGCGCTTCGGGGCCGGGCAGCAGCATGCAGTAGTTGAGCGCGTGCAGGAAGCGTCCCTCGGACAGCCAGCGCCGCCGCTCCACCAGCTCGGTGTGCATGATCGCGATCTGCCCCGCCGGCCCGCCGAAGCTGATGAAGCCGAGCTTGAGCCAGAAGCGGAAGGCTTCGGCGAAGGTCACCGCCTCGGGCGGCGCCGCCTCGGCGGCCGATGGAACAGGGGATGAGGACATTCGGGGCGTGGGCTGGCGGCGATCGGCGCCGGCCCGCGAGTGTGCCCCGCATCGGCTACGTCTGTCTGACGGGGCCCAGCGCGCCGAGCGCTTTCGTCATGGCCGCGGCGCCCAGCGCCATCATGGCGCCGATGGGGCCGCCGGCCTCGTGCGGCAGCACGTCGGTGATCCACACGAAGCGCGTGCGCCCGTCGGGCTCGGCCAGCAACTGCGCGCTGGCATGGTGGTGCGCCGCCTTGCCGCCCACCACCGTGTATGCCAGCCGCCGCGCCTGCTCGTCGATGCCGACCAGGCGCTCGCGCACGTCGTAGCCGTTGGCGAAGGTGATGTGGCGCACCTCGCCGCCCTCCTCCAGCACGCAGGCCGTGACGAAGCCGGGCGCCAGCCGGGTGTGCACGGCGCCGAAGTCGCGCAGCGCGTCCCACACCAGCGCGGGCGCGGCGTCGACGACGAATTCCTGGCGCAGCGTGGCCATGGCGCGCGCTGCCTCAGGCTGCGCGCAGCTGCTCGCGCAGCTTGGCGCCGATGGCCGGCGCCTCGAGGAACGGATCGGCCGGGTTCTTCATCGCCACGATGTTCTCCATGCGGCTGGTGATGTTGCCCAGCGCCTTCGGGCTCTCGTGGCTGAAGACGTAGAACTGGTTGTCGCTGATGGCCTTGAAGACCTTGTGCGCCACCTCGCCGGCGGTGATCTTGCCGCTGCTCACCGCCTTGTTGCTCATGGCCTGGCCGATGAGCTGGCTCTTGGTGAGCTCGCTCTCCTTGGGCGCGTTGGGACGGTTGCGCTCGCTGCTGGTGATGCCGGTGGGCACGAAGTACGGGCACAGCAGGCTCGCGCCGATCTGGTCGGTCACCAGCTTCAGATCCTGGTACATCGTCTCCGTGAGGCTCACCACCGCGGCCTTGGCGGCGTTGTAGATGCCCATGTTGGGCGGCGTGAGCAGCCCGGCCATGCTGGCGGTGTTGGTCACGTGGCCGCGGTACGACGGGTCCTTGGCCGCGGCCTCGAGCATCATGGGCACGAACAGGCGCACGCCGTGCACCACGCCCCACAGGTCGACGCCCAGCACCCACTCCCAGTCGGCCACGGTGTTCTCCCACACCAGGCCGCCGGCGCCCACGCCCGCGTTGTTGAACACGAAATGCGGCGCCCCGAAGCGCTCCTTCACGGCCGCGGCCAGCGCTTCCATCTCCTTCGCGCTCGACACGTCGACCTTCATGGCCAGCACCTGCGCGCCGGCGGCTTCCATCTCGGCCTTCGCCTTGTCGAGCGCGTCCTGCTGCACGTCGACCAGCACGAGGTTCATGCCGCGCGCGGCGCCGATGCGTGCGCATTCGAGGCCGAAGCCGGAGCCGGCGCCGGTGAGCACTGCCGTCTTGCCGTGGAAGTCCTGGATCATGGAAGGGAGCCTTTCGGGATGTCTCTTGGAAAAGGTCGCGCCCCCTGAAGGGGCGCTCGGAATCCGCCATTGGAGCGCGAACCGGCAGGTGCTGTCTGTCCTTCGGGCGACGGCGCGCGTGACCGCGCATGCGGGATCCATGGTGCAGCCATGCACCGAAACCATCGGCCGATGCCCCGGCCAGGTGCAGATCAGGCACGCCCGTTCTTGAATACCAGTTGCCGTCCATCTGGCATTCCAGTGGCACGGATTCTGCATTCCTGCCCGCATGGCCAGTTCCCCACAAATCGCGCAGCGCATCCTTCACGCCATCCTGGCCGGCAAGCTGGGGCCCGGCGACCGGCTGGGAGAACAGCCGCTGGCCACCTTGTTCGAATGCAGCCGCACCGTGGTGCGCGAGGCGTTGACCGAGCTGTCGGTGCGCGGGCTGGTCGCCTCCAGCGCGCGGCGCGGCTGGTACCTCGTCGAACTGAGCCAGGACGAGGCGCGCCAGGTGTTCGAAGCGCGCGATCTGATCGAAAGCGCGGTCCTGCGGCGCATCGGCACCGTGCCTGCCGCCGCGGTACGGCGCCTTCGCGCCCACGTGCTGCGCCAGGAAGAGTCCATCCGAGATGGCGACGTGGGGCTGCGCAGCTTCCTGCTCGGCGACTTTCACGTCTGCCTGGTCGACTGCCTGGGCAACGGCCTGCTCACGGAGGTCGTGCGCGACCTCACCGCTCGCACGATGCTGGCCGCGCTGCGCCACCAGGACACTCGACAGGCCGCGCGCTCCTGCGCGGAGCACGCCGCGATCGTCCAGGCGCTCGAAGCCGCCGACATGGCCGGGGCCGAGCGGCTGCTGACCGGGCAGTTGCGCAGCTGGCACGAGAAGCTGCATCTGCCGGACGCCCCGCTGGACGCCCTGGAGCAGCTGCGCCAGGCGCTCGAGCCCGTGCAGGCTCTGCCGCCCGCCACCCCCGACGCGGTCGATGCGCCGCGAACCTCCCGTCAACACTCCTCCCCACCCAACCAAGGACTCCGCCCATGACCACGATGCCCTCCCCGCGCCTGCGCACCCCCCTTCGCCTGGCGCCCCTGATCCTGGCCGCCGGCCTGGCCTTCTGCGCGATCACCGCCCAGGCGCAGACCGCACTGGCCGACATCCAGAAGAGCAAGGTCGTGCGCATCGCCGTGCCCACGGACTTCCCGCCCTACGGATCGGTGGGCGTCGACATGCAGCCGCGGGGCCTGGACATCGACATGGCGCAGCTCATCGCCGGCAAGCTGGGCGCCAAGGCCGAGCTCGTGCCCGTGACCACGGCCAACCGCGTCCCCTACCTGCAAACGCGCAAGGTCGACCTGGTGATCTCCACGCTCGGCAAGAACCCCGACCGGGAGAAGGTCATCGATTTCAGCGCGGCCTATTCGCCCTTCTTCATCGGGGTGTTCGGCGCCAAGGCCACCACGTTGAAGGCGCCCGCCGATCTGCAGGGCAAGAGCATCGCCGTCACGCGCGGGTCGGTCGACGACCAGGAACTGACCAAGGCTGCGCCCGCCGGCGCCGACGTCCGGCGCTTCGAGGACAACGCGGCCACCGTGTCGGCGTACACGTCGGGCCAGACCCCATTCATCGCCACGAGCATTGCAACCGCCAGCAGCATCACGGCCCGCAACCCGCAGTTGAGCGTCGACTACAAGTTCGGCCTCAAGGACTCGCCGAACTACGTCGGCATCGCCAAGGGCGAGGACGCGCTGCGGCAGAAAGTCAACGACATCATCGCCGCCGCACGCCAGAGCGGCGAACTGGACAAGCTCTCCGTGAAGTGGCTGGGCAAGCCGGCCGGCGACCTGCCGCAGTGAGCCTGAACGACGGGCCGCTGTGGCGCCTCGACGCCTGTGCGCTGGCGCGCGGCTATGCCGACGGCGCGTTCACGCCCCTGCAGGTCGCTGAAGTCAGCCTGGCGCGTATCGCGCGTTTCGAGCCGCACCTCAACGCCATGGCCTGCGTCGACGCGCCGGGCGCGCGGGCGGCCGCCGCGGCCAGCACGGCGCGCTGGCAGGCCGGCCGGACGCTCGGTCCGCTCGACGGCGTGCCGCTGACGCTCAAGGACAATCTGCACGCTGCCGGGCTGCCCACGCGCTGGGGCAGCAAGCTGGGACCCGACGCTCCTCTGGCCAGGGACGAACTGCCCGTCGAACGGGCGCGCGCTGCCGGCCTCGTCGTGCTGGGCAAGACCTGCCTGCCGGAGTTCGCACTCCAGGGTTGCACCGTCAGCCCGCTGACCGGCGTCACGCGCAATCCCTGGGACTGGCGCCTGACGCCCGGCGGGTCGTCGGGCGGCGCTGCGGCCTCGGTGGCCGCGGGTTATGCGCCGCTGGCCCTCGCCACCGATGGCGGCGGCTCGATCCGGCGGCCCGCCGCCTACACCGGTCTGGTCGGCATCAAGCCGTCGCGCGGCCTCGTGCCCCGTGCGGGGGGCCTGCCCGACCTGTTCCTCGGCCACGAGGAGGTCGGCGGCCTGGCCAGGACGGCCGGCGACCTGCGTCGGCTGCTCGAGGTGCTGGCAGGCCGCTCTGTGGCGGTGTCGCCGCTGCCTGCCATGCGCATCCTCGTGCTGTCGCGGCTCGGCCCGCGTCCCGTCGACGAGCGCCTCGTCGACATGGTGCAGGCGGTGGCCGATTCGCTCGCGGCGCAGGGCCATCGCGTGACGCGGGACGACCGTGCCGACTGGGCCGAAGACGTCCACGCCCTGTGGCCGCGCCTGTCTGCATCGGGCCTGGCCTGGCTCATCGACAGCCAGGACGCGTGGCCCGGCCCGGCCCTGCGAACGGCAGCGGCCCGGCTGGCGGCGTGCGGCGATGCGACGCAGGCGCTGTATGAGGACGGGCGGCGCCTCGGCGCGGCCGACCTGTTCGCGCTTGGCCACGCGGTGCAACGGCTGCACGAGACGCTCGCCGGCGAGTTTTCACGGTTCGACGTGCTGCTCACGCCGGCGACGGCGTCCGTGGCGTGGCCCGCGGACGAGGCCTTTCCGCGTGCCATCGACGGCAGGCCCGCCGGCCCCCGTGCCGACGCGGTCTTCACCCCTTTCGCCAATGCCGCAGGCCTGCCCGCGGTGTCGCTGCCCTGCGCGATGATCGGCGGCCTGCCCGCCAGTTGCCAGCTCACGGGGCCGCACGGCTGCGATGCGCGGCTCCTGGCCCTTGCCGAGCAGATCACCACCCTCCACCCCTGGGCACCGCCCGGGGCCCGCATGCCCGCTCTGGAACGCCTCGAATGACCCATGACCTCGACCTGCTGGCCGACCGGCTTGCCGCTGCCCACGCGGGCGGCCCGCCATTGCCGGCTAGGCTGCTGCAGTCGCTCGAACTGCGCGACGCCTACTGGCTGCAGGACGCCACGCTCGAACGCCTCGGACCGGTGGCGGGATGGAAGGTCGGCAGCAAGGGGCCGGACTCGCAGCCCCACTGCGCGCCGCTGCCGCTGGAGGCACTGCATCGCTCGGGGGCGATGCTGCCGGCGTCCCGGTTTGCCTGGCGCATGGTCGAACTGGAGGTCGCGGTCCGCCTGCGCATCGACCTGAGCGTGGGGCCGGCAGACCGGCCGACGCCCTCCGAACTGGCGCACGCGCTGGACGCCGTGCTGCCGGCGTTCGAGGCCGTCGAAAGCCGGCTGGAAGACGGGCAGAACGCACCGCCGATGGCCAAGCTCGCCGACCTGCAATGCCACGGCGCGCTGGTGCTCGGCGCACCGTCGTCGCTGGCTCCGGCCGATGTCGATCTGCGCAGCGTGCAGGCCACACTGTGGCTCGGCCAGACGTGCGCCGTCGACGCAGTCGGCGGCAACCCCGCGCAGGACCTCTGGGCCCTGCTGGGATGGCTGGCGCGCCATTGCACGGAACGTGGCACGCCGCTTCGGCAAGGCCAGGTCGTGACCACCGGGTCGTGCACGGGCCTCACGGCCGTGCCGCCGGCCTGCGTGGCGCGCGGCGTGCTGCGCGGCATCGGCACCGTCGAACTGCAGTACGACCCGGCTGCCTGAGTCCGCGGCCGCTGGCGCGCCTCAGCCCTCCGCCGCCTTCAGCACATAGCCGATGCGCGGAAAGTGCACGTGCACCGGCCCGGTGGCCTCGCTCTCGCGCGCCAGCGTGTAGTGCGTGCGCGTGGCGGCCACCAGCGTGCCGGGTGTTTCCTCCAGTCCGAAGCTCTCGGCGCGGATGGTCACGGCGCTGCCGAGCGCGATGCCGTGCTCGTCCTGGAAGGTGCTGTCGGTGAGCACGGTCTTGGGCGTGGCCGCCTTCGCTTCGGCGATCGCGTCGGCGGCGGAGATCTTCTCCAGGCTGCCGTGGCCGATGGCCTTCATGCGGTCCATCCAGTCGACCACCGCGGGCGTGAGCTCGAGGATGCCCTTCACCGCATGGATCCGGCTGGTGTACCAGAGCGGGTGGTAGGCCGAGAAGTCGGCGATGCAGGGCACCTCGCCCAGCAGGTAGGGCTTGTCGTCCAGCATGTCCGACAGGCGGCGCAGGTACGACTTGTAGGCCGCCGCGGCATCGCCGGGCCGCAGGCGCGCCATGTTGCCGGTGCTCATCTTCGCGCGGTCCTCGCCGAAGGCCTTGGCGGCTTCGGGCGGCAGCGTGGCGAACAGTTCGGCGGCGCCCTTGGGCTGCAGGTTGTAGGCCATCGCGGCCCAGAAGAGCGAGCTGTCGGCCCACTGCGCCAGGATGCGCGACAGGCCCTTCTCCGGCTCCGGGTAGATCGTCGGCTCCGGCTGCAGGTGCTCCAGCACGTCGGCGATGAGGGCGGTGTCGCAGTAGGTGTCGGCGCCGAGCTGCAGCACCGGCGTGCGGCGGTAGCCGCCGGTCAGGGTCACCACCTCGGGCTTGGGCATGACGGCCGGGATGATGACCGACTTCCAGGCCAGCTTCTTGTGGCCGAGCAGGAGGCGCGTCTTCTCGGAAAAGGGCGAGGCGGCGTAGTGGTGCAGGATCAGGTCGGGCATGGGTCGTGGGGGTGCTGGGCACGAAGACGTCGAACCCGCACCCTACCTGCGCGCGGCGCGCTTGTCCAAGCCCGGGCGACAGCGCGCGCGACGCCGGCGTGTCAGCCGTAGGAGAGCTTGGGGTACCAGTCGCTGCCGCGACCGGCGGGCGTGAGGTCGAGGATGTTCCACAGCGGCGTCGGGTCGGGGGCGCCGCGCGGGTCCTGGCCGGGGTCCTGCGTGCCGCCGAGCTCGGAGGCCCAGAAGTGGCGCACCGTGCCGTCGGGCGCCCGGGTCCACACGTCCAGCGCGGGCCATTCGCTGCCGTCGGGCGCCAGGCCGCGGTAGTCGCGTGCGAAGTCGTCGCCGACGGTCTGGAAGAAGCGCAAGTTGCGCCAGCCGCGCTCGCGGGCGAAGGCCAGCTGGCGCGCCACGGGCGAGCGGCCGAGCACCGCGAAGGCCACGCGCTGCGACAGGTCGACCGCCGGGATGTCCATGGCACCGAGGAAGGCGGTGCACATGGGGCACGGGCGCTCGCGCTGCGGGCCGTACATCCAGAAGTAGCTGACCAGCGTGTCGTGCGGGCCGAACAGGTCAGCCAGGCCGAGTTCGCGGCTCTGCTCGTCGAGGAAGCGGTAGTCCCGGCCCGGCGCGCCGCCGGGTGGCAGGGCGCGGCGCATGGCGGCCACGCGCTCGATGTGGCGGCGCAGCTCGATCTCCTCGGCCAGCAGCGCGACACGGGCCGCGCGGTAGGCGGCGCTGTCGTTGGGGTACGGGTGGGCGGCCTCGGCGGCCAGCGTGGCGGCGTCTTTCAGGGTGTCGGGCATGGGGCATCTCCGTCGGTGCAGCGGAGCATGCTGACGGGCGCACCGCCGCAGGACAAGGGCTCGTACGCCTGTCCACATGTGCGCGGACGCCAGGGCCCGTGCCCGGCTCAGGCGACAGGCATGGCCCGACGCACGATGGCGTCGAAA
>JAVHYA010000048.1:23961-39669 GCA_031119395.1 Pseudomonadota bacterium
GGGCCCGTGCCCGGCTCAGGCGACAGGCATGGCCCGACGCACGATGGCGTCGAAATCCGTGCCGGCGCCCAGGGTGCCGAAGGCGTGTCCCCAGTCGCCGCCCAGGCGCGAGGCGCAGAAGGCGGCATGCACGGCGGACGGCGCGGTCTGCACCAGCAGCGCGGCCTGCACCGCGAGCGCCACGTCCTGCGCCAGCCGGCGTGCTTCCATCTCGGTGGCCATGGCCTCGACGCGCGCGGGCAGCGCGTCGACGAGCCGGTCGAGCGCGGCATGCTGGCCGCGCGCGGGCGCCAGCTCGTGCGCCAGCGCCGCGGCCGCATCCCCCTTGCGCAGGCCGCGCAGCAGGTCGAGCGCCATGATGTTGCCGGCACCCTCCCAGATGGAGTTGAGCGGCATCTCGCGGTAGACGCGGGCCATCACGCCCTCGCCGCCCTCCTCCACGTAGCCGTTGCCGCCCAGGCACTCCATGGCCTCCTGCGCGAGATGGCTGCCGCGCTTGCAGATCCAGAACTTGGCCACCGGCGTGAGCAGGCGGGCCATCAGCCGCTCGTGCGCGTCGTCCTGGCGGTCGAAGGCGCGTGCCAGCCGCAGGGCCAGGGCCGTGGCGGCCTCGCTCTCGAGCGCGATGTCGGCCAGCACGTTCTGCATCAGCGGCTGGTCGATCAGCCGCTTGCCGAAGGCGCTGCGCTGCGCCGTGTGGTTGAGCGCCAGCGCCACGGCCTGCCGCATGAGGCCGCTGGTGCCCAGCGCGCAGTCCAGCCGTGTCATGGTGCCCATCTCGAGGATCTGCGGCACGCCGCGGCCCTCCTCGCCCACCAGCCACGCGCTGGCACCGTGGAACTCGACCTCGGAACTCGCATTGGCCTTGTTGCCCAGCTTGTCCTTCAGGCGCTGGATGCGGATGGCGTTGAGCGTGCCGTCGGGCAGCACGCGCGGCAGGAAGAAGCAGGTGAGGCCCGCCGGCGCCTGCGCCAGCACCAGGAAGGCATCGCACATCGGCGCGGAGAAGAACCACTTGTGGCCCGTGAGGGCATAGCGCTCGCCCCAGGCATCGCTGCCGTCGCGCACCGCCTGCGTGGTGTTGGCCCGCACGTCGGAGCCGCCCTGCTTCTCGGTCATGCCCATGCCCATGGTGACGCCGGGCTTGTCGCGGTACACCGTGAGCCGCGGGTCGTAGGCGCGGCTTTGCAACAGCGGCGCCCACTCGCCGTACACGGCCGCGTTGCCGCGCAGGCCGGGCGTGACCGCGTAGGTCATGGAGATCGGGCACAGGATGGACGGCTCCAGCTCGGTGAACAGCATGAAGCCGGCGGCGCGCTGCACGTGGGGCGAGGCGCCCTCGCCCTTCCACGGGCTGCCGTGCAGGCCCGCGCCCACCGCGGCTGCCATCAGCGCGTGGTAGCTGGGGTGGAACTCCACCTGGTCGATGCGGCGGCCGAAGCGGTCGTGCGTGTGCAGCTCGGGCGTGTGGACGTTGGCCAGGCGCGCATGGGTCTGCATGTCGGGTGTTCCCAGTGCCGCGCCCAGCGCGTGCAACGACGCCGTGTCCAGCTGCGGGGCGTTGAAGCGCAACGCATCGCGCAGCGCAGGGTTCGTCTCGAAGAGGTTGTAGCCGGCCAGCGGGGCGGGCTGGTTGAAGACCTCGTGGGTCGTGATGCTCGGGGTGCTCATCGTTTCGTGTCTCCGGTCAAGGCGGGCCAGCGGCCATTGTGCGAGAGTCGTGGCAGGCCATGGCTCGTTAATCGGACCTTAAGCGCCGGCGGTGATGCTGCGCCATGTCGCGAACGCCCTACCCCTGCCCCACCATGCACGTGTCTCGATCAATGTCCACTCGCCGCCACTGCCCGACGGAGGGCCTCGCATGAAGACCCGCACCGGCTACAGCGGCCTGCAGATCCTCCTGCACTGGGCGACCGCCGTGCTGGTGGTCTTCAACTGGTTCTACAGCGACGGCATGGGGCGGGCCCTGCGCGTGCACCTGGACGGGGCCGCGTCGAGCCGCCCCCTGTCGATGAACCCGGACATCCACGTCTGGACCGGCATGGCCGTGCTGGCCCTGGTGCTGCTGCGGCTGCTGCTGCGCGCCGTGCAGGGCGCACCGCCTGCGGTGGGCGATGGCTGGATCGGCCGCGCCGCCGTGTGGGGCCATCGCCTGCTCTATGCCCTGCTGCTGGCGGCGCCGCTGCTGGGCGCCGCGGCCTGGTTCGGGGGCGTGAGGGCGCTGGGCGATCCGCATGAACTGGCGGCCAACGCGCTGCTGTGGGCGGCCGGGGCACATGCGGCGGTCGCGCTGTGGCACCACTACGTGCTGCACGACCGGGTGCTGCTGCGGATGGTGCGCCCCGAATGAGCCCGCCCGACATCGTGCACCCGCGCTCGGCCGGCATCGACCTGCAGGCGGAGCAGGCCGTGAGCTCCGACCGCCTGAACTGGCTGCGCGCCGGCGTGCTGGGCGCCAACGACGGCATCGTCTCCACCGCGGGCCTGGTGGTGGGCGTCGCCGGCGCGAATCCCGATTTCAAGGTCCTGCTCACGGCCTGCGTGGCCGGGCTGGTGGCCGGCGCGCTGTCGATGGCGGTGGGCGAATACGTGTCGGTGAGCGCGCAGCGCGACACCGAGCTGGCGGCCGTGCGCAGCGAGCGTGCCGCGCTCGACGCCATGCCCGGGCCCGAATTGCGCGAGCTCGAGGACCTGCTGAAGGCCAAGGGGCTGAGCGACGCCACGGCGCACCAGGCCGCGATCGAACTCACCCGGCACAACGCACTGGCCGCGCATGCCGAGATCGAGCTGGGCATCGAACTGGGCCGCTACACCAATCCCTGGAGCGCGGCCGCCGCTTCGGCGCTCGCCTTCTCGCTCGGTGCGCTGGTGCCGGCCCTGGCCGTGCTGCTGGCACCGCTGTCGGTCGCGGTGCCCGTGACGGTCGCGGCCGTGGTGCTCGCACTCGTGGGAACGGGCCTCGCGTCGGCGCGGCTCGGCGGTGCACCGCCCTGGCGGGCCACGCTGCGCAACGTGGCCGGCGGCCTGCTGGCGATGGGCGCCACCTACGCCATCGGCCGCGCGCTGGGCGCGCAGCTCTAGGCCGGCGTGCCCGCCCGACTCAGACCAGCTTGACCAGCTGCTTGCCGAAGTTCTTGCCCTTGAGCAGGCCCAGGAAGGCCTCGGGCGCCGCTTCGATGCCCTGGGCGATCGACTCGCGCGGCCTGAGCTTGCCGGTGGCGACCAGCGTGCCCAGCTCCTTGAGCGCCTCGGGCCAGACGTCCATGTGCTCGCTGACGATGAAGCCTTCGAGCTTCACGCGGTTGATGAGCAGCAGCGTGGGGTTGGCCAGCGGCAGCGGCTGGCCGTCGTAGCCGGCGATCATGCCGCACAGGGCAATGCGCGCGAACGCGTTCAGGCGCAGCAGCACGGCGTCGAGGATGTAGCCGCCGACGTTCTCGAAGTAGCCGTCGATGCCGTCGGGGCAGGCTTCCTTGAGCGCGGCGCTCATGCTCTTGACGTCGGGGTGCTGGCGGTAGTCGATGCAGGCGTCGAAGCCCAGCTCGTCGACCACGTACTTGCACTTGTCCGGCCCGCCCGCGATGCCGACCACGCGGCAGCCGCGCGCCTTGGCCAGCGCACCGAAGGCACTGCCCACCGCGCCGCTGGCGGCGGTGATCACCAGCGTCTCGCCCGCCTTGGGCGCGATGATCTTCACCAGGCCGTACCAGGCGGTGACGCCCGGCATGCCGACCGCGCCCAGGTAGTGCGACAGCGGCACGTGCGTGGTGTCGACCTTGCGCAGCGCGCCGGGCTGCGTGGCGTCGACCACGCTGTACTGCTGCCAGCCGCCGAAGCCCACCACCTGGTCGCCGACGGCGTATTTCGGGTTCTTGCTCTCGACCACTTCGCCCACCGTGCCGCCCTGGAAGACCTGCCCCACGGGCTGGCTGGCGGCGTAGCTCTTGGACTCGTTCATGCGCCCGCGCATGTACGGATCCAGGCTCAGGTAGTGGTGGCGCACCAGCACCTGGCCGTCCTGCAGCGGCGGCGTCTCGGCGGTGACGAGCGCGAAGTTGGAGAGCTGGGCCTCGCCTTCGGGGCGGTTGGCCAGGTGGATCTGCTTGTTGGTGGGCATGGTGCCTCCGGATTGCTATGGTTTCGATAGCTGCTTGCGCCCGGCTGGCGGGCGCTGCAGGCCGATTTGGCTTGTGAAATCAGTCGGTCGAGACCGGCTTGAGGTCGTGGATGGTCTTGCCGTCCACCGGCAGCCGCTTGACGTACTTGAAGGTGCCCGTCGCATGGGTGCAGGCGCGGCCCTCGGCGTCGTAGATGGTGGCCTCGGTGAAGGCCATGGTCGCGGTGCGGTGCATCAGGCGGCCCTTGCCCACCAGCGGCCCCTTGGCGGGCAGCATGAAGCTGGTCTTCATCTCGATCGTGACCACGCCCATCTCGGGCTGCACGCTGCGCGCCGCAGCGGCCATGGTCACGTCCATCAGCGTCATGCAGGCGCCGCCATGGGTGACGAAGAAGCTGTTCATGTGCTCGGGCCGCGCCGTGTAGCGCAGCTCCGACTCGCCGCCCTCGAAGCGCTCCAGGGTGAAGCCGAGGTGCGTGACGAAGGGAATCTCGACGCCGAAGGAAATGCTCATGAAAAGTCCTCAACCTCCATGCGCGCAGGGCGCGAAGGTCTTGCGAGAAGCGCGAAAGGACTCCGAAGACACTTCGTGAATTCCTCTCGTGGCCTTCGCGGAACCTTCGCGCCCTTCGCGTCTGGGTGTCCGAATTCAGGCGGCACCAAGCACCACGCTCACCCCGCCGTCCACCGCCAGCCACTGGCCGGTGATGTGCTTGCCGGCGTCGCTGGCATACAGCAGCGTGATGCCCTTGAGGTCCTCCTCGTCGCCCAGCCGGCGCAGCGGCGCGGCGGCGGCCATCTTGCCTTCGCCGAGCTGGTCGATCAGGCCCGAGGCCATCTTGGTGCGGAAGAAGCCCGGGCAGATGGCGTTGACGTTGATGCCGTACTTGCCCCACTCCGCCGCCAGCGTCTGCGTGAAGCCGATCACCGCCGTCTTCGACGTGTTGTAGGCCAGGGTCTTCATGTCCGGCGGGTTGCCGTTCAGGCCCGCGATGGAGGCGATGTTGATGATGCGCCCGGCCTTCTTCGGGATCATGTAGCGGTTGGCCACCTGCTGCGCGAGGATGAAATAGCCGCGCACGTTGAGGTTCATCACCTTGTCCCAGGCGGCCACGGGATGCTCCTCGGCCGCGGCGCCCCAGCTGGCACCGGCATTGTTGACGAGGATGTCGATGGCGCCCATGCGCTCCAGCGTCTCGTCGGCCAGGCGGCGCGTGTCCTCTTCCTTGCTGCAGTCGGCGGCGATCCAGCGCGCGTCGATGCCCGCGGCCTGCAGTTCGGCGGCGGCCTGCTCCAGGTCGTCGGCCTTGCGCGAGCTGAGCATGATCTTGGCGCCCGCCTCACCGAGCGCGTGGGCCATCTGCAGGCCCAGGCCGCGCGAGCCGCCGGTGACGAGCGCGACCTTGCCGCTCAGGTCGAAGAGTTTCTGGGTGGTGCGTGGGGTCATGGTGTCTCCTTGATCAAGCGGAATGCGATGCAGCTCAGGGTTTCATGCGCGAACGCACGTAGATCAGCACGAAGCCGATGGCGGCCGCCAAGCCGCCCGGCACGGCGATGGCCCAGCCCGTGGCCTCGTCGTTGCGCGCGGTGGCGATGCCCAGCACCATCGTCAGCAGTCCGCCGTAGATCAGCACCCAGGTGAGGTTCTCGATCCAGTGGCGCTTCTTCTTCGAGGCGGTGGGAACTGGAATGGGTTCCACCATCAGAAGGCCTCTTCGGGCAGTTGGGCGCACACCGGGTCGCGGCTCTCGACGACGTTGAGCCAGGCGCCGATCTTCGGCAGCTCGTAATGGAAGAAATAGGTCATGGCGCCGATTTTGCCGGTGGCGGTGGCGCTGCCCTTCTGCAGGGCACACAGCGCCACGTCCAGCCACATCCAGGCGATGACCGTGTGGCCGAAGGCCTGCATGTAGGGCACGGCGTTGGCCAGCGCCTCGGCCGGATTGCCGGTGGACCAGGCGGCGCGCGTGGCGGTGCCCACGCGCTCCAGCGCCGCACCCAGCGCCTTCGCATGCGGTGCCAGCTCGGGCACGGCCGCCGCGCGGCCGATGGTGGCCGCGATGCGGTCGCCCAGCAGCTTCAGGCCACGCCCGCCTTCCATCAGCACCTTGCGGCCCAGCAGGTCGGCCGCCTGGATGCCGTGCGTGCCCTCGTGGATCATGTTCAGGCGGTTGTCGCGCCAGTACTGCTCCACCGGGAAGTCACGCGTGTAGCCGTAGCCGCCGTGGATCTGGATGGCCAGCGAGTTGGCCTCCAGGCACCACTCGCTGGGAAAGCTCTTGGCGATGGGCGTGAGCACCTCCAGCAGCAGTCGTGCGTCGTCGGCGGCCTGCCGCTCGCCGGTCTTCTGTTCGTCCACCAGCTTGGCGCAGTACAGCTCCAGCGCCAGCGCGCCCTCGCAGTACGCCTTCTGCGCCAGCAGCATGCGGCGCACGTCGGCGTGTTCGATGATGCGCACCTGCGGCTTGGCCGAGTCCTTCGCGACGGAGCCGCCGGCCGCGTTCAGCGGCAGCCGCCCCTGCGGCCGGTTCTTCGCGTACTCGAGCGAGGCGTAGTAGCCGGCCAGCCCCAGCATGACGGCCGCCGTGCCCACGCCGATGCGGGCCTCGTTCATCATGTGGAACATGCAGTGCAGGCCCTTGCCCGGCTCGCCCACCAGGTAGCCGACCGCGCCGGCCTTGCCGCCGACCGGGTACTTGCCCTCGCCGAAGTTCAGCAGCGTGTTGGTGGTGCCGCGCCAGCCCAGCTTGTGGTTCAGGCCGGCCAGGGCGACGTCGTTGCGCTCGCCGGTGAGCTGGCCTTCGGTGTCGACCATGCGCTTGGGCACGATGAAGAGCGAGATGCCGCGGGTGCCCGGCACCAGCCGCCCCTCGGCGTCGGGGATCTTGGCCAGCACGATGTGCACGATGTTCTCGGTGAGCTCGTGGTCGCCCGACGAGATCCACATCTTGTTGCCCGTGAGGCGGTAGCGCGGGCCGAGCGGGTCGCTCTCGAAATCGGGGCCGTCGGGCACGGCGCGCGTGGCCACGTCGGACAGCGACGAGCCGGCCTGCGGCTCCGACAGGCACATGGTGCCGGCCCAGCGGCCGGAGAACTCGTTCAGCGCGAAGACCTCCTTCTGCTTGTCGGTGCCGTGCACCATGAGCAGATTGGCGTTGCCGCTGGTGAGCATGTTCGAGCCGATGCTCACCGACGCGAGGCCGAAGAAGGCGTTGGCCGCGGCCTGCACCGTGTAGGGCAGCTGCATGCCGCCGATGTCGTAGTCCTGCGCGGCGGCCATCATGCCGCTCTCGACGAAGGCCGCGTGCGCATCGTGCGTGGCCTGCGGCAGGATCACCTTCTCGCCGTCGAAGTGCGGCTCCTGGGTGTCGACCAGGCGGTTGAAGGGGGCGTATTTCTCGCGCGCGATGCGCTCGCAGGTGTCGAGCACGGCATCGAAAGTCTCGCGCGAATGGTCGGCGAAGCGTTCGCGGTCACTCAGTGTCTCGGCCGCGAGCCAGTCGTAGAGCAGGAAGTCGAGGGTGGGACGGAGCGACATGGCCGGGGCTTGCTGCGGTGAGGGACAAGCGGGCCAATGTAATCCAATCAATGGGCGCGCTCTGACTCCTTGACGACACGCGCCGTGTCGCTCGGGCGCTCGCCGAAACGGCTCTGGTAGTGGGCCGCGAAGTGGCCGGCGTGGAAGAAGCCGTGGCGCTGGGCGATCTGCGTGACCGGGGCCGGTGCACCCTGCCGCGCGGCGTCGCGCAGGGACTGGCGCACCATGTCCAGCCGCAGCCCGCGCCAGTGGGCCATGGGGCTCTCCCCGGTGGCCTGCAGGAAGGCCTGCTGCAGGCTGCGCGCGCTGACGCCCAGGTGGCTGCACAGGTCGACCAGGGTGCCCGGCGTGCCGGCATGGGCCCGCATGAAGTCCTGCGCGCGGCGCACCGTGCGCGGCAGCAGCGCACGCCGGCCCGAAGCGTCCAGCGTCGGCCGATGGCTGTGAGGCAGCTGCATCAGGAAGGTCGACAGCAGGTAGCTCTCGGCCTGGCGTGCCAGCAGGGAGCCGGAGAAGCCCGGGTCCGCATCGAGCGTCTGGCGCAGGCAGTGGATGAAGGCGATGGCCGGTGCCACCTCGGGCTGCTGCAGGCGCACCGCAGGGTCGAAGACCGGCGGGCCATGCACCTCGTGCTGCGCCAGTTGCTCGAGCTGCGCCATCACCGCCGACTGGGAGAAGCGCACGATCAGGTGCGGGCTGTCGGCCGCCCAGCGCATCCGCAGCGATTCGGTCGGCGACGGCAGCGAGGCCGTCTCGCGGTCGGCCAGCACCTCCCGCCCGCCGCACCAGACCGCGGCACCGCCGCGCAACGGGATCTGCAGCAGGTAGAAGGTGCCGAGGTGGCCGGGGTCGATGTCGACCGCGGGCCCGTACTGCACGTAGTTGAGGCTGATGTCGGCGCCCAGCGGCGCACTGTGGTGGCGCGCGTCGAGCAGGTCGCGGGCCTGGCAGGTGTTGAGCACGTGCGGGCAGAAGATGCGCGCCACGCGCTCGCGCGCCTGGTCCACGTCACGGGTGTGGAAGAGGCTGAAGCGCGACAGGGGCAGCGACGGGGCCAGGGCCGGCATGGTGGACCCAATCTAGCAAATGCCGGGCCCGTGCGCATCGGGGAAGGCCACCGTTGCCGCGCCGCCGCCAGCCCGTGGCGCAAGGCCAGGCCGAAAAGCTGCGCCTACGGGATGGGGCGTGCGCGTCCGGGATGCCGCGGGGCCGCGGTGCTGACTATCTTTCGCCCCATTCCCACCCCACAGGAGTGACAGCATGTTCAAGGGCCTGGCCGACAAGGTGGCCATCGTGACCGGCGGCGCAACGATCATCGGCGCCGCCGTGGTGCACGCATTGCAGGAGGCCGGGGTGCGCGTGACCCTGGCCGACATCGACGCCGAGGGCGGCGCGCGGGTGGCCGCGGCCTGCGGCGCGCAAGACAGGGTGTGGTTCCGCCGCACCGACATCACCGACGACGCCCAGGTGCGCGCCTGCGCCGACGAGACGGCCGAGCGCTTCGGCCGCCTGGACTTCCTGGTCAACCTGGCGTGCAGTTACGTCGACAACGGTTTTACGTCGACGCGCGCCGAGTGGCTCACGACGCTCGACGTCAACGTGGCCAGCGCCGCGATGATGCTGCAGGCAGTGCTGCCGCACATGAAGCGCCAGGGCGGCGGTGCGGTCGTGAACTTCACGAGCATCTCCTCCGGCGTCGCACAGACGGGGCGATGGCTGTATCCCGTGAGCAAGGCGGCCCTGGTGCAGCTCACGCGCAACATGGCGATGGACCTGGCGCCGGAGAAGGTGCGCGTGAACAGCGTGTCGCCGGGTTGGACCTGGTCCAACATCATGAACCAGCTCACGAACGGCGACCGTGCCAAGACGGACCGCGTCGCCGCGCCCTTCCACCTGCTGCGGCGCGTGGGCGACCCCGCCGAAGTCGCGCAGGTGGTGCTCTTCCTGTGCTCCGACCATGCCAGCTTCGTCACCGGGGCGGACTATGCGGTGGACGGCGGCTACTCGGCCATGGGGCCCGAGTCCTTCGAGCCGGCCATCCCGAAGCTGATGGCCTGACGCCCTTCCCCTCCATTCGTCCCTCAGGAGACTTCCATGCGCAAGATTCTCATCGTCGGTGCCGGCCAGTCGGGCCTGCAACTCGCCCTGGGCCTGCAGGCCCGGGGCTACGAGGTCAGTGTCGTGTCCAACCGCTCGCCGCAAGACGTCCGGGACGGCAAGGTGATGTCCAGCCAGTGCATGTTCCACGACAGCCTGCAGCTCGAGCGCGACCGCGGCCTCGCGTTCTGGGAGCAGGATTGCCCGCCGGTCGAGGGCATCTCCTTCACCGTGCCGCACCCGGAGCAGGCCGGCGTGAAGGCGCTGGCCTGGAGCCACCGGCTCGACCGCATCGCGCAGTCGGTGGACCAGCGCGTCAAGGTGCCGGGCTGGATGGCCGAATTCGAGCGGCGCGGCGGCCGCATCCTGTACAAGGACGCGGAGATCGACGACCTGGAAGCGTGGTCGCAGCAGCAGGACCTGGTCATCGTGGCCGCGGGCAAGGGCGCGATCGCCAAGATGTTCGAGCGCGACGCGGGCCGCAGCCCGTACGACCGGCCGCAGCGCGCGCTGGCCCTCACCTACGTGCACGGCATGCGCCCGCGCGAGGCGCACAGCGCGGTCAACTTCAACCTGATTCCCGGCGTGGGCGAGTACTTCGTCTTCCCGGCGCTCACCACCAGCGGGCCGTGCGAGATCATGGTGTTCGAAGGCATCCCCGGCGGCCCGATGGACTGCTGGGCCGACGTGCGCACCCCGGCCGACCACCTCGCGCGCTCGCTGGAGATCCTGCGCACCTTCCTGCCGTGGGAGGCCGAGCGCTGCACGCAGGTCGAGCTCACGGACGCCAACGGCATCCTCAGCGGCGCCTTCCCGCCCACGGTGCGGCGCCCGGTCGGGCGGCTGCCCAGCGGGCGGGCCGTCATGGGCATGGCCGACGCCGTGCTGCTCAACGACCCGATCACCGGCCAGGGCTCCAACAACGCGGCGAAGTTCGCCGACGCGGTGGAGCGCGCCATCGTGGCGCACGGCGACGCGCCTTTCGACGCCGCCTTCATGCAGGACACCTTCGAAGGCTTCTGGGAGCGCTACGGCACCCACGTGTGCGCTTGGACCAACGCGATGCTGGCGCCCCCGCCGCCGCACGTCATGCAGTTGCTGGGCACCGCGGCTGCGGTGCCGGCCGTGGCACGGCGCATCGTCAACGGCTTCAACGACCCGACCGATTTCAGCCGCTTCTTCATGAGCCCGGAGCGCAGCGAGGCCTACCTGGCCGAGGTGGCGCCGGCCCAGGCGGAGGCCGCGTGATGGCGGTGGAGGCGGTCGCCGCCGCCCTGCCCCCGCTGCAGGCGCTGCGCCGCGCGGCCTGCCTGCCGCCGGCGGATTTCCGGATGGCCATGCGCCGCCTGGCCGGCGCCGTGTGCATCGTCGGCACCACCGACGGGCAGCGCCCCACCGGGCTCACTGCCACGGCGGTGACGGCGCTGTCGGCGGAACCCGCGCGGCTGCTCGCCTGCATCAACCTCAAGGGCAGCACCTTCCGCAGCATCGCCGACAGCCGCCGCATGAGCGTGAACCTGCTGGCCCTCCACCACGCCGACCTGGCCACGCGCTTCGGCGGTGCCGGCCCGGGCGCCGGCGAGCTCTTCGAGCCGGGCCGTTGGGATACCCTCACCACCGGCGCCCCCATCCTTTGCGACGCGCTGGTCAGCTTCGACTGCGTGGTGGACGAGATGATGGTGGCCCACAGCCATGCGGTGATGATCGGCGAAATCAAGTCGGTGCAGATGCACCCGGGGCGGCATGCGCCGCTGCTCTATGCCGACGGCCGCTACACCACCGTGCATCCCCAAGGAGAAACGACCCCATGAGCTCCACCCCTTCGCAACCCCAACGGCGCGTGCGCATCCAGGCCACCGACGGCAGCGGCGCCTTCGACGGCTACCTCGCGCTGCCCGCCGCAGGCAGGGGCCCCGGCATCGTGATCGCGCAGGAAATCTTCGGCGTGAACAAGACGATGCGGGAACTGGCCGACTACTACGCCGAGGAAGGCTATGTGGCGCTGGTGCCCGACCTGTTCTGGCGCCAGCAGCCGGGCATCGACATCGACGAGTCGCAGTTCGACCGTGCGCTGGCGCTCTACCAGGGCTTCGACGAGGCCAAGGGCGTCGAGGACATCCAGGCCGCGCTGGACACGCTGCGTGCCCTGCCCGAATTCGCCGGCCGTGCGGGCGTGCTGGGCTTCTGCCTGGGCGGCAAGCTGGCCTACCTGGCGGCCTGCCGTACGGACTGCGACGTCGCCGTGTCGTACTACGGCGTGGGCATCGAACAGGCGCTGGGCGAGGCCGACCGCCTGGGCAGCAAGCCGCTGGTGCTGCACATCGCCGAGCAGGACGGCTTCTGCCCGCCCGAGGCGCGCAACGCCATCCTGCAGGCGCTGCAAGGGCGCCCCGGCGTCGAGCTGTACGTGTACCCCGGCGCGGACCATGCCTTCGCACGCACCGGCAGCAGCCACTACCACAAGCCCTCGGCGCTGATGGCGCACCAGCGCAGCATCGCGGCCTTCCGCGGCACGCTCGGGCCGCACTACGATTTCTCGGCCTTGTGGGACAAGCACTGCGAGTACGAGTTCGCCACGCGCGACGTCGACGCGACCATGGCCACCATGGTCCCCGAGCCCTACGTCAACCACATCCCGACCATGACCGGCGGCGTGGGCCACGCGATGCTGGCGCGCTTCTATCGCCACCACTTCGTCGATGCGAACCCGCCCGACACCACCCTGATCCCCATCTCGCGCACCGTCGGCACCAGCCAGATCGTGGACGAGATGCTGTTCTGCTTCACCCACACCTGCGAGATCGACTGGATGCTCCCCGGCATCGCGCCGACCGGAAAGCGCGTGGAGGTGCCCCTGGTCGCCATCGTGAAGTTCCGCGGCGGCAAGCTCTACCACGAGCACATCTACTGGGACCAGGCCAGCGTGCTGGTGCAGATCGGCAGGCTGGACCCGAAGGGCCTGCCCGTCGCGGGCGTGGAGACGGCGCGCAAGCTGCTGGACGAGCACCTGCCGTCGAACACGCTGATGGCGAAGTGGGCGACGTCCGAAGGACGCTGAGCCGCCTCGAACGCGTCGCTGCACGGCCTTTCGCGCCGCGCCCAAGAAAAAAGGCCCTGCGTCGCAGGGCCTTCTCATTCGTGCAGCGAGCGCCGCGCGATCAGAGCACCTCGAACACGCCCGCCGCACCCATGCCGCCGCCGATGCACATCGTGACGACGACCTTCTTGGCACCGCGGCGCTTGCCTTCGATGAGGGCGTGGCCGGTGAGGCGCTGGCCGCTCACGCCGTAAGGGTGGCCCACCGCGATGGCGCCGCCGTTGACGTTCAGGCGGTCGTCGGGCAGGCCCAGCTTGTCGCGGCAGTAGAGCACCTGCACGGCAAAGGCCTCGTTCAGTTCCCACAGGTCGATGTCGCCCACCGTGAGGCCCAGCTTCTTGAGCACCTTGGGGATCGCGAAGACCGGGCCGATGCCCATTTCGTCGGGCTCGCAGCCGGCCACCGAGAAGCCCAGGAAGCGGCCCAGGGGCTTGAGGCCCTTGCGCTCGGCGTATTGCTCGCTCACCACCACGCAGGCGCCGCCGCCGTCCGAGAACTGGCTGGCGTTGCCGGCCGAAATGAGGCCGCCGGGAATGGCCGGGCGGATGCCGCTGATGCCTTCCTTGGTGGTGCCGGGACGGATGCCCTCGTCGTTCTCGACGGTGACTTCCTTCGTGATCAGGCCCAGCTGGCCGTCGGCCACGCCAGCCAGCACGGTGATGGGGGCGATCTCGTCCTTGAACTTGCCGGCTTCCAGCGCCGCGGTGGCGCGCTGCTGGCTGCGCGCGCCGTACTCGTCCATCGCGTCTCGGCCGATGTTGTAGCGCTTGGCGACCTGCTCGGCCGTCTGCAGCATGTTCCAGTAGATCTCGGGCTTGTGCTTGACCAGCCAGGGGTCGGTCATCATGTGCTTGTTCATCTCGTTCTGCACGCACGAGATGCTCTCCACGCCGCCGGCGACGTACACGTCGCCCTCGCCCGCGATGATGCGCTGCGAGGCGGTGGCGATGGTCTGCAGGCCCGAGGAGCAGAAGCGGTTGATGGTCATGCCCGAGGTGGTGATGGGCAGGCCGGCACGCAGCGCGATCTGGCGTGCGATGTTGGCGCCGGTGGCCCCTTCGGGGTTGGCGCAGCCCATGATGACGTCGTCGACCTCGGCGCCGTCGATGCCGGCGCGCTGCACCGCGTGCTGCACGGCGTGGCCGCCCAGCGTGGCGCCGTGCGTCATGTTGAAGGCGCCCTTCCAGCTCTTGGCGAGCGGGGTGCGGGCGGTGGAAACGATCACGGCGCTGGTCATGGTGTCTTCCTTTGAAATGAAGCGAGAAGCGGGTTACTGGGGCTGCGCGGTGTTGCGCAGCAGCTGGTGGTAGAAGCGGATCATGTCGCCATAGCCGGCGATCGACAGTCGCTCATTGGTCCCGTGGAAACGCGGCAGGTCTTCGCCGGTCACGCGGATGGGCGAGAAGCGGTAGACGGCGTCGCTCACCAGGCCGAAGTGGCGCGAGTCGGTGGCGGCGGTCATCAGGCCGGGCGCGACCACCGCCTCGGGGAACACCTGGCGCACCGTGTGCTCGATCGAGCGGTAGCCCGCGCCGTCGGTCGGCGACACCGGCGAGGGCTCCGAGTTGCCCGGATAACGCTTGACCTGGATCGCGTCGTTGCCGAGCGCCTTCTTCAGGTGTGCCTCGACGCTGTCGAGGGTGTCGCCCGGCAGGATGCGGAAATTCACGGCCGCCTCGGCGCGGCCGGGCAGCACGTTGTCCTTGTTGCCGGCGCGAACGATGGTCAGCGCCGTGGTGGTGCGCAGCATCGCATTGCTGCTGGGGCTCTTCTCGAGCTGGCCCTGCACCAGCGGGCCGGTGAGCCAGAGGTTGGACAGCATCACGCGGTTGACGCCGTTCATCTCGGGCGCGAGCGTGCCGAACATGTCGCCGGCAATGCCCTGGATGCCGCCGGGCATCGGCGTGGCCTCCAGGCGTGCGAGCGCGGCACTCATCTGGCCGATCGCGCTCTTCTGCGGCGGCATCGACGAATGGCCGGGCGCGGTGTCGAGCGAGAGGAAGAAGGTGCCGTAGCCCTTCTCGGCCAGGCCGATCAGCGCCGCGGGCTTCGCCAGGCCCGGCAGCACGCCGTCGAGCACCAGCAGCCCTTCGTCGAGCACCCATTCGAGCTTGACGCCGCGCGACTTGAGCAGTTCGGCGATCGGCAGCGCGCCGCGCAGGCCGCTCACCTCCTCGTCGTCGCCCATCACGAAGTAGATGGTCTGCTTCGGCCGGAAGCCCTGGCCAACGAGCAGTTCCACGGCCTCCATCTGCGCCAGCAGGTTGCCCTTGTTGTCGAGCGTGCCGCGGCCCCAGATGTAGCCGTCCTTGATGTCGCCGCCGAAGGGGTCGACGGACCAGGCCTTCTCGGTGCCCGGGGCGATGGGCACCATGTCCTGGTGCGCCATCAGCGCGACCGGCCTGGCCGCCGGTTCGCTGCCCTGCCAGGTGTAGAGCAAGGCGTGCTGCCCGACCACCTCGCGCTTGAGCGTGGCGTGCAGCTTCGGGAAATTCTGCTGCAGGTAGGTGTGCAGCTTGTCGAATTCGCTGTTGTTGGCCGCCGGGTCGTCCAGCGCCGACACGGTGCGGATGCGGATCGCGCCGGCCAGCCGCTGTGCGGCGGCCTGCGTGTCCACTTGCAGCGGCGGCGCGGGGGCCACCGCCACCTGGCGCGACGGGTGGCGCCACGTGTTCACGGCCACGGCTGCGGCCAGCGCGAGCAGCACCAGCAGCAGGCCGAGAAAGAGACGCTTGATCACGTGGCGCGGCCCGCGGCTTTACGAAAAGCTTTTGCCTTCGGCCACCAGCTTCTGGATCAGCGGTGCCGGCTGCCAGAAGGCCGCATCGTCGCGCGGGTTCTTCGCAAAGCGCTTCATCG
>JAVHYA010000109.1 GCA_031119395.1 Pseudomonadota bacterium
TGGCGTTGTGGATGTTGGCCTTGGCCTGGTTGTCGACCATCTCGACCAGGATCTCGACGGCAGCCTGGAAGCGGCCCGGCACGCCGGCCGTGGCCTTGCGTGCAGCCAGCCAGAGCACGAAGCAGCCCAGCGCACCGACGATCAACGCCCAGAGGACGGAGTCGAGGTTGATGACATTGAAATCGACGATGGCCTTCTGGACCACGGGATTGAGACCCCAATCGACCTGCCAATGCTGGAGGTGGTGAACGATGTATTCACTGGCGGTCGGGGCGTGTCCTTCGGCGGCCATCTTTCGTACGTCTCTTCTCTAAACAGTCAGATCCGGTTCAACAAACGGGGGCGCACCACGAGCGCGACCCAGTACATCTTCAGCGCGACCACCACGCCGGCCACGAGGGCCAGCCAGTGAAGGTCCTTGACCACCCAGGGCGCCGCCGCCAGAAAGGCAACGGTCAGGGCGATCTTGATCAGTTCCCAGACAAAAAACTTCAGCATGGCAGCGGACTGTGACGTCACGCCATGCATCGGCCGAGTCCCTCGGATGAACAGCGCTGCCGGAACAGCCACTGCCATCGCGCCGTAGAACGCGGACACGGCCGCCAGAGGCGCCTGCGTCCAGGCCCAAGCCACCGCCGCCACAACCAGGCCCGCCGCCACCTGGGCGCCGATCACCCACCAGGGCGACAGTTCGGGATGTTGCTCGCGCAAGCGCCGAGCCTCATCGGCGGTCAGCGGCTTGAAATCGGAGACTTCGGCATCACTCTCGGAAACAGGGGCTTCGGTTGTCATTGTTATGGCAGCCCCTCATCTCGCGAGAATTCTACAAAGCCTCCCATTATAAGTAAAAACCCGTCCTGATCAGCCGCTGACTGGACGAAGCGTTGGCGCAGGCGCGACACGGCGGTGCCTTCGATAATTTGCCGATGCTTCCTCCGCTCGCGTCCGCCCTGCCCTCCACCCTGTGCCACCTCGACGGCGACTACCTGCCGCTGCGCGACGCGAAGGTGAGCGTGCTGGACCGCGGCTTCATCTTCGGCGACGGGGTGTACGAGGTGGTGCCGGTCTATGGCGGGCACCTCTTCGGCTTCGACGAGCACATGGCGCGTCTGGACCGCTCGCTCGCCGAGCTGCACATTCCCAACCCCCATGCCACCCCCGAGTGGCGCGCGATCGCCGAACGCCTCGTGCGCGAGGCGCCCGCCGCGGACACGCAAGCGGTGTACTTCCAGGTGACGCGAGGCGTGGCCATGCGCGATCACGCCATGCCCGCCGGCCTCGTGCCCACGGTCTTCGTGATGGTCAACCCGCTCAAGCCCGTCGCTGCCGAGGCGCGTGCGAACGGCGTGCGCTGCGTCACGGCCGAGGACTTCCGCTGGCAGAAGGCGCACATCAAGGCCACCAGCCTGCTGGGCGCGGTGCTCGCCCGGCAGATCAGTGTCGAGGCCGGCGCCGCGGAAACCATCATGTTCCGCGGCGAGGTGCTGAGCGAGGCCTCCTCGAGCAACGTGTGGGTGGTGAAGAACGGCGTCGTCGCCGGCCCGCAGCCCGACCACCGCGTCCTGCGCGGCATCCGCTACGGCCTGCTCGAGCGCCTGTGTCGCGAGGCGGGCATTCCCTACGCGTTGCGCGACATCACGCGCGATGAGGTCTTCGGCGCCGACGAGCTGCTGCTGTCCTCGGCATCGAAGGAAGTGCTGGCCGTCACCACGCTCGACGGCCGGCCGGTTGGAAACGGCCGCCCCGGCCCCATGTACGAACGCTTGTACGCCGCCTACCAGCAAGCCAAGCAGGCCGCCGCGACGTGACAGACACCGAAAGGCCCACCATGGACACGAACACCACCTCCACCACCACCGATCCGCGCAAGGACTCGCTGATCGAGTACCCCAGCGCCTTCCCGATCAAGGTGATGGGCGCCAACGCCGACGGTTTCGTCCATGCGATCACCCAGATCGCGCACCAGTTCGACCCCACCTTCGACGCGTCCACCATCGAACTGCGCGACAGCAAGGCGGGCAACTACCTGGGCGTGACGATCACCGTGACGGCCACCAGCCGCGAACAGCTCGACGACCTGTACCGCACGCTGTCCTCGCACCCGATGGTCAAGGTCGTGCTGTGAGCGACGCGGCCTCGCCGGTCGCGGCCTGCGCGCCCACCTGGGCGCCGGAGCTGCGCCTGCTCGGCCGCGCCGACTACGAGGCGACCTTTGCCGCCATGAAGCAGATCACGCTGGAGCGCCCGTCCGACGGGCGCGACATGCTATGGATTTGCGAGCACCCGCCCGTCTTCACGCAGGGCATCGCCGGCCGGCAGGACCACCTGCTGCTGCCCGGCGACATCCCCGTGGTGCAGACCGACCGCGGCGGGCAGGTCACCTACCACGGCCCCGGCCAGGTGGTGGCGTACCCGCTCATCGACCTGCGGCGCGCCGGCTACTTCGTCAAGGAGTACGTCTACCGCATCGAGGAGGCGGTGCTGCGCACGCTGGCGCACTTCGGCGTGACGGGGCATCGCGTGGCCGGCGCGCCGGGCATCTACGTGCGCCTGGACGATCCTTTCAGCCACGCAGCGCTGAAAGGCCCCCACGCTCCGCCGCTGCGCGGGTCGCTGCCCCCCGAGGGGGCTGATTCGCCTTGGGGCGGCCCGGCGGCGAATCCCGGCCCGCATCCCGGCGACGACCCCTTCCGCGGCCTCGGCAAGATCGCCGCGCTGGGCATCAAGGTCAGCCGGCATTGCACCTACCACGGCGTGTCGCTCAACGTGGCGATGGACCTGGAACCCTTCTCGCGCATCAACCCTTGCGGCTACGCAGGGCTGCGAACGGTCGACCTTTCTACAATCGGTGTCCCCGTGACCTGGGACGAAGCCGCCCAGGTGCTGAGCCAGAAGCTCCTTGCCTTCCTGGCCCCCTGAAGGATTTCCCATGAGCACCCCCGAAGTCGTCCGCGAGGCGCAATCCGCCGAGAACTACAACGCATCGGCCAAGCAGAAGGCCGCCGCGAAGCTCTCGCGCATCCCGGTCAAGGTCGAGCAGGCGCCGGCGCTCAAGAAGCCCGAGTGGATCCGCGTCAAGGCCGGCAGCCCCACCACGCGCTTCTACGAGATCAAGCAGATCCTGCGCGAGTCGAACCTGCACACGGTGTGCGAAGAAGCCTCCTGCCCCAACATCGGCGAATGCTTCGGCAAGGGCACGGCGACCTTCATGATCATGGGCGACAAGTGCACGCGCCGCTGCCCCTTCTGCGACGTGGGCCACGGCCGGCCCGACCCGCTGGACAAGGACGAGCCGCTCAACCTGGCCAAGACCATCGCCAAGCTGCGCCTGAAGTACGTGGTGATCACCAGCGTGGACCGCGACGACCTGCGCGACGGCGGCAGCGGCCATTTCGTGGAATGCATCCAGCGCACGCGCGAGCTCTCGCCCACGACGCAGATCGAGATCCTGGTGCCCGACTTCCGCGGCCGCGACGACCGCGCGCTCGAGATCCTCAAGGCCGCGCCGCCGGACGTGATGAACCACAACCTCGAGACCATCCCGCGCCTGTACAAGGAAGCGCGGCCGGGCTCGGACTACCAGTTCAGCCTCAACCTGCTCAAGAAGTTCAAGGCACTGCATCCCAACGTGCCGACCAAGAGCGGCATCATGGTCGGCCTGGGCGAGACGGACGAGGAGATCCTGCAGGTCATGCGCGACATGCGTGCGCACGACATCGACATGCTGACCATCGGCCAGTACCTCGCACCCAGCAACAGCCACCTGCCGGTGCGGCGCTACGTGCATCCGGACACTTTCAGGATGTTCGAGGAAGAGGCCTACAAGATGGGCTTCTCGCACGCCGCCGTGGGCGCCATGGTGCGGTCGAGCTACCACGCCGACCAGCAGGCCGGCCACGTGCTCGAGGGGCTGCCGGCCGCATCGGTGGCCGCCGTCGCGCAGCCGGCCGCCTGAGCGCCGTCCCCGCCCTCGCCTGATGGTCCTGCAGCTCGACGCGCAGTCGCTGCGCGCGCGGGTGCCGGCGTGGGTCTTCGACCGCGCGCTCGATCTCTACCGACGACAGCGCGTGCTCGACGTGACGCTGACGCCCGCCAGCGCCAGCGAATGGCACCTCGACGGCGAGGTGCACGACCCCGGCCAGCCGCCCGTCGAGGCCCGCGCCACCTTGGAAGTCGGCAGCGACGGCCGCCTGCTCGGCTTCTCCGGCGACTGCAGTTGCGCCGCGGGCCGCGACTGCCGACACGCGGTGGCGATCGCGATCAAGGCGGCCTACAAGCGCCCGGCGGCGGCGTCCGCCGCGCCCGAGGTGCCGGCCCCTGCAGCGCTGCCCCCCGACGACCGCGGCCAGTTCGCAGGCGACCTGTTCGGCGACCCCGCCGCGCTGGCCCCACGCACCCCCGTCAGCGCCGACCAGCCGGTCTACCTGCTGGCCGATGCCGCAGGCCATGCGCGCGAGCCCGGCCGGCTCGCGCTGGCCTGGCGGCTGTCGCGTCCCCTGCGCCGGGGCGGCTGGGCCACGCCCAAGCTGCCCGGTCCCGACGCGTTGCAACGTGTCGCGGCGCTGCAACCGGGCGCGTCCGGCGGCGAGCGCGAGGGCGTGCGTCGCATCCAGTCGCTGGCGCAGGAGCGCCTGGCCGGCGACGCCGGACCCTGGGGCCGCGTGCAGGGCCTGGCGGGCGCACAGGCGCTCGAATTCGCCGCCGGCACCGGCCGCCTGCACCTCGCCGCCGCGTCCGGGCAGTTCGAGGGCCGGCCGCTGCGCTGGGGCGCGCCGCGTCGCCTGGGCTGGGGCTGGCAGCCCGCGGGCACGGAAACCGCGCCGCTGTGGTGGCTGCGGCCGGTGCTCGACGGCGCGCCGAGCACCGGCGCCGTGCGCCTGTGCCCCGGCGCGCCGACGCTGTACCTGGACACGGCCGCCGGCCAATGCGGCCTCGTCGATGCGCCGGGGCTCGATGCGGCCGCGCTGCAGGTGCTGCTCGCCGCGCAGCCCGTGCCGGCGTCGGCCTTCGATTCGGACGAGGCGCAGCACTGGCAGCGCCTGTCGGGGATGCCGTTCCCGGCCATGCCCGAGCCGGCGATGCAATGGCCGCCCTGCGTACCGCAGCCCGTCCTGCACCTGGCGCCGGTGCCGGCGAGCGAGCGGCCGCAGCGCGGGTTGCTGGTCGCCGCGCTGAGCTTCGACTACGCCGGCCTGCGCGGCCACTGGGCCGACGAGCAGCCGGTCACGCGGGTCGACCACGGCGGGCGCCCCATGCGGCTCCTGCGCGACCTGGATGCGGAGCGCGCCGCCCGGCGGCGGCTCGTTTCGCTGCACCTGCTGGGCGACGCACTGGGGCGCTACCACCACATCGGCGCACGCACCTGGCTCGCCTGGGCCGCCACCGACTGGGCCGCCCTGCGCGAGGCCGGCTTCACGATCGAGACCGACGCCGCGCTCGACACGCTGTTTCGCACCGCCGACGCGCTGGAGATCTCGCTCGATGCCGCGCCACCGCCTTCGCCCGGTGCGCCCTTCGCCGCCGAGGGCCTGCACGCCTTCAGCCTCTCGCTCGGCGTCTGCATCGACGGCGTGCGGCAGGACGTGCTGCCCTGGCTCCCCGGCCTGCTGGCCCAGGCGCGCGCCACGCCCGATGGCCCCGTGCTGCCCGACTGGCTGTGGCGCGAAGACGCGCACGGGCGCTGGCTGCGGCTGCCGTCCGCGGCCTTGCGGCCCTGGCTCGGCGCTTTGCTCGCGCTGATGGAGGACCGCCCCGCCGCCGACTGGGACGGGCCGCACCTGCCGCTCTCGCGGGGCGAGGCCCTGGGCCTGGGCGCCGCGCTCGCGGGCACGCCGCCATCGCCCCATCCCGCGTCGTCGCCGATGGCGATGCTGCCGGCGCTGCGTGCGCTGACCGGCGCCCAGCCGCTGCCCGCGATCGCAGCGCCCGCCGGACTGCAGGCCACGCTGCGGCCCTACCAGCAGCACGGCCTGGCCTGGCTGCAGCACCTGCGCGCGCATGGCCTGGGCGGCGTGCTGGCCGACGACATGGGCCTGGGCAAGACGCTGCAGACCCTGGCGCACCTGCTGCGCGAGAAGGAGGACGGCCGCCTCGACGCGCCCTGCCTCGTCGTCGCGCCCGTGAGCCTGCTGAGCAACTGGCGGCGCGAGGCCGCCCGCTTCGCACCGGCCCTGCGCACGCGCGTGTGGCACGGCGCCACGCGCCGGGGCGGCGCCTTCGCCGAGGACTGCGACCTCGTCATCGCGCCCTACTCGCTGCTGCAGCGCGACCGCGCGCGCTGGCTCGGCCGGCGCTGGCACATCGTCGTGCTCGACGAGGCGCAGCACATCAAGAACGCGCGCTCCCAGGCCGCGCAGGTGGTGGCCGCGCTCGACGCGCGCCAGCGGCTCGCGCTGTCGGGCACGCCGATGGAGAACCACCTGGGCGAACTGTGGAGCCTGTTCGACTTCCTGATGCCCGGCTTCCTCGGCAGCGCGGCGCGCTTTCGCGCCCGCTTTCGCACGCCGATCGAGAAGCTCGGCGACGGCAGCCGCCTGGCGCAACTGCGCCGCCGCGTCGCGCCCTTCATCCTGCGGCGCACGCAGGCGGTGGTGGCGGGCGAGTTGCCCGAGCGCATCGAGAGCACCGTGCCGGTGACGCTGGAAGGCGCGCAGGCCGACCTCTACGAAACCATCCGCCTGGGCAGCGAGCGTGCCGTGCGCGACGCGCTGGCCGGCCGCGGCCTGGGCGGCGCGCAGATCCAGGTGCTGGACGCGCTGCTCAAGCTGCGCCAGGTGTGCTGCGACCCGCGCCTGCTGCCGGCGTCGTCGCCCGGCGCCGCCGAGGCGCCCTCGGCCAAGCTCGCGCTGCTGATGGAACTGCTGCACGAATCGCAGGCCGAAGGCCGGCGCGTGCTGGTGTTCTCGCAGTTCACCCGCATGCTGGCGCTGATCGAGGACGCGCTGCGCGCCGCAGGGCTGGCCTGGACCACGCTGACCGGCGATACGCGCGACCGCGACGCCGCCATCGCGCGCTTCACCGAGGGCGAGGTGCCGATCTTCCTCATCAGCCTGAAGGCCGGCGGCACGGGCCTGAACCTGCCGCAGGCCGACACCGTCATCCACTACGACCCGTGGTGGAACCCGGCCGCCGAGGCGCAGGCGACGGCGCGCGCCCACCGGCTCGGCCAGACGAAGCAGGTGCTGGTCTACCGGCTGGTGGCCGAAGGCACGATCGAGGAACGCATCCTGGCGCTGCAGGCGCGCAAGGCCGCGCTGGCCCAGGGCCTGCTGCACGGCGTGGTGCCGCGGGAAGCGCCGCTCTTCACCGAGGACGATGTGGCCGATCTGCTCCGGCCCCTGGGCTGAGCAGCATCAGGCAGGCCCGAAGTGCAATCGGCCCGCAGCGCCCGCCAGGCGGGCGTCAGGGCGGAATTCGTCACGTTCGTGACGATCATCAGCGCCGCGCCGCCGAGGGTCTTGATGAGGCCGGCGCGCTGCGCATGGACGCCGCTGACCGCGTCGACGATGCCCGGTCGGCGTGGGCATCGGTGAGTTGCGTGATCCGCTGGAGCACGTCGAGCAGGCCCATACGCTCCCCCTGTGGACAAGCGTCCATGCTCGCCCGCGCGGCCTGAGCGGCGGCTGACGGTGGCGTGACATGCGCGTGACGGCCGTCGCGCATCGGCGTCGCTATGCTGGACCGCCTCACGCCCGAGCAGCGTGGCGCACGAGACCAGAAATCGGAGACCGACCCATGACATCCATCGAAGCGGCGCTCGAGCGCGACTACGGCGTGATCGCCGACTTCATCCGCGACCATGCGCGCGAGCGGCCCACGCAGCCGGCCCTGGCCGACGCACGCCAGCAGATCGACTACGCCGAACTGGACGACCGCATGGACCGCGTCGCGGCCGCGCTGCAGCGCGAGGGCCTCGTGCCCGGCGACGCGATCGCGATCTGCGCCGACGCGTCGGTCGAGTACGCGACGGTGTTCCTCGGCGCGCTGCGCGCCGGCATCGCCGTTGCGCCGCTGGCGCCGAGCAGCACCTCGGCCAGCCTGGCGCGCATGCTGGACGACGCCGAGGCGCGGCTGCTCTTCGTCGACGACACCGGCACGCTGGCATTGGGCGACGCGGGCGGGCACCTGCCGCGCATCGCGCTCGCGGGCGGCGCGGGGCCACGCGTGGGCGACTGGATGGCGCCCGCCGGCACGCACCCGGCGCCGGTCGCGCCCGAGCCGGCCTGGCCCTTCAACATCATCTACTCCTCCGGCACCACGGGCGAGCCCAAGGGCATCGTGCAGGGCCACGGCATGCGCTGGGCGCACGTCAAGCGCGGGCAGGTGTACGGCTACGGGCCCGACACCGTCACGCTGCTGTCGACGCCGCTGTACTCCAACACCACGCTGGTGGTGTTCTTCCCCACGCTGGCCTACGGCGGCTGCGTGGTGCTGATGCCGAAGTTCGACGCGCTGGGCTACCTGGCGCTCGCGCAGCGCCACCGTGTCACGCACACCATGCTGGTGCCGGTGCAGTACCAGCGCCTCATGGCGCACCCGGAGTTCGACCGCTTCGACCTGTCGAGCTTCCAGGCCAAGTTCTGCACCAGCGCGCCCTTCGGCGCCGCGCTGAAGGCCGACATCCTGAAGCGCTGGCCCGGCGGGCTGATCGAGTTCTACGGCATGACCGAAGGCGGCGGCACCTGCATCCTCGAGGCGCACCACCATCCCGACAAGCTGCACACCGTGGGCCAGGTCGCGCCGGGCAGCGACATCCGCCTGATCGACGAGGCCGGCCGCGAGGTGCCTGCGGGCGAGGCCGGCGAGGTGGTCGGCCACTCGGGCGGCATGATGAACGGCTACCACAAGCAGCCCGCGAAGACGCGCGAGGCCGAGTGGTTCGCGCCCGACGGCAAGCGCTTCATCCGCACCGGCGACATCGGCCGCTTCGACGCCGAGGGCTTCCTCACCCTCTTCGATCGCAAGAAGGACATGGTCATCAGCGGCGGCTTCAACATCTACCCGAGCGACCTGGAAGCGGTGCTGCGCCGCCACCCGGACGTGGCCGACGCGTCGGTGATCGGCATCCCGTCCACGCAATGGGGCGAGACCCCGGTCGCGTTCGTCGTCGTGCGGCCCGATGCCACGGCGAGCGACGACGAGCTGCTGGCCTGGACCAACGCGCAGCTGGGCAAGACGCAGCGCCTGGCCGGCCTGCGCCGAATCGACGAACTGCCCCGCAGCGCCATCGGCAAGGTGCTCAAGCGCGAATTGCGCGAGGCCTGGACCCGCTGAGGAAGCACGCGGCGCACCGGCCGGCGTGGCCGCCGACATGCGCACGGCGAATGCCCGCCGGCGCGGTGCCGGCGCACTGGTGCACACTGCCATCCCTTCGCATCGCCGCCCTGCCCCGCCCATGACCGATCCGCTGCGCACCGCGCCGGCCACGCCCGCTTCCTCCGCACCCGACGAAGGGGCGCCGCCCGCCGGCAACGGCCTGCTGTGGGTGCTGCTGGCCGTGGCCGTGCTCTTCGCGGTGTTGCGGCCCCGTCCGCCGATGGAGTGGCTGCGCCTGGTCGACTGGCAGACCGTGGGTGCGCTGGCCGGGCTGCTGGCCATCACGCAGGGCGTGGAGAAAAGCGGCGTGCTGCAGTCGGCGGCCCAGCGCCTGCTGGCGCGCGTGACCGACCAGCGCCAGCTCGCCTTCTGGCTCTCGGGCGGCGCGGCGCTGCTGTCGGCCCTGGTGACCAACGACGTGAGCCTGTTCCTGCTGGTGCCGCTCACGCGCGTGCTCTCGACGCAGGCGCACCTGCCGCTGGCGCGGCTGGTGGTGCTGCAGGCGCTGGCGGTCAACGCCGGCTCGGCCCTCACGCCCATCGGCAACCCGCAGAACCTGTTCCTGTGGCACCAGAGCGGCCAGAGCTTCTTCGGCTTCATGGCCATGATGGCGCCGACGGTGGCGATCATGCTGGCCTGGCTGGCGGTCGCCGTGTGGCTGCTGGTGCCGCGGCATGCGATCACGCTGCGCCCGGGCGCCGACAGCGCGCCGGTGCAGCCGAGGCTGCTGTGGGTGTCGGCGGTGCTCTTCGTGGCCTTCGTGGTCGCGCTCGACCGGCACTGGCTGGTCGCGGGGCTGACGGTGGTGGCCATCGCCTTCGCCATCGTGCATCCGCGCGTTCTGCGCAGCATCGACTGGGCGCTGCTGGCGATCATCGCGCTGATGTTCGTCGACCTGCGCCAGCTGGCCGAGCTGCCGCAGGTGTCGGCGCTGCTCAGGCACTGGCCCATCGAGGAAGGCTGGCGGGCCTACCTCGCGGCGATCGTGAGCTCGCAGTTCATCAGCAACGTGCCCGCCACCATCCTGCTCGACGGCTACGTGAAGGACCTGCCTGCGCTCGCTGCGGGCGTGAGCGTGGGCGGCTTCGGCTGCGTGCTGGGCTCGCTGGCCAACCTCATCGCGCTGCGGCTGGCGCGCGTGCCGAACGGGCTGGCGGAGTTCCACCGCATCAGCGTGCCGTTCCTCGTGGTGTGTGCGCTGAGCGCGGCGCTGCTGCGCCTGGGCTGATCGCCATGGGCAGCAGGCCGGCCACCTCACTGTCGGTGCGCGACTACGGTGCCTCGCGCGGCAGCCATGCGCACGCGCACTTCCAGGTGCTGGTCGGGCTGCAGGGCGTGCTCGAGCTGGAGGTCGAAGGCCGCGGCCAGCGCGTCGGCGAAGGCCAGGGCGTGGTGGTCGCCCCGGGCGAGCGGCACGACTTCGAGGCGGCCGCGCCCGGCGGCAGCCGCTGCCTGGTGCTGGACACGTCCGACGCGGTCTGGGCGGCTCGCGCCGGCCAGGCGCCGACCGACGCGCGCGTGGGTGCACTGGCGCGCTACCTGGCGCTCAGCCTCGAAAGGGAAACCGCATCCGCGCTGGCGCTGCTGCAGGGCCCGGCCTTGCTGCGCGAAGCGTGGGGACCGGGCGAAGCGCTCGCCCGCGGCCACCGGCCCATCGACTGGCTGGCGCTGGCGGCCTGGCTGCGCACGCATTGGCATCTGCCGCTGACGGTGGCCGATCTGGCGCGGCAGGTCCATCTGAGCCCCGGCCAGTTCTCGGAACGCTGCCGCCAGCACATGGGCGTGAGCCCGATGCAATGGCTGCGCGGGCAACGGCTGGCCCAGGCCCGCGCGCTGCGCCTGGGCGGCATGGGCGTGGCCGAGGCCGCGCGACGGACGGGCTACCGGTCGCCCTCGGCGCTCACCGCAGCGATGCGGCGATCGGCCTGAACACCCGGTCTTGCTCCTGAATTCATAGCTGCCGGCGCCCGTCCCCCGGGCGCCGCAGCCACTTT
>JAVHYA010000110.1:0-3697 GCA_031119395.1 Pseudomonadota bacterium
CGCCCACGCCGGATGTGGGTGCGTGGCTTTCCCGGGCTGGAGTGCGGTCGAGCTGCCGACCGTGGATGCACGGACCGCGATGGGGGCCCGAGCACGAAAGTGCAATCGGCCGCCAGCGCCCGCCTGGCGGGCGGTGCGGCCGAATTCGTCACGATCGTGACGATGTGGGCGAGACGCCTTTCAACGCCGCACGACGTAGCGCGTCACCACCGGCGGCGACTCGCCCAGGTGGAAGGCCAGCCGCCGCTCGCGCAGCGCCATGTCGGTGGCCGTGGCGCGGCTGAAGCGGCGCAGGTGCTCGGTCCACGACTCGTCGACGATCTCCTCGACGTAGCGCTCGGGCTGGCCCACGTCGTGCAGCAGCTCCCAGCCGACGGCGCCCTGGCTCAGGCGCACGCGGCGCGTCTGCTGCATCACCAGGTGGAAGGCGGCGGCGCGCGCCGGGTCGATGATGTATTCGACCGTCACCACCACGCGGCCGCTTTCCTCGGGCGGCTCGGGCGGCGGCCCGGCGGCCCAGCCGGCCTGCGCGGGGCTCATGTCGTCCTCGTCGGCATGGTCGGTCACGAAGCGCAGCGCCAGCAGCATCACCGCCGTGCCGCTCACCGCCGCCACCAGCAGGCTGGTGCGCAGCGAACTGGCCTCGGCCACGTTGCCCCACAGCGCGGCGCCGAAGGCGCTCGCACCCATGATGGCCATCTGGTAGGTCGCCATGCCGCGCGCGCGCACCCAGTCGGGCAGCGCGAGCTGGGCCGACACCGACAGCGAGTTGGCCACCGTGATCCAGGCCGCGCCGCCGAAGAACATCGCGGGCACCGCCACCCAGGTGTTGGGCGCCACCGCCATCACCGCCGTGGCGGCCGACTGCAGGGCGGTGCCGCGCAGCACCAGCTGGTCGCGCCCCAGCGCCTGGCGCAGCCGGGGCAGGAAGAGCACCGCCACGATCGCGCCCGCACCCATCGAGGCCAGCAGCAGCGTGAAGGTGCCGGCGTCACCGCCCTGCAGGCCGCGCGCCAGCAGCGGCAGCAGCGCCAGCAGCGCGGTGGAATGCAGGAAGAAGATCGCGATGCGCGTGAGCACCGCCCGCATGCGGGCCGACTGGCGCACGAACTGCACGCCCACGCGCATCGCACTGATCAGGCGCTCGCGGCCCAGCGGGTTGGGCGTGTGCTCGCGGCGCCAGCGCAGCACCACGAAGCCCGAGGCCACCGACAGCACCGCGTTGAGCGCGAACACCCATACGCTGCCCGCGCTGGCGATCAGCACGCCGGCCGTGAGCGGGCCGATGATGCGCGAGGCGTTCATCGCGATGCCGTTCAGGCCCAGCGCCGCCGGCAGCAGCGGCCGCGTGACCAGCTCGGGCACGATGGCCGAGAACACCGGCCAGCGCAGCGCCAGCCCGATGCCGTTGGCGAAAGTCAGCAGCAGCAGCAGCGGCGCGTTCATCCAGCCCAGGGCGATCGCCGCGCACAGCACGATGGCCGTGCCGGCCAGCCAGAACTGCGTGGCCACCAGCCAGCGCCGCCGGTCCAGGATGTCGGCCAGCGCGCCGCTGGGCAGGCCCAGGAGGAACACCGGCAGCGTGGACGCCGACTGGACCAGCGCCACCCACACCGGCGAGGAGGTGAGCGTCGTCATCATCCACGCCGCCGCCACGTCGTTCATCCACATGCAGACGTTGGCGATCAGCCAGGTGCTCCACAGCATGCGGAACACCGGCAGCTTCAATGGCTCCAGCGCCGCGAGCTTCGGCGGCCGGGGCTTCAGGGGCGGGAGGGCGGATTCTTCGGGGGCGATGGGCGGCATGGGGCCGGGTGATTGTGGCGTGCCCGCCGGCAGGGCGGCGAAGCCGGCTGTCGGCTGCTATCGAGATGATGGCATTTGCCGCACGGACTGCGGGCGCTGCAGCGCGATGTGGCTTGACCACCGTCGAGGGGTCGCCGTGATACTGGGCCGATGAGTCTGGGCCGAATCAAGCGTCAACAGCAGGCCGCCGCTTGGGCTCGGGTGCTGACGACGGCAGCTTCGGAGGATCCGATCTGCCCGCTGTGCGGCCGTCCGATCCCGGCAGATCAAAGGGACGCACACCATCTCGTTCCGCGCTCCCAGGGCGGCAGGCTGACGCAAGTGCTGCATCGCATCTGCCATCGTCAACTGCACGCGCTCTTCACCGAGGCCGAGCTTGCGCGCGAATACCCCACCATCGAAGCGCTCAAGCGCCATCCGGCGGTGGCCCGCTTCATCCATTGGGTCCAAGCCAAGCCGCCCGGCTTCATGGAGAAGATCCGGCGGAGTGCCCGGCGCCGCTGACGGTCTGAACAGGCAAAGGCGCGGCGCGCTCGAGCCGTACGCCGGCGCTTCGCGCGGGCGCGCCGGCGTCAGCCCTTGTGCGGCTCGCCCCGACCGGTCACGGCCTGGAGCTCCTCGATGCGCTCCGAAGCCTGCGCCTTGGTCAGGCTGTCGTCGAAAGTTTCCTTGGCCTCCTCCGAAAGGGTCTTCAGATAGGAGTGCTGGGCGCCGGTCATGGGCTCGTCGCCCGTGACCCACGTGCTGGGATCTTTTTCCATGTTGCTCTCGCGAGCGTGCGTCTGGGTGGCCTTGTCGGTCATGGCGAATCTCCTGTTGAAGCCAGTCACTGTATGAACGTACAGTTTTCGCGGCGTCGGACGACACGCCGATCGGCTGCATGTCGAGGCGGGCAGGCCGGCGGCTATAGGCCAAGGCCTACCTGGCAACGGCTTGCGTTGCCGATGGCGCCCGCGAGAGGCGAAGCGACAGTCGGCGTCATGACCAAGCCGCCAATCACTCGCAGCGTCGACAAAGTTGATGTGCCACGGCGCGTCGATGCGACCGGGAACGCGGTGCATCGTGGCGTGGATGTCGGCGAAGGCCACGGCGACCGGGACCCGGCGCGCGCCGTTCTTGCCTCGCAGCATGGTTTCTCGATCGAGGCGCTGAACGAGCTGTCCCGGGCGATAGCGGCCGGGGGCGGCGCCATGGCGCAGTTCAGCCATCCCGAGCTGGGGGGTTCCGGGCAGTGGATGCGCAACGGCATGGTGATGGTGGGCGACATGTTCAACCATCGCCTGGCGGGTCGCGTCGCGGCGCTGTGCGAAGCGCTGGCGCCCCTGGTCGACGCGAGCGTGCCGCCGATGGTGCAGAGCCCTCTCGACATGGCCGGCCACCCTCCGTCGGCGCAGGAGCAGTTTGGCGTCCCCGCTGCCAGCGGTTCGCAGAACGGAATGCGCTACGCCTGGTTCCCTGCGCATCGACGGCTGGTGGTGGAAGGCAACGGCCACCGCCGGGTCTTCGACACCGCCGACCACGCCATCCATGGCGTGGCCCAACAACAGAGCGCCGGGGGAACCATCACCTTCACCAGCCAGCATGGTCCGGTCGACCTCGCTTCGTTGCGGGAGGTGGGCGCTCCCGCCCAGGGCACCCAGGTGCCCTCACCGGACGATGACGCAGGGACCGGGGCGGACGGGAGGCGCGACCGACCGAAGCGCGCCAGCGCCGTTGCGGACGGGTCGAGCGCCGTCGATGCCGGGCCTGCCGCCATCGCTGCGCCGACATCGCAGGCGCAGACCCTGGATCTGCTCTCCAAGCTGGCCGAGCTGCACGCGCGGGGCGTGCTGACGGATCAAGAGTTCACGAGCAAGAAGGCACAGCTGCTGGATCGTCTTTGATCGAGGAG
>JAVHYA010000110.1:3797-11235 GCA_031119395.1 Pseudomonadota bacterium
GCCAGCGGCAGCGCCCGGCTCGCCTTCACCTCGCCGAGCGAAAAGCTCGTGTGCAGGTCCTTCACGTTGGGCAGGTTCATCAGATGCTCGCGCGCGAAGCGGGAAAAGCCGTCCAGGTCCTGCGCCACCACCTGCAGCTCGAAGGTGCCGGTGCCGCTGATGTAGTGGCAGGCGACGACCTCGGGCATGGTGCGGATGGCCTCCTCGAGCTTGCGTGTGGCGTCGCCGGTCACGCGCTCGGTGTCCACGCGCACGAAGGCCAGCACGCCCAGGCCGATCTTGTGGCGGTCGATCTCGGCGTGGTAGCCCTTGATGTAGCCCGCCGCTTCGAGGGCGCGCACGCGCCGCCAGCAGGGCGCGGCCGACAGGCCCACGCGCTGGGCAAGTTCGGCGTTGGTGAGCCGGGCGTCGGCCTGCAATTCTTTCAGGATCGCGAGGTCGTACTTGTCTATTCTTTCCATATCTTCCACCCTTGCGAAAGAAGCTTTCTTGAAGGGCCGAGTTTGAGGCATAGAAAGCAAACACCTGTCGGCGCGCCGGGCATACACTTTGCGAGCATCATGGCCGCGGGGCAAGTGTGTTCACCCGACCGCCTGAGCCCCACCGACCACGCCACGCCCACAAGGCACAGCCACGGAGACAAAACATGACGCCCCCACGCTCTTCACCGCGTGTCATCGCTGCCCCCCGAGGGGGCGCATGCCTTTCCAGAGGCGGCTCGCCGGGAGGCATGGCATGAACGCCCCCCTGCCCGAGCACATCCGCAAGGCCCTCGAGACGGTCACGCTCGACGACAAGTACTCCCTGGATTACGGCCGCGCCTTCATGAGCGGCGTGCAGGCCCTGGTCAAGCTGCCCATGCTGCAGCGCCTGCGCGATGCGCAGCAGGGCAAGAACACGGCCGGCTTCGTCAGCGGCTACCGCGGCTCGCCGCTGGGCGGCTACGACCAGGCGCTGTGGAAGGCGAGCAAGTACCTCAAGGCACAGAACATCGTCTTCCAGCCGGGCGTGAACGAGGAACTCGCGGCCACGGCGCTGTGGGGCACGCAGATGCTGGGCTTCTCGCCGAAGGAGACGCAGAAGTTCGACGGCGTCTTCGGCATCTGGTACGGCAAGGGTCCCGGCGTGGACCGCTGCTCCGACGTCTTCAAGCACGCCAACATGGCCGGCACCACGCCGTGGGGCGGGGTGATCGCGGTGGCCGGCGACGACCACATCTCCAAGAGCAGCACGGCGGCGCACCAGAGCGACCACATCTTCAAGGCCTGCGGCACGCCGGTGTTCTTCCCCACCAACGTGCAGGAGATCCTGGACCTGGGCATCCACGCCTTCGCGATGAGCCGTTTCTCGGGCGTGTGGTCGGGCATGAAGACGATCCAGGAGATCGTCGAATCCAGCGCCACGGCCATGATCGACCCCGAGCGCGTCGACATCGTCATCCCGACCGATTTCGAGATGCCGCCCGGCGGCCTGCACATCCGCTGGCCCGACGCGCCGCTGGAGCAGGAGGCGCGCCTGATGCACTACAAGTGGTATGCCGCGCTGGCCTACATCCGCGCCAACCGGCTCAACCACAACGTGATCGAGGGGCCCAACGACCGCTACGGCATCATGGCCAGCGGCAAGGCCTTCAACGACACGCGCCAGGCGCTGATCGACCTGGGCCTGGACGACGCGGCCTGCCGGCAGCTGGGCATTCGCCTGCACAAGGTCAACGTCGTGTGGCCGCTGGAGGCGCAGCTCACGCGCGACTTCGCCACCGGGCTCACGGAGATCCTGGTGGTCGAGGAAAAGCGCCAGGTCATCGAGTACCAGCTCAAGGAAGAGCTCTACAACTGGCGCCCCGACGTGCGGCCCAACGTGCTGGGCAAGTTCAACGAGCTGGGCAACGACCACTCGGGCGGCGAATGGTCCATGCCCAACCCGACGGCCAACACCCTGCTGCGCGCCAACGCCGACCTGAACCCGGCACTGATCGCCAAGGCGCTGGTGCAGCGGCTGAAGAAGACCGGCGTGCTCGAATCGGGCGGCGCCGACATGGTGGCGCGCGTCGAGGCGCAGATGGCCATCCTGGAGGCCAAGGAACGCTCCATGCAGGTGCTGCAGGCCGACGGCGTGCAGGGGGCCGACCGGGTGCCATGGTTCTGCTCCGGCTGCCCGCACAACACCAGCACGGTGGTGCCCGAGGGCTCGCGCGCGATGGCCGGCATCGGCTGCCATTACATGGCCAACTGGATGGACCGTGCCACCTACGGCTTCACGCAGATGGGCGGCGAGGGCGTGCCGTGGGTGGGCCAGGCGCCGTTCTCCAACGAGCAGCACATCTTCGCCAACCTCGGCGACGGCACCTACTTCCACAGCGGCCTGCTGGCCATCCGCCAGAGCATCGCGGCGGGCGTGAACATCACCTACAAGATCCTCTACAACGACGCCGTGGCCATGACCGGCGGCCAGCAGGTGGGCGAGCGGCCCGAGGGTCATTCGGTACTGCAGATCGCCGAGAGCCTGCATGCCGAGGGCGCGAGGAAGGTGGTGATCGTCACCGACGAGCCGCAGAAGTACGAGGGCGTGCACATCCCGGGCACCTACGGCGGCGAGAAGGTGCAGGTGCGCCACCGCGACCAGCTCGACGAGATCCAGCGCGAATTCCGCGAGATCGCCGGCACCACGGCCATCATCTACGACCAGACCTGCGCCACCGAGAAGCGCCGCCGCCGCAAGCGCGGCAAGGCCGTCGATCCGGCCGTGCGCGTGGTCATCAACGAGCTGGTGTGCGAAGGCTGCGGCGATTGCAGCGTGAAGAGCAACTGCATGAGCGTGGAGCCGCTGGAAACCGAGTTCGGCCGCAAGCGCACCATCAACCAGAGCACCTGCAACAAGGACGTCAGCTGCGTGAAGGGCTTCTGCCCGAGCTTCATCACCGTCGAGGGCGGGCAGCTCAAGAAGAAGGCCAAGGCGAGCAAGGCCGCGACGCCGGCCGACCTGGGCGAACTGCCCGAGCCGGCGCTGCCTTCGCTGCACGGCGGCCAGGTGTGGGGCATCGTGGTGGCCGGCGTCGGCGGCACCGGCGTCATCACCATCGGCCAGCTGCTGGGCGTGGCCGCGCACATCGAGGGCAAGGGCATCGTCACCCAGGACGCGGCGGGCCTGGCGCAGAAGGGCGGCGCGACCTGGAGCCACGTGCTCATCGGCGATTCGCAGAACGACATCCGGACCACCCGCGTGGGCACGGCCGCGGCCGACCTGATCCTGGCCTGCGACCCGATCGTCACCGTCAACTACGAGACGCTGGCGCGCATGCGCGAGGGGCGCACGCACGTGGCCCTGAACAGCCACAGCGCGCCCACGGCCAGCTTCGTGAAGAACGCCAACTGGCAGAACCCTCAGGACGCCTGCGCGGTGCAGATCGCCAAGGCCGTCGGCGAGGCGGGGCTGGGCAGCTTCGACGCCGACGCGGCCGCCACGCAGCTGATGGGCGACACGATCTACGTCAACCCCATGATCCTGGGCTACGCATGGCAGAAGGGCTGGATCCCGCTGGGCCATGAGTCGCTGATGCGGGCCATCGAGCTCAACGGCGTGGCGATCGACGCCAACAAGGCGGCCTTCGAATGGGGTCGCCAGGCCGCGCACCGGCCCGGCGACCTGGCCAAGCGGCTGAACCCCGGCCAGGTGATCGAGTTCAAGAAGCGCGACACCGTCGAATCGCTGGTGGCGCGCCGCGTGGAGTTCCTCACCGCCTACCAGAACGCCGCCTACGCCGAGCTGTACCGTGCCTTCGTGCAGAAGGTGCAGCAGGCCGAGGCGCCGCTGGGCAAGACCACGCTGACCGAGACGGTGGCGCGCTACCTCTTCAAGCTGATGGCCTACAAGGACGAGTACGAGGTCGCGCGCCTGCACAGCGACACGGCCTTCCTGGCCAGGGTCAACGGCATGTTCGAGGGCGACTTCACGCTCAACTACCACCTGGCGCCGCCGGCGACGGCGAAGAAGAACGCCAAGGGCGAGCTGATCAAGAAGAAGTACGGCCCGTCGATGCTCACCGGCTTCAGGCTGCTGGCCAAGCTCAAGGGCCTGCGCGGCACGGTGCTCGACCCCTTCGGCCGCACCGAGGAACGCAAGACCGAGCGCGCGTTGATCGGCGAGTACCGCGCCACCGTCGAGGAGCTGCTGCGCAGTCTCACGGCGCAGAACCACGCGCTGGCGGTGGAGATCGCGGCCCTGCCCGAGCAGATCCGCGGTTACGGCCACGTGAAGGAACGCAACCTCGCGGCCGCCCGCATCCGCTGGAACGACCTGCTGGCGCGCTGGCGCGCGCCGCAGGGCGCTCAGCGCGCGGTCGCCTGAGGCTTAGAAGGCAAATCGGGCGCCAGCGCCCGTCCCGCCTGCGCCGACAGCTATCAAAAACATAGCGAACAGGCGAGGGGAAAGCGGCGCCAATGCCCTGAAGCGCCCGCCGGGAAAGGCCGCGGTGGCCACAGGCGCGGCGCATACAATCCCCCGGTTGTGCGCCGCCCCTCGGGTGGCGCGTGCCGGCCGCGCCCTGCGGCCCTGGAGCCGCCGGCCGTGCCGGCGCTCCCATCCCTGACCTCCGTTGGAGACGCTCTTGTTCATTTCCACTGCTTTCGCCCAGACCGCCCCGGCCGCCTCCGGTGGCGGCGACATGATGTCCTCGCTCGCCAGCATGCTGCCGCTGCTGCTGATGTTCGTGGTGCTGTACTTCGTGATGATCCGCCCGCAGATGAAGCGCCAGAAGGAAGCCCGCGCCATGCTCGACGCCCTGGCCAAGGGCGACGAGGTGGCCACCGCCGGCGGCCTGCTGGGCCGCATCAGCGTGCTGGGCGACCAGTTCCTCACGCTCGAAATCGCCAACGGCGTCGAGATCAAGGTGCAGCGCAGTGCGGTGGTGCAGGTGCTGCCCAAGGGCTCGTACAAGTAAGGAAGACGCCGCACGGGCGCCCATGCCGGAGGCCGCCGCCACGCGAGTGGGGCCGGCCTCCGCGCCGTTGAGGCCCGTGCGTTTTTGCAGGCAATACGCGCGATCATGAACCGTTACCCGGTCTGGAAGTACGCGATCATCGTGATCGTGCTGCTGTTGGGGCTCATCTACGCCCTGCCCAATTTCTTCGGCGAGGCGCCGGCCGTGCAGGTGTCGGCCGCCAAGTCGACCGTCAAGGTCGACGCGGCCACGCAGGCCCGCGTGGAAGAGGCCCTCAAGGCGGCCAACCTCACGCCCGACCTGCTGACGCTCGATGCCAGCTCGGTGCGTGCGCGCTTCGCGACGCCCGACGAGCAGCTCAAGGCCCGCGACGTGCTGCAGCGCGCGCTGGTGCCCGATGCGAGCGATCCGGGCTACACCGTGGCGCTCAATCTCGCCTCGCGTTCTCCGGCCTGGCTGACGGCGCTGCACGCCTACCCGATGTACCTGGGCCTGGACCTGCGCGGCGGCGTGGACTTCGTGCTGCAGGTCGACATGAAGGGCGCGCTCGACAAGCGTGCCGAAACCTTCGCCAGCGACCTGCGCAGCGCCTTTCGCGACAAGAACCTGCGCGGCAGCTCGGTCACGCGCAACGGCCAGTCGCTCGAGGCGCGCTTTCGCGATGCGGCCGCCAAGGACGCGGCCAAGACCATCCTGACCGACCAGTTCGCCGACCTCACGGCCGTGGAAAGCCAGGACGGCAGCGATTGGAAGCTGGCCATCAGCATCAAGCCCGAGGCGGCGCGCCGCCTGCAGGACCAGGCGCTCAAGCAGAACATCACCACGCTGCACAACCGCATCAACGAGCTGGGCGTGGCCGAGCCCGTGATCCAGCAGCAGGGCCTGGACCGCATCGTGGTGCAGCTGCCCGGCGTGCAGGACACGGCCAAGGCCAAGGACATCCTCGGCCGCACCGCCACGCTGGAGATGCGCCTGGTCGACGAGAGCCCCGAGGGCCGCGCCGCGGCGCTGGGCAACGGCCCGGTGCCCTTCGGCTCCGAGCGCTTCCCCACGCGCACCGGCCAGCCGGTGATCGTCAAGAAGCAGGTGCTGGTGACGGGCGAGAACCTCAGCGACGCGCAGGCCGGCTTCGATTCGCAGAAGCAGGAGCCCGGCGTCACGCTCACCATGGATGCCAAGGGCGGGCGCGTGATGCGCGACGTCAGCCGCGAGAACCTGAACAAGGGCATGGCCATCATCCTGTTCGAGAAGGGCAAGGGCGAGGCGATCTCGGTGGCCACCATCCGCGGCGAACTGGGCACGCGCTTCTCGATCTCGGGTGCCATGGGCATCACCGAGGCCAACGACCTGGCCCTGCTGCTGCGCGCCGGCTCGCTGGCCGCGCCGATGGAGATCATCCAGGAACGCACCATCGGCCCGAGCCTGGGCGCCGACAACATCGACAAGGGCTTCAAGAGCGTGCTCTACGGCTTCCTGGCGATCATGCTGTTCATGTGCGTGTACTACGCGCTGTTCGGCGTGTTCTCCTCGATCGCGCTGGCCGTGAACCTGCTGCTGCTGGTGGCCATCCTCTCGCTGCTGCAGGCCACGCTCACGCTGCCGGGCATCGCGGCCATGGCGCTGGCGATCGGCGTGGCCATCGACTCCAACGTGCTGATCAACGAGCGCGTGCGCGAGGAACTGCGCAACGGCGCCTCGCCGCAGGCAGCCATCCATGCCGGTTACGACCGGGCCTGGGGCACCATCCTCGACTCGAACGTGACCACCCTGATCGCCGGCATCGCGCTGCTGGCCTTCGGCTCGGGCCCGATCCGCGGCTTCGCGGTGGTGCACTGCATCGGCATCGTCACCTCGATGTTCTCGGCGGTGTTCTTCTCGCGCGGGCTGGTGAACTTCTGGTACGGCCGCAAGAAGAAGCTCAAGAGCGTGTCCATCGGCACGGTCTGGAAGCCCGCCACCGACCCGGCCGTCGCGGCCGACGCCAAGTAAGGAGCCCGCGATGGAATTCTTCCGCATCCACAAGACCATCCCGTTCATGCGCCATGCGCTGGTGCTGAACGCGATCTCGATCATCACCTTCCTGCTGGCGGTGTTCTTCATCTTCCACCGCGGGCTGCACCTGTCGGTGGAATTCACCGGCGGCACGGTGATGGAAGTGGCCTACGAGCAGCCGGTCGACGTGGGCAAGGTCCGCGAGACGATCAGCAAGCTGGGCTATGCCGACGTGCTGGTGCAGAACTACGGCTCGTCGCGCGACGTGCAGATCCGGCTGCCGGTGCAAAAGGGCCAGACCTCGGCCCAGCAGAGCGCCCAGGTCATGGACGCGCTCAAGGCCGCCGACGCCACCGCGACGCTGCGTGGCAACGAGTTCGTGGGCCCGCAGGTGGGCGAGGAGCTCACCACCAACGGCCTGAAGGCGCTGGCCATGGTGGTGGTCGGCATCATGATCTACCTGGCCTTCCGCTTCGAATGGAAGTTCGCGCTCTCGACCGTGCTGGC
>JAVHYA010000111.1 GCA_031119395.1 Pseudomonadota bacterium
GCGTCCGTCGCATCCGGGGTCGTGACGATGCGTGGCCGCCGGGCATGCGCGGGCAGGCCCACGCGCCGACGCGGCCCTCGCTACAGTGGGCGCATGGACACCCCTCTCCTGACCGTCCGCGACGCGGTGCGCAGCCGCCTGTCGGTACGCGCCTTCCTCCCCGATCCCGTGCCCGCCGACGTGCTGCGCGAGGTGCTGCAGGCGGCAGCCCGGGCGCCCTCCGGCGGCAACCTGCAGCCCTGGCATGTGGACGTGCTGACCGGCCGGCGCCTGGCGGACTTCAAGGCGCTGATGCAGGCCCGGCTGGCGCCCGGCGCCGAGCCCGAGGCGCCGGCCTACGACGTGTACCCGCCCTCGCTGCCCGCGCCCTGGCGCGACCGGCGCTTTCGCGTCGGCGAGGACATGTACGCGCTGCTGGGCATCCCGCGCGACGACAAGGCAGCGCGCCGCCGCTGGTTCGCCAACAACTACGCTTTCTTCGGCGCACCGGCCGCGCTGATGTGCTCGGTCGACCGGCTGATGGGGCCGCCCCAGTGGAGCGACCTGGGCATGTTCCTGCAGACGGTGATGCTGCTGTTGCGCGAGCGCGGCCTGGACAGCTGCGCGCAGGAGTGTTGGGCCTTCTACCCGCAGACGATCAGCCGCTTCCTCGACTGGCCCGACAGCCGCATGGTGTTCTGCGGCATGGCGGTCGGGCGGCGCGACCCGGCGCATCCGGTCAACGCCCTGGTGTCGGAACGCGCGCCGCTGGACGAATGGGTGCGCTTCCACGGCGACTGAACACCTGCTTTGCTACGAAATCGATAGCTGCCTGCGCCCGCCCCACGGGCGCTGCGGGCCGATTTGGCTTGAAAGCCGCGCGAACGCTCAGGCCGGGTCGGCAAAGCGCGGCAGGCGCTTTTCCATGTTGGCGCGCACGGCCTCGGTCTGGTTGGGGCTGCCGATCAGTGCCTGTTGCTCCTTCGATTCGGCCAGCAGCAGCTCGGCATCGCTCACGCTGGGGTTGGCCATGGCATTGAGCAGGCGCTTGCCGCCGCGGATCGCGTCGGGGCTGCGCGCCGCGATCTCGTGCGCGAGGCGCTGCGCCTCGGCCAGCGGGTCCGCCACCACGCGCGTGGCCAGGCCCAGGGCCACGGCCTCCTCGCCGGTGACGATGCGGCCGGTGTAGGTCAGCTCGCGCACCACGTCGTCGCGCACCAGCGCCCGCAGCAGCGGCGTGCCGCCCATGTCGGGTACCAGGCCCCATTTGATTTCCATGACCGACATGCGCGTGTCGGCCGTGACCAGGCGCAGGTCGGCACCCAGCGCCACCTGCAGCCCGCCGCCGAAGGCCACGCCATGCACCGCGGCGATCACCGGCACCGGCACCTCGCGCCAAGCGATGGCGACGTACTGCGCCGCGTTGGAGATGCCGTGCGTGCGCTCGATCAGGTCGGTGCGGCCGCCCTGCCCCAGCACGCCGGCGCCCGCGGCCTCGTCGCCCATGCGCGCGAAGGACGCCATGTCGAGCCCGGCGCAGAAGGCCTTGCCGCGGCCGGTCAGCACCACGGCGCGCGCCGTACGGTCATCGCGCAGGCGCTCGCCGGCGGCCACCAGCGCATCGAACATCGCCGGGTCCAGCGCGTTCATCTTGTCGGGGCGGTTCAGGTGCAGTTCGACGACGCCGTCGTCGTGGCGGATCCATTCGATGCGTTGCTCGCTCATGCCGGTGTCTCCTTGGGGCCTTGCAGTATCCCGTTCGGCGATGATCGCGCCTGTCGTCCACGCTACAACCGCCCATGCCGCTCGAACCGCCCGACCGCCCGGACCGCCGCCTCTTCCTGCACGCCGGCGGCGCTGCCGCGGTGGTGTCGCTGCTGGGGCAGGGCTGCGCGCACGGGGCCACCGACGCGACCCTGCCGTCCTTTGCCGGCGTGGCCGCCTCCCTCGACGACACCGTGCGCGTGCCGGCCGGCTACGACTGGCAACTGCTCTATCCCTGGGGATCGCCCACGGGCGTGGCCGGCCGCATGCCGGCCTTCGCGCCCGATGCCTCCAACAGCGCCGACGACCAGGCCGTGCAGGCGGGCATGCACCACGACGGCATGCACTTCTTCCCCTTCGGCGGCAGCAGCGAGCACGGCCTTCTGGTGATGAACCACGAGTACACCGACGAACAGCTGCTGCACACCGACGGCGTGCCCGACGCCGCCGCCTGGACCGCCGAGAAGGTGCGCAAGTCGCAGCACGCGATGGGCGTGTCGGTGATCGAGGTGCGGCGCACGGCGCAGGGCTGGCAGCAGGTGCTGCCCTCGCGCTTCGCGCGGCGCATCCACGCTGCCACGCCGATGCGCATCGCCGGGCCGGCCGCCGGCACGGCGCGCATGCGCACCGCTGCCGACCCGGCGGGCGAGCGCGTGCTGGGCACCTTCGCCAACTGCGCGATGGGTGTCACGCCCTGGGGCACCTACCTCACCTGCGAAGAGAACTTCCACGGCTACTTCGGCGGCCCGAAGGAGGCGGCGCGCACCGCCACGCCGGCGCAGCAGCGCTACGGCACCGTGCCGGGCAGCCAGTGGGTGGAATACTGGCGGCACGACGAGCGCTTCGACCTCACGCGCCATCCCAACGAGCCGCACCGCTTCGGCTGGGTGGTGGAGATCGATCCCTTCGATCCGCAGTCGGTGCCGGTCAAGCGCACCGCGCTGGGCCGCAAGCGCCAGGAAAGCGCCACCTGCACGCTCACCCGCGATGGCCGGCTGGCCGTGTACATGGGCGACGACGCGCGCTTCGAATACATCTACAAGTTCGTGAGCCGCCGTCGCGTGCAGCCGGGGCAGGACGCCGCAGCGCGCGCCGCGAACCGCGACCTGCTGGACGACGGCACGCTGTACGTCGCGCGCTACGACGACGGCGGACGCGGCCGCTGGTTGCCGCTGGTGCACGGGCACAACGGCATCGACGCCGCGGCGGGCTTCGCCGATGCGGCCGACGTGCTGGTCCACGCCCGCCTGGCGGGCGACATCGTCGGCGGCACGAAGATGGACCGGCCCGAATGGATCGCCGTGCACCCGCAGTCCGGCGAGGTGTACGTGACCCTCACCAACAACAGCCAGCGCGGCGACCCCGGCAGGCCGCCGGCCGACCCCGCCAACCCGCGGGCCGGCAACCTCTTCGGCGGCATCCTGCGCTGGCGCGAGGACGGCGGCGACGCAGGGGCCACCACCTTCGCCTGGGACCATTTCGTGCTGGCCGGCGACACGGCCCTGCCGCAGGCCGGCGCGCGCTACCCGGACGGCCCGGGCGGCGAGAAGGCCGACCTCTTCGGCAGCCCCGACGGCCTGCACTTCGACAGCGCCGGGCTGCTGTGGATCCAGACCGACATGAGCGGCCAGACCATCGGCAAGCCGCCCTATGCGGCGCTGGGCAACAACCAGCTGCTGTGCGCCAACCCGGCCACGGGGCGCATCCGCCGCTTCCTCACCGGACCGAAGGGCTGCGAGATCACCGGCTGCGTGCTCACACCCGACCGGCGCACGCTGTTCGTGAACGTGCAGCACCCCGGCGAGACGCGCGACGACGGCAGCGCAGCGCCCAACAGCGCCTGGCCGGACGGGAAAGCCGTCGGCAGCGCCCGCCCCCGCTCGGCCACCGTCGTCGTGCGCCGGCGCGACGGCGGGATCGTGGGCACCTGACACGCCACCGAAGGGAGAACGACCCCACCATGAGCATCCGCATCGTCCGCCTCGGCACCCCGCGCGCGCCCGGCGAGGGCCTGCGCATCGGCACCGTGCGCCGCCCGCCGCGCGGCGTGCCCAAGGCCGAGTTCGCCGCGCAGAACTGGTACGACGTCTGGTACCCCAATCTCGCGCCCTCGGCCGAGACGATGAAGCGGGGCCAGGAGGCGAAGACGCCCGCCGAGTGGAACGCCTTCGTGCGCAAGTACAAGTCCGAGATGGCCGAGGCCGACGCCAGCCGCAGCCTGGACCTGCTGGCCGCCCTGTCGCACCAGTCGGCGCTGGCCGTGGGCTGCTATTGCGAGGACGAGGCGCACTGCCACCGCTCGGTGCTGCGCACGCTGCTGGCCGAGCGCGGGGCGGACATCGCCGCCTGACGCCCCGACGCCGCCGACCTTTCCAAGCCCGATCGGGCTGCAGCGCCCGTCCCGCCTGCGCGGGCTGCTATCGATTCGATAGCAACTTCGCTAGCAACTTTCAGCTGATGCGGTACTTGAACTCGCCGTTCTTGCCGCTGCCGACCTTGATCTTCGCGATGGCCGCCTCGTCGGCCATGCGCGCCAGCACGGCGTCGGCGATCTCGGGCAGCAGCGTGCCGCCCAGGATGTGGTCGACGTTGCGCGCGCCGGAGTCGACTTCGGTGCAGCGGGCCAGCACGGCGTCGACCAGCGCCGCGTCCCACTCGAAGCTCGCCTTGTGGTTGGCGGCGATGCGCTCGCGGATGCGGCCCAGCTTGAGCGCGATGATCTCCGCCAGCACCTCGTCGCCGATCGGGTAGAAGGCCACGGTCTTCATTCGGCCGAGGAAGGCCGGCTTGAAGGACTTCATGAGCACCGGCCGCAGCGCCTGCGCCAGCGCTTCGGGGTCGGGCCGCTCGGCCTCGCCCTTGTTGAGGCAGCTCTGCATGATCTGCGCCGAGCCGACGTTGGAGGTCAGGATGATGAGGGTGTTGCGGAAGTCGATCTCGCGGCCCTCGGCGTCGTCCATGTAGCCCTTGTCGAAGACCTGGAAGAACATCTCCAGCACGTCGGGGTGCGCCTTCTCGACCTCGTCGAGCAGCACCACGCTGTAGGGGTTGCGGCGCACGGCCTCCGTGAGCACGCCGCCCTCGCCATAGCCGACGTAGCCGGGCGGCGAGCCCTTCAGGCCGGAGACGCTGTGCGCCTCCTGGTATTCGCTCATGTTGATGGTGACGAGCTTCTTCTCGCCGCCGTAGAGGATGTCGGCCAGCGCCAGCGCGGTCTCGGTCTTGCCGACGCCCGAGGGGCCGACGAACAGGAAGACGCCGCGCGGCTTGTTCGGGTCTTCGAGCCGCGCGCTGGCGGTGCGCACGCGCTGGGCGACGGCGTCGAGCGCGTGGTCCTGCCCGATCACGCGCTCGGCCAGCAGCGCCCGCAGGTTGCGCACGGTGCGGATCTCGTCCTTGACCATGCGGCCCAGGGGAATGCCGGTCCAGGCCGAGACGATGCCGGCCACCACGGCGCCGTCGACCTGCAAGGGGCGCAGCGGCTGGTCGCCCTGCAGGGTGCGGAGCTCGGCGAGCAGCGTTTCCAGCTCGTCCGCTGCGCCGGTGCCCTTCCTGCGGCCGGCCGGTCGCGCTCCAGGCACGGGTGCGTCGCCGAGCGGTGCGGCGCCGCGCGCGCTGCGCAGGGCCGTGATGCGATCGACCAGCGCGCTCTCACGGGCCAGGCGCGCCTCGGCCTCGACCAGCGCCACGGCGGCGCCGGTGCGCTGCTGCGCCAGCTCGTCCAGGCGCGCGCGGCTGCGCGCACCGGCGGCATCGTCGCGATGGAGGGCGGCCACCTCGGCGTCGATCCGCTCGATGGTGCGCTGCGCCTCCTCGATGGCCGCCGGCGTGGCGCTCTGCCCCAGCGCGACCTTGGCGCAGGCCGTGTCGAGCACGCTCACGGCCTTGTCGGGCAGCTGGCGGCCGCTGATGTAGCGGTGGGAGAGGCGCACGGCCTCGGTGATGGCCTCGTCGAGCACGCGGATGCCGAAGTGCCTCTCCATCAGCGGCACCATGCCGCGCAGCATCGCGGCGGCGAGCGTTTCGCTCGGCTCCTCGACCTTCACGACCTGGAAACGGCGGGCCAGCGCGGCGTCCTTCTCGAAGTACTTCTTGTATTCGCCCCAGGTGGTGGCGGCGATGGTCCGCAGCTCACCGCGCGCCAGCGCGGGCTTGAGGAGGTTGGCCGCATCGTTCTGGCCGGCCTGGCCGCCGGCGCCGATCATGGTGTGGGCTTCGTCGATGAAGAGCACGATCGGGTGCGGGCTCTTCTTGACCTCGTCGATCACGCCCTTGAGCCGGTTCTCGAACTCGCCCTTCACGCTGGCGCCGGCCTGCAGCAGGCCCATGTCGAGCGTGTGCACCTGCACCGCGCGCAGCGCATCGGGCACCTCCCGTGCGGCGATGCGCAGGGCCAGTCCTTCGACCACGGCCGTCTTGCCCACGCCGGCCTCGCCGGTGAGGATGGGGTTGTTCTGCCGCCGGCGCATCAGGATGTCGATCACCTGGCGGATCTGGGCGTCGCGGCCGACCACCGGGTCGAGCGCGCCGTCGCATGCGCGCTGCGTGAGGTTGGTGGTGAACTGGTCCAGCGCCGGCGTGCGGCCCGGCGCCGGCGTGCCGGCCTGCGGCGCGTCGGTTCGCGCCGCATCGCCTGCCGACGGTGCGGCCTCGCCGCACGCCTCCTCGGAGCCTTCGGTCACCCGGTCGAAGTCGTGCTTCAGCGCATCGACCTTCAGGCGTGCGAACAGTGCAGAGCCGCGGCGCGCCAGTTGCGCCAGGTCGGGCTCGGTGAGCAAGGCCAGCACCAGGTGGCCGGAGCGGATCTGGTGCACATGTGCATCGAGGGAAGCGAGCAGCCACGCATGCTGGAAGAGCTTCTGCAGGTGCTGCGAGAAGACGGGCGTGCGCGCGTTGCCGTCCTTGAGCGTGCGCAGCTCGCGCTCGAGGTCGGCGCGCAGGCCCGCGGCGTCGACACCATCGGCCCGGAGGATGGCCGCGAGGTCATTGCGCGGCTGCTCCAGCAGCGCGAGGAACAGGTGCTCCAGGTCCACCTCGTAGTGGCCTTGCGACAGGCACAGGTTAGCGGCGCGCTCGGTGGCGGCGCGGGCGGCCGGGTTGAGTTTGCCGATCAGGGTCTTCAGCGAGATGCTCATGGCAGAGGGTGCGGTTGGGATGCGCCACAGCCGGCGCGGCAAGGGTGTCCGTGCAGCGGGTGCAGTTCGTAGGAGGTGTCGCTGCGGTCGTGGGGCACGGGCCGGGTCGTGATGAAGCTGTCCCAGCCCAGGTGGCTGCCCTGCGCCTCGTCGAGCACCACGGACTGCACTTCGTCGCGCGCCAGCACCAGGCGCACCTCGTACTCGCAGGTCACGCCGGCCAGCAGGGCCAGCATCTTCTCGAGCGCTCGGGCGTGGGCGCGGCCGGGAAAGAAGGCGCGGAACGCGTCGCGGCGGACCGGTCCGATCCACAGCCGCACGCGCAGGTCGCGTTGCCAGACGCGCTCGCCGGCCAGCGCCGTGTGCCCGAGCGTCGCGTTGATGGCCCCCGCCCGCGACACCTGGCCCTGCGGCACGTCGTACCACTTGCCGACGAACTGCTCCACGCGCACCGGGCAGCGGAAGTAGTCGGCCAGCACGCGCTGCAGGTAGACGGCGGACACCGGCCGGTGGCGCACGGCGGCGGCATAGCCCGCCACCGTCTCGTCGAACACCTCGCCGTCGCCACGGTGCAGCGGGTCGCGCTGCGCCGCGTGCTCGAGGCCGGCCAGCGACAGCAGCACCGGCAGGTAGGCGCGGCGCCCCTCGTGTTCGTGGTGCAGCGGCAGGCGGTACTTGCGCCAGGCGGCGTAGAACAGTGCCGTCGAGCGGTTGGTGAAGATGTCGAGGAAGGCGCGCGCGCCCTGGTCGCGGTAGTTCTGCTCGCGGCGCAGGAAGGTCTCGGTGTAGGTGATGGGCAGTGCGCCCATGGCGCCCAGCATGCCGAAGAAGGCGGGCGTCATCTCGACGCGCTCGACCGCCGCCTGCTGCCCGGGGCCCGGAGGCAGCTGCCAATCGGGTGCGTCGAGCAGGTCGCCCGCCGCGTTGCGCAAGGTGAAGGAGGCAATCTCGCTGGGCGGGAAGGACAGGTCGAGCGAACTGCGAAAGCGCACGCGGTACGGCACCATGCGCGCCGCCGGTACCAGGCGCCGCTGTGCGTCCTGTTCGCGCCGGCGCAGCATCGACAGCTCCACCAGGCGCACGGCCTGGAAGAAGCCGAAGCGAAACGGCTCCTCGCGGAGCTGTTCGATCACAGGAGGATCGAGTCGCCGCTGCGGGGCTGGCATCGCACGAGTTCCTGCCCGCCGCGCGCGGACACGACGACGAGCTGGGTGAAGCTGTTGAGATGGACGTAGAGCCCGAAGAAATGGTCGAGCACCCGCGCGAAGGCCTGGAGGCTGCTGCCGACGAAGCCGCTCTCGTCGATCGTCAGGCGCACTTCGATGCCGCGCACGAAGGTGGCGAAGGGCTTGCCGGGCAGCCAGTGCGTCGTGGGCTTCGAGTCGATGGCGGTGATGGCCTCGATCTGCCGCATCGACACCGCCGAGCGCCCGCGCTCGTACAGGCGCAGCACTTCCTTGAACGCCGGCAGCCCGCTGGACACCAGCGAGAGGTGGTTCAGCGCCAGGTGCGACACCAGGCGCCACTGCAGGCCCCTGCCCTGCGGCAGGCGCTGCGTCGCCGTGGGGCGCCGCAGCAGCGACACCGACTGCGCGGCGTTCTGCCCCGCGACGAACAGGTCGCCCCCGGGCAGACCGAAAGCCAGGCTGTGCGGCAGGTCCCGGTTGGTGCAGGTCAGCTCCAGGCTCAAGGTCTCGGTGCGCGCCAGGGTGGGCTGGAAGTCGATGTCGACGATCGAGATCTCGGTCTCGTAGCCCGGGCTGCGCTGCGCCACCTGCGCGTCGCGGCGCGCGAACCAGTAGTGTTCGGCATCGCCTGGCGCCTCGCCGTGGTGCAACGAGTAGAAGGGCCGGAACTCGACGAGGGCCTCGCCGCCCGCGTCCTGCCGCACCAGCTTCACGCTGTCGATGCTGTAGACCTCGTAGGCGTGGGCGTGGCGCGAATCCGGGACCACCGGGTAGGCGTGGGTGACGTGGGTCAGGCGGATCGGATCGCCGCGCTGTTCGAACAGGTTGATGACCGGCGTGCAGCCCAGCCGCAGGTTGCGGTGCGACAAGCTCTCCAGCAGCCGCGCGGCAGGCGTGTCGGCCCGCAGGTCGCGCATGACCAGGTGCAGGGTGAGCACGCGGCACGACACGGCCGACGCACAGGCGGCGGCCAGGTCCACGTCGAAGAAGTTGAACTTCTCGGGGAAGGCGAAGTACTCGCTCAGAAGTCGGTAGGCGGGATGGGAGCGCGCAGGCAGATCGATCAACGCATCGGCCTCGGCGAAGCCCGCCTCGTGCAGGACGGCCTGGCGCAACGGATGCCAATGGCCATCACGGCCGAATTCGGCGTAGACGGCAGCGGTCTTGAGGAACATGGCGTCGAGCAGCGCCGTTGCGAGCGACGGTTCCGCGTCGACGAAGACACGCAGGCGGTCGAGTGCGAGCTTCTGGAAGCTCAAGGTCGGATCGTCGGCCGCGACCGTGAAGCTCAGCGACAGGCTCGCCGTGGCGTGGCGCGGGAGCACCGTTTGCGTCGGCGCCAGCGCGACGGCGTGGAAAACCGCCTCGCTCAGTTCAACAGGCGCCACCTGCACGTCGTAGGCGGTGCGAAAGCGGCAGGGCTGGCCCTGCACCGGGTGCGATTGGAGCTGGGTGCCGCGCGCCACCACCGAGCTGCGTGTGAGCTGGGCCATGGCCGGCCCCCCATCGAACTGCGCGATGGAGCAGGAAGGAAAGCCGCGCAGATAGTGCGGGTACAGCACCTCCACGAGCGCCTCGGTGAACTCCGGGTAGTCGTCGTCGAGCTTCTTGCTGACACGCGAAGTGAGCAGCGCGAAGGACTGGATCATCCGCTCGACGTGCGGGTCCTCGCTGCTGTCGGCGGACATGGCCAGCCGCGCCGCGATCTTCGGGAAGGTCCGTGCGAACTCCTGGGCATGGCCGCGCAGGAAGGCGAGCTCCCGTTCGTAAAAGGGCAGCAGTTCGTCCATGCTCATGCAAAACGGCCCTTGCCTGCGCCACGCGAGACGGCGTACTGCAGCGTGGTGGGCTGCAGCATGGCGTCGAAGTTGACGGGCTCGCGCAGGTTGGGCAGGCGCAGCAGCGCCGTGATGCCGAAGAAGAGCACCTGCGTGCTCGGCTGGCGGTCGACTTCGAGGGCCACGGACACATTGCACAAGCGGGGCTCGTGCCGTGCGATCGCGCTTTCCAGCGCACTGCAGATGAACTGCCGGTCGTAGTGGCTGGCGAGGCTCAGGCCCGAGAAATCGTTCAGGCCGTAGGTGGCCACCGAGCGGCTGCATTCTGGAAAGGCTGCCAGCGCCTGGTCGGTGAACACCATGCGGGTGTTCAGCAGTGCCTCGAGGTCGCGCGCCACGGCGTTCTTCATCTCGTCGAGCGTGTGAAGGCGGAGCACGGAAGTGGTCGGTCCGCGCACGTCGTCGTCGAACAGCTTGTCCAGCAAGCCAGGCTCGAATCCGGTCATGTCAAGCCCTGTCCGGCCCAATCGAATCGAGAAACGCGCTTCGCGCGCCGACGGCAAGTTCTCGTGCCCCCGCGTACCCATGCATCTTGACCCACGTCAGGCGCGTGGGAATCTGCGATCCACGCCTTAGGACTGCCATCCGGCTTGAAAGCACGGAGCATTCCGGCAATGCCGGACCTGTTGCTCTTCCGAATGACCCAGGCGCGATCGATGTGGCGCACAGTTTCGTGCCACTGCCCAGCGATTCCGCGGCCGGCAGCTGGCGCATCTCGGCAAATGCCGTCTGGTTCATCGTCCAACTTGCCACGGTCGAATCGCTCGCGCCGTCACGTAACGACAGCACGAAACAAAAAGAGAAACCGCGGCATTCGCCGCGGCTTCCGGCCGATGCAGGACTCAGACC